>JAGIBF010000017.1 GCA_017744515.1 Niastella sp.
GATATTGCGGATCATACCCCGATTCGGCATCCGGTTGCTCGGGATTGGGAGTTGGGTCCGTTGCACCAAAATTCCTGGTATCGCAGGATGCATTCAGAAATGAATACAGGCGCGAACGCGCGGTAGAACTGGCTTTTGAAGGCCATCGCTTTGTAGACCTGCGCCGGTGGATGCTGCTGACCCAACGTCCCTATACATTTAAGAAAGGCATCGAGTTCGATCGTGCCTTGCCAAACAGTCAGGTCTATGCGGACCCAAGAAATGCACGCGTGGCAAACTTTAGGGAAACAGTACTTTTTGAAAGACAATTGTCAGACCGCCATTACTGGTTCCCGTTTATTGTGAGCGATGCTAATATGTATCCGGAGTTTCCGCAGAACCCAGGTTGGTAAAAAATAAAACAGAAAAAATGAACAAGAAAAATATAAAAGCCTCCTGTGTTCTTCTGGCAACCGTTTTGCTCGGTGCGGCAGGGCTAAAAGCACAGGATAATAAAGATAGTGTTGTAAATGTGGCTTTCGGAAAGGTCGCTAAACGCGACTTATTAGGTGCAGTTTCCTCGGTCAACGTAGCTGAATTACTGAAAAAAAACTATGGCGTATATAGCCTCGACAACCTCCAAAGCCTGGTAGGTGGCTACACGGGAAGCGTGTGGGGGCAGGAGGCGCTTATTCTGGTAGATGGTATTCCACGCGCAGCTTCAGAAGTGCGTTTGGTCGAAATAGAAACCATCACCGTATTGAAAGGAGCCAGTGCCGTGGTGCTTTACGGAAGCAATGCAGCCAAAGGAGCTGTGCTCATTACCACCAAGAGAGGCAGCGTTAAACCACTCAGCATCGATGTACGCGCCAACACAGGCGTTTTTGCGCCCAAGCGATATCCCGGTTACCTCAAGGGAGCCGATTACATGACCCTGTACAATGAAGCATTGACCAACGATGGCCTCTCTACCGTTGGCGCAGGATACAGCCAGGGCACCATCGATAGCACAAGGTCAGGCGCATACGGCTACAAGTATCCGGATATGGATCTTTTCAGTGCAGATTACCTGAAAAAGGCTTTTTTCAGATCAGACCTCACCACCGAGATATCCGGTGGTAATGAACGGGCCCGCTATTATACCAACATCGGGCTCACCTATAACAACAGCATCATGAACTACGGAGAGCAAAAGAGGAACAATGATTTTGCTTTCAAGATCCGTGGAAACGTGGACATGGATCTCAACAGCTGGCTTACCGCTTCCACCGATGTAGCAGCCAATGTGTCCGACAACTATGCCGGACGCGGCAACTTTTGGGGTGCATCAGCCACAGTACCTCCCAACTTCAACAGGTACTGGCCCCTGATCGCCATCGATAAGCTGGATCCCAACAATCCTGCCCTGCAAACGATCGTGCAAAACAGTAACCATGTCATTGACGGTAAGTATCTTCTCGGCGGTCAGGCCACCAACCTTACCAATGCCTTATCGGATATGCTGGCAGCGGGTTATATCAAAACCAGGTACCGCACATTTATGTTCAACGCAGGCGCCAATGCCAACCTTGATGCGATGCTGAAAGGATTGTCCTTCAAAGCAACCTATAGTATGGACTATGCTTCCATCTACTCCGAAGCATACCAGGTGGCTTATGCCGTGTACAGGCCCACATGGTCGCAAATAAATGGCCAGGATGTGATCACCAACCTGCAAAAATTCAATAACGACCTCAATACGACCAATGAAACCATTGGAAGGACTACCTACACGCAAACCATGTCTTTCCGTTCACAGTTCAATTACGATCGCACCTTTGCCCAAAAACACAATGTAACCGCATCGTTGCTGGGCTGGTGGTACCTCACACAGTTCTCCAGCGATCCCGACAACGAAGGCGGCAGCGATTACCATCCCGTCAGGAATACGAACCTTGGTTTCCGTGCAGGATACAACTACCTGCATAAATATTATGTCGACTTCTCCGGTGCGTTGGTGCATTCTGCCAAACTGCCGGCGGGAAACCGGAATGCAGTGTCTCCTACAGTTACCCTCGGATGGCGCATCAGCGATGAAGCATTTTTTAAAGACAATATCACCTTTGTCGACAACCTGAAAATGGCTGCGTCCTATGCATCGGTTAAGCAGGACCTTGATATTACCGGTGTGCGGCCCGATGGCACACCTACCGACTACTACTTATATGAAAGCTATTATGGCAATAGCGGCTCTCTCGCAGGATGGTATCCATGGCGCGATGGTGTGGCAGGAGGTTTTACCACGCTTTCAGGTAGGGGCGGTAATCCGGATCTGACTTTTGTTAGCCGCGATGAGTTCCGGATAGGTTTGGAAGCTTCCTTGCTGAACAACCTGATTAGCCTCGATGCCAATTATTTTCGTCAAAATACCAATGGCCTGCTTTCAAGAGGCAACATCATCTTCCCATCCTGGTTTACCGGATCGGGTGATTTCAGGCCCTGGTTGAATTATAATAACGACAGGCGTACGGGAGTAGACTTTTCAGTTAACCTCAATAGTAAGGTAGGGCAGGTGCAGTACTCCTTGGGTGTGTCAGGCATGGTCTTCAATTCCAAAGCCGTTCGCAGGGATGAGATTCAACCCGAACAGTACATGTACAGGGCTGGCAGAAACCTCGATGTGGCCTGGGGATATATCAGCGAAGGTTTCTTCAAGGATCAGGCCGATATCGATGCCCATGCAGATCAAACCTTTGGCGAAGTGCGCCCGGGCGACCTGAAGTACAAAGATGTGAACAATGATGGCATCATAGATTACCGCGACCAGGTAGACCTTGGACGCTATGGCTGGGGCGCCAATCCCTTTACCTATGGCATCAACCTTACTCTCAAATGGAAGAACTTCACTCTGTTTGCCCTGGGCAACGGACAAACCGGCGCAATCGGATTTAAGAACAATTCCTATTTCTGGGTCAGAGGCAACGGCAAATTCTCCGATGAGGTATGGGGTCGCTGGACAGAAGCCACAAAGAATACAGCTACTTATCCCCGTCTTACTACAGGGGCCGGTAATAACAACTATCAAAACTCCACTTTCTGGATCTTTAAAAACAACCGGTTCAACCTCAACAGGGTACAGCTTACTTACGATTTTGATCAGCATGCCTTCAAAAACTCAATCATACATGGGTTGAGCGTGTATGTCCTGGCCGACAACCTGCTGGTAGTATCCAAAGAAAGCAAAATGATGGAAACCAATATAGGATCAGCCCCGCAGTACCGTTTTTTTAACCTCGGCGTAAGGGCTTCTTTTTAACGAACAATAAAGAGCGAACTATATGAGAATTAATTTGATAACTATAGGGATGGCCGCCATCATGTTTACAGGATGTAAAAAGATCCTGAACGCTGATGAGGAGAACATGAGGACGGTCGAACAGATGTACACCGATGCCAACTATGCGCAGGGCTTCGTTATGAACGCCTATCGCACCATTCCTGCTTACTACGATAATACGGAATATGCAACCGATGATGCAGTAACAAACCTGAGGACCAACGCCCTTTTACAGATGGCAACAGGTTCATGGACCGCCAATAACAATCCCGTTTCAGTATGGAACCAGTCGTATGGCGCCCTTCAGTATATCAACCTGTTTTTGGCAAATGCTGATAAAGTACACTGGGCGGCCGATCCCGAAGCAGCCAGGCTTTTCAATATGAGAATGAAAGGAGAAGCCTATGGCCTTCGTGGACTCTATATGTACTACCTGCTACGGGCGCATGCCGGCTTCACAGATGACGGCCAGCTAATGGGCGTTCCCATCATTACAGAACTGCAGACCATTAGTTCCGATTTCAATGTGCCGCGTGCCACCTTCGATGCTTGTATAAAACAGCTATACAAAGACCTCGACAGCGCAGAGGCCAACCTGCCGGTAGAATACAAAGATGCAACAGCCGTGAACCAGATACCCAATCAATTCCGCGCAGTTACCCAAAATACGGCTGTATATAACCGGGTGATGGGCGTATATTCCAATCAGCTCTTCAACGGACTGATCGCAAAATCATTCCGGGCAAGGGCAGCTTTACTGGCCGCGAGCCCTGCCTTTCAGCATGGCTCCAACACCGCCACCTGGGCCAATGCAGCCGATTTTGCAGCAGCCATCATCAACTACAAAGGCGGCGTGAACGCATTACCGGCAAACGGCGGTACATACTTTGCCAACAACAGCGAGATAGATGGACTGAGCAATGGAAACAATCCCCCTGAAATGATCTGGCGCGAAAATATACTGACCGGAAACAGTGACTTTGAAGCACAACACTACCCGCCATCCCTGTTTGGTACAGGACTGATGAACCCTTCACAAAACCTGGTAGATGCATTCCCGATGGCTAATGGATATCCTATTACCAACAATAACAGCAGCTATGACCCGGCCAATCCCTATGCGGGAAGAGATCCCCGGCTGGCCCGCTATATCATTTACAATGGCAGCACAGCAGGCGTTGGCAACCAGGTCATAAATACCGGTAGTGCGTCAGGGTCCGATAACGGCATCAACGTTCGCGAAACTTCCACCCGTACGGGCTACTACATGAAGAAACGCTTGCGTATGGATGTAAATCGTAATCCTGCTTCCATTACAGGAAGAAATCGCTACATACCCCGCATTCGCTATACAGAGCTCTACCTCGATTATGCAGAGGCTGCCAATGAAGCCTGGGGCCCTTTGGGTACAGGCAGCAATACCTATTCAGCATATGATGTGATCAAAGCCATACGCAAACGCGCAGGTGTTGGCCTCAATAATGGAGATGCTTACCTCGAAGAGGTAAAAGGTGACAAAGACAAAATGCGTGAATTGATCCGCAACGAACGCCGCCTCGAACTTTGCTTCGAGAGCTTCCGCTTCTGGGACCTTCGCCGCTGGAAAGCAAACCTCAACGAAGCCATACGCGGGTTGGATGTCAACGGTACCAGCATCCGCCCCTTCACAGTAGAGAGCAGAAGCTACCAGGACTATATGTACTATGGGCCAATTCCATTCTCAGAAGTCCTGAAATACAATAAGCTTACCCAAAACAAGGGCTGGCACTAATTAGTAACTATCTTAAAAGCTGATCGAACATGAATATCAATAAGATTTTTGCATGTGTGGTGATAGCCGCTGGTGCATTCACTTCATGCAACAAGAACCAGGACGTCTCCTTTAGCGACTATGATTACGAGACCGTATACTTCGCTTCGCAGTTTCCGGTAAGGACGGTAGTGCTCGGAGAAGACCTGCTGATAGACAACTCCCTGGACAAGCAACACAAGGTTGCTATCAAAGCTACCATGGGAGGAGCCCGTGAAAACAACAGCAATATTGTAATAGACTTTGATGTTACGGAATCCCTGTGCAACAACCTGTACTTCTCTGCCACAGGCCCCAAAGTCGTGCCCATGCCGGCCAACTATTACAAGCTCGCCACGAACCAGATTACCATCCCGTCAGGCAGCATATTGGGTGGGGTAGAGGTTCAGCTCTCCGATGCATTCTTTGCAGACCCGCTGGCGCTCGTCAATACCTATGCCATTCCTTTGACCCTCAAAAGCGTTAAAGGCGCCGACTCCATCCTGCGCGGCGTACCGGCTGTCAACAATGCCAACAGGCTCATCGATGGACAGTGGACGATAAAACCCAAAGACTTTATAGTATATGCGCTGAAATTTGTCAATACATGGCATGGCTTTTACCTGCGCAGGGGAAAAGATGTAGTAGTAGGAAAGCCCGGCTATACAGCCCTTGATAAAACCATCACCAGGAGAAAAGAGTATGTGGAGCAGGACGAGGTGAAAAGCATGACCACCAAATCATTCACCGTCGTAGAACTTCCGCTGGCATTTCAAAACACCACCGGAGGAAACATTCCTATGAATATCCTGCTTACCTTCGATGACAAGACCAACAGCTGCACCATTTCCGCAGCAGGAAGCGGGTACACCGCCACAGGCACCGGAAAATTTGTGCAAAAAGGAGAAAAGAACAGCTGGGGCGCAAAAGACAGGGACGCCGTTTACCTGCAATACACCATCGACCATCCGATGATGCAGATAACAGCTACCGATACCCTCGTCATGCGCGACAGGGGCGTAGCACCGGAATATTTTACACCCGTAGTGAAATAAGAAGCAGGATAAGAAACGTACGGATCGACAGGAAATTTGAATCAACACAATACAGATGCAGAAACGATTATTGTATTTCTTGCTTACCATCCTGGTAGCCGCCGGCCGGAATACCAGCGCACAGGAAGTCGGGGTGCTAAGCCCCGACCGGCAGTTGAAGCTCACGGTGACCCTAAACAACGGACAGCCCGTGTATACAGTGACTTACCAGGGCAAAGTGATGTTGGAAAACTCACCATTGGGCCTCGTTACCAACGAAGCCGATTTCTCGGCGGGATTGAAATACATAGGCAAAGAAGAAGCCACTGTAGATAAGCAATATGCCAATGCAAAAATTAAAAAAGCGCAAATACACTACAAGGCAAATAAACTCACCTGCCAGTGGGAGAATGCGCGGCAGCAAAAGATCAAAATCGTTTTCCAGCTGAGCGATAACAATATTGCCTTTCGGTACGAAATACCTGTGCTCGACAAGCGCATGAGCTGTGTAATTAAAAGCGAAGCGACCGGGTACAAATTTCCGGCTGCCACCACCACATTCCTGTCACCCATGATGGGCCCTATGGGTGGCTTTGCACGCACCAGCCCCAGCTATGAAAGCGGGTACGAACCAGATGCGCCATTGGGAAAGCCCACACGCGGTAAAGATGGCTATGTGTTTCCCGGCCTCTTCAGGGTGGGAGATAAGGGATGGGTGCTATTGTCCGAAACAGGCGTCAGCAGCTTGTACTGCGCTTCGCACCTGAGCGATGGCACACCCGAAGGACTTTATACGGTAGAATACCCCGATGCCAGGCAAAACAATGGATTTGGAAGTACAGGTGCTGCAATCGCGCTTCCCGGCGTTACCCCCTGGAGAACCATTACAGTGGGTGCAGACCTGAAGCCGATCGTCGAAACGACTATCCCTTTCGATGTGGTAGATCCATTATACGAAGCGGCTCAACCCTACAGGTTTGGGCGCGGCACCTGGAGCTGGATCGTCTGGCAGGACCCAAGCATGAACTATGCAGACCAGGTTAAGTTTATTGACCTCGCAGCAACCCTGAAGTTTGAATACATCCTCATCGATGCACTGTGGGATACCAACATCGGTAAGGAGAAAATGAAAGAACTCATAAAGTATGCAGCATCCAAAAAAGTAGGCGTCCTGTTATGGTACAACTCAAATGGCCCCTTCAACGATGCACCCATGGGGCCAAGAAACAAAATGAGTTCCTCCATTGCACGTAAGAAAGAAATGAAATGGCTGCGCGAAGCAGGAGTAAAAGGACTCAAAGTAGATTTCTTTGGCGGCGATAAACAGGAAACCATGCGCTTGTATGAAGATATACTGTCAGACGCCAACGATTATGGACTCATGATCATCTTCCATGGCGCCACATTGCCCAGGGGATGGGAAGTGATGTACCCCAATTATGTAGGAAGCGAAGCCGTCCTTGCCTCCGAAATGCTCATCTTTTCACAACAGGTAAGAGAAGCAGAAGCATTCTATGCTTCCCTCCATCCCTTTATCAGGAACACCGTGGGAAGCATGGAGTTCGGGGGCGTGCTCCTCAATAAATACCTGACCAAAAACAATACGGAAAGAAACCAGCGCCTCACAACAGACGGTTTCCAGCTGGCTACAGCCGTGTTGTTTCAAAATCCGGTACAGCTGTTTGGCATAACACCCAATAACCTTACAGATGTACCCGGTTTCGAGATCGGTTTCATGAAAGACATACCCACCGTCTGGGAGGAGACAATATTCATTGATGGTTACCCGGGCAAATATTGCATCATTGCCCGCAGACATGGCAAACAATGGTATGTAGCTGGTGTCAATGCCAACAAAGAACCATTGAAAGTGAAAATTAAATTACCTATGCTGGCAGGCAGCAACGTGCGCATGTACAACGACAAAATGGACAGAACGACCTACACCACTGAAAGTAAGATAAACAACAGCGGTGAATTGGAAATTGAAATACAACCCAAAGGTGGTTTTGTCCTCAGACAATAGTTCTCATATGCAAGCAGTTTAGTAGTTACAGTTAGCATTAGGCCCGGTGTTTTTACACCGGGCTTTTTGTTGATGCAGGTTGGCGAAACAATCTGTTTCATTTCTCTCAATATGGCAGATGCTTTTTCAACGGTATTACGAATGTTTATTTTCAATAAGCCGTTAGTTAGCATGCTTGCCGTATAGAAGAATAAATTGCGTTAGATCCATCCATTTTTCTCCTGCACCCGACCTTGATACAGGCAGTTTTTTCTTTACACATGGCAGTTACTGACCACGTTTTTATTAACTACTAATACTGCTTTTATGAATGATGTTTTGTTACCCTTTTGTCGGGTAAAACGGCGAACCGGTCGCCACATGCTTAAAACTTTTCTTTTTACCTTATTCATTTTATTGTGCATGCTCATTACGCTGCCGGGGCAGGCGCAAAATACCTTACAGGTAAGTGGGCGTATCACCGGTGAAAACGGGCAGCCGCTGGCACGCGCCTCAGTAGGCCTCCGGGGTTCTACAGGTGGCGCCACTGCCGATGACAATGGCCGCTATACGATCACAGCTCCCCCCAATGCTGTTCTCGTCGTGTCGGCAGTTGGTTTTGCAAGCCAGGAGATCAGCATCAACAACAGGTCCGCTATCGACGTGGTGTTGGTGTCCATGAATAAGATGGAGAGTGAAGTAGTCGTCATAGGTTATGGCTCGCAACGCAAAAAAGATGTAACAGGTTCCACCGTTTCCGTTAAAGGTGAAACCCTCAGTGAGATCAAGGCGCCCAATATCCTCAATCAGTTGCAGGGAAGGGCGGCAGGTGTCGATATCGTAAACAACAGTTCACAAATAGGGTCGGGTGGACAGATCCGGATTCGTGGCAATCGCTCCATTACCGGCAACAATGATCCCCTCATTGTAGTAGATGGCATGGCCTACGGTGGAAGTTTAAATGACATTCCTTCGGACAATATTGCCAGCCTGGATGTTTTAAAAGACGCCTCGGCCACGGCCATCTATGGTTCCCGTGGGTCCAATGGCGTTATTATCATCACCACCAAACGCGGCACTGGCCAAAAACCGGTTACCACCTTGAACAGCTATGCAGGTATTTCAAGCCCTATCGACAAATACAGGTTGTTCAATGGACAGGAGTATGCACAGTTTAAAGCCGATGCCGCAGTCGGCAACTCCAACAGCGCCAATACCAATCTTTACGCCCTCACCAATACGGAAAAAGCAAACCTTCAGCAAGGCCTCAGCACGGATTGGCAGGACCTGTTGCTGACAACCGGCATGCGAACAGGACATGACCTTGGTGTCAGAGGCGGGAATGAACGTACGCAATATGCTTTCGGTGTTGGTTATTACAGGGAAACCGGCATCATACATGACCAGTCCCTCGACCGCTATTCGTTCAATGTCAACATCGATCATAAAATATCGGACCGCATCAAAGTTGGTTTCACCAGTTTCAACACCATGGTCCGTTCCAACCGGCTTGGCACCAACGCTTATGGATCGGCCACCAGGTTGAGCCCCTTATTCAATCCATACAATGCCGACGGCACCATCAATTTAAAGCCGGCGGCTGACCAGGGAGTAGACGCACAACAGATCAATCCCCTTACTTCCATCGGCAATAATGACCTCATCAAAGCCTTTCAACGCAGGTACCAGTTCCAGCACAACTTTTATGCTGAATTGAAAATTTTGAAAGACCTTAAATTCAGGACCACATTTGGCTATGGCTGGTCACAAACCTTCAACAGCAACTACACCGGCCCCAATACAGTGTTTAATTCAAATCCCACAACGGCAGGGTCCAGTCTTAACCAGTCCAACGCAGAAGGCTGGCAATATACTATCAACAACTCCCTGGAGTACAACAAGCTCTTTGCCGGCAAACACAAAGTACAGGTGCAGGCTTTGCAAGAAGTACAAAAGAATTTCTTTCAGTCACAAAGGATCAATGGCGTAGGCGTACCGGCAGATTTTATACAGGATTATAACCTCAACCTGGTATATACCCTCGTTGCAGAATCCAACTCTGCAGGATTTAGTGAGTCGGCCCTCATCGGTTACATGGGGCGCGCTATCTATTCTTTCGATGATAAGTATTTGCTCACGGCCACTGTCAGAACAGATGGCGCCTCCGTGCTGGCGCCAGGCAAGCAATGGGTCACTTATCCTGCCGTTTCCGCCGGCTGGAATCTCGACAGGGAGCAATTCCTCGCCAATACAACATTCATCAACAGCCTGAAGCTGCG
Organism: Niastella sp.; assembly: GCA_017744515.1. GTDB lineage: Bacteria > Bacteroidota > Bacteroidia > Chitinophagales > Chitinophagaceae > Paraflavitalea. The sequence continues at coordinate 10,403 of JAGIBF010000017.1, forward strand.
GGCCGGATGGGGAGTGAGCTCGAATGCAGGCATCGGTCCCTTTTCCACGTTAGGTAGCCTCGGAAGCAATTTCTATAATTTTGGTGCCGGCACCGTAGTAGGGACCAACTTTGTAAATGGCTATCTCATCAACACGAGCCCCAACCCTGAATTGACCTGGGAAAAGACCCGCGGATGGAATTTGGGCGTTGATTTCTCACTCTTCGACAACCGTTTGTCCGGCTCGGTTGAATACTACAACACAAAGACCAGCGATATCTTACTCCAACGCAACCTGCCCCGCAGTAATGGTACCAATTCCATTCTCACCAATGTTGGGAAGACTGCATCTCATGGAATGGAGTTCTCTTTAAGCAGCGTCAACATCAAAAGCCAAAGCGGATTTACCTGGAGTACAGACCTCAATGCATTTTTTAACCGTGAAAAGATAACGGAACTCCAGCTTGGCCTGAAGAGCGACGTCAACAATGGATGGTTTGTAGGAAGCCCCATCACCACCATTTATGATGTAAAAAAGATTGGCATCTGGCAAACGGATGAAGCCGCACAAGCTGCTGCATACGGCGTTAAACCAGGCGATATCAAACTGGAAGACCTCAATAAAAACAATTCGATCGGTCAGGAAGACCGGCAGGTAGTAGGCAATTTCCAACCTGATTTTGTCGCCGGCATGACCAACCGTTTTGCATATAAAAACTTCGACCTCAATGTTGTGTTGTTTGGACGTTTCGGACAGACCGTCGTCGTCAATTACCTCGCAGCCGATGGCGGTGCAGCAGGCTATCCCTTTTTCCTCAATAGCCGGGTCAATCAGCTTAAAGTAGATTACTGGACGCCCACCAATCCAACCAACGAGTTTCCCCAGCCCGACGCTGGCGTCGATGGTTTGCGCTTTACCTCCACCTTAACCTATCGCGATGGGTCCTTTATAAAGATCAGGGCCATAGACATGGGGTACAATATTCCGGCTAAGGTGTTTGGCAATACCGGTATTCAGTCCATAAGAGCGTATGTATCCGCCCAGAATCCATTTATTCTCTGGTCTCCGTTGGTGAGAGATGGATTGGGTATTGATCCCGAAGGCAACGGTACTGGTAATTCCGTAGGCACTACTGCTGGTGGCGGGGCGCCTGTTCAGGCACGCGCTATCACCGTTGGCATGGGAGTACCATCTACCCGCCAGTTTATTATTGGCATAAACATGAAGTTCTAATTATTAAATGATTTGTTATGAAGCAGCATAAATTAAGGTTGAGTTTACTATTGGGGGCGGTACTGATGATCTCAGCTTGCACGAAATTGTTGAATGAACAACCAAGACTGGGTTTCGCCCCTACATTTTTTACGACATCAGATGGAATTCAGGGAGGCATCGCTGGAATTTATTCCAGCTTCAGAAGCCAGTGGGGCACCCAGATCTTCACGCAATTATACAATTCAGGTACAGATGAAAGCATCAGGGGCGCTGCAGCCGATGTACAACATTGGTTTACCTATAATCAGGCATTGATCAAAAGCAGCTCCGGTGACTATGAAGGATTTTGGAACACCTTGTTCATTGATATCAATACCGCAAACGGCGTACTTCAATATGGGGCCTCCGTTGATATACCGGCCGCCACGAAAACCCAGCTGTTGGCACAGGCTAAATTCCTGCGTGGCTTTTGTTATTTTTATTTGGTTACCACCTTTGGACAGGTTCCCCTGCACACCACCTTTAATACTTCACCCTCCGCAGCGGATGCACCCGCGCCTTTGGCAGACCTGTACAACCAGGTCATCAAAGACTTCACGGAGTCGGCCGCCGATCTGCCAAATTTGCCGGCATCGGGAACAGGTAAGCCCGCTACGAAGTCGACCGCCCTGTACCTCCTTGCAAAAACTTATTTGTGGAGAGGTTGGTCTACAGTAGCGCAGCCTTCCGATTTCCAGCAGGCATATACCATTGCAAAAGGGATCATTGACAATAAAGCCACCTATGGGCTCGACCTGTTACCCTTTTTCAACAATGTTTTCAGAGAGGGAAATGAATACAGCTCAGAGGTCCTTATGGTAGTAGACCATACGAAGGATTTGAAATTTGGACAGAACAACCAGCCCGGAACCGGCGGTGGCGGAGCAGGAGCGAATCAGTCTAACTTTTTTTGGCGTGCAGGCTACGACCTGATCAAATCCGACTATCCGGGTACCAGTGGAGTAAACGTAGTAGGAAGAGACATACAAAACGGCCGGCCCTATCGCCGTATCAGGCCGAATATGAAATACGTGTTGGAAACAGCTTTTGCCAATCGTGCTACCGATCAGCGCTATGATGGTACATTTCAAACCATTTGGTTATCCAATGGCGGGCCCTATCCGGCGGGAGCCACTACTACTACACCCGGCTCCAATGGTGCAACCGTCAACGGAAAGGTACTCATCAACAAAGTAGACACAGCCATATGGCTACGCGACAGGGTAGTGTCACCGGCAGAAAGAGCTGCCTTCAAAGGCATTACATTTGAGCCGGATTACCTGCCCGGAGCCACCATTAAGTTTACTGATCAAATGTTTCCAACGGTAAGGAAATTTGACGATTCCACGAGAGGCGATCAAAATGATTACTCCGACAGGCCATATATCCTGTTCCGATTTTCTGATGTGTACCTCATTGCAGCAGAAGCTGCATTGAAAGGGGGAGCCAGCCTGCAGGAGGCGGCCAATTTGATCAATGTACTGAGGACCCGTGCGGCATTAAAGCCAAACCAAACACCTGCAGAATATACAGCTGCGGTAGCCGCCCAGCAGATCACGGCCGCTCAGGTAACGATAGATTTCTTGCTCGAAGAAAGAAGCCGGGAGTTGTTTGCCGAAGATTGTCGCTGGTGGGACCTGTCCAGAACAAAGAAACTGGTTGATCGGGTAAAACTCCATAATCCTGAAGCAGGAGCAGGCGTGCAGCTGTACAACATGCTACGGCCAATTCCCCAGAGTCAGATCGACTTGGTAACAGAAGGACCGAAGTATCCACAGAACCCGGGATATGAATAACATAATGAACGGAACGCAGGGCGGGTACAAATACTATCCGCCCTGCTTTTATTCTAAGATTTTGTAAACCATAAAGTTGGATAAATCACAAGTGCCTGGGCTGTTCCGGGCTTTTGACATTTGTGCTAACCTTTTTTACAAACTGCGCACAGTCTGGTTAGGTTTCACGGGTAGATTTGTTTGGTGTAATTTTGACAATTATTACGGATTCACAACTCCATTCAGAGCACCGATAAAGCTACTTGCCATGCATCAGAATGTTTTAATAATCGCCCGTTCAAAAGAGGCACATCGCTCGATATTCAACAAACTAAGTACGGACTTCCACGTTTTTGCCGCGAAAGATTCGCCTCACGCGTTGAAGACCATTCAAAAACACCTGATCGACCTCATCATCTTTGTGGCAGCAGAAAAGCCCGAAACGGAGATCCGGTTATGCCGCGAGCTGAAATCGAACCAGCTTTGCGATCATATTCCCGTCATCCTCATCACGCCCGAAGACAACCTCCAGGTACGGATTAAAAGTTTGGAAGCTGGAGCCGATGTCCACATGAGCTGCCCCTTATTCCGCGAATACCTCGACGTCCAGATACGCAGCCTGATAGCCAACAGGCTCAAAATACGCAGGCATTTTAAACAGGTGCCCGAAATGGCGGAACGGGCATCAAACCTCCAGGAAAAAGAACAGATCAGGAAGAGATTGACTGACTGCCTTTTTGACGAAACAACACAAAAGGACCTGACAGTCGATCAGTTGGCCAGGCTGATGCATATGAGCAGGCCTACCCTTTACCGCAAAATGAAGTATGTTACCAATCTCACACCCAACGAGCTGATCAATGAGGCAAGGCTCAGAAAAGCCGCAGAACTGTTGGCTTCGGGGCAATACAGAGCCTCCGAAGTAGCCCACATGGTAGGCTATTGCTCACACAGCAGCTTTGGCAAATCCTTTTTGAAACAATTTGGCGTAACACCGGCTACTTATCAGCGCATGAAGAAAATTATGAACGCTGCATAAGAAACCCTCGATTACCGGGTCACTTAATAGTTGAAATTGTTGTAGTTTAGTTGTACCAGGTACCGGCATTAACTGTTAGGTGCCGTCCCTCCAGACAGGAGGAAAGTGATGAAAAGATACTGTAATGATTGCAAGCCGTTTGATAGCCCTCCTGTTCCTGCTCACCGGAAGTATTGTTGCACACCCACAACGCAACGACTTACACTTTATTAACATCAGTAGCAAAGACGGCCTGTCCGCTAATACGGTCAACGTGGTTCTGAAAGACCGATTCGGTTACATGTGGTTTGGGACTGATGATGGCCTCAGCAAATTCGATGGCACGCGCTTTACCGTATACAACCACAATGCAGCAGATTCGGCTACCATCCGTTCCAATACGATCATGGCCCTCCATGAAGACCATGCCGGCAACCTGTGGGTGGGCACCAGCAAAGGCCTTTCCCTCTACGATAGAGAACACGATGTCTTTCGCTACATCAACGCTACCCTCGGCAACTCGGCACGTGCCATCTGGGCAGACCATGCAGGCAACCTGTGGATAGGTAGCTACTCGGGCCTGTTCAGGTATCGCCCCGCAAATAGTTCCACTACCTATTATTCCACCGGAGATGGAGGCAAAAGCCACCTTGCATCCAACACCATACTCTGTATACTGGAAGATAGCCAAAAACGCTTGTGGTTTGGCAGCAATGCAGGCTTGCACCTCTACCAGCCCGCTACAGATGATTTCCTCCTGTTTGATGGCAAACGTTCAGATTCATTGATCAGCGACCCTACCATCAAGGCCATCTGTGAAGACCGGGAAGGCAACATATGGCTGGGGACCATCGATGGAGGGTTAAACAAACTGCCCCGCGGCGGAAGTGGATTCCAGGTCTACAGAAGCATCGCCAATCAGGACAATACCCTTAGCAGCAACCGCATATATTCCATAGCAGAAGAAGAGGATGGACATTTATGGGTGGGAACCGAGAAAGGCTTGAATATACTCGATCCGAAAACAGGCAGTATACAGCACGTCACAGAAAACGCACGGGATAAATACAGCCTCAAAGGCAATTCTGTCAGGAGCATCTATATAGACAAAAGAGGAATTTACTGGCTGGGCATTCACCAAAGCGGCATCAGCAAATACGATAAAAACCTCGCAGCTTTCCATTTGGTCCAAAGCAATCCATTTGATCCCGCAGGCTTGAGCGCCCCCAAAGTAACTTCATTTGCAATGGCCGCTATGGGAGATCTGTATGTAGGGACCGACGGCGGTGGCCTGAACCTGTACCACCGTAAGACCGGCCTTTTAGATCGGCTGGCCATCGGACGCCAACCACTCACCGTTCTGGCATTGGAGCGCGTAGATAACGAATTATGGATAGGCACCTTCATGCAGGGCATCTATGTTTTGAATACAATAACCGGCGCAGTAAAACATTATTCCAAAGAAGATCGCGCTTGCGGACTCACGAACAATGAGATATTCAGCCTCAGGAAAGACCGGCATGGAAATATTTGGGTCGGCACCAACGGCAAAGGCGTTCAGGTTTTCGTGCCGTCGAAAAAAGTTTTTATCGACCTTGAAGACTTCACCGGCCCCACACAGGGTGAAAAAGTCCCTACAAGTGGATACATTCGCGCCATCGAAGAAGACCAGGACGGCGCCATCTGGATGGCTGCACCAGGCAGAGGCATTGATATGTACAACCCTGCTACCAGGACCTTTCGCATGTACGGGCGACAACACACAGGAGTGCCCATAGAAGAAACATTAACTTTACTCGTCGCACAAGACAACGTCTTATGGGCAGGCACAGCCGGAAGAGGACTGTGCAGGCTCGACTTCAGGAAAAAAGACTTCAAGGTCTTTTCAGCTGCACAGGGCCTGGCCAATGAGGTAATTCAAAAAATACTCCAGGATAGTAACGGCCAGCTATGGCTCAGCACCAACAAAGGCATCAGCTCCTTTAATGAATCTGGATCCGTATTCATGAATTATACCTGCGAAAACGGGTTGCAGCGCAGTGCTTTCGCCTTTGGTGCAGGTTTACGTACCCCCGATGGAGAACTGTTCTTTGGAGGCCTGGAAGGCTTCAATCATTTTTCTCCCGGCCATCTGCAGCACAATAATAACATTCCCACTGTTGTGTTCACGGCATTGACCGTCGATAATATGGAGGTCACGCCAGGCAAACAATCTCCCATAGACAGGCATATCGCCACTGCACGGCAGGTCAACCTCGATTATAAACAAAATTTTGCCATCAGCTTTGCTGCACTTGATTTCACCAATCCCCAGGAATGCCAGTATATGTATTGGCTCGAAGGATTCGATAAAACCTGGAATAAAGTAGGGCCAGCCAGAAACGCTGTATTCACCAACCTCGATCCGGGCAACTATACCTTGCATGTAAAAGCATACAATCCCAATAGCGGATGGACAACGAATGATGCTACCATGTCCATCTACATCCAGCCACCATTTTGGCGAACCACCTACGCATACATTACCTATGTACTGCTGGCTGCATTTGCCATATGGGGCATACGCTACAGAGGCATCAGGCGTCTTCAAAGAAAATTCGCCGCCGAGCAGGAACGGCAGCAGATCAGGCAATTGATAGAAGAAGAAAGAAAAGAAGCAGAACGCCAGCGTGCTTTTGATGAGGTCAAGATCAAATTCCTCACCAACCTCAGCCACGAATTTCGAACACCCATATCACTCATTGCAGGACCCGTACAAACCCTGGCTGAAGGCGAAGAAGACCATGAGAAAAAACAGCAGCTGTCCATGGTAAAGCGCAACACCCGCAGGCTCCTCAACCTGGTAAACCAGTTGCTCGACTTCCGCAAACTGGAACAGCAGGAGCTCAGATTGAATGCCACAACAGGCGATTTGATTATATTCATTCGCGAGGTCGTCGAATCGTTCAAAGACCTGGCCGACCGTAGACATATACAATTACTGTTCAATAGTACCCTTGAAAACTATTACACGGAATTTGACAAGGATAAGTTCGAAAGAATACTCTTCAACCTGTTGAGCAATGCCTTCAAATTTACCGGACGCGATGGACAGGTCTCCCTCGACGTAAGCAGGGAGGACGGTTCAGGAGAAGTGATCATCAGGATCACCGACAACGGCATCGGTATGTCCGGAGAAGAGCAGGCCAGGATATTCGACCGTTTCTTCCAGGGAGAAACACGCCCGGACGTTATGAACCAGGGAAGCGGAATAGGACTATCCATCACAAAAGAGTTCGTAAAACTGCATGGCGGCGACATAGAAGTAAATAGCCGTTTCGGCAGCGGTAGCACCTTCACGGTTCGCCTGCCGCTCGAAGAGCTGGAACCAACGGTAGTCCCCATGCAGGAAGACACCGCCGATATCTTGTCGATGACAACCCTCCCGGACCAAACGCAAGCCGATAAACAGGAAGGCGCATGCCTCACTGTTTTACTCATCGAGGACAACGAAGACTTTAGGACCTACCTGCGCAATCACCTCAAAAACCAATACAGGATCATTGAAGCAGTAGACGGAAAAGAAGGCTGGCAAAAAGCATTGTCGACCCATCCCCACGTAATAGTCAGCGATATCAGCATGCCACATATGGACGGCATCACCCTTAGCAAAAAACTGAAAGCCGACAAAAGGACCGCCCATATCCCAATCATATTGCTCACCGCCCTTACCGGCGATGCATACCAGCTCAATGGACTTCGCACAGGGGCGAGCGACTACCTTACCAAGCCCTTCAGCGCTGAAATACTCAAGGTCAAAATTCAAAACCTCGCCTCACTCAACGAAACCCTGAAAGAAACATATAGCAAACGCTTCCAGGTGGCAACCCTGCAACCGGCCGTTGAATCCGAAAACGAAAAACTGCTGTTGAAGATTACGCGCTTTATCGAAGAGAACATCGACGACGACGAGAAATTATCCGTCGAACAATTGGCCAAACACCTTTACATTAGTCGCGCTACCCTCTACAATAAAGTAGTTGACCTGACGGGAGAAACACCGGTAGAATTCATTCGGTCAGTAAGGTTGAATAAAGCCGCTGAGCTGCTTGCAAACAGCGACCTGCGCATGAGTGAGGTGGCATACACCGTTGGCTTCGTTACACCCAATTACTTTGCCCGCGCATTTAAAGCCAAGTTCAATATGTCGCCATCCGAATATGCGGCACTGAAGAAAAAACCAACAGGTTGAAGCTGATAGTCGATCAGCTTTGACATTTGTGCTAATGCCTGAGTCATCGGTGAACATTACAGGCAGGAAGCGCAGGTAGCTTTGGCATAAATTGTTCGATGCCAAAGCCCTTCACGATTGCACTGCTGATCTCATCCCTCCTTTGGGCAAACCTGAGCCTTCAGGCACAAACGCCCAATAACCAGTACACCCTGAGCCGTCTTGTTCCAATTGTCTCAATATAGCACCACGATAGGAGCCCTTTGCTCAATTACTTATTTTTCAATCATTCAATTGCTTTTGAATCAAAATATCTCAAAAATGATGAACGTCAGAATGAACCCTGTTCAATGGTACAGGACATCCATGCTCCTCGGCCTGATGCTCCTGAAAGTGAGTATGCCTGCATGGGCACAGAAGAAACAACCCGTAAACGACGCCCCCGTATTCACAAAATTTTCCTGGCAGGGAAATGATCGCATCTATACAGAAAACCCGCTGAAGGAAGGAGAGTTTTATAGCCCCATACTGCAAGGCTGTTATCCCGATCCCAGTATCACACGCAAAGGCAACGACTACTACCTGGTCAATTCTTCCTTTTCGATGGTGCCGGGAGTGCCCATATTTCATTCCAACGACCTGGTCAACTGGAAGCAGATAGGTCATGTCCTCGACAGACCTTCACAATTGAAAGTGGAAAAAGCAGGTATATCGGCAGGCATTTATGCACCCGACATTAAGTACAACCCTCACAACAATACTTTCTACATGATCACCACGCAGATAGCCGGTGGCATAGGCAATATGGTGGTCAAAACACAAGACCCCATGAAAGGATGGAGCGATCCCATCAAATTGAAATTCGATGGAATTGATCCTTCCCTGTTCTTCGACGACAATGGCAAAGCATACCTCGTGCACAATGATGCGCCGCCAAGGGGAAAAGCATTGTACAACGGACACCGCGTCATCAAAATGTGGGAATACGACCTGGAAAAAGATGCCGTGGTAGAAGGAACAGACAAGATCATCGTCGACGGCGGAGTCGACATTACCCAAAAACCCATTTGGATAGAAGGACCGCACCTGTACAAGAAAAACGGGCGCTACTACCTGATGTGCGCCGAAGGCGGCACAGGCGGATGGCACAGCGAAGTGATCTTCGTAAGCAACGACCCCAAAGGGCCCTTCGTACCCGCCAACAGCAACCCGATATTGACACAACGCCATTTCCCAAAGGACAGAGCCAATAAAGTAGATTGGGCTGGCCATGCCGACCTCGTAGAAGGACCCGGAGGCAAATATTACGGCGTGTTCCTCGCCGTTCGTCCCAACGAAAAAAATCGCGTGAACACAGGACGCGAAACATTTATATTACCAGTCGATTGGAGCGGCGAGTTTCCCGTATTCGAGAATGGATTGGTGCCATTGAAGCCAACAGTAAAAATGCCGGCAGGCGTAAAAAATGAAACCGGGCAGAAAGGATTTTTGCCAAACGGCAACTTCACCTTTACGGATGACCTCACAGCGGCAAAGCTCGACTTCAGGTGGATAGGAGTGCGTGGCCCCCGCGAAAGTTTCATTACAACTACCAAAGCAGGCGTAAAGATCACTCCATTCCCCGTCAACATCAAAGCAACCGAACCCACATCGACACTCTTTTACCGGCAGCAACATGCCAGCTTTGAAGCATCGGTGTCCCTGACCTATGTACCAAAATCGGAAAAAGACCTTGCAGGCATCGTTTGCTACCAGAAAGAAACATACAACTACGTCTTCGGTATTACAAAGAAGGCAAACGCCACCTACATAGTACTCGAAAGAACAGAAAATGGAAAGACCTCCATCATTGCCAGCGAAGAGATACAGTTGCGTGGACCCATACGGTTAAAAGTCGCAGCCCAGGGCGATAACTATTCATTCCATTATTCAACAGATGGTACAACCGAAAAGAACCTTGGCGGAACAGTTTCCGGAGATATACTGTCCACCGATGTAGCTGGCGGCTTCACAGGCGCACTGATAGGATTGTATGCCACAACTGCCAATGATATTGTTATACCATGATGAAATTACAACCCACACCAATTAATGGATGCAGAACATAGGTAAGCAATACGACGGAAACCCTTACCAGCGGTTAGTCGATATGGCGAAGATAGCACAGCAGTATGGTGTTATTAAAGGGATATTGATACACCAGGGCGAATCTAACTCGACAGATCAGAAATGGCCTGATAAAGTAAAAGCCATTTACGATAACCTGATGAAAGACTTACACCTCAAACCTAAAAAAATTCCATTGCTCGCAGGTGAGTTGAAGAGTAAGGAAGAACATGGCGTATGTTATGCTTTCAACACAGATATATTACCCCATCTTCTAAAAAAGATCCGGAATGCGCATATCATTTCCTCTAAAGGAGTAAAAGGAACGCCCGACCAGTTTCATTTTAATGTGACAGGCATGCGTGAACTGGGCAGGCGTTATGCGGTGAAGATGCTTGAACTGGAGGGGTTTGCCTACGATGAAAAGAAAGGCCCCGTTCCTGCAAAAGAATAAATGGTTGCTGGTAGCCTCGATTTATCGGGTTCCCGGCCATACCGAAAACAAAAGTGACCCTCTACTTAGTTTGGAGAGGGCCACTTTTCTTTATCAACCTTGCTTACTGTTTGATCAATGTTTGTGAGGCTTGTTCTGCAATACTATTAAAAACCCTGATGAGGTATAGACCTGCCGGTAATGACGATATATTGAATTCTTCCAGGCTTCCTTTTATCCTTCTGCTGATAACCGCTTTTCCCGTTACATCGCAGAGTATGATTTGATCTCCTGCCTTCCAATGGCTGCTTAACCTGACGGTTACATGCTGCCGTGCCGGGTTGGGAAAGACCTCTATAGTATTCTCCTTCAAGGCCAATTGGCGGTCTGTGTCCACACCTGTTGCTGTGGATGTTATCGGCGAACTTAGGAGGCCTGATTGACAGGCTGAAGGACTGCCATTAGCAACCAACAGATAATCGATGTTGCCAAGCCCGCTGCTACCGGTGGCTTCCAGTCGCACATCAGCGATACCAGCCGGCGTATTGGCAGTTACCGTAACAGTCGACCAGGTGCTCCACGAACCCGTTGCAGGCAGTGAAACACTGGCGATGGCAATAGAGCCGTTGATGATAAGCCGGCCCGGCCGGCTTTCTGTGCTGGCATACCGGACAGTGAAAGATTTCGTTCCTGCAGAAGCGAAGTTCACCCGCCAGTTTACACCCGCACCCACTGCGTTATTGGTGTTGGCAAAACCACTACCCACAAAGCCCAGATAATTGTTGTCGATAGTACCATCTACACTGCAAAAGCCAGTCTCGTTTTCCTGTATAGCATAATCCGTCAATGCTGTTGCACAATTGGCCGCAGTGCCGCCCACCACCTGTAGGTAATCTACATTAGGTAAACCGCTCGCGCCTGTGGCCACCAGCCGCACATCACTGATGCCCGACACCGTATTCGCATAAACGGTGATATTGTTCCAGGTTGTCCAGGAGCCCGTAGCAGGGAGGCTGATATTGGCAGCAGCGATTGAACCATTCACCAGTAAGTTGGCCGTTCTCGTATCGGTCGATGCATACCGGAAAGTGAAAGCTTTGGTGCCGGTAGAGGCAAAATTTATCTTCCAGTCGATACCGGTGCCGGCGGCATTATTGGTATTGGCGAAGCCAGTGCCGGTATAGCCTGCATTGTTGCTGTCCACAGTGCCATTCACACCGCAGAATCCGGTAGTGCTTTCCTGGATTATATTTCCGCCACTGCTCACAGGCAGCACGACTATATTATCAAAATAAACAGAATTAGAAGCCGCAGCAGTTGCCCGGAACTCGATAACGTTATAACCTGCATTCAATGTGATGCTCTGCGTATTGACGGCCCACGCTTCGTAACTACTGGTCTGCGCGAAGAGCGGAGTAGCCACATTGACGCCGTTTACATACAGCGCGATGGTATTTACATTCCCCCCGGTAACGGAATACCTGGTGCCTAACTGGTAAGTGCCGCTATGCTGTACATAGAGCGTATCGCGGATGCTCGCCCCGGCATTGGTGCCAAAACGCAGGTATCCCTGCGCAGTGTAATTCCTCACATCACCACTCACCCCATTAGCCACATTCCCATTGATACTTTTAAAATCGAAATGTTCAGCTTCCCGTTGCAGGGGGCCTTGGTAGATGGCAGGAGGCGTGGGAACGTTTAGCACAGCAGGCGTATAATTCGTAAGCCTGCCGGTAGCCATGCCGGAGCAATTGATGATGATGTCCAGCGCGCCATTATGTTGTACTGTTAAAGTAAATACGCCGCCCGACCAGCTGGCCGATAAAACGCTGGCCTGGTGACTGCCCCGCTCTGTATAAGACCAGGTGGGTTGTGCACTGGCGCCGTTTATCCTGATCACATCCGTTTTTAAACCAGTGTTGAGTTTATTATCATAATTGTTCAGGTAAATATTTAGCCGGTTGGAATACTCCTTCACAATACCTGCGGAATACTGTGAATAAGTAAGCTCCATGGAGCTGCAGGTATTATACTTGAAAGGGATCGTAGCACTGGCCGTCTGATTTATTTTGAATGGGTTATAAGTCACCCAGCCATTTTCATGACGCCCCGCATACAAAGTACCGGTATACTCCGAAGCGAATAAATTATTGAACTCAGTTGTCTTGGAGCTGATGCTCGGCCACCGCGTGGCATACGCTGATTTATTAACCTTCACCTCGAAGGAATTAGCGTCCGTATCATCCAGTTGATACACGAGCGGAACAGTAGGATACCGGCCCGTTTTCTTAAAAAAGGTCTTGTTCAGCTCGTAATTCCCGTCACCATCCATCCGGTAGAGCCCTTCAAACAAGGTCTGAGGCGTACTATATTGGTCCTGGTTACTGCCACTGTTCACATCATTGATGACCACCACCTTTGTGCGGTCGATCACTTCACGACGGGTAGGGATGCGCACAGTACCATCCAATACCTTCCGGAAAAGATCGATACTGATATTATGAAACTGAGGATAAAACTCCCAGCGTCGGGTGGTGAACCCGTCAGGAGTAGTAGTGCTGCTGATCTCTCTGGAGGCGTTGACGGGAATTGTTTCCGGACCATCGATCACCGTTTGACCGGTCAGCATTATATGTTCCAGGTGAGGAGCAAGACCTGTCGCCAGGGTGAAGTTCGCATTCACACCGGTGGCATCCGTCCATCCTGTTTCATCATAGCGGATACCGTATTGACCGGCATAGCCGGAGACATAAGCGCCAAGGCAGGTACTTTCCATATCATACTGATACGATTGCTGCGTATGCTTCTCACACAAAATATAATTCTGGGTATAATTCCGGCAGGCGGCAGCAAAGGCCGGGTTTCTTTTCAGCATACCGATCGGGTTGATATTGGCATCCCATTGATTGGCGCACCAGCTTACCACCAGGTATCCTCCATAGCGGTTACTCAGCTCCAGCAGGTTGGCAAAAAGAGAGATACGGCTGGCCCAGGGCGGAGAAATAGCATCATAACTGTTGGAAGTGGGAGGCTGTAAGCTACCGTCATATCCCCAAAACTGTTCGGCATAATTGAAGCCGATGAAGTTGGGATAGTCCCGGTAAAACTCCTCGTAAACCGCCAGGTCGGTTTCCGAAAAATGCTGGAAACCGCCACTCGATTGCTGGATCATGGCCCATACACGATTTTCCGCGCACACCCTCAACCATGATTTGGCAATCTCGTAACCATATTCAGCCTGGAGCCATTTGCTGGTCAGGCGGTCATGATTGATGGAAACGGAAATATTGAACACTACATAAGGACGGATGTCTGCCGGAACCATATCGATGATCTTCTGAGGATCGGCCTGGTTCCAGGAATCGATGTGAATGAACCACGTAGGCTGCCGGGGAGAAATAGGACGCCGCAGCGGTGTTTGAGCAGGAGAGAGGAGGGGTAATAACAACAAAGATAGGATGGGCAGCCAGACGGGCATAGTCCGGCACACCCTGTAAAAGGGAAATTTCATAGTCAAGCTTTAATGTTAGAAAAAAGAATTTTACAATTAAAGCTAACTATCTGCATGTCGGTCAAATAGCACATTTGAAAAGGCTTGTAGCACAGATGTCTACCAGTTCTGGACAAACGAGGCGAGGAGAAAAGTAGAGTTCTGTGCTACTTTTTATCGACTTGTAAAGTAACAGCATCACCAACAACTAAATAGCGCCCGCTATGCGGAATACAGCAGCTATTTCCGTTGGCTTACGCTCAGGCGCCTTTATCAGCAGGCCCTGGTCGCTATTCGCGAATTCCAGGGTACCTGCATGCCCCAGCAGGTCCACCCTGGTCACAGATTTGCCCTTGAGCGTTTTGATCAGCACTTCCGCGTCCGGCACACCCATGGTCGTAGCATACAGCGTGTTATTCTTCCGGGTAAAACGAATGTCTTCATTCGTAAAAGGCTTGCCCTTCCCTTCATTGAATCCTTGAGCAGTCAGTGCCGGCGTGTCCACCATAGCAGGACCTTCTCCATACACGCTGTACGGCCGGGTATCATAAATAGCTTCACTGTTCACCTTCATCCAGGCGGCAATGCCGCGTACAATTTCCCGCTCATCAGCGTCGATTGTGCCATTGCCCTTTACCGGAATACTCAATAAAAGATTCCCGTTTTTACTCACCACATCCACCAGCGTATGAACCACAGTTTTAGCACTTTTATAACGGTGGCGGTCAAGTACACGCTGGTCATAGTGCCAGTTGCCGATACAGGTATCCGTTTGCCAATAGTAGGGGAGGATCTCATTACTTTGCCCCCTTTCGATATCCCACACCATACATTTTCGCTGCTGCTCGTCCAGTATTTTACCATTCAGCACAGCCTCCAGCGAACCATGCCTTTTAATACTGCTGTTGTAGAAATGCGCCGCGATCTGTAAGCCCACATCGCTCACCGGCCACAACGGCAAAGCCGTATCATCAAAATAAAGCAGGTCAGGATGATACTTGTCGATCAGTTCAATAGTCCGCTTATAAAACAACGCACAATACTTTTTAGAAGGCGGAGTCACTCCATTACCCCAATTCCATTGCCGGTGGATCATGCCATTGTCCGCACTGTTCTGGCTCAATGGATGATTTTGCGCATACAGGTCCTGCGGATCATACCCGTTCCACCAGGTCCCCTTCCCATCCGCTTTACTGAGCTTACCGTCATAGGGAATACCGGCCATCGGACCTTTGAGGTCCTGACGCTGCGCCACCTCCAGCCAGCTCCAGGCATGCGCCGCATGTACACTCACGCCAAAGTGTAAGCCATTTGCTTTCGCCGCTTTTGCCCAACCCGCCATCAGGTCCTTTTTTGGCCCAAACCTTACCGAGTTCCAGCGCTGATGAGAACTGTCATACAGATCAAAATTGTCGTGGTGGTTCGCAAGCGCCACAAAATACCTGGCGCCCGCTTCCTTATACAACCCCACCAGTTCGTCAGGGTTCCATTGATCGGCCTTCCACTCGTTGATCACATCTTTGAAACCGAATTTGGAAGGATGACCATACTTCTTTACATGATAATTGTATTGATCGCTGCCCTCCTGGTACATCCCACGCGCATACCAGTCGCCATACTCCGGCTCACATTGAGGGCCCCAGTGCGCCCATATACCAAACTTGGCATTCTTATACCAGGCAGGCGTTTGATATTGCTCCAGTGAGGCCCAGTCCGGGCGGAAAGGCCCCCTGGCTATAACAGGCCCGTCAAAAGCAAAACTGCGCAGGGGGGAGTTTGCCAGGTAAGCGGCTGGCCCAAGGCTAAGCATGTTCTTCAAAAGCGTTCTTCTATCCATGATTAATTCAGTGTGGAGTGGTTAAAATGTAAGCAGGAATGGCTGCAGAAAAGCTGGAAGGCATACATGCGTACAATCGTTTAGGCCAAAGCTAAAATAGATGCTTTTCCAATAATTGCATAGATTCGACTTTGTATTATACAAATCCGACTTTTGCTGACCATGACAAGGAGAATCATCAGGCATACCTTCACCCTGCTCAACGTTGATTACGTCAGCCTGGGAGAGAATTGGAACTATCAAAACATACTCAGCCCTTACTATCGGATGTATTACATTGATCAGGGATTGGGCTATGCATCAGATCAGTACCATAGCTGGAAGCTCGAGCCCGGGTACATGTACCTGATTCCCTGTTTCACACTTTGCACCCTCCGTTGCCCGGAACACATGGGACAGTATTTTATCCATTTCTTTGAAGATGCGCTCGATGGCATTTCGTTGTTTCACAACAGGCGTGCCATAGTCCGGGTCAAGGCAAGCCCGCTCGATGTGGCCGGCTTTAAAAGATTGCTGGATATTAATCCATTTAGAAAAATAAACCGGTCCGATAACCCCAAAGTGTATGAAAAAAACATCTACTACCAGGAATATGAAGAATTGAATAATA
Source organism: Niastella sp. (assembly GCA_017744515.1). GTDB lineage: Bacteria > Bacteroidota > Bacteroidia > Chitinophagales > Chitinophagaceae > Paraflavitalea. Next base: position 27,116 of record JAGIBF010000017.1, read on the forward strand.
AACAGGGATATGAAATATTCATGGAGACCAGTGGAATACTGATACAGCTGGTCGCTAAGTTTTTAGGTCCCAAACAGTCACAACCGGTGGATGTAACCGGAGTTCCGGCCAAGGTGGTCGATTTACTGGGATATATTCAGCTCAACCTTAGCCAGCCCCTTACGGTGAACAGGCTGGCTGCAATAGTAAATCTGCATCCCGATTATTTATCCAGGCTGTTCCTCAGGCTCACAGGAGAAAGGCCATTGGCATACATACATTCGAGGAGAATTGAGAGAGCCCAGTACCTGATGGTGACAACCGACCAGTCACTTGGGCAAATTTGCCAGGCAACAGGCTTCGATACGCTGCCACATTTTATCAAAGTATTTAAAAAAGTAACCAGCCTCACACCCGGCCAATACCGCGAACAACACCATTCAATGTTGTAAAGCCTTCCTTCCTGCCATAGGTATACAGCTCAGTCATTTGCATTCCGTGTTTATAACCTTAACTTATTCATGTCCAGCGCCACTGCAGAGGGCGTATAGCCGCGTACTTTAAACACCTGCCTGTTGACGGGTAAATAATTGGCTTCGCCACCCCTACGGGTATAAATAGCGATCCCGGCGCCGCCACCTGGAGCGCCGATAAAAGGTGGGGGATACGCTTTCACAATGGTAATATCTGTCATGGGTATATTGGCTATCTGTTGAGCAGACACCCTTACTTCATCCAGAAAGAACGTTACCTGGCCGCCACGCCACGAAGCAGCACCTGTCGGCGCTATTTGCAGACCAGCCACCCTGCCTTGCAGGTAGTTAAAAATATTATTAAAACCAATCGCACTGGGATCATCCATAACAGCAATCAATCGCTCATCTCCGGCCCGGAACAAGCCGCTGACATATTCATCATTAAACTGCTGAGCCCGTGTTCTGGCCGTACTTCTTACAAAAACCGCTGGCAGAATGATACCGCGATCTGCAAAAAGCGCTTCCGGAGTTTCGACAGGCTTGTTCAGGCCCGGCCGCACCGCTGCCGGCGGGTTGCCTATGTAAAAGATCCTGCCAGCAACGGCCAGGGGTTCATACGTGGAATCAAGTTGACTGCTGATGCTGATATTCAGCGGCTGATTATTGTCTTTTGTTCGATGGAAAGCCAATAACGCATTGTCTTCAAAGAGCCAGTTACGGATAAAGAAGGTGCCGTCCGGAGCCACCGTTACTTTTTGCTCGTCCCAGTCGCCCGTTTTGGTAAGCAGCATCGCTTGTATACTTCCAATGTTCCTGGCGTCTTTTACCTGACCGGTCACTTCGAAAAACCGTTGCTGCAAGCCAGCAAGCAACGTGTATTGGCCAAAAGGCAAAGAATCGGGTAAGAATATTTTTCCGGAAGCCCGTCCATCGATCACCGGCCAACGGAGGCGGGTGCGCCGGCCCGCTTTGTTTTCAATCACCAGCTCCAGTGTTGCCAGGGATTGGTTCGGTAGTTGACCACCAACAGCTTTATAATCCACTGTTACCAGTAATGAATCGCCGGGTTTAAGGATGTTTTTGTTGAGTTTTATATTTAACCGGCCTGCCGGTTGCTGCGCCTGAACGGATGCCAACAGCAGCAAGCCGATAAAAGGTAATAAAAGGAAACTTCTCATACGTGTATCCAATCAATTTTGAAGCCAGCCCATGCTAAAGTAAAGATAAAATTGACGGGGTCTACACCACATCGTCAGCCCGGCAGGTCATTTCAAATTAAATTTTGTTAATCGATTAACTATTTTTAATATTGACTCACGTAAGCGTGTCAAATGAAAAGAAAAGTATCCCTCAAGGATATCGCAACCGAAGCTAATGTCTCCGCCGCAGCAGTCTCTTATGTGCTGAACGGACAGGAGCACCGCGTCAGTCCCGATATGGCTCACCGTATCAAAACGATTGCCCGAAAACTCAATTATCGCCCCCATCATATCGCAAGAAGCCTCAAGACACGCAGAACGAATACCATCGGACTGGTCGTTGCCAATATCAGTTACCGTTTTACCACGGGCATTACCAGAGCCATCGAAGCAGAAGCAAAAAAGCACAATTATTCCGTACTCATCGGCAGTTCGGATGAGGAACTGCCGAAGTTCAATGACCTGATCAACGTACTGGTAGACCGGGATGTGGATGGACTGATCCTGCTTCCGGTAGATCAATCGGAAAAAGAGATAAAGGAGCTGATAAAATCAGATACCCCTTTCATCCTGATGGACCGTTATTTCCCGGACATTCCCACCAGCTATATCGCACTGGATAATTACCGGGCGGCACAGGAATATGTAGATTACCTGGCGGCGCTCGGACATTCGAACGTCGCGTTTATTAACTATGATGCTTCCATGTATCATCTTCGTGAGCGGACCCGTGGGTATGTTGATGCCATGAAGCGGCATAAGCTGCCCGCCAACGCAAAATGGAATAAGACCATCCGCCGGGAAATGTTTGATGACGATATGCGTAAGGCGATCGACCAGGTCTGCGCGCAACCATCTGAGAAGCCAGCCATCATTTTTGCGTCCGATACCCTCGCCATAAAGGGCATCCGCTACCTGAATGAATTGGGAAAAAGAATTCCGGAAGATATATCGGTAATCAGTTTTGATGAGTCGGAAGCATTCGAATTGTTCAACTGTCCTGTAACACACGGACGCCAGCCGCTCGAAGAAATGGGAAGGATGGCGGTGCAGACACTGATCGATGTAATGGAGAATGAGAATGTGAACAGACAGGTGTTGCTGCGTTCAGGATTCGTGAAGGGAGGGTCATGCGGAGAGAGGTAAGGAAGGATTGGAAGGTCCGAACCAAACAGGTCCTTTTTTTTATACAATTTAGTTAAACGATTAACAAAAGACACAAATCACGATTGCATGAAACAACAACTCAAACCCGGTGTGTTTCTTATTGCCATAGTAGCCGCAACCGGAGGATTATTATTTGGATTTGATACAGGTGTGATCTCCGGTGCCTTGCCTTTTTTGAAGCAATACTGGAACCTGTCGGACTCCAGTATTGAATGGGTCACCACAACGGTGTTGATAGGAGCGATCATCGGCGCTATCATCAGCGGTAAACTGGCGGATTATCTTGGCAGAAAAAGAATGATCATTGTAAACGCCATCATTTTTCTGATCGGCGCCGTAGGTTGCGCCTATGCGCCCTCCATGTCATGGCTGGTGGCGATGCGCATCATGATAGGCGTAGCGATCGGGATCACTTCATTTGTGGTGCCGATGTATATCGCAGAGATATCTCCGATGCGGCATCGGGGCGGACTTGTAACGTTGAACCAGCTGATGATCACTATCGGCATCCTGGTCTCCTACATCACCGATTACTGGTTGTCGGATGACAATAATCCCGAATCATGGCGCTGGATGTTCGGCGTTGGTGTGATCCCTGCCATTATCCTGCTTGTTGGTATGTTCTTCCTCCCGGAAACGCCGCGCTGGCTGATCAGTAAAGGAAAGCAGCAAAAAGGAGAGGAGGTGTTGCGCGCGATCGAAGATCCGGACCTTGTCGAACAAACGCTTGCAGATCTGCAAGCAGACAGGGAACTGGAAAGGCAACATCCGCAAACGGCCTCCGCCATTCTGAAACCATGGTTGCGTCCCGCATTGATCATCACGATCGGCATTTTCTTTTTCCAGCAATTCTCCGGGGTAAATACCATTATTTATTATTCGCCGATCATTTTCAAGATGTCGGGTATTGTCAGCAATACCGCATCCATATTACCGGCGATCATCATTGGTGGCGTGAATGTACTTGCCTGCCTTTTCTCAGTATTCATGCTGGATAAAGCTGGGCGCCGCAAACTATACATGATCGGCATCTGGGGAATGATCCCTTCACTTACCATGCTGGGGCTGTGTTTTCACTTTAAGGAACTCCTGGGTGACAGCCTTCCTTATTTCGCGGTGATCAGCATCGTGTGTTACATCATTTTCATCGCGATCAGTCTTGCGCCACTCGGATGGCTGCTAATTTCAGAGATATTTCCTTTCTCTGTCCGGGGTATCGGTATGAGTATCGGTTCACTCGCGCACTGGGGTTTCAATGCAGTGATCGCTTTTACTTTTTTAAAGTTGATCAATGCGGTCGGCATCGCCGGCACTTTCTGGATCTATGGGGCAATCTGCCTCGGAGGAGCGATATGGGGCTATTATTTTATCCCCGAGACAAAAGGTAAATCACTGGAATCGATAGAGCGGCACTGGAAGAATGGAGGAACGCCCAGGAGCTTTTAGCGATCATGGATGAGTAAGCTTTCCGATTGAGATGATCGACCGTCGGACGCAGACCCAATTAGTTAAACGATTAACTTATACAAAAATGAATTTACCTGTTCAAATGCTCGACAAGCCTCCTCCGCAGGGCTCACAGTTTAATGCCGCTTCCATGAAAACGATTGTATTGTAACAACGCATTAAAACACAAATATGAAAATACTACTAACATGCTTCTGGGTTGCCTGCAGTCTTTTTGCGTTCTCTCAGAAAAAGACGGTGAACGGGATCGTTCGTATAGATAACAGATCCCAACTCATACCGCTTGGCGGAGCCACCATCCAGTCGAAACAACAAACGGTGACGTCCGATTCTACCGGTCGATTTACTATTGCTGCCGAAGCCAATGAAGTCTTGACCATTACTTATGTGGGAGCGAAAACATTGCAGGTGGTTGTTCCTGCCAACGACGAACTGCTTGCTATTAATCTCGAATACAGTGATAATGGCATGAACGAAGTGGTCGTTGTCGGTTACCAGGCGCAAAAGAAAGCGGACCTTACCGGCGCTGTATCCGTTGTCAAAATGAATGATATTAAAAATATTCCTCTCGGCAACCCGATGAAAACGTTGCAGGGACGTGTGCCCGGCGTATATATTACCACGGATGGTTCTCCTGCAGGTGGCGCCACAGTCCGGATCAGGGGCATCGGCACATTAGGAAATAATAACCCGCTGTATGTCATCGATGGAATGCCTACTGAGCGCGGCCTGAACGAGATCAATCCCTCCGATATCGAATCCATGCAGATATTGAAAGATGCCTCCTCGGCCACGATCTATGGTGCGAGGGCTGCAAATGGTGTGATCGTGATCACCACTAAAAAAGGCAGGAAAGGCATTACGCGGATCGATTTTAATTCCTCTGTATCTACCCAGCATTACCGCACCAGGATGTCTGTCCTCAACACGGAAGATCGCGGACGCGCCGTATGGCAGGCTGCCGTTAACGATGGTGTTGATCCCAATACTGCCAGCCAGATCTATAAATTCGAAACAGAGATCGTCAATGGAAACCCCGTTCTGAAACGTGTGATCCTCCCGAACTTTCTTGATGCAGCACAGACCATGAAACCGGCAGACACCAAATGGTTTGATGAGATATCCCGCAATTCACTCATCACCAGCAATGATATCACCCTATCCAACGGTACCGAAAAAGGAAGCACGCTGTTCTCTGTCGGCTATTATAACAATGCCGGCATTATCCGGGAGAGTTTATTAAAAAGAGTGAACGCACGCTTCAACTCCGAGTACAGGTTCTTTAATGACCGCCTCGTCATGGGTGAGAATTTTTCCGCCATGTATATGATGGGCACAGGCGTGCCCGCTGAAGACATTGTTGGTCTTTCCCTGCTTGCACAGCCCATCGTACCCGTATATACCGTGAGCGGCGGATGGGGAGGCCCGGCGCCCGGCATGACCGACCGTCATAATCCTGTTCGTTTGATCGAAGACAATAAACAAAATAAAACCAGGACCTACCGCCTGTTTGGCAATGCTTATGTAAACGTGATCGTCATTCCCGGTCTGACATTGCGTTCAAGCATTGGTATTGATTACACCGGTTCTTATGCACGGACACTCCGCAAATCGTATGTATCCGGATTTTTATCAGATCCTTCCAACCAGGTTACGACCAGCCAGAATTATGGCGGCAACTGGATCTGGCAGAATACAGCAGAGTTCAACAAACGGTTCGATAAACACCAGGTGCAGGTACTGGGAGGCAGTGAACTGATACAATTCATGGGTCAGGGATTCTTTGGCTCACGCCAGGGCTATGCATTGCAGAATATCGACTATGCCTATCTCGATGCCGGCTCGGCCCTTAAAGACAATGGCGGATCCGGTTCCTGGAATTCCCTGGTGTCTTTTTTCGGAAAAGTGAATTATACCTTCAATGACCGGTATCTTGTGTCAGGCACGATCCGCCGCGATGGCTCTTCACGCTTTGGCACATCTAACCGATACGGAAGCTTTCCCGCGTTCTCACTCGGATGGAGATTGAGTGAAGAAAATTTTATCGCAGACCATTTACCCTTTATCTCCGATCTTAAACTCCGTTATGGCTGGGGACAAACGGGTAACCAGTCGATTGCCAACAATGCCATCTTCGACCTTTATTCCGCTATATACGGAACGGATCCCACATGGGATCGCGATCGGGGAAGCGCCTATGATATTAACGGAGGTAATTCAGGTCAACTGCCTTCCGGGTTTACCAAAACGCAGCGCGGAAATAATACGCTCAAATGGGAAGCGACCACCCAATCCAATTTCGGCCTGGACTTCGGCTTATTCAATCAAAAGATATCTGGTTCGGTTGATTATTTTATCAAGAAAACAAGTGACATCCTGTTGACGCCGCCAAGCCTTGCCGTGATCGGTGAAGGTGGAGACCCCACTGTGAACGGTGCTTCCATGACCAACAAAGGGATCGAAGCGATCATTAATTACGAAGGCGCTGTGAGTAAGGACCTGAACTTCTCGCTTTCCTTCAATATCGCGACCTATCGCAATAAGATCACAAAGCTGCCTGAGAATTCGCTCACCGCCTTTCCTGGTAACGGAAATGACAAGATCATTATCAACCGCTCTGTTGGAAGTTATTATGGTTATGTTGCAGATGGCATCTTCCAGAACCAGCGTCAGGTGGATGAACATGCAACGCAGAACGGTAAAGGTATTGGCCGGATCCGTTACAAAGACATCAACGGCGATGGTGTGATCAATGGTGACGACCGTGATTATATCGGCATCAGCGATCCTGACTTTACTTATGGCTTTAACGCCAGTGTCAGCTGGAAAAAACTGGAGCTTTCTCTTTTCTTTCAGGGCGTAAAGGGCGTATTGGTAAATAACGGCACCAAGATCTACACAGATTTTTCTTCCATCTGGCCGGGTACCAACTGGGGCAGCCGTACGCTGGATGCGTGGAGGCCTGACAATACCGGTTCGTCCATTCCTGCACTTACATTGGTGAATCGCAATGATGAAGGCCGTTTCTCCACTTATTATCTCGAACCGGGTTCTTATCTGCGGTTGAGAAATATCCAGCTGGCATATGACCTGAGTGAACTTACACAACGGTTCCATGTAAGACAGGCCCGTCTGTTCATACAGAGCTCCAACCTGTTTACCATTAAAAACAAAAAATACACAGGCCCTGATCCCGAAGCGCCCAATAGCACTTACCCGATCCCGGTGATCTATACTGTTGGCGTCAACCTGTCTCTTTAACCGATCAATCTTAAATCATGAAACTACTCAAATACATCGGCGTTATTGCGGCATTTACGTTTGTTGCATGTACCAAAACGCTTGACAAAACTCCGCAGGGAGTTATTTCCGGCGACGATCTGAACACGCCGGAGAACGTAGACAAGATGGTGATCGCTGCTTATGCCGGCCTTGGCAATGATAATATCCATACTTCCTATACGCTTTGGCCATGGGGCAGTATGAGAAGTGGTGACGCCTACAAAGGCGGTGATAGTCCCGGCGACAATACCGACTGGTATAACTACGAAATATTCTCCGGCAACCGGCCTGAGCTCGGTATTACCGACAGGATGTGGTATTACCTGTATGTTGGCATCTCCCGCACCAATGATGCGCTAAGGAGGATCAATGCCATGGACGAATCAGCTTATCCCAATAAAAAAGTGCGCATAGCGGAAATGCGTTTTATCCGTGGACATTTTTATTTTCTGTTGAAACAGTTGTTCAAATATGTGCCGTTCATTGATGAGACCATTCCGGAAATTGAATATGGCAAGGTTTCAAACACAGCTTTGTCCAATGATGCATTATGGGGGAAGATCGCAGATGATTTCAAATTTGGAGTGGATAACCTGCCCGCCACGCAGCCACAGATCGGCCGCGTTAATAAGCTGGCGGCAACTGCTTATCTGGCAAAGACGACGCTTTACCGGGCTTACAGGCAGGACGAAAACCATAACGTCACAGGCATCGATGCACCATTACTGCAGCAGGTGATCGCTTTATGCGATCAGGTGATCGCAGGGCCTTATTCGCTCAGTTCAGATTTTGCCAATAACTTTCTTACACAAACAGAGAATGGCCGCGAATCGATCTTCGCCGTACAATTCTCCAAAGACGATGGTACCCCCAAAGGCAGGATCAATATGGGTGTAGCGCTCAACTATCCGATGAACCAGGAATTTGGTTGCTGTGGGTTTCATTTGCCAAGTCAGAACCTGGTGAATGCATTCAAGACAAGTGATGCAGGTCTTCCATTGTTTGACACCTATAATAATTCAGATGCAAAGGAGCCTGCGGATTTTCAGACACAGACATTTGATCCGCGCCTGGATCATACGGTTGCCATTCCGGGGCATCCTTACAAATACAGCTCTTTTATTTACCAGAAAACATGGGCAAGAGCTCCGCAGATCTACGGCTATTTTTCTACCTTGAAAGAAACCGTAGCGCCGGATGATCCATCCTTTCAGAAAGTGCCGCCGTTTATGTCAAGCTCGAAGAACTATGATATCCTTCGCCTGGATGATATACAACTATGGAAAGCAGAGGCATTGATACAACTGAACCGGCAGGATGAAGCATTGCCGTTGATCAATGCGATCAGGACAAGAGCGCAAAACAGTACCAACAGGCTGAAATATGCCAATGGAACCTATTATTCCAGTTACAAGATCGATACCTACAAGCCCGGGGTAAATTGTACCTGGACAAAAGACTTTGCCTGGAAGGCATTGGTATGGGAACGCAGGCTGGAGTTCGCCATGGAAGGCAACCGCTTCTTTGACCTCGTAAGATGGGGCATTGCTGCGGAATACCTGAACAATTATTTTGTGTCAGAGTCCGTGAAGCGTGCTTATCTTAAGGATGCAAAATTCAAAAAGAACCGGGATGAGTATATGCCGATCCCGCTGGCGCAAATGAATTACAGTCGCGGCGTATACAAACAAAATACCAACTGGTAATAACCGGTTTCGCTTTTTATAATTAACAGCAATACCTGAGTATGAAAAAAACTTTGTTGACACTATTTGCCTTTTTTCCCGCATTACTCTTTGCGCAACTTGGCGTAAAGTACGATCCTTCTGTGCAAACGACCGGAAACCTTCAATACTTCAGACCCAAAGGCGATCTGTTTGTTGGAGATTGTATGCCGTTCTCACACAATGGCAAGTATTACTTTTACTGGTTGCTTGATTCTGCGCATCACAGGAGCCTTAATGGGCTCGGTGGACATCAGTGGGCGCTCAGCACCAGCCCGGATCTCAAAACCTGGAAGCAGGAACCGGTGGTGATCGGGATCGATGAAGAATGGGAGAAATCGATCTGTACAGGTTCGATCGTTTACTACAAGGGGACCTTCTATGCGTTCTATGCAACAAGGCTCATCAATGCCGAAGGAAATGTAAACGAACAACTGAGTTATGCTACGAGCAGTGATGGTATCCATTTCGCCAAGCAAAAACCCAATCCGTTCTATACATCCGCCCCGGGATACAGCAAAAGGGATTTCCGTGATCCAAAAGTGATCGTCGATGAAAAGACCGGCGAGTTCCATCTCTTTGTTTCCAGCTGGCAGGAAAATCCGGTGATGCGGCATGCAGGCGGTTGTCTGGTGCACCTGACTTCTACTGATCTGAAGAACTGGAAAGTACATGAGCCGATTCTTACCGGTCAGCCAAGCGTGCCGGAGTGTCCGGATTATTTTTTCTGGAAAGGCTGGTATTACCTGGTGTATAGTGACAACAGCAATACCTATTATGTCAAATCCAGAAAGCCTTATGGCCCATGGGAGGAGCCGGCAACGCAGGCGCTGAACGAGCAATGGTCGAATGTCGTAAAAACCGCTGCTTTTCATAATGACCGCCGGATAGCTGCGGGTTGGGTTCCGTCCCGCAACAACAACAAAGATAATGAACACGAGATCTTTGGCGGACAGGCGATCTTCCGCGAGTTGATACAATTCCCGGATGGCACATTAGGGACAAAATTTCCGGCGGAGATGATCCCGGCAAGCACAGGTGCATTAACATTCAAACTCACACCGGCAATGCTGTCGACCGTGACTGCCAATACAGTACAGATCAATGCGCCGGATGGAGTAGGGGCAGCAAAGATCGCCGGTATTCCGGCACGGAGCCGTATCAGCTTTGAAGTTGCGCCCGGTTCAAACCTGGAAGAATTTGGCCTGATGCTTCGTTCAGACAGCAAGGCTGATATCGGTTACCGGTTGAATTTGGCGCCCAATGCCGGCGTCATCAGTCTCGGGAATACCCAGATCAACGCAGTCACCGGATTGAGCAAACCGGTTCGTTTGGACGTGATACTGTATGATGACATTATCGATGTTTCCATTGATGGAAAGCGTTGTATCGTGAATCGCATGCCTGAATGGAAAGGCGACCATGTATGGTTTTATGGAAAACACGGAAAACTTGCATTCAAATCGATCGTGATCCAAACACTTCAATAGTTAATACATCAACTATGTTCTTAGGAATAGATATTGGCGGTACAAAATGTGCTGTAGTGACTGGCATGCCTGACAGCAGCGGAATGATGCAGGTGCTGGATAAGATCAGTACACCAACAGATAAACCGGTATATGAAATGATCGCGAAGCTGTTCAGCCTGGCAGAAGAACTGCTGCAGCGAAATGAATTGGATAACAAAGAACTGGACGGTATAGGGATCAGTTGTGGCGGTCCGCTGAGCAGCAAGCGCGGACGTATACTTTCACCACCCAATCTTCCCGGCTGGGATGACATTCCGATCGTGGAGATGGCCACAGCGTTCTTTCAACAGAAAGTAATACTCCAGAATGATGCCAATGCATGTGCTGTAGCCGAGTGGAAATATGGCGCAGGCAGGGGCGTGGACAATCTGATCTTTCTCACTTTCGGCACGGGCATGGGAGCTGGGTTGATATTGAATGGTCGCTTGTATTCAGGCATTACCGATCTGGCCGGTGAAGTGGGGCATATACGATTGTCCGAAGCCGGTCCTGTTGGCTTTGGTAAGTCAGGTTCGTTTGAAGGCTATTGTAGCGGTGGGGGCATCGCGCAGCTTGGTCAGATCAAGGCGCGGGAGCAGATACAGATGGGCCAATCGACGGCATACTGTGCCAGCCTCGATGCGCTGCCTTATGTAACGGCTAAAAGTATAGCAGAAGCCGCTGCGGAAGGCGATGAAACGGCGATCGCGGTATACGATCATTCTTCAGAATATCTTGGCCGTGCGCTGGCGATGCTGATTGATGTATTGAATCCGGAGTTGATCATTCTCGGAAGTATCTATGGACGTGCACAGCAGCTGATCGAAAAGAAAATGTGGTCGGCCATCCACCGCGAAGCTTTCAAAGATTCGGTGGAGGCCTGCAGGATCGTGGCTGCCGGACTTGGTGAAAGCATTGGCGATATAGCGGCGCTTTCATTGGCGGCAATGGCTGCAGAAGGAACCCGGACAGTAAAAGGCAGTGGTCTCATGAATACGGAATGATAAACGTTTGCAGGCAGACGTTTACACTTGAAGTCAAAGGTCGCCGGAAACGGCGGCCTTTTTTATTACCCGGTCAGCGATGAATAGCGACACAAAAAACTTTAATTGAAAAGGAAATACAAGGAAGATATCCAACGAATACAGGCACTTCTTTTCCTCTCGGAGTTTAAGAAAACCAACGCTGTTTGCTATTATTATGCCGAAAGAATAAAGCCGGATAGACATCCGGCTTACTTGTGCTATGCGTGAAAGAACCCGTTATGGATCCTATGCAAGAAAACACCTCATGTAACTGAAATGGAAGGGTAGTTAATGAATATCGATATGCCTGGTAAGGGCAGCTTTTTTGGCCTCTTCTTTTTTAGGCAGCGACAAATGCAATACACCGTCGGTATAACGGGCTTCGATCTTGTCCTGCTTTACATCTTCAGGCAGGCTAAAGCTGCGGCTGAAAGAAGAATAGTTGTATTCGCGGCGCGTATGCCGTTTATCCTTATCTTCTTTTTTCTCTTCTTTTTCACAACTAATAGTCAGCAGGTTACCTTCCACGTCGATCCTGAAATCTTCTTTCTTCAATCCCGGAGCAGCCAGTGAAACCTTGTACTCGTCTCTTTCATCCGTAATGTTCACAGCCGGTACGCTTAAAGGCCGGGGAAAAAGGCTGCCGCCATTGCCAAACATTTCATTCCATGGCTTAAAAAAATCATCGAACACAGAGGGAAAAAAGTCGCCGGACTTTGTAAGTGCTTTGGTTGACATATAAACCTCCTTTATTTTATAATTTAACAATAACCAAATGTAACACGCTGGCAAAAGGCAAAACAACGACAGCCGTCAGCCTGCGGTATGAGTATCGTCAGTTACCGGCTTCCTGTCCAGCAATATGTTCAGATCTCCCAGGAATGTACCCGGTAAATGATCACTCATGATCTTAAGCATACCGGTAAAAGGAATGAACAGGATCATGCCCGACACACCCCATAAAATGCCTCCGCTAATAATGGCCACCAGCGTAGCCCAGGTACTCACCTTCAATTGGGCTGCTACTACACGAGGGAATATCACGTTCGCTTCCAGGTATTGCACAAAAGCAAATACACCCACCACGCCAACAGGATACCAGATGGAATCCTTAGTGATCCAGGCCACCGAAATAGGCAATAAAGCACTCACAAAAATGCCTATATAGGGAATGATGGTCATCACGGCGGTAAGCATGCCGAATAAAATAGCGTGGCGAATGCCCAGCACCAGCAGACCAATACTGTTAAGAATTCCTACAATAATGTACACCAGTACCATACCCTTTATGAAATTGAAATAAGTATGGACCACTTCCTGCAAAATACGCGGCAATTCTTCCTTATACGACGGGCCGGCTATCCGCAACAAAAACCGCACAAATACACGCCTGTCATAAAGAAACAACGCCGCAAATACTGGTACCAGGAACAACATAACCACGCTGCCCATCCCGGCAGCAACAGCTCCTTTGATGAAACTACCCATATTGGAGCCAGTTTGTTGAAGTATATGATGCCACCACTCATCCTGCGCGGGCGTAGAAATGCCGAAAGAGGCTACCCACGCCTGAAACTGTAACAGGGCGGGTTTTAGCCTGGCCTGAAGTGCCGGGAAATCTTTCCAGAATACATGTGCCTGGACCAGCAGCAGGACCATGAGCAAGGCAACCAACAAGGCAACGATCAACAGGCAGGCTGCGATAGCCAGGCTACGCGGCCAGCCCCGTTGCTCCAGCCACCGGCAAACCGGATATAATACGATGGCAATTAACAATCCATAAGACATCGGAATAAACAGCGTTCTTCCAACATACAGGATCGCCAGCACCAATGCTATGATTGGCAGCCACTTACCGGAAGAGCGGCTCGTAATGGAATTAAGATTCATCCCAATAAAACTACAAGCCTCCCTGCAACCGGAAGATGAGAATCATCAGTAACCCTGTTGATACCTGTCATAACTATTTCTTGTAGCGAAATATAAATTAGCATCATCTTTCAACTTTGGAGTGATATCCGGCAGTTGCTGCCGGACAACAAAAACTACAGGAAAAGCAGATCAGTCTTTACCCAATACCCCTAAAATGAAGAAGATGATCATCCACATAAACAGTAAAAGCCAGATCAGTGATATTCAGCATGACTTTAACCAGTTGTTTCCCTTTTTAAAGATTGAGCTGTTCAAATATAAACACGGATATCAGGAAGCCTCCTCGCGGCAAATAAAATTGCCGTCTAATTTATACATAGGAGAATTGGCAGCGCTGATCCCCAAAGAGATCGATGTTACAGAGAACATGACAGTACAGCAATTTGAAAAATTATTTGAAGCCAAATTGGGTTTGAACATACAGGTTTTCCGCAAAAGCGGCAGCATCTGGCTTGAAACCACGATGACAGATAGCTGGACCCTGAAACAACAAAATGAACATGGCAGGGAAATCTCGGGTGACCCTGATTCGCATTAGTAAACACTTTTATATAAAGTTGATATACAAAAAACCCGCCGTGAAAACGGCGGGCGTTGATCTCATTGTTATGCCTGTTTGCTATTGGGATTGGTGAAACACTACTAATGCAATTTGTTGGTAGGCAGCCAGCGTACCCGGCGGCACAAACTCCACATTGCCACCGTCCTTCAACACGTTTTCAATGATATCATCTACAATATCTTGCGTGCCATATGGTAGGCCTTCCTCTATTACCAGCAGCTGATTTCTGTGATGGGTAGCAGTATCACAAACAGCTTTTATTCCGCAGAATAGCTTCCCCGTTTGCTGCGCTTTATCCAGTTGTTGTAGCAGAAACTGATGCTGGCATAAATTCCAATGATCAAGTTTCGGTTGGAGGATCTTGAGAATAGCTGTTGTGTCGGCTACATCAAAATCGCCAGACACATAAGCCAATATATTTTCGGTATGCCTTGTATACAACCTGAATTTGTCCAGCACATGCTGCGGTCCCAGAATGAACACGGGGAGCGGGTACGCTTGTAACATCAGGTCAAGCCCCTTATCCAGCTTGATCACTCCTGTCTCCTGATTCATCATAGTACAGGTAAGCTGCCCTCCCGTGCCTAAATACATAGTGGCTGTCCCTTCGCCTAATACAAGCGCCAGGTAATACGTCTCCTTCTTTTTGGCTTTCATAACATCCCTGATATCGATATCTTCCCCCGTCCGCACAAGTTCTGTAACCGCAAAATCAAGGTAATATAAATGCGCACTGTAAGGTGAAACAAGAAGAGCAATACCCTTCTTGTAATTGCTGAAGTTGATATTGGCAATCAACTCCTGTATCCTCGTAAGCACGGGCAGCGCTTTGTTCGTTGAATAAAATTGAAGCAACCGTCGCTCCGCCTTCCCCAGCAGCACTTTTAAACGGCTGAGGATAGCATGCTTGTCCTGCAGTTGCGGTTCAAAAGGCAGGACGAGACAAGCCGAAGGCACATGACCGGTTTCCTGTAGAAATTCCGCGGGATATTGTAGCAGCTCGTTCATGATAGAAGTTTTTGTAGTGTCGGTTATTTCATGCATAACAAATGTATTACCTGCATACCCCCTAAAACTATGATCGCTGTTATACAAAAGGATGACATTGCTCAGCTCAAAGCAAGACAGGCTACACTTTGATCATTGTCAGTTCCATACCTAATCCGCATCATAGGTTTGCCCTACAGGTGAAAGGTATATTTGGAAAAAGTGATCTATGGAAAAAATACTCATCGCCCTCGATGGAGGAAGCCCGGGTAAGGATACCTTATCGTTCGGTATCTATCTTTCCCGGCTCACACATTCAGCCATTACAGGAATATTCCTTGAAAATCAGCCGGAAGCCGAACGACCGGTGGTGAAGAACTTATATGATGGTACCTATCTTGGTTGGGAGGTGGATGAAAATTCACCGGAGTGGCAGGCAAAAATGGAAAAGATAACTCGTAATATAGATCAATTCAGGACATATTATAACAACCACGATATTGTAACCCGTGTACACCGGGATGAAGGTATGCCTGTAAAAGAGCTCGTAACAGAAACCAGGTACGCTGACCTCTTGCTGCTGGATCCCGAAACATCATTCAGGGATGAATTTGAAAAACTACCCACATCATTTGTGGAAGAAATGCTCACGCAGGCTGAATGCCCGGTCATCATAGCCCCGGCATCATTCCTCGGCATCGAAGAGATCGTTTTTACCTGGGATGGTAGCCAGTCTGCTGTATTCGCGATAAAACAGTTCACCTACCTGTTCCCCCAGCTGAAAGATAAAAAAGCGATCATAGTACAGGCAGGAGAAGCAGCGGAACGAAACTATGCCGACAAGGAAAAACTACAGGAATGGCTGGAAGCCCATTATGTGCAGATTAATTGGGAGCAATTGACAGGAGAGGTAGGCACCGCACTATTTGGATACCTGCTCAATAAAAAAAAGGTATTTATTGTATTGGGTGCTTACGGCAGAAGTCAGGTGTCCAGGTTCTTCAGGCATAGCCATGCAGAAAAGATCCTGAAGACAATAACACAGCCCATTTTTATTACCCATTCCAGAATTTAAATACAACATTAAAAATAATACCATGAATACTTTGATCGTAGCAACCGATTTTTCTACAACCTCACGCAATGCGGCCAATTATGCCATGGATATGGCGATGGTCATCCAGGCCGATGTATTACTCCTGCATGTATACCAGTTGCCCGCCAGTTACGGAGAAATGACGTTACCGGTAGATGTAGGCAATTGGGAACAGGAGGCCGAAGACCTGCTCGATGCCTGGAAGAAAGAACTGATACAGCGGGGGCGGGGAGTAGTAACCGTCGATGCAACCGTAAAAATAGGCGGCTTCTATATCGAATTGGAAAACCTCTGCGAAAAAGTAAACCCCTATGCCGTTATCATGGGTAGCAAAGGTACCTCTGCAGCAGAACGTTTCCTGTTTGGCTCACATGCCATTTTCACCATGAAACACCTTCCCTGGCCGGCCATCACCGTTCCGCCCGGTGCCAGTTTTAACTACATTAAGAAAATTGGACTGGCCTGCGATTTCGGTGAACCAGATACTGAAGTACCGGCAAAAGAGATCAATAAACTGGTGAAAAACTTTGACGCCGAACTGCATGTGCTCAATGCGGAAAAAACCGGCCATTATGATCCCCAGGCAGTCCTTGCATCAGGTCACCTCCGCACCCAATTAAAAGATAGCCAGCCGCAATTTCATTTTATGGCAGGCAATAACCCCGATTCGGAGGTCCTCGACTTCGTCAGAAAAAATGGGATCGATCTGTTGATCGTATTGCCCGGACACCACAATTGGGTAGACGCGATCTTCCATAAAAGCCATACCAAACAATGGGTATTGCAAAGCCCTGTACCACTCATGTCCCTGCATTACCATGAACAACCTGTAACAACTCACAATTAGATCATATGAAAAAAATTATTGTGGCCCTCGATGGCCTGAAACTGTCGGAATCGGCAGTTCAATATGCAGTTGCAATTGCAACGAAGCAAAAAGCTTACCTCGTAGGCGTTTTCCTCGATGACATCACCTATCACAGCTATAAAATATACGAATTGACAACAGCTGAAGGCGTTTCCGAAAGCAAACGGGCCCGGCTGGAAGAAGGCGATAAAGAAAAAAGGACCCAGGCCGTAACCCACTTCAATGAAGCTTGTGAAAAGGCAGGCATCAGCTACTCCATACACCATGACCGCAACATTGCCCTGCAGGAATTATTACATGAGAGCATTTATGCGGATCTGTTGATCATTGAGAACGGGGAAACACTCACGCATTATGCCGAAAATCCACCCACCCGTTTTGTACGTGAATTGCTGGAGGGAGTACAATGTCCGGTACTCGTAGTGCCACATCAATACAAAGCCATCGAAAATGTAAGTATCCTCTACGATGGAGAACCCTCCTCCGTATTTGCTACCAGGATGTTTTCTTACATATTCGGCGACGCCGGCATAAAAGAAACTGAAGTAGTGACAGTCACCAAATCTAAACACTCATCACATGTCCCCGACAACCGCCTGATGAAAGAATTCATGAAACGCCACCTGCCCTACGCAAGATATACCATGTTGAAAGGAGACCCCGAAATGGAAATACTGAACCACCTGCGAACGTATTACAACAACACACTCATCGTATTGGGCGCCTATAGGCGCGGCATGGTATCCCGGTGGTTCAGGCCCAGTATGGCCGACCTGCTGATGACAGAAGTGAAAATGCCCCTGTTTATTGCCCATAACAAATAACCAATAGAGCCGGTGCATAGGCGCCGGCTCTTACAGGCAGCATACAGGCTACCCGTGTGGAGCAGTATTCTCCCTTTTAGTTACAGCATGGAGGCCTGCACCTCGTAGGTCGTCAGTGGTAAGCCGGTTCCACTCAAAGTCTTGAACCCCCCTTTGATATTCACGATGTAACGGAAACCCCGCGCCTTCAGGATAGAAGCAGTGATCAACGAACGGTAACCACCCGCACAGTGCAGGTAATAAGCTTCATCCTTATCGAGCTCATCCATATGCGCATTGATAAAATCGAGCGGAAAATTCATAGCCCCTTCCAGGTGTTGCGTACGGTATTCACTCGCACGCCTTACATCCAGCACGTGAATATTCTTGTTGATGTTGTGCAAGCTGGCAAAAACATCAGCGCTCAGTTCATCTATACTGTCAGTACTATAACCATCTTCTTTCCATGCCGCAATGCCCCCTTTGAGATAGCCGATCGCGTGGTCATAGCCAACCCGCGACAACCTTACCACTGCTTCTTCTACCCGGTCTTCATCAGCCACCAGCAAAATAGGTTGTTCCAGGTTGGCAACCAGCGTACCCACCCAGGGCGCAAAATTGTCATCCAGCCCTATGAATATCGAACCCGGTATAAAACATTCGGCAAAAGCTTCCTTACTCCTTGTGTCGATGACCAATGCAGCCTCTTGCTCCCAGGCCCATTGAAACGCCTCAGGAGTCAGCGCCCGCGTGCCCTTTTTGATCACCTCTTCAACTGCAGGTATGCCGCCCTGTACATTCATTAATACATTATAAGGAAAATATTGCGGAGGCGCTACCAGGCCATCCAGAACCGCTTTAATAAATTCCTCACGGGGCGTACCACGCTGTAAAGCATAATTCACCCGCTTCTGGTGCCCCAATGTATCGGTAGTTTCTTTACTCATATTCTTACCGCACGCACTGCCAGCGCCATGGCCGGGATATACGATCACATCATCGGCAAGCGGTAGGATCTTATTACGCAGGCTATCGTATAGCAGCCCGGCGAGATAATCCGGCGTGATATCAGGCTTTACTTTTTGCACGAGGTCAGGACGGCCCACATCACCAATGAAAAGCGTGTCGCCGGTAAAGATCGCATAGTTCTTTCCGCTTTCATCACGCAATAAGTAAGTAGCGGATTCCAACGTATGCCCTGGTGTATGCAATACCTTGATGGTTACCCGCCCAAGCTGCAATACTTCGCCATCTTGCGCCACATGCGCAGCATAACCCGGTGACGCAGTTGGACCAAATACGATCTGGGCACCCGTTTTGGCAGCCAGCTCCTGGTGGCCACTCACAAAATCAGCATGGAAATGAGTCTCCAGGATATACTTGATCCTGGCGCCGTTACGCGCTGCACGGTCCATATAAGGCTGAACCTCACGCAAAGGATCGATAATGGCAGCCTCTCCATCACTTTCAATATAGTACGCTGCCTCCGCAAGGCAGCCCGTATAAATTTGCTCTACTTTCATAATGGAATATTTTATACCACAAAGATGTAGCTATACATCGGCGCTATATGTGCGTTTAGTTACACAGGCAACTGATAATTGTCAGGTAAGCCGGAAAGTAAATTACCAAAGAGTTAAAAGTAGATTACCGGTGAGCGATAAAAATAGGTAGCTGATGCTCGGTGATCAGGTCCTGTACAAAGCTGGGTTTAAATAATCGTGATACGGCAGAACGGCCAAAAGCACCGCTCACCAAAATACCACCCTGCTGTTCACTGATCCACGTACCAAGATATTTCCTGGCATCCAGGTGAAGTGTAAGGTAAGCACATTGATCATAGTGCCGGCACACCAGGTCTTTCAGCTTTTTTTCGGCCGGCATACTTACATCTGCATCTTCATCTACATACACCACAAGTGTCTTACGCTCGCATAAACCAGGGAATAAATAGGCAAATTGCTTAATAGCATATATCGATGCTTCACTGCCATCATAAGCCAGGATGTTGGTCTTGGGAAACTCAAACCGCTCAGGTACCAGTATTACCGGACAAGCTGATTGGCTCAATACATCTTGCAGGTAATCGTTGAGCGTACTGAAGTTCGCACCCTTGTAAAACAGTTCGCTGCCTATCACCAGCAAATCGGCAAACTTTGTTTCTTCCTTGAAATCATTCAACGTGAAATCAAAAAAGTCTTTGTTCACGGAATACCGGATATGATGTTCCTGGCAAAAACTTTCAAATTGATGAATATGAGCATGAGCCTGGGCAGCTTCCTCCTCCTCTGCCAGTGGCACAAACAAGGGGCCGGAAAAAGCGCCCGCACTTTTGCTCCATAATGCTGAGTATTCAACTTGAGGCAGAAATACACCTGTAAGCGACAAAGTTTCAAGCCGGTTAAGCCCTGCAATAAACTCCATAGCACCCGGTGAAAAATGAGCAATATCGAAAGCCACCAATACCTTTTTCATAATTATCTTTTTATGATATAAAGTTAGAAGTGCACTGGCAGCCATTTAATGATGGCTGTCATCAGCAACAATGAGTATACTCAACAAAATCATACACCACCTTGACAATCGTCAGCCAATACATAGCCCATTCAAAATAATTTTACGTCCATACTTTGATAATATGAAGAAACCGCTGCTTCTGATAGGTATACCCACTATTATGCTGGCCATGGCCTGCCGGCAAAAAGCAATGACCACACAGCCGGTCGTAGAAACGATCACCGAGTCCGTATATGCGTCCGGAATCATAAAAAGTGAAAACCAATATGAGGTTTATGCTACCGTTAATGGCATAGCCACGCACCTCTGGGTGAAAGAAGGCGATTCGATCACAAAAGGCAGCCCCATTATCCAGGTAGCACATGCAACAGCACAGCTCAATACGGACAATGCACAAATAGCAGCAGACTATGCTGCCCGGGCAGCCAATAACAAAAAACTGGAAGAATTACTCCTCGGCATGCAGCAGGCAAAGCGATTACTCGACAACGATGCCCTGTTACTGGATCGGCAGCGAAACCTCTGGAATCAGCAAATAGGTACCCGCAACCAGTTGGAACAACGCGAACTCGCCTGCAAAAACTCCCAGACGAATTACGAAGCAGCCGCCCTCCAATACCAGGAGTTGGAACGGGATATTCGCTTCCGGGAGCAACAGGCATTGAAAAACCTCGCCATCGCCAGGTCACAGGCAGGCGATTATACTATCAAAAGCGAATACAGCGGCAAAGTATACGATCTGTTGATTGAACAGGGAGAACACGTAGGTACACAACAACCTGTTGCCGTCATTGGAGATGCCACCGCATTCCTACTTGAGTTGCAGGTCGATGAATACGATATCGCCCGCATTAAGCCCGGGCAGAAAATAATCGTTACCATGGATAGCTACCGGGGCCAGGTCTTTACAGCAGCAGTAACAAGACTGATTCCCATCATGAACGAAAGAACGAAAACCTTCACCGTGGAAGCGGGGTTCATGCAGGCGCCCCCCATGCTGTATCCCCGCCTCACCTGCGAAGCCAATATCATCATCACCCAAAAAGATAAAGCCCTTACCATTCCACGCACCTGGCTGATGGAAGGAGATTATGTATTGCTGGCCAATAAAGACAAACGCAAAGTAACCACAGGCCTCAGAGATTACCACAAAGTAGAGATCATGGCCGGTCTGTCAGCAGCCGACCTGATTATAAAACCTCAACCATGAAACTCATTGTTAGTATAGCCCACGCTCTGCTATTCGCCCGTTGGCGGCAAACCCTCGTAGCAGCCATCGGCGTCACCTTCAGCATCACCATGTTTGTGGCCCTCCTCGGGTTCATGACCGGCCTCAATGACATGATGGACTCCCTGTTCCTCAACCGCACCCCGCATATTCGCCTCTACAATGAAATAAAACCGGCCACTTTACAACCCATACAGCAGGCGCCGCCATACCGCAATGGATACCATTTCATCCACTCCGTAAAAGCCTCCGGCAGCCGGCAGGAACTATACAACAGCCTCGCCATTATGGAGGCATTGCGCATCGATCCCCGGGTCACCGGCATTGCCCCAAAGATCACCATGCAAGCCTTCTTCAATGACGGCGCCATCGACATCGCCGCATCTGTCAACGGAATACAGGAGCAGCAGGAAAGCACCTTATTTCATTTTGCAGAGTACGTAGTGAAAGGAGAGGCAGCAGCACTGGTGAAAGTCCCCAATAGCATTATATTGGGAAAAGCCCTCGCCGAAAACCTCCTCGTCGATATAGGAGAAGTAGTTCAGCTCACCACGGCCGGCGGAGAAAGGTTTCCCCTTAAGATAGTTGGGTTTTGGCAATCGGGTATACAGGATTTTGACAAAGTGCAAAGCTTTACCTCCCTCGCCACAGCCCAGAAGCTGCTGGGCAAAACAGCCAGCTACATCACCGATATACAAATAAAGATAAAAGACATTGATGCAGCACCGGCCATGGCCCGCGAATACGCCACACTTTTCAATACCAGCGCACAGGACCTGCAAACACTGAATGCAGAATTTGAAACAGGGAGTTTTATACGATCACTGATCTCTTACGCGGTAGGCATCACCCTGCTCATCGTATCAGGCTTCGGCATTTATAATATACTCAATATGATGATCTATGAAAAAATGGATTCCATCGCTATCCTCAAAGCCACCGGCTTTGCCGGGCGCGACGTAAAAAAAGTCTTTATCTACATTGCCATGAGTATCGGCTTTTGGGGAGGGCTCGCAGGCCTTATACTCGGCTGGCTCCTGTCGTTGGGCATAGACCAGTTACCATTTGAAACTACCTCCCTGCCCACCATCACCACCTACCCGGTAAGTTACGATCCGTTGATCTACACCATCGGGGCGGTATTCTCCCTGTTGTCCACATACATCGCAGGATGGCTGCCATCCCGGAAAGCCAGTAAAATAGATCCCGTTATCATTATTAGAGGCAAATAACTATGGGAAACACCATTCTCGAAGCAAGACACATCGATAAATACTTCCATGATCCCGTTGGAGTGAAAGTACTGAGTGATATCAGCTTCACCATCGATAAAGGAGAGTTTGTGACAGTCACCGGCAGATCGGGATGTGGTAAATCCACGCTGCTATACATTCTTTCCACCATGGACACCGATTATGCAGGTGAGCTCCTCATCGACAACGTCAGCATGACCGGAAAACCCGAACCCGAATTGGCCCGCGTACGCAATGAAAAAATTGGCTTTGTGTTTCAGTTCCACTACCTGCTCAATGAATTCACGGTGTTGCAAAACGTAATGTTGCCCGGCCTCAAACTCGGCAGGTACACGAAACAGGAAGTGCAACAACGCGCCATGGAAAGATTGACGATGCTGGGCATTGAAAAGCTGGCCTGTAAAAAAGCCAATCAGGTATCAGGGGGAGAGAAACAACGCATTGCCATAGCCCGTGCCCTCATCAACGATCCCCACATCATCATGGGCGATGAACCCACCGGCAACCTTGATAAGAAGAACAGTGAGGTCGTATTCGATATATTTAAACGGCTGGCAGAAGAATACAAACAAACATTACTTATCGTAACCCACGATCAGGAATTTGCCGCCCGCACACAAAGGAACATACAAATGGAAGATGGGAAGATCATACAATATAGCCAGAAAGCTCAATGACGATTATCAGGCCCGCCGCTAATCCACATCATTGCTGAGGCAGCAACAGCCGGTTAATTTTGGAAAAACAACCAACGGCCATGCAATTGCCGGTAAAAACAAGACACTTTCTCGAAGAAGCAGGCAGTTTGTCGGCCTTTATGGGCCGCTTCCTTACATCCATCTTCAAACCACGGTTTGAAATAGGCGAGTTCTTCAGGCAATGCTATGTAATAGGCTACAGGTCATTGCCGCTCATAGCCTTAACGGCCTTTATCATGGGCCTGGTGCTCACCATGCAGCTACGTCCTTCCCTCATTGCCTACGGCGTAGAATCGCAATTGCCGGCCATGGTAGGCATTGCCATCATGCGCGAGATCGGGCCGGTCATCACAGCATTGATCTTCGCCGGCAAAATTGGCAGCAGCATAGGTGCAGAATTAGGCTCCATGAAAGTTACCGAACAGATCGACGCCATGGAAGTATCCGGTACCAACCCTTTTAAATACCTCGTAGTTACAAGAACACTCGCCGCCATGCTGATGCTGCCGGTGCTCGTATTGCTCGGTGATGCCATATCACTATATGGCGCCTACCTTGGCGTCAACATCAAAGGCGCTACCAGTTTCTCTTTGTTCTTTACCCAGGTATTCAACAACCTTGCCTTCAGCGATGTGCTGCCGGCATTCATCAAATCATTTTTCTTCGGACTCGCAGTAGGATTGATCGGTTGCTATAAAGGATACTATTCCAGTAAAGGCACGGAAGGAGTAGGCCGCTCCGCCAACTCGGCAGTAGTCGTCGCTTCCGTAATTATTTTCCTCATCGACCTGCTGGCAGTCCAGGTAACCGACGCCCTCGGAGTAAACTGATATACATGCTCACATTGCAACAACATATTCCCGTTAAGACACCAACCGCCGGCCAGCCGGTCATAACCATCAGCCACCTCAATAAGTCGTTTGGGAAAAATGCAGTACTCAAAGATTTTGCACTCACCCTGAACCGGGGAGAGCACCTTGTGATACTGGGCAAATCCGGTTCGGGAAAATCCGTATTGATCAAATGTATCATCGGATTGTTGCAACCCGATAGCGGTTCCATTGAAGTATTGGGAGAAGAAATAACCACACTTGAGCATGATGCGCTGGATCAGGTAAGAGCAAAAGTTGGCTTTCTCTTCCAGAGCAATGCCCTGTACGATTCTATGACTGTCCGTCAAAACCTCGAGTTTCCCCTGCGCAGGCACTGGATTCAGGTTACCCAGCTGGAAGTCGATCACATGGTTCAGGAAGCGCTGGAAGATGTCGGATTGGCCCACACCATCGATATGATGCCGGCTGAGCTGTCGGGAGGCATGCAGAAACGTATTGCCCTCGCCCGTACACTAATACTTAGACCTGAGATCATTCTGTACGACGAACCTACAGCAGGACTTGATCCCATCACAGGCAGGGAGATCATCGACCTCATCATGCAGGTCAGGCAAAAATATGGATCATCGGCCCTCATCATATCCCACGATATGAATTGTGTACGCCTCACAGCCGACAAAGTGATCGTGCTCTTTGAAGGAAGGCCATATGCTACCGGCAATTATGCCACATTGGAAAGATCGGAGGATCCGGGAGTAAAACAATTTTTTCAATAACCAGCCATGACAGGTAAAACAACAAACCATATCAAACTCGGCATGTTTGTGCTCGCAGGTTTACTATTCCTGATCATTACCCTATACTTTATTGGGAAAGACAGGGATTTGTTTGGCCGCACCTTCATCCTGAAAACCCGCTTCCACAACGTACAGGGACTGGTGCCGGGCAACAACGTCAGGTTTGCAGGCATCGATGCAGGCACAGTTCGAAAGATCATCATGATCAACGACACCATCGTCGAAGTAGTGATGGTGATACAAAACAAAATGCAGCCTTTCATTAAAAAGAACGCCATCACAGCCATTGGCACCGATGGCCTCATGGGCAATAAAGTGATCAACATCGAATCCGCCCGCCAGGAAGCCCCGCACGTAGCTGAAGGAGATATATTGACCAGTCGCAGACCACTCAACACAGACGACATGTTGCGAACCCTCGACAGGACAAACAACGACATCGCGGTAGTGGCAGAAAACCTCAAGACGACCGTATGGAAACTCAACAACAGCACCGCCCTTTGGGCCTTGCTTAATGATAAAGGTATACCAGCCGATATGCGCAGATCGGTTGCCAATATACAGATCGCAACAGCTCGTGCCTCAGCCATGATGGCCAACCTTGACCAGATGGTAGCCGGTGTCAAAGCAGGCAAAGGATCGCTGGGCAGGATCGTGACCGACACCATATTGGCCACGAAGCTCGATCAGGCTGTCGATCGTATCAACAGCGTAGGAGAGGAGGCAGGCAAACTGGCCGGCCAGCTGAGAGCGGCCGTTACCAGTTTCCAACACGATTTGAACCAGGGAAAAGGCACCATTAATGCCTTGCTCAAAGATTCAGTCATGGCCATCAGGCTTAGCAACAGCCTCGGCAATATAGAGCAAGGTACCAATGCTTTCAACCAGAATATGGAAGCCCTCAAGCACAGCTTTCTCTTCCGCGGCTATTTCCGCCGGCTCGAAAAACAACAACAGAAAGCTGCCGGAAATAAAATGGCTTTACAATAATCATTCAACAATTCAACAACATTAGTATTAGCAACTACGCAACCCAGGTGCTGATAAAGGTGATTGCACCGCGAAACACCGGAAAAATTTAGTTGATCAACACTTTGGCCGTAAAGCAGTATTTTTGGATTATAATTATCCCTGAATAATTTCTTTTTGAATAGAAGAACAAGATATAAACAAGGCCCGGTAGCTCTCTTGTTGGCAGCCAGTTGCCTGCTCGCCTCAAGCGCCTGTTCTGTATCCAGGATGTCTTCGAAACTATCCATTACCAAAGAAAGTTATTGCGATCCGCCTCTACAGGTATCGGGAAATAACCACAGGATATCATATAATATTGATTCCGTTTTATCGGTCAACGGGCAGCTTACCCAAAAATTCTCCACCCCTTCCATAATAGTAATGTATGCAGCAGGTATACTGCACGAAGGTATGCGCCTGGTTCAGTTGCAAAATGATACAACCAACAATTTACAGGTACGGCAACTGAGTCAGCATATCCAAAGTAAGATATTACTGGCCAATGCAGAGATCCATGCAGTGGCCGCAGAACTGGATTGTGAAGGGCAGCGAATCGATCAGCTAACCCAATATGTAGAAGCCATCAATGCAAAACAAACGGCAAGATTAACAGTTACATCTATTGTCATAGGAGCTGCAACAGGTATTGCCGGCTCCCTGGTGAGCAATGCCAACTGGGTAAAGGGAATTGCAATAGGCGGGGGAATATCAGGAGCCGGCATAAGCATCGCTACCTTAAACCCCAAAGGCAAAAAA
Organism: Niastella sp.; assembly: GCA_017744515.1. GTDB lineage: Bacteria > Bacteroidota > Bacteroidia > Chitinophagales > Chitinophagaceae > Paraflavitalea. Next base: position 54,287 of record JAGIBF010000017.1, read on the forward strand.
ATTGAATTGGCCCATAAAAGAAATTTATTGCGCAATGTATGGTTGCAGGAAAACAACAATGATATCACACCTTTTCTTTGGCTTATGCTTACCGAAAAGCGGATCAGTAATGCGGGCACCCGGGCAATACTCACCAATCTGAAACACCGGTGGATCAAGTACCAGTTTGATGGGGATGAAGCCGCGGCTGCCACCTCAGTCAACTTTACCAATGGAGGTATTTACCGGGCCGATGAGCTGCGCAACCGGGCAGCCATGATCAACCAACTGAGGGTAGAGATCCTTTCCCTTGAACAATACATACATATCCTTTTGCAGGAACTTCAACCAGGACAGTAAATAATTCTCCTTTTCATGCTTATCTACGAAACTTGTTTTGGCTATGCAGATGGGTGGTGCAGCCGCTAAAAGAAAATGGCAGATAAAACTCAGCTATTTTTATGGAGTTTACTTTTGACACTTAACTTAATAGTAATTTTAAATCAAACATCATGAACACATTAAAATTAAAAGACGGTACAGAGATCTATTACAAAGACTGGGGAACAGGACAACCTATTATGTTTCATCATGGATGGCCGCTGAGCAGTGATGATTGGGATGCCCAAATGTTCTTCTTCCTTGAAAAAGGATTTAGAGTCATTGCACATGACAGAAGAGGCCATGGGCGTTCTACTCAAACGGATCAGGGAAACGAAATGGATACCTATGCTGCAGACGTTGCCCAACTGGTTGCGCACCTCAAATTGGAAAATGTTATACATGTTGGTCACTCAACAGGTGGTGGTGAAGTAGCCCGCTATATAAATAAATTCGGTAAAGGGAAAGCGGCAAAAGCCGTATTGGTAAGCGCTGTAACACCGTATATGATAGTAGATGAAAACAACCCGGAGGGGGTGCCATTAGCTGTTTTTGATGACATCAGGAAAAATACAGCACAAAACAGACAGCAGTTTTACCAGGATATTACTTTTCCCTTTTATGGCTATAACCGGGAAGGGGCAAACATCAAAAAAGGCATTCAGGACAATTGGTGGAGGCAGGGAATGATGGGCGGCATTAAAGCCCATTATGACTGTGTTAAAGCTTTCTCTGAAACCAATTTTACGGAAGACTTGAAAAATATTGAAATTCCGGTGTTGATCCTGCATGGCGAAGACGATCAGATCGTCCCGTATAAAACCACGGCTTTAAAAGCAGCAAAATTGCTTAAGAACGGTAAACTGATCACTTATCCCGGATATCCACATGGAATGCCTACCACAGAAGCAGAAACGATCAACAAAGATATATTGGCATTTATCGGCTGATATGACCGTGATCCTGTTGCTACCATCATAGCAAAGCTTATATGGGCATGCACAAATCCCCTTTATACTTGCCATTTATTCAGGAGATATATGACGAAAAAAGCAGCCCTCCGTTTTTGCGGAGGGCTGCTTGCTGTTTCATATACCTATAACTTACTCAACAATAATTTCAACGGTTCGGGCGAGTGGGGGCTAAACCCCTCTAACATTCAGTCAGCCGGGACGTTTTTCAATGAGGACATGGACAGCGCTAAATCAGGTACGGATCATTTTTTCTTAGGTATTGGACGGCATCTTATTGGACGGTCTGGTTTTTCAGCTTTAGGCCTTGCCTGTGTTGCTGATGTAAAGATGCAGCGAAAAACACGCGGCGCCAACAATCTGCGCTTCCATTCCCAATCTTCCGGTGCTTTATACTAAAACGTCTAATACATACTACTTACTAACGCCATGTACCAGGAAAACGCCATCCACCTGAAAGCCAGGTTAAGAGATCACGTCCAAAATTTTGTGTCGTCCTCTTAAAGCATTCAAATTCATTCCTGAAAATGGCCTTTGAAATAAATTATACTTTCCGCCTTCCCGACTTTTCGGACTTTCGGTCTTCCGTATACATAAATACATAAGCTCATTGACCGCATCGGTTACGATCCGGTGTTTTGCCGTAGGAGGATGCAGGTGCAACTGATGTTCAATAGCTGTTTAAGATCAGGCGCCGCAGTGATGGCCATCATTGCAGGCAGGCACTATAAAAGACTAATATTGTAATGATAAATCGAACATCATGAACATCAAAACAGCCACACCTGGTATAAACATGTCCGAAGGATTGCTCCACCTGGTCCGGTCCCGGTTCTCAAGGCTCGAAAGAATGTTCTCCGGTATCACCAACTGTGAGGTCACATTAAGCAAAGTAGACGATACCAACCACCACAACTATGTCATGGAAGCCAACCTGGTTACCCCTGAAAACACGTTCTTCGGCCGCGAACAGGCAAGCTCTTTTGAAGAAGCGCTGGCCCAATTGATTGATAAGCTGGCTGCCCGATGCAGGAAAGAAAAGCCAGCCGGAAACTTTGTTTGAGGATTAGCAGTGTTTGTTTCTCCGGGTTGTTACAAGCCATGGTATGCACAATATCATGGCTTTTTTTATGCTACGCGGCCCTGCTTAAAGCTTACGCATAAGATACCGCTTGCTGACCTCAGCCATCAGGATATAAAGCAGGGACAACGCCAAAATACAGGCCATCCACAACAAAGGCAGCGGCCGCAGGCTGAAGATACCGGCAAAAGGCAGGTAAGGCAGCATAAGCGCCACCAGCAAAATAATTACGCTGGCCAGCCCCAGGTAGGCCGACGGACGGCTTTTGAAGAATGGCCGCTGTGTACGGATCACCTGCAGGATCAATAGCTGCGTCAGCAGACTTTCCACGAACCACCCCGTACGGAAACCCTCCGGCGTAGCATGAAACACATACAGCAATAAACCAAAAGTTAAAAGATCGAACAGCGAACTTTGCAAACCAAAAACCACCATGAAACGCCGGATATACTGGATATCCCACCGGCGCGGCCGTTGCAGCAACTCATCATCCACCCGGTCCGAAGCTATCGCCAGTGCAGGCAGGTCCGAAAGAAAATTGTTCAGCAATATCTGGATCGGCAGCAAAGGCAGGAAGGGCAGTACCAGCGAAGCAATAGCCATGCTGAACATATTACCGAAGTTCGCACTGGTGGTCACAAATATATACTTCAAGGTATTGCTGAAAGTTTTCCGGCCTTCCATCACACCTGCCCGGATCACATCGAAATCCTTTTCCAGCAACACGAGCGAAGCGGCGTCACGGGCCACATCCACTGCATTATCGATGGAAATGCCCGCATCGGCTGCCTTCAACGCGGCAGCATCATTGATGCCATCACCCAGGAACCCTACGGCATGACCATTCCGTTGCAACGCCCGGATGATACGTTCCTTCTGCACCGGCACGATCTCCGCAAACACATCCACTTCATTCACCTGCCGTTGCAGACCGGTGGTATCCATACGGTCGATCACATCACCCGTAAGGATCGACGCAGTATTCATGCCAATGTGAGTGGCCGTCTGCCGGGCCACAAGACGGTGATCGCCCGTGATCAGCTTTACCCGGATCCCGCTTGCTGTTAGTTGCCCGAGCGAACTTTCGATCCCTTCCTTCAGCGGGTCCGTGAAAGTGAGGAACCCCAAAAACACCATATCCACCTCATCATCCTTGTTGATCACAGGATCATCACCCACATCCTTATAACAAACCCCGATAGTCCGCAACCCTTGTGCACAATAGCCTCCAAACAATTGATCCAGTTGCGGCTTCACCTGTTGCATAGCAACAGTGCGGCCATCCGGCAATTCCACTTGCGTGCAGCAACCCAATACGTTGTCAACAGCCCCTTTAGTGATCATGATCGCACCCCGGCCACGGATATTCGCTACGATGCTTAGCCGCTTGCGGATAAAATCATAAGGCACTTCATCCTGCTTGCTGCAACCCGCCACGTCAGGTTGGGGATAGCGCAGGATGGCCGCATCGAGTGGATTGGTGAAACCCGTCTCAAAAAGTGCATTCAGGTAAGCATATAATAGTACCTTTTCACTATGATTACCGTCGACATCGGTCACCGACGACAGGTGCATTTCACCCTTCGTGAGCGTACCTGTTTTATCACAGCACAAAACATCCATTTCACCCAGGCTCTGGATAGCACTCAGCTTCTTGACGATCACTTTTTTGGCAGCCATCCGCCGCGCGCCCGCAGATAATGTAATGGTCACAATAGCGGGCAACAACTCAGGAGCAAGTCCAACAGCCAATGCAAGTGCAAACAACAGCGAATCCACCATTGGCTTATGCAGTAGTATGTTTAATACCAGCACAGCCAGCGTAATGATAACTGTAAGCCGCATGAGCAGAAAACCAAACTGCCGGATGCCCTTTTCAAAAGCATTCACTGGTCCTTGCTGCTGCAACATGCCCGACAACTGCCCCAATTCCGATTGCCGCCCCGTATGAACCGCCAGCAACGTGGCGCTGCCATTGACCACACTCGTGCCCTTGAATACGGCATTCGTTACACTGTTTAAAGGCGTATCGAAAGCACATACACCGGCAAACTTTTCGCTCGGGAAAGATTCACCGGTCAATACAGACTCGTTCACATGCAGATCATTCGAGGAAACGATAAACGCATCCGCCGGAATTATATCCCCCGCATTCACCAGCACGATATCGCCTGGCGCAACCTCTTCAATCAACACTTCTTCTTTTTTACCGCTCCGCTGTACCGTCGACCTCGTCTTCACCAGCAGCTGCAGCTGCTCCATGGCCCTTCCGGCATTGCGCTCCTGCACAAAGCCCAGCACCCCCGTCAGCACCAACACGGTCAGAATGATAACACTATTTGAATATTCACCCAGACTCACAGACAACACAACAGCCAGCACCAGCAGCAACACCAGCGGATTGCGATACTGCGATAAAAGCAACAACAGGTTACGCTGCCAGGGCTTGCGCACCCTTTCCTGCTGGTGCAAAGCCGCCAGCCTGCGTTTAGCTTCCGCACCGTCAAGGCCCGCAGCCGAAGTGTTCAGACGTTGGTACAACGCTGCCGCCGTATAACTCCAGAACCCTTCGGTACCGGACAATGTTGTTGTTGGGGGTAACCCGTTTGATTGCATACCCGAAGCTATGGCCCATTTTTGACGACAACCCTGAAGCTCGTCACCACAGGCGATGATCAATATCAGCATAAACTGCCTGATTACGATCAGCCAGTCGTTTAACGCCGGTCAGCAATAAACCATGGAAGCCACAATACCTTTAAACCATAAACAACCCGCATGAAAAAAAGAACACTAATAACAACCAGCATACTATTGATCTGTTGGCTGCTCTCAACCACCGGCTGTCAACAAAAGTTCGGCCTCGGCATCGATCCTATGACAGGAAGTAAGGATACCACACAGGTTCCCTCCGTAAAGTTGGAAACCAAAGTGTTGCCCCCAATGAAAATTGTAAGCGTTTTGCACGAAGTATTTACAGAAGAGGACCTTGGAAAAGCATTGAATACCGGCTATGTGAACTTGTGTGAATTCATCAATAAGCACCGGCTTCCATCATCCAAAGTCATGGCATTCTATTATACCTACGACATGCCCTATATCGTGGAAGCGGCCATCGAGGTCGATAGCTTTCCGCCGGTACTGGACAGCGCCATTGGCGCCAGGATTGTGCCAGGCGGGGAAGTATTGATTGCCCATTACAAAGGCCCGTACGAACAGGCAGCCATCGCTTACCACGCAATATACAAATGGCTGGACGACAACCACAGGTCGGCCCGCGAGATACCATTCGAAGTATACCTCAATGATCCCATCACCATCAGGAACAAGAACGACCTGCGCACAGATATCTACCAGTTCATAAAGTAACAGGCCCATACAACTTTTCGTAGTACTCCATCACCAGGCGATTACTATCGAACATAGGATAAATGTCCTGCATTGCCTGTTTGATGATCGATAACCAACGCGCCGGGAAATCGTAATACATAGGAATGACTTCCTTCTCCAGGGTTTCATACAAAGCAAGTGCATCCGCATCATCCTGCTGATGCTCAGGCAGGTTCGCATCACCTGCGGGAATCACAAAACTATTTACCTTGTCTTTCGCAAACTCAGGAAACCACCCGTCGGCAATAGCCACATTCATAGCGCCGTTCATCGCAGCACTCATGCCACTGGTGCCCGAAGCTTCATGACCAATACGCGGTGTGTTGAGCCACACGTCCGCACCACGTTTTAGCAGGCGCGACACCTTGAGCTCATAGCCCGTAAGAATAGCACAGTTGGGATAATCCTTGCAAATATTCACGATCTGGTCAAACAAACCGATCCCGTTATAATCCATCGGATAAGGTTTACCCGCCCAGATAAGCTGCACAGGCCTGTCGCGGTTCGTCACGAGCCGGTGAAAACGGTCCCGGTCCTGTAGCAATAAACCCGCCCGTTTATATCCGGCAAAACGTTTTGCAAATACAATCGTGATCACCTTTTCATCATAGATCTCCCCGCATTGGTCGGCCACCTCTTCAAACAATACCCTTTTAGCCTGTGCCTTTTCCTTCACCACCGCTTCATCATTGCCAGATGCCATAGCAGCGTACAACGCCTTGTCATGCCAATAACCAAAATGTTGCGCATTGGTAATCGATTGGATAGCACAAATACCACGCTGTGCCTGGTATTGAGTCTGCAGGTATCGGCTGTGCAGGGCAGAAACCCCATTGGCCAATCCGGCCAGCCGCAAAGCCGATAACGTATGATCAAAAACATTACCCGTAGTTTGCGTGATAGCACGCACCTCCGTGATCGGAATACCACAGAAGAAACCCATCTTATCCAGCAGCGAAATATCCGATTTCCGGTTGCCCGACTCCTCGGGCGTATGATTGGTATATACCAGCCGCTGTTTCAGCAGCCGGATATCCTTACAGCCGTTATACAGATAAAAGGCCAGCGGCAATGCATGCGATTCATTGAGATGATACACCTGTGGTTGCCAACCCAGCAACTCCAGTAATTTCACAGCCCCCGCGCCCAATAAGATCGAAGCGGCAATAGATGTTTCGGGATTGGGATCATACAACCGGTGCGAGATGGTGCGCGCAAGATAATCGTTCTCGGGCAGGTCGGTGCTCAGCAAAAAAAGCGGCGCAGTATTGAATAAAGTCGGCGGCAGATAATAAGCGGTAACCCATACGTCATGCTTCGATACCTGGATCTTAAAACGGAGATCTGTAGGCTGCAGGAAACCATAGATCTTTTCCTCAAACAACACCGCCATGGTCTGGTCGGCTTTGCGCGTTTGATAATAATAACCATATTTCCATAGAATGCCGATGCCAACGAGCGGCTGCTTCAGGTCATAAGCACTGCGCAAATGAGCGCCCGCCAGAAATCCCAGGCCGCCCGCATACAATTTTAAAGGTTGCTCGATGGCAAATTCCATACAACAATAAGCCACCCGCTGCTGGCACGCAGGCGAGGTAGAGTAGGGGAATTGAAAAGTAAAAGACATAACAAATAAGATAGATAGCGAAACTAAGTGCAGCCAGCCTTCCCAAAGATGAGCAGCATCAGTAACCCGTTTGATCCCTGTCATGGGTTGACAGCATTAGCACAGCTAACTTAGCCTACACTTCAACACAGCAACATATGAGTGCCTATATCAAACCATTCAAAGAAATAACCATTCAGGAGGTGCCACAGGTGGGCGGCAAAAATGCATCACTCGGAGAAATGATGACGACCTTAAACAAAGCAGGCGTATCCATACCCGATGGCTTTGCCACCACGGCAGCGGCCTTCCGCGCCTTCCTGCAATACAACCACCTGGAGCAACCGCTCAATGACCTTATGCTCCGGCTCGACCGTCAGCAGTTTGCCAACCTGAAAGAGACCGGCGCCGAAGCACGCACACTATTGCAACAGGCAGACCTGCCACCCGGCCTCGCCATGGAGATCACCAGCGCTTACCGCGCATTTGCAGGTGGCAAACCCATCGCAATGGCCGTACGCAGCAGCGCCACCGCCGAAGACCTGCCAGAAGCAAGCTTTGCCGGTCAGCATGAGTCATTCCTCAATGTGGTAGGAGAAGAAGAGCTCCTCGACGCCGTACACAAATGTTTTGTATCCCTCTATACCGACCGCGCCATCAAATACCGTGAAGACAATGGATTTCGCCACAACGAAGTAGCCCTCTCCGCAGGCATTCAAAAAATGGTGCGGGCCGATACAGGCAGTGCAGGCGTCATCTTTACCCTCGAGCCCGAATCAGGGTTCAGGAACGTCATTCATATCGCAGCCAACTGGGGCCTGGGGGAAAACATAGTACAGGGAACTGTAACACCCGACGAATACATCGTATTCAAAGAAACGTTGCGCAAAGGCAAAAAAGCAATCCTGCAAAAAACACTGGGCGAAAAATCATGGACCATGGTGTATGCCCCCGATGGCCAAACCGGAACAGTCAACAAACCCACGCAACTGGACAAACGCAAACAATGGGTATTGTCCGATACTGAAATCACGACCCTCGCCAATTGGGCCTTGCTCATAGAAAACCATTACGACAAACCCATGGATATTGAGTGGGCGAAAGATGGCGATACCGGCGAACTGTTCATCGTACAGGCCCGGCCCGAAACAGTACACAGTACGAAGAACCCTTACCTGGTCACAGAATACAAACTGTTGAAAAAAGGATCACCCATCGTCAGCGGCGAAGCCATCGGCAGCAGGATTGCAACAGGGGTTGCACGCCTGTTGACCTCACCCAAAGAGATACAATTGCTGCAACAGGGTGAAATAGTAGTTACCAACATTACCAGTCCCGATTGGGACCCCATATTGAAAAAAGCAGGCGGCATCATTACCGATAAAGGAGGCAGGACCAGCCATGCAGCCATTGTAGCCCGTGAATTGAACGTCCCGGCCATCGTAGGTTGCAACAATGCCACACAACTCATACAAGACGGCGACCTCATCACCATATCCTGCGCAGAAGGTAAAACGGGGTTTGTTTACAAAGGCAAAGAGAACTACGAAGAAAAAACGGTCGACTTCTCCAAAGTACAGCAGCCGGGCTTCATGGATGTGATGTTGATCCTCGGCGACCCGGAAAAAGCCTTTCCCCTTTCCTTCTATCCCTCCAAAGGCATCGGCCTGATGCGCATGGAATTCATCATCACCCACGCCATCCGCGTTCACCCGATGGCCCTGGTAAAGTTCAATACATTGGCAGATACCGCAGCAAAAGAAGAGATTGCCGCACTGACTTTTCAGTATCCCGATAAGCGCGATTATTTTACCGGTAAGCTCGCCCAGGGCATTGCTACCATAGCAGCAGCATTCTATCCCCGTGAAGTGATCGTGCGCATGAGCGACTTCAAGACCAACGAATACGCCAACCTCCTCGGGGGAAAAGAATTTGAACCACAGGAAGAAAACCCGATGCTCGGGTTCAGAGGCGCCTCCCGGTATTACAACGAACGCTACCGCGAAGGATTTGAACTCGAATGCAAAGCCATCCGCATCGTTCGCGAAGACATGGGCCTTACCAACGTACAGGTGATGATACCCTTCTGCAGAACACCCGAAGAAGGCAAAAAAGTATTGCAGGTAATGGAACAACAAGGACTGGCAAGAGGCAGGAAAGGATTGAAAATATTGGTGATGGCCGAAATACCGTCCAATGTGCTCCTCGCCGAAGAATTTGCCGATATCTTCGATGGCTTTTCCATCGGCTCCAACGACCTGACGCAATTGACCCTCGGCGTTGACCGCGACTCGTCCATCATATCCGGCCTCTTCAGCGAGCAGAACAAGGCCGCCAAAAAGATGATCGCCATGGTGATACAGGCCGCACGGAAAAAACATGTACACATTGGCCTTTGCGGACAGGCACCCAGCGATTTCCCTGAATTTGCCAGCTTCCTGGCAGAACAAGGCATCGACAGCATTTCCTTCAATCCCGATGCATTATTGAAAGGAATTGAAAATATCAACGCAGCAGAAAAAGCCATCACCGAAAGCTATTGATCGGGATACAAAAAGAAGATTTTAGTAAATTGTTACATGGATCAGCCAGCGATCGAAAACGGACTTAGCTCCACACAAGTGCAGGAAAACAGGCGCAGGTACGGCAGCAACGCGACACAACAGGAAAGCCGTGCAGTATGGATAGACCTGATATTGGGCTTCTTAAAAGAACCCATGTTCCTGCTGCTGCTCACAAGTTGCATCATCTATTTCAGTGTAGGCCAGGCACAGGATGGTTTTATCATGCTGGCCGCCCTGCTCGTCGTAAGTGGCATTTCATTCTTCCAGGATTACCGCAGCACCAACGCTGTCAAAACCCTCAACAAAATGGCAGAGCCACGCGCAAAAGTGATACGGGAAGGAACACAGCAAGCCATCCCTGCTGCCGAAATAGTCACCGGCGACATAGTACTCCTCGAAGAAGGCATGCTCATACAGGCAGATGGCAGGATACGCCAGGCCAACGACCTCACCGTCAATGAATCCATACTCACGGGCGAATCATTTGCGATCGCCAAAACAGCCACCGGCGATAATAAAGTATTCAAAGGAACACTCGTCACGTCCGGAGGCGGACGCATGGAGGTAACCGCTGTTGGACAGCACACGCAATTTGGACAGATAGGCAAATCACTGAGCGAGGTAACAGTGCAGAAAACACCATTGCAAAGACAAATACAGGATTTCGTGCGCAAAATGGTGATAGCCGGCATTGTCGCCTTTGCAATCGTAGTAAGTTATAACCTCTACCTGTCAGGCAGCTTCAACCAGGCATTCCTCCAGGGGCTCACACTGGCCATGAGCATTCTGCCCGAAGAAATACCCGTAGCCTTTAGCACCTTCCAGGCACTGGGCGCTTACCGGTTATTGAAGAAAAACATCATCGTAAAACAACCACAGTATGTGGAAACACTCGGTGCAGCATCCGTCATCTGCGTCGATAAAACAGGCACACTCACACAAAACAAAATGCAGATCGTGTACCTGTATGATACAGCAACAGATCGTTCGGTCCGGATTGATGAACAAGCCGTTTTACCACAGCAATTGATAGAATATGCCATGTGGTCCAGTGAAACCGAACCCTTCGACCCGATGGAAAAATCAATACATGCCTTATACGCAAAAACAGCAACTACCGACCAGCGGCCCCATTACAGGCAAATACATGAATACCCGTTGAGTGGCATACCACCCATGATGACACACGCCTTTCGAAACGCAGCAGCACAAACAGTCGTCGCCACCAAAGGAGCACCCGAAGCCATATTGCGCAACAGCCGCCTCCCGGAAGATAAAAAGGAAATATACCTCGAACAAAGCCGGCAATATGCCCGTAAAGGATATCGCGTACTGGCGGTAGGAAAAGCAGTAGACGGCTATCCTGAATGGCCGGAAAATCAGGAAGATTTTGAATTTGAATTCCTTGGCTTTGTGGTCTTCGAAGATCCCATCAAACCCGGTATACAGGATACCATACGAAGCTTTCTGCGCGCCGGCATACAGGTAAAAATGATCACAGGCGATTATGCAGAAACAGCACGCGCCATTGCACAGCAGGCCGGAATTGACCACGAAGCAGCCGTACTCACCGGGCAACAGGTAATGGATATGCCCGTCGAACAGCTAATGCAGGCAGCAAAAACAACCGATATATACGTGCGCATGTTTCCCGAAGCAAAGTTGAAAATGATCAACACCCTGAAAGCAGCCGGCGAAATAGTTGCCATGACAGGCGACGGCGTGAACGACGCACCCGCCCTCAAAGCAGCCCATATCGGTGTGGCAATGGGTAAGCGGGGAAGTGAAGTAGCCAGGAGCGCAGCATCACTCATACTCGTCAATGACGACCTCCGCAGCATGACCGAAGCCATTGCCCTCGGCCGCCGCATTTACGACAACCTGAAAAAAGCCATTCGGTACATCATATCCATTCATATCCCTATCATACTTATAGTTATGTTGCCCCTGCTCCTCGGGTGGCAGTTCACTGATATCTTTTCACCGGTCCATGTGATATTCCTCGAATTGATCATGGGACCAACCTGCTCCATCATTTATGAAAACGAACCCGTAGAAGAAGGCACACTGGCGAAGCCGCCCCGGAAGATCACATTCAGTTTTCTTTCGTTCCGCCAACTTGTGGTGAGCATAATGCAGGGGCTGGCCATCACCGCCGCTTGCCTTGGCCTCGGCTACTATTACCTTCAATCCGGCGAAAACACCGCAACCGTGCGAACCATTATCTTTATTTCGCTGTTGTTCAGCAATATCTTTTTAACGCAGATCAATAGATCCTTCGTACACACCGTATTCCATACCTTCCGGTATAAGAATATATTGATCCCCTTGATCTCGGGCGTAACACTCTTGTTCATTATAACCTTATTATATGTGCCACAGGTCCGTGACCTGTTCAGGCTGCAAACACTTCCTATGCCGGTGCTGATAACCTGTATAGTGGTAGCCCTGGCCGGTACAGCCTGGATCGAATGGGTGAAACCATTTACACGCACTAACACAAAACCGCTATCCGCGCAGGATAATATGTAAAAGAAATCATAAGGTCTGCAAACGGGTTGTTAACACAGTACAACCACAGGAAAAAAAGCAGCAGCTTTATTACTTTTACCATGTACACGTTTTTCCTGCGCTTTTATCCTTGCAAACAAACAAATTGACAGACGACCCTGCATGCCGGTCTTCAATACCTGACTAATAAAATCGACGTAGTATGAAACTCATCTTACTGATGCTGGTGTCGGGCATGAGCCTGTCACTCCCTGGATGGCAAACAGACTTTGAAAAAGCAAAAGCCATCGCAAAAGAAAAAGACCGCCTGATATTACTCAACTTTTCCGGGTCCGACTGGTGTGGTCCCTGCCAGCGCCTCCACAAAGAAGTATTTGCCGATAACACATTCACAACCTACGCCGATACGGCACTGGTGATGTATAACGCAGACTTTCCCCGCAGCAAAAAGAACCAGCTGTCCAAAGACCTGCAGAAAAGCAACGACGCCCTGGCTGACCAATACAATCCCCAGGGAAAATTTCCGCTGACCCTGTTGCTTACAGCAGAAGGCAAAGTAGTAAAGACCTGGGATGGCTATGCAGGCAACAACACACAATTCATGCAACAGGTAAAAGCAGTATGCGATGCGCGCCACCCTTAAGCAGACATGGAAAGAATACAGGCAATCGGAAAAACTCATGGGCAATACCTTTGAATTGACGGTGGTAGCTGCCGATGAAACCTGGGCCGGTGAAAAGATCGCATTGGCCATCGCAGAGATCAGGCGCATCGAAAAATTGTTCACCACCTTCAGCGATGACAGCCAGACCAACATGATCAACAAACAGGCAGGCATTGCCCCCGTGAAAGTAGATAAAGAAGTATTTGAACTGATCCAACGCTCCTTGAAGATATCCGCTGTTACCGACGGCGCTTTCGATATTACCTACGGATCTGCAGACAAAAGCCTCTGGAATTTCGATCGCAACATGAAACAACTGCCTGATCCGGCCATCGCCAAAGAAGCGGTAAAACGCATCGATTACCGAAACGTACTCCTCGATGAGCAGGCACAAACAGTGATGCTGAAAGAAAAAGGCATGCGCATCGGGTTTGGAGGCATAGGCAAAGGCTACGCAGCCGACAAGGCCAAAGCATTATTGGTACAGGAAGGCGTGCAAAGTGGTATTGTCAATGCCTCCGGCGACCTCATCACCTGGGGCACACAGGCCGATGGCAAACCCTGGACCATTGGCATAGCACATCCGGATGACGCACGCGCCGCTTTCTCCTGGCTCGATATCTCCAACCTCGCCATCGCTACCTCCGGCAACTATGAAAAATATGTAATGATCGATGGTAAGAAATATTCACATACCATCAACCCTAAAACCGGTATGCCGGTCACCGGCATCAAAAGCGTTACCATTATAAGCCCTTATGCCGAAATAGCCGATGCCATGGCCACCCCGGTTATGGTGATGGGCGTAAAAGCAGGACTGCAAATGATCGACCAGATCAATTACCTCGGCTGCATCATCGTCGACGACCACAACAAGATTTATACAACGAAAAACATCCATTTACAATGAGAAAAATGCATAAACCCTGGATAGTGCTCATAGCGCTGACGACGGGAATCATTTCCTGCAAACCCGTAAAAGAATACCAGAAAAACAAACTCAATGATTCGGAAATGACACTCGGCAACCGCAAAGTGGAGAAAACGGAGCTCAGCTTCCAGAGCTATCGGGAAGGAGCTTCCGGCGCCAATGCTGGCAAAAGCGGTGGCGGTTGTGGCTGCAATTAAAAATAAGCGTAAACGAATCAACAAGCAGGTATGAAACGACTTTTTCTGACAGCCTTTGGCATAGCAGCACTACTGAAGGGCTATTCCCAACAGACGCCCGACACGACAGGCTTTCAAAGCAGGAAACTCAAAATAGAAGAAATAAACCTGGTATCGAGCTATTATGGACAAAACGGAGACCATGCCGCTGTCACCGGAGGCATTGGCACCCAAAAATTGACCGATATAGCCAACGTATTCGACATCAAGCTCGCCAGGTACGATAAGAAACTCCGCAAACACACGTTCGACTTCGAAGTAGGCATCGATCACTACACCTCGGCATCTTCCGATAAGGTAGACCTCAAAGCCAATTCATCCGCTTCCTATGCCGACACCCGCATCTACCCATCATTGACCTGGACCGTCGAAAACGAAAAGAAAGGAACCACCTTTTCATTAGGCGCATCTTCCTCCACCGAATTCGATTACCAGTCATTCGGGCTCAATGCAGGATTCTCTAAAAAAACGAAAGACAGGAACGGAGAGTTCACGGCACGTATACAGGGATATTTCGACCAGGTAAAATTGGTGACACCCACAGAGCTAAGGCCGGGTGGGGGAGGCGGTGGTGAGGACAGCTATGGCACCGACAACCGCACCACGATTGCAGGCTCACTGTCCTGGTCGCAGGTCATCAATAAAAATTTACAGGTCATGGTCCTCGCCGACCTGGTACACCAGCAGGGATTTTTAAGCCTGCCCTTCTACCGCGTCTACTTCAACGATGGAAGCGTGCACCAGGAAAAGCTGCCCGATAGCAGGCTCAAAGTACCATTGGGCTTCCGGGCCAATTACTTCCTGGGCGACCGCGTTATCATAAGGAGTTATTACCGCTTCTACAAAGACGATTGGGGTATCACTTCCCATACCCTCAACCTCGAAGTACCGGTCAAGATCACACCCTTTGTGTCCATCAGCCCGTTCTACCGGTTCTACAACCAGTCGGCTGCTAAGTATTTTGCGCCATACCAGCAACATACTGCCGCCAACACCTATTACACCAGCAACTACGACCTGTCTAAGTTTAACAGCAATTTCGTCGGCACAGGCATCAGGCTGGCGCCGCCCAAAGGAGTATTCAATATCGCTCATTTCAATAGCCTTGAACTTCGATACGGCCATTATATGCGCAACAATGACCTCAACTCGAACATTGTGTCGCTGCACCTGAAGTTCAAATAATCACCAATAAAAACAGGAGGCAGTAAAGATTGCCTCCTGTTGTATAATATATGAGCAGGAAACTGTTTAAGCGATCGGCGCCGATTGCAACGACCGCTCATAACGACCGGTCTTTTGCGTGATACGAATGCGGAACACAATACCCTTTACCACACCATCATGATCATCATTGAACGGCCAATCCCTCGATTGCCGTATCCGCTCACTGGTCGCCAGCGGCATCACATGAGCACGCAATTTCTTTAAAGCCACTTGTCGATCGCCATCTTCAGTAAGCTCTTCAAAACGCCCCCACAGGACCACACTTTGCCAATTGGCCATATTTTCAATCATATCGGTCTGGAAACAAACGCGCGGATTACTACGCATCAGGTTGATCTTCATACCGGGCTGGGTGTAACAAT
Source organism: Niastella sp. (assembly GCA_017744515.1). GTDB lineage: Bacteria > Bacteroidota > Bacteroidia > Chitinophagales > Chitinophagaceae > Paraflavitalea. The sequence continues at coordinate 70,190 of JAGIBF010000017.1, forward strand.
ATACAAACTCACCGTCGTACGCAAAGTTAATGGGAACGATATAGGTCGTGTCATCTGCATGACAACCTATACGCCCAAGCACTTGCCTATACAACACCTGTTCAATTTCCTGCGGTGATAAACTGCCGTACATACACGATGATTTTTAAGCAAATTAGCTTTATTCAACTACCCCTTCAATGATGCATATCAATACACTAAATGATGCTTATCAGCCTTTGGCAAATAAGCCATTTTTACCTTTAAAAGATAATAAGCACAATGTCTTCAATTGTAACCATCACATTTAACCCCTGTATTGATAAAAGCGTGTCAGTACCTTTGCTGGTACCCGATAAAAAGCTGCATTGCACAGTTGATCAGTTACAGCCGGGTGGAGGCGGCATAAACGTAGCAAGAGTCATCAAAAGGCTGGGGTTGCCCGTCACGGCTATTTATCCCACAGGCGGCTCCTCCGGCACACTGCTCCACAACCTCCTGGCAAAAGAAGCAGTAACTGCGATAACAATACCCACTGACCATCCTGTTCGTGAAAATATAATACTCACAGAAACAGCTACGCATAAACAATACCGGTTAGGCATGCCGGGCGAAGCACTGGCTTCACAGCAATGGGATGCCTGTATCCAGGCACTTGACAAAGCAGAAGAAGTATCCTTTATAGTGATCAGTGGTAGCATTTCGGAAAATGCACCCAATAATTTATTCCGGCAAATTGCCGATATAACGAACAAAAAAGGAGCAAAACTGATAGTAGACGCTGCGGGCGAAACCTTGCAAAGAGCAGTGAATGTGGGCGCCTGGCTCATTAAACCAAACCTGTCCGAATTGGCAGAGCTGATCGGAAAAAAACTAACAAATGAATGCGAGATACAAAAGGCTGCCCAGGAGTTGATCACCGATGGACACTGCAAGATAGTGGTAGTGTCGATGGATGCAAGAGGCGCTATGCTGGTAACGGCAGGCCATTGTTACCGCGCTATCCCGCCAATTATGAAACCACAAAGCAGTGTAGGCGCGGGAGATAGTATGGTGGCTGGTCTCGTGTACAGTCTCTGCATCGGTGAAACATTGCAGGACACTTTAAAAATGGGGGTAGCCTGTGGTTCGGCCGCAATTATGAACAAAGGCACCAGCTTGTGTTACCCGGACGATGTAAACAAGATCTATAATGAAATAAAAGTCTTTCCATTGGCGATGTTCGCAGAAAAAAGCAAAAAGCCCTGAAATCAGGGCTTTTATTATTCGTTTACATAGCAATTGCTGTTGACTACTTCCGCCAGAGAACGTTGCCTGAGCAACTTTGAGGGCGGGGAGAGAGGCAGTGTAATAAAAGCCGAAATCCCTGGCAAAGGGCTTCAGCTCCCGTAAAAATGCACACGAAAGACCCGATGTTGACCAGTAAACTTTTAGTGAACACTATCAATGCGTTCTGAGATCCCATTTACAGTTATCGCTCTTCATATCAAACTTAGCCAATGTCGGCGAACTGTCGCCAATGGATACCAGTGCTAACTGCTCTTTCGAGTTGGGAACTACTTTAGGCATGATACGGTAGGTTCCATCAGTCAATTGATCTATCATCCATAATTGCTCAGGCCCGCCGGTAAAATCAGGTACTGTTATCACTTCTGCGTCTGCAGTAGCCGCTAATGCCCTGCCCGTACCTGCAATCGTTATTTTATAATAAGGTGCCCCGAGGTAGCCCCCCGCGCCGGGCGCGGCTGTAATGGTCCACTTCTGATGCGGGCGGAACATATAGTCCCCAATTGTTACACCAATGTTCCCGGTTGGCCAATTCTTTATTACGTCCGCCAACTCCTGTGAGGGAATAGGTTTTACCGGCTCATCGTTGTTGCGGTTAAAGCCGCGCGCTACGCCTGCCATCCGGGTAAAATCAACGTCTATTTGCAGGGCATATCCGCGTCTTTCAGATGCTATTTCGTATGTTCCTTCTTTGAGGTTATCGCCCGCAACCGGCCATCCGTTTTTCCACAGCAAGGGCCGGATGCCAAGCACACTCCGGCCACTCTGGTCCAGGTCGGATTCATAATGGCAGGACATTTTTTCAATTCCCTCTCCCAAAACCGTACGACCGAAATGTCCGGGGCCGATAAGCCTGTCCCCAGCCGCCAAAACCATTTTACCACCACCCTTTAACATTTCCCTGCCGATGTTATCGACATAAGGACCAGTCACTTTTTTGGAGCGGCCGACAACAATATTATACGTGGAGTTCGGCCCGTCACAGCAAGTACCATGTGTGCCTAACAGGTAGTACCATCCATCGCGGTAGATCAGGTCTGTAGCTTCACAATCAATGGCGATGTTCAACGCTTTGTTGCCCGCTACCCGTTTACCTGTTTTGGGATCAAGTTCCACCAGGCGGATGTATCCAAAATAAGTACCGTAAGTTAACCATAGCTTTCCGGTGCCCGGGTCGAGAAAAAGGCTGGGGTCGATCGCATCATTATCCTCGATGCCATCGGATGAAGCAACTACTATAGGGTCCGAATATTTGAAATCGGGCGACTTGGGGTCAAGCGTTTTATTCCACATGGTCAATATCTTTCCATTATGCCCGCCGAACAGCCCGCCGCCGGTCGCACCATAAGTAACAAGATAGCGGTCGCCAATTTTTAATATATCGGGTGCGGCCCCGCCGCCCGGGCGTACCGCGCCGCCGTTCCATGTCCAGCCATCATCGGATATCAGCCCCCCACCACCCGTACCAAAGGTGTAATATTTCCCATCCGATTGTGCAATGGTAGAAGGGTCATGAATAAATGGTTTGCCAATTTGTGCAACGGCTGACCCGCCGGCATATATCGAAAGCGCAGCTATAACGCTTACTATTTTGATCTTCATACTTGCTATTGATTTGTAGTGATGGTAAGGTCCTTTACCGGCGCTCCGTTCTCGTCCAGGAAGCGGACGCAAAAATCGCTTAATCCCGGGCCGTTGATCACCGCCCCGCGTAGTATATTTTTTCCCTTATGAAGCGTCAGGCGCGCAGAAGCGGCATCATCCATTACCATGCGCCTGTCGCCGTCAAGGATCACTGCCTGTTTTCCGTTTAGCCACCACATTGACCCACCGTTGGATCCTGCTGCTAACCGTACATTTTTCATTTCACGCGGGCTGTTCACGATGGTTACAGCCCAAAAAAGCACCGAGTAGTTTTGCTTGTGAAGGCCGTAGGCAAAACGGAATAATTTCATATTGAAAGTCGGGCTTTCCAGGGCGTGCCATGCCAACTCCTGCTCGCCCACCTTTACCTTTTCGCCATCTTTAGGGATAACGGTGAACTGGTCCGGGAAATAAATGGTGTCAAACGCTTTCTTCAGGTAGTCACCCGTAAATACAATATTGCTTCGTATCGACTTATTGATCGGCTCCAGTAACAGCCAACGCTGGATAAAGCCGTCGGCATCAGGTGTCTTTTTTGCCGCCGTAGACGGTTTAAAGAATGGCGCAATACTGCGATTCGTATCCAGCTCTGTGATGGAGTCTCTTCTCATGCCGCGCGGAGGCCCGGGAGGAGGGGCGGTTTGCGCGTGTACGCCGGATACCAGCAGGATGATCATGGCGATCACCATCAACCCTATTGTAGGTGTAAATCTTATCATATGGCAAACAGGTTATAATTACTGTCTAAAATACAATTATTATTGCAGACCATTAAAAAAAGGAGACTGCTTTGTAAACCTCACAATGCCAGGCAAAAGAAGTGTTTTCTTTCTTTTTACCGCGCCATAACCGGGTACATATCCCACTATCAAGGCCCTTAAAGGACTTACACCCGCAGGTTTATGATCATACCGGGCGCACATCGAAAAGAGCTCACAAAACCAGCGTTTTATGAGCCCTTTAATACGATTTGATAAGAATACCAATCCTTAATTCCTCACCACGGAGGATTCTTTGACCACCTGCCATCTTTCGTCCAGGTACTCCCAAATCAGCGTAAAGAATTTTCGTCCCGGGTTTTCCTTTAGTTCCAAATCGCGGGTAATAATCACCATACCCATGTTGCCATCGCAAACTGCATAATGAAATTCTGTTTTTGTAGAAAATGGCGTTGCATTAGCGTCATGGTTTCTCTGTACAAAGCCGACCAATTGCTCTTTGTTCATTGTATCTACCCCGCCGTTTTCGTCGACTTTTACTATCAGCAGCTTGTCGGCGTAAATTTGCTTTACATAGGGTACATTAAAATGCGTGGCCTCGTAAATGAGCTCTTTGGTTAGCGCTATTAATTGTTCGCTATTCATGTTTTTGTTTTTTGATCTAACAGATTGATTTTACCGCTGGTTTCCAGGCACCGCAATCCAATCTGCATAATGCGTTTCGCCCAGGTAAACTGCATTTTCGGGAGTTAGGGTATCGGCATCAAGCGGCGCGCCTGAGTATAGAGCCTTGGCATCTACAACTATTTCGAAGTTTTTATGGGTGGCCTGCGCGTATTGTCTTATCCAGGCCGCCATTTTGGATTTATCCGGGCCGCCTATTTCCAGGATCTTATTGGCAGGCTGGGCTAATGCTGTCTGAGCGACAAAAACGGCCACATCTTTGCTGGCAATCGGTTGGATATTGGCATCCGGCAAAACTACTTTTCCGTTGGCCATACTCATTTGAAGAACTCCACCTGCAAACTCAAAAAATTGTGTTGCGTGAACAATGGTATAGGGAATGTGCGAAGCTTTGATCATATCTTCCTGCACTTGTTTGGCCCGGAAGTAGCCACTTCCCTGCAACTTTTGCGTCCCCACTACCGATAAAGCGATATGATGCTGAACGCCTGCCTTTTTTTCAGCCGGCAGCAGGTTTTCGTTAGAAGTTTTAAAGAAATGCATCACAGGCTCATCGTCGAATGACGGAGAGTTGGACACATCTACCACAACATGGGCGCCTTGCAATGCCTCATTCAAACCTTCGCCGGTGAGCGTGTTTACACCGCTATTGGGTGATGCAGCAAGTACTTCGTGTCCGCTTTTTTGTAATTGTTTTACTACCTGGCTACCAATGAGGCCGGTACCGCCGATAACTACTATTTTCATCCTGATAAATTTTTGATGTTTGTATGATACAAAGATGAAAACTGCCAGGTGGGGAAAACTTAAGCTGGTTTAAGAAAGATATTCGTCCCGGATAGCTAATAAAGTTTCAAGCGAAACACCCATATAGGAAGCGAAAATTGCATCGGGAATTTGTTGGATAAGTCCGGGATAGGTATTCCTGAAATGGCGGTAAAAATCTTTTTTGGATACAGTGGCGAATGTTTTTTGTTTGTACAGGGCTGCGCCATAAGCCCGCTCATGAATCTTATTAAAATACAGGGCCAATAAGGGAAACTGTAAAAGCAGTGTTTGGTAATTTCCCCTCCTGATGCTGATGATTTCAGTATCTTTCATGGCTGCAATTGAATATACCGCAGGTTTGCCATCCGGGAAGGTTTTATAGTCCGTTATCCACCAGTTTTCGAGCGCAAAATGGATGACCTGCTTCCCGTTACTATCCTCATAAAACAAATACAGACAGCCCTTATTAACAAAGTAAAGAGTATCGCAAATCTCATTTTCGCGCAGCAATAATTGCTCCTGCCTTACCGACCTGAACTCAAAAAATGGCGCAAGTGTCTCCTGGCCCACTATAAAGGTCGGGACCAGCTTCATGATATGGCGATATAGCTGTTCAATCATGATTTCATTCGTGTTACTTTCTTTTTCCGCAGTTCGCTCAGATATTCTGGTGTAAAGCCTAAAAAAGATGCCAATACCTTCTGTGGAATGCGCTGAATAAAATCAGGGTATTTGGATTGGAACAAATCGTAAAATTCCTCCTTTGGCATCCTCGAAATCATCCGGATACGGGACAATGAAGCTGCATAGGCACGCTCGTAAACAATGCGAAAATAGTGTTCGATAACCGGGTGTTTCGCCAGCATCAATTCGTAATTGGCGGCGGTAATTGCCAGTACTTCTGTTTCTTCCAGCGCCTGTATAGTATATGCCGAATTCCGGCCCGGGCGAAAGGCATCCAAATCCGTCATCCACCAGTCCTCCAACGCAAATTGAAGCGTCTGTTCAGCGCCATTGCTGTCTGTAAAGAACAGGCGGAGACATCCTTTCACCACAAAAAAATAATGGTGGCAACGGTGGCCCTCTTTCTGTAAATTCTCCTTTTTCTTAAATTTCTTCGCTTCAAAAAACGGCAGGGTAGCATCATCCGTTATATCCCGGTTGCCGGTAACTTTTTGAATATGCTGCGTGAGTGGATGCATTTTTACAGGTAAATAAAAGCCAAATATAGAAAATGATGTAAAAAGACTACTGATCCGATGTTCCGCCTCCCGGGAGCAAAAATTCGTCAGGCGGTCCATCTATACAGCCTTGACTACCGCGAAAATGCCGGATCGATGTACCTGATTTGTATTTCAGCCGCTTGTTATTTTGGGAGTTAACAGCTAACTTGTAATGTGATCGTTCAAAAACCTGACCATGAGAATTACCTCCCTCGGTACAATTCTTATCATATTATGCGCCGGGTGTAAGTCGCAGGAATTGGCACCAAAACAGTTGCTGGACTTAGTGAACTCCGCAGCCAGCAAGATTGAAAACGGCTTCTATACGCTGCATAACAACTACTACCGCTCGGTAAATGGAGAGGATACGGTCTTTAAGAATAGCATCACCCAGTGCAGGTTCAGGAAAAATGCCGTCGAAAGATCGGTTGGTCTCCAGTTGTATTCGGGGCGGGATGATAAATACCAGCAACTTTTTGATGGAAGAAATTATTATTCCCTGACTCCATGGAACCAAACTTTGGAAGTTTCATCTGTCATCACTTCGCCGGAAAAACTGAACGATCTTAAAAGCAATTATACCATTTATCCATTCTTCAAATATATTAATGACGGCCTGCAATATTATAATACGGACAGCATGATTGGCCGGGTGATTGTAACAAGCGAGGAAATATTCAGGGGCGAAAAGTGTTACAAAGTAGAGACTTTGACAAGAAAAGGGAAGAACAAAATGAAGTCAAGGCAATACTATTATATTTCTGCAAAGACATTCCTTCCTGTACGGAATTATGTCACTTTCGAAGACAGCACGGGAAAGGCGAAGGAAGTTCAGGTGTTTGATGTTTGGATCGATGAGATAAAATTTGACATCCCATCATCCGATGGGTTTTTGAAATCCTCACTGGGAAATTATAACCGGGAAGTGAGTGCAGATCTTCCTGAGGATAAACCTGCAAGCCTTCTCGCAATCGGAAACGAGGCTCCTGATTGGGAGTTACCTTTGCTGGATGGAACTAAATTGAAGCTCTCGGGTTTACTGGGAAAAATAGTGATCATGGATTTCTGGTACAAATCCTGCCTGCCATGTCAGAAACAGATGACTTCCCTGCAGGTCTTGCATGAAAAATATAAGGATCGTCCTGTAGTCTTTATCGGTATAAATACAAAGGATGACCCCATCAGGGACAATCTGTCTGCATTTCTAACCAACAGAGGGATCACCATGCTATCCGTTTATCAGGGAATGAAAATTGAAGCGGGTTATCATGTGACCGCGTCTCCGGCTTTGTTTGTAATTGATAAGACGGGAAAAATCGTTTATAATCTGAACGGATATTCTGATAAATTAATCGAAGATTTGAAGAAGGTCATTGATAAGCTGATTTAGCGTTCTTCCGCCACATAAGGACGGGAAGTATAATGGCAATAACAGGCAAAGAACATATCAAACCTCCCGGCGTGTGGGAGTTAGGAGAAGGTGAAGCTGAAAGAAGATTTGCAGAAGCTGATCTTTCCGGAAGGATTTTTTATGACTTGGGAAAACGACGTATTTCGGACAAATTCAATGAACCTGATTTTTTACCTAATTGCTTGTCCCCGAAATGGTTTGAAGGAAATAAACAAGGGACAACCATCTTTTTGATAATTTGTCCCTCTCGGCGGAAAGAGAGGGTCAGTTTTCGAACCTGTTTGCAGAAGAGTTAGGTAAGATAAATCAGACATGATCCAACACGTAACCCGGAAATCTTCATTCAGGCGTAGTGACAAATCGTTTGTCGGTGAGTGCTCGGAGAAAATTTTCCAAATCTTCTTTTTCGATCTCACTTAGATGTAATGGGGACGACAATAAGGGATCCCGATTAATAGGATGGGGTACGATCTTATCGGGATCGTTATAGTATTCTATCACCTCGCGCAGATGACGAAAAATTCCATTGTGCATATAAGGGGCTGTTATGGCGACATTCCTCAGGTTAGGAATTTTGAACCTGCCTACATCGTCGGGGCTGCGAGTGATAACAGCGCGCCCGCTGTCCTGTAGTTGCTTACCATCAAAAAGACCAATATTACGATAATCTGTGCCGCCGTTGTTAAAGTCTCCACCGAAGTGACAGCCCGCACATCTGGCCTTGCCGTTGAATAACTGAAAGCCCCGTTTGGCAGATGCAGAAACGGCCGAATCATTATCATTGACCTGCCAGTCTTCAAATGGCGTATTGTAGGTATTCAGCGTCTTTTCAAAAATCGCGATAGCCGTTCCGAGGTTCTTCGCATTCGGCTTCTCTTTAAAGATCGCCATAAAATAACGCAAGTATTGTACGTCGTCGTTCAGACGCCTGACTGCCGAATCAACGGGCAGATCCATCTCGGCCGGATTGGCAATAGGGATGAGCGCTTGTTCCTCCAGGCTTGATGCCCTTCCGTCCCAAAAAAAACTTCCGGAGCCGGAAACATTCATGACTGAAGGGGCATTTCTGCTGCCTTTTTTATTCAGTTCTCCAATACTCGTCGCAGATGTATCGGCGAAGGCATACTTTTCCCGGTGGCAGGAGGAACAGCTTATGGATCGGTGTCGGCTAAGAATAGGATCGAAAAACAACATCTTCCCCAGTGCTGCCGGAGTCTGCGGAATCTCCTGCTCGCTCCGCCGGGTGAAAGAGAAACTGGCCACCAGGATCGCTGCCATTACCAACACCAGGAATGAAATTTTTCTCATGAGCCGTATGCTATTTTTGCTTCAGCCGGGCAATGACAATTCCGTTCACAGCCTCGCTTCTCCCTGAGCAAGTGTCGGAGATCAGTTTAAAAGCTACAGAATCCTCCGTTATAATATTCAGTTGATATTTACCCCAGTAGGCAGCATTACAGTTGAGGTCGTTGACCAGGAAGGTATCTTTATCGGTCCGGTAATTTCCAGTGATCAACACCTTGCCTTCATTGCTGTAAGCGGTAAAACTGTTATCGGTCCGGAAATTTATCTGGAACTGTGGACCCCGGGGATCATAAACCTTCCAACGGCCAGTAATCGGACCAGAGATAAGCGTGAACGAGAAAGACAGGCCGGTCAAAAGACCGATCAGCGTTTTTTTCATGTTTTAATTTGTTTTAATGTGACGATTCGACGCCCAATGGACAGCAGCTCAAAACGTAAAATCCGATTATTATGGCCTTTTAAAATAACCTATTTAGCCAAAGGAGGGTTTCATTTAGCGGGTGGTTGATCTGGGCTGACTAACGCATCCTTTATCGTGGCGAAGGGAATTTGCGGAGAATAAACATTGCACAACCTAAAAAAAGAAGTACCAGGCAGAATTTAGCTTAATCCTTCCGAATTGGGTAAGGGCGGAGGAAGAGGGATTAGCTGCGCTGATCCCTGGATAGGGGAGGCCAGATCAAAATGATGTCCGTTCGCTTCGCTCTCTTCCATTTTTATTTTCCCGCTTTTGCAGGAGCAGCTCCTGCAACGCCGTAAACAAAAATGCCCCACCTAAAAGGCAGGGACATCATTATAATCTGCGGAGAGAGAGGGTTGTGAACCCATGTTTTATTAGCTGAAAATCAATCTTTATTTACCTGCAAACCCTCGTAACTCCATGAATGACGTACGAAAGATATTTACTTCATGAGAACTATTTATCTAAATAAAGATAAGTAAAACGGCTTGAATGTATGCTTGTCTTTTAATAAGTTCCTTAACTGGTGCAGATACGCAACCCCACTTGGAGATTTCCAAATACACTAAGAGGCCGCCTCGATTTAGAGACGGCCTCCTACTTGATAAAACAACCATTGAAAAACACCTATGTAACCTATAAAAACGGTAATGATGTTCATTTATTCCTCATCCAGCTTTTTTTCCAGAATAGCAATATATTGTTTGGCGTCCTGGTTGGCAGGGTCCAGTTCCAGAATATCATTAAGGTAATCCAACGCTTGCTCATAATCTTGCTTTTCATTCGTTTGATAAGCCGCCAGGTAACCATAAGCCTCTACCAGCCATTTTTTATTAGTCGCAGAAGCTGTATCTGCTGTTAACACATCCACCAGTTTTTCATAGTGAGAAACAGCAAGTCCCTTTTCCATAGCTGAATCTTTATGTGCATTCGCCCGGGCCCGCCAGTAGTAACCGTAAGTCTGATCGGGATACTTCTCAGTATATCGACCAAAAACGGTATCTGCTTGTTCATATTCCTGAGCTTTATAATGAACGATACCCCAGTTGAAGAGGTCAACATTCGAGGCAGAAGGATTATTGGTATAAAACCTGCCAAGCCACAAAGCTTCCTTAGATGGATCCTTTAGTTCCTTATATAGATCGGCCAGCTTTTTATAATAGGTAAATAATGCTGACGAATCAGTGGTCTTATCCACCACGGCCATATAATAAACAAGTGCCGAGTCCTCTTTGCCTGCTGTAGCACTGTACAAGTTCGCCATCAAGTCATAATCCTTCACAACAAGGTTACTGTCCTGGGCATGGTTAAAGTAGCTGCGCATCATCGACAAGGCATTCGCCGTATCATGTAACGCTGCATAACTATAAGCCATTAGTTTTTGGAGGCGTGGCATTTCAGTTCCACTGCTCGTGCCGGAAAGTACATCCTGTGCCAGAACGATTGCTGAATCATATCGTTGATTGATATACAACAAATCGATCAATTGATAATTGTTCTCCATGGAAGCATCACTGGTCGCGAGGTAATTTCTAAAATAGGCCAACGCCTGTTCAGGTTCTCTATAATACGAATGATAATACAATTCGTACCAAGCCGGCGCAAATAAAGGATCAGCTGCTACTGCTTTCTTAAAATAAGAAACATAAGCATCGCTGTTCTGTTGTGTAAGAAATATCTTACCCAGTTGGTAGAGAGCCTCAGGCTGGTTGGCATCCTCATTGAGTGCCGCCTGATAGGCCTTGTACGCTTCGTTTCCATTCGAAAGCCTGCGATAAGCATTACCACGCATAATATTGAGATCAGCGCGTCGTTTATCCTTTTTGCCGGCCATGTCCAACACATGTAAAGCCCTGGTGACGTCGCCTTGCTGATCACTGATATACGCGTTGGCAACTGCAAGTAGGATACCAACATCCTTTTTCCGCTTTGTACCGATAGCCTGGTCAAAGTATACGGCTGCCTGCTCTATCATGGCCCCTTCCGCCAGCAATAGATGACCATAAGCAACTTTATACCACGCATTTTGCTTCACAGGTTCTGGCGCAAGCAATAAACTATCTTTGATATTTCTTAATTCATGCGAGCCCAAATAGGCTTGTGTCAACTGATACCAGGATACTGCATTTAATGGGTCTGCCTGCACTATTTTATGCAAAGCTGATTGAGCCGTATGGTATCGGCCATGTTCTATCATTTTTTTTGCTTCAGGGAGTGTTTGGCCCGCCGTCATGCCTGCGAAAGCCACCACACCCACTAATATGGTTATTATCTTTTTCATTGTTACTGTTGATTTTACACATAGCTATATGCGGTTAATAAATTGATTTCTTTGAATGCCTTAAAATTACAACCCTGCTATTAGCACCCCGTTAGCTTCATATTAGAATTACATTAGATGCGGTTTTAACACACTTTTGGCATGGCTTTCTCTGTAGGTTTGAGTTATCGATAAATGGTAACTCTCTTTATGGAAGAAAAAAGAGTACTGATTGTAGAAGATGAACACAAGATCGCGGATACATTGAAAACTGGTCTCATGGAACATGGATACCATGTAGAAGTAGCTTATGATGGAAAGATCGGTGAGCGATTATATTTTGCGCATTCGTTTAACCTGGTTGTTTTGGACATCAATCTGCCAGGTATCAATGGCTATGAGCTTTGTCGCATTATCCGCAATCACAATGCCCCAATGCCGGTCATTATGCTAACAGCACTGGGCAGACTCAATGATAAAATAAAAGGATACGATTCAGGAGCAGATGATTACCTCGTAAAACCTTTTGAATTTCAGGAACTGTTAGTAAAGATCAGGGTATTGCTGAAGCGCACCATGTCTCAGCACCTGCCGGTAGGCAATCTCTTGCAGGCTGATGACCTTATTATGAACCTGGATACCAAAGAAGTAAGAAGGGGAGACGATAGTATTACGCTCACAGTTAAAGAATTTCAATTGCTGGAATTTCTTATTCGTAACCGCAACAGGGTGGTATCGCGGGCCGATATTTCGGTCAATGTCTGGGATATTGACTTCGATACCAATTCTAATGTCATTGATGTGTACATTAATTACCTTCGCAATAAGGTTGATAAGAAGTATGAAAAAAAACTGATCCTCACACAAACCGGTATGGGATATATGTTGAAAGCTGCATGAAATCAGGAATTAAACAGAAGGCTATATGAAAGATACAAATACCAGGAAGGAACGACCCAAACTGATCTTGCTCGATGTGTATGAGACTTTGTTGGATATGGGTGAAGTACAAAAAAAGATAAATGCCATATACAACAACAGGCATGCCTATACCATCTGGATGGGGCAGTTTATGCAATACTGCTTTGTCGATAACTGCATCGATCAGTTTAATGACTTTCCGGCTATTGCCGCAGCCACGATGCGCATGACAGGACAAATATTATCAAAAGAAGTTACAACCGTCGATATCAACAGGATTTTGGAGCTGCTGAAACATTTGCCACTCAATCAGGGAGTTCAGGAAGGACTTTCATTGCTGAATGATGAAGGGTTTTTAATGGCAGCGCTCACCAATTCACCCCAAAAAACAGTGGTTGATCGCATGGAGCGCACGGGGTTGATCTCCTATTTCAGCAAAGTAATGAGTGCAGAGCACGTTGGCAAATACAAACCCTATATGGGCGTTTATACCTGGGCACTTGAACAAATGAAAGTACGACCTGAAGAAACACTCCTCGTTTCAGCCCATGGATGGGATATTGCAGGTGCAGTAAACGCTGGAATGCAAACAGCGTATCTCCTCCAGTCCGAACAAATTCTATATCCGTTAGCGCCCGAGCCGGATTACACCTGTGGTAATCTGTTAGAGCTCGCCAACATTTTTTCTACATCCAAAAAAAAGTGGGTGGACTGATATGTTAACCATATTCTAATATTATACTAATTCGTAGCTTAACAGACCGCAGCAAATTGCAGGTTTGTCACCAAAAATTGTTGCTATGCCAATATTATTTACCATCGCCTGGTGGGCAACGTTGCTGATGCCAGGTAAAACAGGGCAAAATGCCATTCATCCAACTCAAAGCATTGAAAAGCAAGGCACCTTCCTTTTTGTAATAAAAGATACAACCCTCACCTCAGGCAAAAACGTAATTCATTCCTTTTCAGTCAATAACCTCGTACCTCCTAAAATCCTTGAACTGAAATTGAACGAATTATCTTCCATCAGTTTTCGCAACAATACCCGCCAGGAATTGATCCTCATGTTACCCACCGTGCTGATGCCCGAAAAACCCCGGAGGGACTGGGTAACCATCACAGCCGGACAAACCTTTGCAGTACCATTGCAAAAGAATAAGACGGGTGTGTTCAAATACCACATCACACGCATGGAACAGAAAGACAATGGTGTAGTCGGGTTAATGGTGATCAAAGCAAGGTAATAAGCCCTGTCACAGTCCAGGCTACTTTCTAATCTCATTCTAATATAACTCTAATTCACTACTATGATCGCAGGTGTAGTTTGTGAACATGGAGAAACGATTATTCATTGTATCCAACCGGTTGCCGGTAATTATCGATGAGGAAAAAGGCATCCGGCCAGTGTCAGGTGGATTGGTGAGTTCCTTGGGCAATTACGTGCAAAACGTAAAAGATAACATCTATAAAGAAGTATATTGGGCCGGGGTACCGGGTTGTCAGGTTAATACTTGGTTTGCACACAGTAAACAACTTACTCCGGGTTCCTTCACCTATTTGCCTGTTTTTGTTCCCCCCGTTGAGTACGAAGATTATTACAGTGGCCTTTCAAATGCGGTTATCTGGCCTTTGTTTCATTATTTCCCGTCCTTTGCAGAATACAATGCAGAGTCTTATTCGGCCTATGAGCAGGTCAATCAACGGTTTGCAGAAACATTGATCAAGCATTTAAGGCCCGGCGACAAAGTATGGATACATGATTACCATCTGTTGCCCCTGGCCGGTATGCTGCGCAGCGCCATACCGGAACTCACAATCGGGTTCTTTTTACATATACCTTTCCCTTCCTTTGAATTGTTCCGGTTGCTACCTAGGAAATGGCAGGCAGACCTTTTAAAAGGGATGCTCGGTGCAGACTTGATCGGGTTCCACACCATCGACTATGCATCCCATTTCCTGCAAAGCATCCTCACCGTACTCGGCCTCGACCACGAGCGGCATATCATTAACTATGAGAACAGGCTCGTCAAAGTAGATGTATTCCCCATCGGCATCGATTATACAAAATACAACAGAGCATACCAGGATGTAGGCATTGCTGCCCACCGCGATAGATTGCTGGAGCAAATGAACAACCGTAAAATTATTTTTTCGGTAGACCGGCTCGATTATACCAAAGGCGTGCACAATCGCCTGAGAGCATTCGAATATTTTCTTCAGCGATATCCGGAGTACCACAACAAAGTAGTCTTTATACTGGTCATTGTACCATCGAGAGATAACATACCCAAGTATATAGAGCGGAAAATATTGATTGATGAGCTCATCAGCAATATCAACAGCAAAACAGGAAACATCAACTGGATTCCTGTCATTTATCAATACAATCATCTGGAGTTTGAAGAAATGATGGCCCTCTACAGCGCCTGCGACCTCGCTTTGATCACACCCCTGCGCGATGGAATGAACCTCGTGGCCAAAGAATTTGTGGCCAGCCGGCAGGATAAAAAAGGCGTGCTGGTTTTGAGCGAAATGGCAGGTGCTGCACGTGAGCTCACAGATGCACTCCTTATCAATCCTAATGACGTGGTGGAAATAGCCGTAAAGATCAGGGAAGGACTTGAAATGCCGGTCCGGGAACGGGTCTTGCGCATAGAAACGATGCAAAAACGTATCGCCACGTATGATATACACGCCTGGGCAGAAGATTTTATGAATGAACTGGAGCACATCAGGCAAAAACAACAATCCTTCCAGATAAAGTTTATGGATGAGTACACGAGGCGGGAAATGTACGATAGTTACAGACATGCCAGTAGGAGGTTATTGCTCCTCGACTATGATGGCACGCTCGCACCCTTTACAGCCAACCCCGATGATGCCATTCCCAACCCAGGCCTGCTGGGATTGTTACAATCACTGGCAGAAACCCCTGGCACAACAGTTTGCATCATCAGTGGACGAAGCAGCGCCTGGCTCGAAAAACATTTGGGCATGATTGACGTAAACCTCGTAGCAGAACATGGCGCCCGTTATAAACGAAACGGCGAATGGATCACGGAAGTGCAAACAAACCAGGATTGGAAGGAGCGCGTACAGCACATCATGGAAATGTACGAGCGGAGGTGCGCCAACACATTTATTGAAGAAAAAGACTTCTCGATGGTTTGGCACTACAGAAATGCAAATATTGACCAAGGAAAGCTGAAAGCATCCGAATTAGCCAACGACCTCAACGACTATATTCACCACCGCAACCTGCAGGTGTTGATGGGCAATAAGATCGTCGAAGTAAGGCAGAGCGGTTTCAACAAAGGCAGCTTTATAAAAAATATCCTTCATCAAAACACATATGATTTTGTTTTAACGATCGGCGATGATAAAACCGATGAAGATATGTTCAAAGTGTTAGTGAACCGTAAAGGAAGCTTTACCATCAAAGTGGGCATGGACGCATCCTATGCACAGTACAACCTTCATACCCCACAAATGGTTATTTCAATGTTGGAAGGAATGAGCTATCTGGCTGCCAATACCACTATTCAATAACCAGTTTAACAGTATCCGCTTTGATACGTTCCTTCACCCATTGTTGAAGCTTAAGCCGGTTGCTGGTTGATAACCTGTTTTTAAACCGGGCCACCAGTAAAGTTACCGTATCGGCTTTGGCTGTATCCGCTTGCAAAAAGATCGACTGCCCGACAGAGTAGCTGACGAGGTCGGGATACAACGCTTTCAGTTCCGGCCGCAGGTCCGGCAAAGCCGGTTTGTTACTCCTTGAACCAAGGCTGTCCTGTTCCTTCGTTTGCTGGTTCTTGATGACGTCCTGTAAGATGCTGGCTCTTATCTGTGCAAAATCGATGTCCTGCCGGTCATTAAGTCCCTGATGAACCGTCAGGCGGGCATCTTTCAGGCCATAATACGGCATTTTAAGTTGCAAGGAATCGATCGTAGAAGGCGCTAATTCTTCCCCCAATAATAATACTTCTATACGGTTGGGCTTGTCCAGGATGAAGTTTCTGTTGATGACTTGCGTTCTGGTAAAATGAAATTCTTGTTGGATGAATTGTTTGGCATTGCTTTCAAAAATACTACGTTGAACAATGCGGTAAGCAAGCCAGATGCTGGGGGCTGTAGTGATCACTACCGTAAGCCATATATAACGGGTTACTTTCTTTTCCAGTTCCTTCGTAGTGAATTCTTTTTTGCGAAACTTAAGATGTTTTACAATTAAGAAGGTGGCCAGGCAAATGAAAGAACTATTGATGAAGAACAGGTAAAGCGCCCCAAGTAAATACATCCATTGTCCGGTAGCCAGTCCAAATCCTGCTGTGCAAAGCGGTGGCATTAGAGCAGTAGCTATAGCCACGCCAGGAATCACATTACTTTTTTGCCTTCTGGTACCTGCTACGATACCAGCCAGCCCGCCCAAAAAAGCAATGAAAACATCCCATAAGGAAGGATTCGTTCTTGCCAGCAATTCCGAATTGGCGTCATGCAAAGGAGTTACAGAAAAATAGAAAGACGAAGTGATGATACTGATAATAGCGGCAATAGCGAGGTTTTTCATGCCCTTTTTCATCAACTCGAAATCATTGGTAGCTATCCCCAGGCCAATGCCCATGATAGGACCCATAATAGGAGAGATCAACATTGCTCCAATGATGACGGCAGTTGAATTGACATTAAGACCGATAGACGCGATCAGGATGGCGAAAATGAGCGTCCATAAGTTAGTCCCCTTGAAGTTTACCTCTTTTTGAATAGACTCGACTATCGCTTCCTCTTCTGCTTTGTCTTCATTAAGATTAAACCTGTCTTTGAAAAATGCCCGTAAGGCTACCAGCACTTCTTTCATATATATAGGGAAATATTAAATAAAGATAAGCCAATAAAAAAACCGGGAAACGATATTTCCCGGTTTGCATCAAAATCAACAGAAAGAGAACGTAACACCTAAAGCTCCCGGTTGTAAAATCAATCAAACCGATTACACGAAGGTCCTTTACGGGCATTAGTGAAGCCTTAAGCCTGCATTAGAATTATATTAAAGAACATTGTTTCAACATTGCCATGTTAGGCAGCAGTTGTAACCATCTGACGGCATTCTTCCGCACATTGATGACATATGCGGGCGCATTTCTGACAGTGTTCGGTATGATGCTTCATACATTCGTCACCGTAGGCCTGACAAATATCAGCACAAATGAGACACACATCTGCGGCCTTCGCACTACCCAGACTCATCAACTGGGCTGCGGCTTAACAGATAGCAGCGCATTCCATATCCAGTTGAATACAACGCGCCATCATTTTCACATCAGCTTCCTGGGTGCACGACGAAGCACAATGATTACAAATGGCCGCACAACGCAAACACGCGTCAATGCAGCTTTGATAGTCGTGATAATTGTTCATAATAAAAGTTTCGAAAGAAAGCAGCAATTATCCTGCCCGCGCAGCAAGCCAAATCGTATCAGTGAGGAATAATACACTCAAACAGTGGGAGAAGGTGCGTCGGTTTTATTACGGCGGTTTAAGAACAATAACCAACAGCATCCTGCAATCGCAGAAGTGGCAGAAGCGACCAGTACGGCAAACTTCGCATTGGAACGGATACTTTCATCTGAAAAGGACAATAAAGCAATGAAGATCGACATGGTAAAGCCGATCCCGCCCAGCAAACCGATGCCCCCGATATGTTCCCATTTCGCTTTGGAAGGAAGCTTGGCCAGTTTTAATTGCACAACCAGCCAGGAAGAAAACAATATCCCTATAGGTTTGCCGATGATGAGGCCGGCTAAAATGCCAAGGCCCAACGGTTTTACCAGGCCAGCTTCAATGTTGGATCCAAAATGAACATTGGTATTGGCAAGCGCAAACAAGGGCATGATTAAAAAATTGACAGGATGCGACAGGAAATGCTCCAGCTTCTCCAGCGGAGATACGCTCGAATCGGGCGTGGTAGGAATAGTGAACGCCGTTAATACGCCGGCTATCGTTGCATGAATACCCGAATGATGTACAAGATACCACAAAGGAAGAGCAGGCAATAGGTAGGCATACAGTTGCTTTACACCAAGACGGTTCATCAATACCATGACACCCCATATTCCACCGGCGTATAATAAGTTGGTTAGATGAAGTTGCGGAGAATAAAAGACCGCAATGACGATGATGGCAATTAGATCATCGGCGATGGCCAGCGCAGCCAGAAATATACGCAGTGAGGCCGGAACCCTGTTGCCAAGCAGCGACAGAATACCAATGGCAAAAGCAATATCAGTGGCCATGGGAATACCCCAACCGTTGGCAGTGATCGTACCGGCATTGATCAGAGAATAAATGACGGCCGGAATCACAGCCCCGCCGATAGCAGCAACAACCGGCAGTGTTGCCCGCTTCGGAGAAGAAAGTTCACCTTCTATCAGCGAGCGCTTGATCTCAAGACCCACAAGCAGAAAGAATATGGCCATCAACCCGTCATTGATCCAGGAAAGCACAGGCATGCGCAAATGAAGCGAATCCCACCCTAACTCTTTTCCAAGTAAGGCATTGAAGCCAGCTCCGGCCCCTGAATTCGCAATCACCAGCGATACAATAACACACAGAAGCAAAAAAATACCACCAATAGATCCGGATTGGATGAACCTTTTAAAAAAGGCAGGATTTATTCTCAACATCATTCATTATGCATTACTACCTGAAATATACTACTGTTGAATACAGTAATGTAGATTGTTGCAAAAATGGGCTATTTTAGCAAACATCCAAAACAACTTAGCCGCAAAAGCGCTATCACCCTTAAAACTTGTTCCCCTGTATGATTATTGATCTCATCATATTTGTAATTGCGCTGGCTGTACTCATCCTTGCTGCCAGGTTTTTCACCAATGCTGCGGAACAGATCGGTAAATGGCTTTCCCTTCCTTCATTTGTAATTGGCATCTTCATTGTAGGCATTGGCACTTCGCTACCCGAACTGATCTCCGGTATCTTGTCGGTTCAACAGGGAGCCACGGAGATCGTGCCAGGCAATATCATTGGCGCCAACATTTCAAACCTCTTGCTGGTTACTGGCTTTGCAGTAGCAATGGGCAGAAAACCCATAGCCCTCGGCAGCACGTACATATTTATCGATTTGAATTTCCTCATCGGAAGCGTGCTGATGTTTTATATCATTGCTTATGATGGCGCCATCCATGCCGGCGAGGCTTTTCCGGCAGTGATGGTGTTTATTATTTATAGCATCTACCTCATCAAAAGCGGCACACCTGCCCTTGATAGCCAGCCTGTGGCTAAACCACCCTTCCCCCTTAAAGCGGTACTTATATTGCTGATGGCTGCGGTGGGCATCTATTACGGAGCAGCTTATACAGTGGAGTCTATCCAAAACATCGCCCGGGCCATCAACATACCAGAATCGATTATTGCACTCACGGCACTTTCACTCGGCACCACCTTGCCCGAACTGGCCGTTAATGTCACCGCAATAAAACAGGGAAAAGCAGAAATGGCCATCGGAAATGTGCTGGGCTCCTGCATATTCAATACACTCGTTATACCTGGTGTTGCATCGGCATTGGGACCTATCCACGTCCCGGGCGATCTGCTTACCTTTTCATTGCCCGTAATGGCAGGCACAGCAGTACTATTCTATCTACTCGCGCAGGATAAAAGAATTTCAGTGTATGAAGGATTGTTGTTTGTAGTAATATACCTGCTGTTCATCCTGAAGATTACTGGTATTTGATTACATAGACTATACAATGAACGCCAACGGACAGAAAAATTGATACTTCATTGTCTCATAGGAAGTATAATCGTAAATACAGCTCGTCCTGTATCACTACCCTCGGCAATAATAATGCCACCATGAATGGTTACGATCTTGCGACATATCGCAAGGCCGATTCCTGTACCTTCATAATCCGTCCTTTGGTGCAGCCTTTGAAGTCGGAGCCGCTCGGTAGGGAAGGAGAGAGCCGATATTGCCTCCAGTTCCAACTCTGTTAATGCCGTCCTTTCGATTTCCCTCTTAGTCATTTTAAAGCCCAGGAACGGGTCCTTCTGCAGCCATCCATTCCGGATACAGCGGTTGACAATCTTCCTGAAATTACTAAGATATTTCATAGCAGGGTTGTGACTGCACTTACGGACGCTTTTCAGCCAAAATTCATATTCACTGATGAATTCATAATTAAGCTGGGTAATGTCCATATCATCCACCTTGTACTTCCATTGCAGGAAAGACCGGGTGTGCCGCATAGAAGTCTCGTACCGCTCCAGCGTACCGGCAGAATATTCATTACCCACCAAAGCAGCCATTTGCTAATTATGCTGTTTAAAGATTTCCATGATCATATACTTGTGGACCTTGATCTCATAGCC
Source organism: Niastella sp. (assembly GCA_017744515.1). GTDB lineage: Bacteria > Bacteroidota > Bacteroidia > Chitinophagales > Chitinophagaceae > Paraflavitalea. Next base: position 91,242 of record JAGIBF010000017.1, read on the forward strand.
CTGTAATAGCGTTTTGATGTTTTCGGCTGTCACCGGATGACTATTATCCTCCAAACGCTTCCTCAGGTCATAAACCTTCCGCTGAAGAACTTCCAGGTATGAATTAAGAGATTTGGCAGCTTCAGTTTTCCCTTCTGCTCTGCCTGCTTGGATATTCCATTTTTCAGGAGCCCATTTCCTTTTTGTACTTACATCGCATGAATTGCCATTGACGGTAATTCTCAAATAGATAAAATACTCGCTTGCATTAGCTGTTTTTGGCTTCTTGATGAAGAAAATTAAACCGAAACTCTTTTCCATTTACAACACTTTAAAGGTTTCCAAATTACGCCTGTGGCGCAGTGAATAAATCGAGTTCAGTTCTTACAAAGTGTTAATAATCTGCCGCTTGCGTCAAGTTTTGCGCGTCTTTGTAAAGTTTGATAAGACGCCACGAATGACGCGCTGGACACAGGCCATAAAATGGAGTAAAGTGCAGGAAGGCTAAAAAAGCAAAAAGCCTGCAAATCATTGATTTTGCAGGCTTTATTACTATTAGTTGATCTAACTTAATTGATTTCAGCGGAGAGAGAGGGATTCGAACCCCCGGACCTGTTACAGTCAACGGTTTTCAAGACCGCCGCATTAAACCGCTCTGCCATCTCTCCGGCGCGAAAGTAGTATTAGAATTAATTCATGCCAAAAAAATCACAGAAAATATTTTAAGTCAGTGATTTATACCGAAAAAACTGACCGCGCCAGGTTGCGGAAAAAAGCGCCGGAGCCGCTACCACACGGCATTTTCAACCCCATCGTATAAGGAAAAAATAACCAGCAAACTATTTCAACGGAGATAATAGGGTAGATGGAATAACCCTTACTTTTTATAATTAACCCTCACTTTCGTCCCATCAGGCAGATTCCTGATCTGTTCACAGATCTGGCCAGAGAAGGTAAAATGAACATCCACGTCTGTAGGCGCTATGTTTTCCACAGAGTAAGTGCCGCCAATCACAGGAAGCTTTAAATAGCTATAAACCTCTCCCGCCTTTAATACTTTACCGGCATTGACCAGCTTTTCTACAAATCCGGGAAGAAACCAGTCATCTACCTTCTCTTCGTCATGAAGAAATTGCTCAAATTGAGCCAGGTCATCAGCGGCCCGCGTTAAATCCCCGCAATCAGTCTGCAGCCAGTAAACCCCACCATCATCCCCCACATAAAATACATCCCCCAGACAAGAGACCAGCACCACAGATTGGATATTGGGAATGCGCCATTTCCAGCTCGACAAAACATTGTCGAAATCGATACCTGCAATATTTATGGTTACATCTATATTCATAACAGATTGTCTTCAAATATAACAGGCATTTCCGATAAAATGCAGTAACACACACGAAGCGCCCACTCCGAATCCTCCAACTCCAGGTTGTCACCCTGATCCATGTCTGTCTCCTCCACGCCTTGGGTCGTGTCCTCACTAACCAGTTCCTGCAATTCATGTAATTCGTCTTCAATTCGTGTTTCGTTCCTTAACATTTCTTCGTTGCCTCCTTGCGTTTCTGCCTCGATGCCTTTACTCTGAACGCTTGACTCCAGACTCTGAACCGCTTCCAACACCCGAATCGCACTTCCCTTCACCAATACCTCATGTCCATCCACCACCTTGTAAAAATCCATCCCCAACACCTGCACCGCCACCTGCCCGTTTGCCACTTCCAGCTTGTGCTCGAAACCAATCGTGCCCGGCGTCTTCTTACGCAGCGGCAGCAATTCACTCCGCCCGATGGCCTGTTCGTATTTCCTTCGCCCGAAATCAACAACCACCATCGTCGACACCAACCGGAAATGAGTAGCCTCCGCAGGAAACCCCTTCCGCTTCCGGGCAATAAAAGAAGGCACCTCCACCTTACAAGCGCCTGTCCCAACATCCAGTGAACGCACCAACGGCACAGGCAACGCATACTCCAGCGACAATTGCTTATTGAAATTAAAACCCGTCAGCAGGTCGATATGCCCCTGCGCGGCACGCCTGAAACCAAGATCATTCGTCTCATCACGCCGGGCGGCCTTGTAAAACAAGCCGTTCATGCGCCCATTCATACTCGAACCCGTTCGCCCATCCAGCACCTCGCCGAGTGCATGGCGCAACAACTGAGCATCCTTGATAGCCAGTTGAAACTCTTCCGCATTGCGCCGCGTAAGCGCGAAATTCTCATGCGACAATACCCGCTCCCGCGTAGGGCCGGGCTTCATGCCGGCAATAATACCGTCCTGTGTTTGGCGGAACGTCACATCATCGATCGATCCGCGAAGCTTGAATAAGCCAATAACCCTGGCCATAATCGTAAATGTTAGTTTATAAATAAATATTGGATATTGCAAAACGGTTGCCCTTATCAACCCTTCAACCAGTTAACTTGTCAACCGGCAACAAAGCTCGAAGCTTCTTCACGAATTTCCAAATCATCACTGTCCCTTATGACCGAAAATGGTAGAAATGACCGAAATTACCGTTTTGTCCGGCAAAAAAAATCCTGAATTAATTTGATAGCAATAAAATGCACGGGATAAAACAGCATACGGCCTAAACGCTGGAGATATGCATCAGGAATTTCCATCCAATCCACTAAATCCAATGAATCGTGGTTCAGACATAGATGCTGGCAGGATGCTAAAAAGATCAAGAATTCCGGAGGGAAGACAGAGACAAGCCAGTAGCAGGATAATAGCAAGACGGAGGCAAGGGAACAACCCTCAAATGCAGGCTGGACGCGGAAATACATGCTCAGTACGATGAGCACCGGTAGGAGAGAAGATGGAAGAAATACAATATAAACCGCTATAATTCATACAACAGTAAGATACAAAAAATACCAGCAAAGCGACATTAAAAAAATTAGAAGCGGCTCCTGTAACTTCGTCTTTTCATGTTTTACAACTTCAATTGAGTCGTAACACCCGCAAACAAAATATCATTCCCCCTTCCGATCTCCTGCAGATAACTCCCGGCCTTTAGCCACGTAAACTCAGCCCGGAAATACAAAAATGGATTAGGCGCAAAGACAATGTCAGTGGCAAACTGATTACCGATATGCTTTTGCAAAGAACCTTTTCCGGCATACAGCATAGCCGTACTGGGACCATAAATGCCATCCTCGACACTGTAGCGCCAGAAAAAGTCACTGTCAAAATTCCAGGCCAGTTTGGAAGAAAAGTTCAGCGTCACGGAAGGATGAATGTCGAACAGATTCGACGGACCTATCACAGAAGCAAGACCGAAATAGCCGCCACGTGGAAATAGCGGATTGAATGTTTGCAGTTTGTCATCACCTGCCCGCCGGTCACCACTGATGAATTCAGTCTTGCAGCCCAGCTCGGGTTGCAGGGGGAAGTGTTTGAAACGGTAGCTGCTGTTCAGCGAAGCAGTCCAGGCGGAGATAGTGCTTTGATCAATACTGCCAAACTGGTACACGGCTTCTGCATCGTAGCGCCAGTTGCCCGCGCTGCCAAACAGGCGCGTGCCGATGGAATGCCTCGTTTCCTTACCCTGTGCATTGCTGAAGGAGGCCGCAGGACGTTGCAGACCGAGATAATATACGTCGACGTGACGAACGAACGGCACTTGTTGCAGCGTCCAATAGCTTCCCCAGAAATGAGTACTGCCGTTGAACTTGTCATCGAAGATGCCTTTGCGTGCGGCCACGTAATGGCTGGCAAAGAAGTCGGCCTGCACATGCTTCCAGCCAGCCAGTAATGTAATGCCATCAAAAGATTGCCGGTTGTTAGGACCTTCACGAACCGAAACGAGGCGCTGTGAGCCATAAGCAAGTTCCTGTCTGCCTGCCCTGAGTGTCAGCCGCAAGGGAGCAGTGGGGCCGTTCGAAACATCCACAAACGCCTGGTGAAGTTCCAGCGGATTATCATCCACAGGGCTGGGCGATAGCCGGCTCCCGGCCCCACTGCTTTGCAGCTGCGCAAAAGCGCGTATATGTTTCCCGAGGTGAACATCACTGTGCACCAACAGGCGGTTCAGCACGTAGCCATCATGGTCCCTGGGCTCATCCTTGAAGTTCTCGTTCTTGATATAGAAATATTGAAAACGGACATCTGCGCCAAAACTTACAAAGCTGTTGCGTTTGCCCCCAAGCGATTGATACTTGATATCCTTATACCAGTCGCGTGAGGTATCACTGGCCAGAAAACGATAATCATCATTATACCGCAACAATTTAAAATCCCCCATTTTTTGTCCGTAACCAAAGCTGGTGATATATAGCAGGGCAAGGATGAGCCCAATAACCTGTTTCATAATGTGAAGTTGTAAGGATGAGGAAGCACTAACTATTTCTTAGTGAAAAAGTCGAGCAGGTCCTTTTGCACTTGTTCCGTATTCTCCTGCACGATCCAATGGCCCGCGCCTTTGATATTGGAACCCGTAACATTTTCTGCCACCAGCTTGCAATGATCAACAAGGAAAGCGGCGCCGAAATATTCACCACCCATAGCAAGCAGCGGCATTTTCAGTTTATGCTTCATGAATGCGAGGTTGTCTTTCGCATCCTGCTCGAAAGCGCCGAACCAATGGAAACTGCCGGTAGTACCGCCGGATACAGCATACGCGCGGATGAACTCTTCAGTTTCGTCTTTGGTGAAGGGATCTTTTACATGACCCACTACAGGCCAGAAACCGGTGAGGAATTCCCTTTCTTTACCGGCCACGATACTGCCGGAAGAAGGCCAGCCAAAGAAACCAAACCACCAGGCTGATCCTTTAACCTGGCTCCATACAGGCTCGATGCCGGGCAGCAACGCATCCATCAGCGCCAGCTTCTTTACTTCAGGTCCATATTGAGCAGCATACGCATAAGCTACCATCAGGCCGATATCATGACCGGCTACGTTGGCTGATTTATAACCCAGTTGCTCCATCAGGCCATGCAGCACAGTAGCCATCGTCTTTTTATCATAGCCGGTAGCAGGTTTGTCCGATTCACCGAGGCCCGGCAGGTCGGGCGCAATAACAGTAAACTGTTTGCCAAAAGCTGGCAACAACCGGTTCCACATATACCAGTTTTGTCCAAAGCCGTGAATAAGTAAAAGCGGCTCGCCGGTGCCACCGGAAACATAATGCACCTTGATGCCGTTCACGACGGCCGTCGCATGTTTAAACCCTTCGGGCGGCGCTGCAGGCGCAACAGCAGCAGCTTGCACACTTGAATCCGTTGATGAGGCAGAAGCCGCGGGTTGCTTGGTATCACTGCTGCAGGCAGCAAAATAAAGAGACAAAAAGAGCACGAGTGAAAGCTTCGCTGCAATAGCAGTTTGTGTAAATGGTCGCATGGTTGTAGTATTTATGATGTTGTTTAAATACCTTGTTTATTGAGCCATTCCAGGATATAAGTAGCCACTTCCTGCCAGCCCGGCTGGTTCAGCACGTAGTGATTGCGGCCGGGAAACAATTTGTAGTCGCGTACGGAGTCCTCGTTTTTGTACCGGCGATAATTATCGTAGTTGATAGAAGCAGGAATGGTATGATCGTTGTCGCCGGCAATAAAAAGCAGCGGCGCATGCGCCTGTTGCCAGTCCACGCGTGCAGCAGCAGTGATGGTATCCCGCACGATAAGCTTCGATTCGGGGATGGCCAATTGATAACCCTTTTCCTGCCACTCCAGTGGCATACCATTGGTAAAAGCATATTGCCACTGCCTAAAGCTCATCAGGAACGTTTTGCGCACGGAAGTGAAAAAGCCAAGCGGTCCCCAGCCGGCACGCAGAAAAGAGAACTTGAAAGAAAATATCCCTTGCGGCGGCACAGAGTGAATAGCCGCGGCAGCAGATGCTGCGCCACGTTGCAATAAGATTTGAGCAATAAGGCCGCCGATGGAATGCCCAATGATCACAGGTGGCTCGGCAAAAGACCGCGCTACCGTTTCATAATGATCGATGAGCGTCGTAAGTCGCAAAGAGGCAAGCTGCGCATCGGGATGACGCTCGCGCAGCACATCGGCCGGCGCATCTTTATACAGCCAGGCCGGAGCCTGTGTGTTGAAACCCTTTTGCTCGAAGAAACACTTCCATTCATCCCAGCAATGATGGCTCACAAAAGCACCGGTGATGAACAGGATAGAAGTTGATCGGACACGTGACATAATCGAAAGGTTATTTGCCTTCCTTATCTAAATACTGTTCCGTTTTCTATCTGCTTGATTGTTAATGAAGAAGAAGTATTGGCTACACAAGGTGCCAACGATATGTCGTCGTCGTCCGAACGGGCAAACTGTTTTTCGTCGGCTCACATTGTCACCCTGAGCCCATACTTACTGTCACCCTGTCGAAGGGTTGAGGCCGCACTCACTGTCAGGCTGAGCTTGTCGAAGCCTACCACAAGGTCTAAAGGAGCCTGTCGAAGCAAAACGTCTCTCACAGCTTGCCCCGACTTGTCGGGGTCTCACTTCTCACGTTTCACCTAATGATGGTATCGCTTAATCCCCAGCTTGATCATTTTGGAAGCAAGCGTCGTAGGCGGCACGCCTAATATTTCTGCCGCCCCACCTTTTCCGCGGATACGCCCACCACACTGCGCCAGTGCAGCCAGAATATGTTCCCGCTCATTTTCCTCGATTGTCTTAATAGGCCGGTCGCCGTTGTGCGGTGCTGCTGCCTGCTGATGCGTAACAGGAAGCGGAATATTTTCAATAGTAGGTCCTTTGGTCAGCAGTACGCTCCGCTCGATCAGGTTTTCCAGCTCACGGATATTGCCCGGCCAGCTATAAGCCTGCAGGCTGGCCAGCGCTGCATCACTGATGCCGGTGATCACCCGGCCATTCTTTACCGAGCAATACCGTAAAAAATGTTGGGCAAGCAGAACGATGTCGTCCTTGCGCTCGCGCAAGGGTGGCAACTGAATAGGAAATACATTGAGGCGGTAATACAGGTCGAGACGGAACCTGCCTTCCGCTACTTCCTTTTCCAGGTTGCGATTCGTGGCCGCGATGATCCGCACATTCACTTTAATAGGCGCTTTACCGCCGATGCGTTCGATCTCTTTCTCCTGCAACACACGCAGCAGCTTCACTTGCGTTTCCAATGGCATTTCACCGATCTCATCGAGAAAGATCGTCCCTTGATGGGCCAGCTCGAATTTACCGATGCGTTTGTCCATAGCGCCGGTGAAGGCCCCCTTTTCATGACCGAATAATTCCGACTCGATGAGGTTGATAGGCAGCGCCGCACAATTGATCTTCACAAGAGGCCCCTGTTTGCGGGGCGACAAACGGTGGATACAATCCGCAATCCTTTCTTTCCCGGTACCGCTTTCCCCGGTGATCAATACGGAAGAATCGGATGGAGCCACTTGCATGATATGGTCGAATACATTTAGCAATTGCGGACTTCTGCCAATGATACCTTCAAAGCCCGGTAGTTCGCTGCTGGCAATAGTCGCAGGCGCAGACGTAAGTGGCTTTGGCAAGCCAGCACCGGCAACAAGAAAAGCCTTTTGATCCTTGGCCCGTATGTTCTCGATGGCAAAAAGCAGCGGTTGCTGCAATCTTTCGCATAGCCCCACATGTTCATCGGTAAACCCATCGGGATGGCGGCTGAAGAAAGAGAAATAAAAATTTGCATGACCCGGCATATCGAGTGGTATAGGCAGTATAAGATTAGCCTGCATGCCAAAACATTTGCTCATCAGGCTTTTCATGGAAGGAAACCGCGTGAGGTCCTCAAAAGCCTTGCCTGCATACAAAGTGATGACTTGATCGATAGGCGTGTTTTCCTGCAATTCCTTTAGTTCATGTACTTTCAGCCGTGAAATATTTTGCATTTCTTCAAGCCCGATCTCCTGGTATTCATTAAAGCCGATGCGCAGAAAACTGAGCACCTTTTGCGGGTCAGCTTCCTGCATTTTATAAATAGCTACCACGTAGTCGAAGGGGAGAAGGGGTTGAAGCGCCCGGCTGATCTTCAGCAAACGTTCGTTCCAGGTGCCGGGTTCAATCACGAGGCTGTTCAGCTGCTTGTGAAAATCCCTTTCCTTGCGCATAGACGATTCAAGCCCATATTCAAGATGCTGTTGAGCTATTTGTAACGACACCAGCAGGTCATTCTCCCGGAAAGGCTTTACAATAAAACCAAAAGGTCGAGTGGCCTTAGCCGCATTCAGCGTCGACTCGTTCGAGTTTGCCGAAATATAAATGAAACCGATATTTTCTTCCCGCAGGTACCTGGCAAGGTCGATACCGGTTTTATCACCCTGCAGGAAAATGTCAAGCAGCACCAGGTGAGGACGCTCTGCACTGATCTTTTCCCGGGCATCTTCCACACTGCGGGCGATGGCAGTCACCGGGTAGCCCGCATTACGCAACATGAGGCGCAGGTGATTCGCTTCTACAAACTGGTCCTCAACGATCAATATTTTTGTTTTGGCGTTCATGTTGATGCTTTTAAGCAGATAAGGGTGTTTCGCCTGGATGTGCCTGCGGCTTCAGAATAAAGTCGATGTCGATATGTGTGCCCTGCTCGCTCTTCATGGAAAATCGCGCGCCAATATCGCCGCTCAATCCCTCCATCAGGGTGGTGCCTAAGGTATTGTTGCTTTGCGCATTAAAGCCGGGTGGCAACCCTATACCATTATCATGTATGCTGAGCGTAAAATGATTGTCATGAGTCTGTGTCAGGCGGATGGTGATGGCCCCTTCACGCCCTCCCGGAAACGCATACTTGATGGCGTTGGTCACCGCTTCATTCAGGATCAGCCCGATGGGGATGGAGTGCGAAAGCGGGAAAGATACCCGGGCAATATCGAGGATAAAACGAATAGGCGTTTGCCGGTCGAAAGTCGTTTTAAGATACTCCACGAGCTCGTGGATATAAGACGGCATATCGATCGACGACAGATTATCGGCCTGGTAAAGCTTCTGGTGAATGAGCGACATAGCCTGGATCCTGTGCTGGCTTTCATTGATGGCGTCCAGCGCTTCACGCCCCTTGATGAATTCTGCCTGGCTGGCCAGCAATCCCACCACCATGTGTAAGTTGTTCTTTACCCGGTGATGGATCTCTTTGACGAGCCATTCCTTTTCAGTTACAAGCCGCTGCAACGACGCATTCTTTTCATGAATTTCCTGCTGGTGTGCCTGCAACACTTTATTGATTTGCTGCTTCGATTGATAAGCCTTGTAAAACAGAAAGGCAACAAGTATAAGTAGCCCCGCGGCTGCCAGGGAGAAGTTGCGTACCGTCTTTTCCTGTTTGATCACGCTTACCTGTAGATCCGTTTGATGTTCCAGTGCCAGTATGTTCTTATCTTTTTTCTCCGTTTCATAAAGAATGCTTAGCTGATTTATTTCCTTGATCTTCCGTTCGGCAAACAACGAATCCCTGAGCTCTATATAACGCTGCAGGTGACTGATCGCAGATACATAGTGCTTCGTGGCAGTATCCATCCTGAACTTAAGCAAAAAAATATTGCTGGTGTGCAACTTGCTTTTCGTCTTAATACCAAAACTGTCGTAACGTGCCAGGTAATAAGCGGCTTTTGAATAATCACGGAACTTCAGGTAAAAAAGTGTCAGCGATTGTTCCAATTGCGCCTCGAGGTCCAGATCATCTATAGGATGAGCCAGCTCCTTCTCCGCGATACGGCAAAAGGTAGCTGCTTTTTCCGGCATATTGAGCCGCGCATAAATATCGATCATCACAGAAGCGATATAAGGCCCAAACAAGGTGTCAAGTGCAGGATAGTCCTTTCGTAGCGAAGACATGAATGCCAAAGCAGCCTGGCCGTCCTCCGCTTTCAATAACAGATCTGAATAATTGATAGCAACAACAGCTATGTTGGTCACGTCATTGTGCCTTCTGGCCACCGCCATGGATCGCTCATAGTAGTATTTCGCTTTGGGCAGATCTTTGATATGACGGTAGGCTTGACCGATATGATTGTAGATGGCGCACAACATCATGCTGGAATCCTTGGTCGCTTCAGCACTTTTAATAGCCAGCAATTCATATTCGATGCTCGATTTGTAATCACCCTTTGTAAAATTTACCGTGCCCAGCAGATCATATACAGCCTGTAGATGAATATAACTTGTTGCCTTGTAAAGTTGAAGACACTCTTCCAGGTACGACAGCGCGACAGCCCAGTCGCCTGTTAAATGAGAGAGTTCACCCATTTGTATCAGGCAATCAGCCTGTCGGCGTTTGTTATCCGATTTTTTAAAAGCAGAATCGGCCTGCTTCAGAATAGAGATGCGTTCTGCATAGCCAATACCTTTGCCCGTTCCAATGGACCAAAGCGAAACATATGATTCTCCCAGCTCGTCCGGCAAATGAAGTTGAGCATATAAGACAACAGCCTTTTGGGCAAACTGTTCTCCCTGCTCTAATTGATGCCTGGCTTCTTCCGTCTTGGAAAGCTGCAGGTAACTGCTTGCCTGACCTCGTAGGTCCTTTAAACGTGCAGACAAAGACATAGCCTCATCGGCCAGCCTGAAAGATTGTTCCAGTTCTGCAGGTGTTCTGTTGCCTTTCAGCAGATACCAGTCACTGAGCTTCAGCAGCAGAGCTGTCTTTTTAGGAGAAGCTGCCAGGCCGGACAGACTGCTCAACGCTTTTTCCGCCTCCGGTTCACTGGTAAAACGGTCCTGCGCAATAGCTATGCTACAGGTCAATAATAAGATCAATATGCAGAAGTATCGTAGCATACCAGGAGCATTTGTAATACCATTTCAGGAAACATACCAAATAAGTGCACCTGCAACCCGCAGTGAGGTTCGTAGGTGGTTTTTGGGGTCAACTGATTTATTGCCAATACATTATTGTAAGCTCCAAATCTACCATTAAAAATTGTGTTTTCCGGGAACGCCTGTCAAAACAAGATGGAAACGATACACAGTTCCCCGGCTTGGTTTTTCAACGAAATATCGTCGGCCATTTACCTGCGTGTAAAATCTATTGAATTGGTTTCCAGTGTTCTTGTTGATTGGAATATCCTTTGATCATACACCGGCATATTCATTAAATCATCCTTTATGCGTTCTCTTGACACCAAACAGCCTGCTTTCTTTAGCATACACAACCTCACAGAAGTAACTGCAATAAGTGCTTGTGATACGAACGACGATATCATCGAAGTTTACCTGGTATTGGACGGAGCAGTTACGATCAGGCGCATCGAATACGAGACGTTACTCGAAAACAATACCCTGTACTGTGCCCGCTGGAATAAGCAGGATAGTATGACAATAGAACCCGGTACAGTCGGCTATTTGATCCGCTTTGAAAAAGCGCTGCTCTACAGCAACGAGCATGAGCTCTATTCTTCGCATTTTCCCGACTTCCTTACACTGGTATTGAGAGGGGAGGTCTTACCCGTGGATGCAGCATTTATAGATAGCGGAACAAAATTATGTGAGATGATGCGCCAGGAGTTTAAAGACCAAAGCGATTTCAACAGGCAGATGTTGATTGGCTTCTTAAACATTTTCCTGCTCCGGATAATCAGGAAGCTGAACGCCTCGGTGGGACAGGCAGGCCATGGCCCGAAGTATGCACTGGTCCATAAATTCAATGTGTTGCTGGAGCAAAAATTCAAGACCAATAAGAAAGTAGCGGACTACGCAGCCTTACTTTTCGTAACCCCCAACTACCTCAATGAGATCATCAAACATGCTACCGGCAATTCCGCCGGCTTCCACATCCGGCAACGGGTCGCCCTCGAAGCGGTGCGGCAGGCAAAGCTCACCGGGGCCAGCATGAAAGAAGTAGCCGGCCGCCTTGGCTTCAACGACAACGCCCACTTCAGCAAATTCTTCAAGAAAGTAGCCGGCAGGAATTTCTCAGAATTGAAGAAGATAGATATAAATTGATGACCTGCTACAGTTTCAACAACCCCACTTTATGTAAAGTATTCACCGGCTTGTTATCCCAAAACAATTCAAAGTCTTCGAATCCGGCGGCATGATAACTGTCTTTCACTTCCTGCAGCGTAAGCGTCTTGGGATTATTCACAGATAACTTGTCCAGCATCGTAGCCAGCCAGTCGCCCTGCTCACGGCCTACACTGATGCTGAACTTCTCTTTTTTGTCCTGGAAAGTAAGTGAGGTCATTTCCCAGCTGTTGCCTTTCTTCGACTTGGTAAAATGCTCCACCGCAGGTTGCCGCCCCAGCCACACGATCTTGGTGGTAGGTTTAGCACTGCTGTACTGATCCTGTGTGAGTGCCTGGGTAATATAGTCCGGAACTACTTTAGTCTTGGGAATTTTAAACTCAAACCACTTTTGCAACGGCTCATTGATCCCGATGCCATGCATGTAGTTCAGCAGCGACTTCTTCAGCCCGTAGCTGAAAGTCTCATGATCAGCGCCCGTCTCATCCACATGCACCAGGTCATTGTTGGCGAAGCTGCCCACAAGCGCATTTTCTCTCCGCACGTTGAACTTGGCAGGTTCCAAACCCACGGGGCTGTGTGCTGTCATGGTAAACAGGTGCCAGAAGGCAGACTGTAGGATGCCGGCGGCAAACATCTGCCGGATCATTTCGAGCGAGTCGATCGTTTCCTGCGCAGTCTGTGTGGGAAAGCCGTACATCAGGTAAGCATGAACCATAATACCTGCTTCGGTGAAGTTCCGGTTTACCTGCGCCACTTGCGCCACGGTAATGCCTTTTTGGATCAATTCCAGCAGGCGGTCACTGGCAACCTCCAGTCCACCCGATACGGCAATACAGCCCGACCGTTTCAGCAGCAGACAGAGATCACGGGTAAAGCTCTTTTCAAACCGGATATTCGTCCACCAGCTTACCACCAGTTTGCGTTTGATGATCTCCAGTGCCAGCGCGCGCATGAGCGCAGGGGGTGCGGCCTCGTCTACAAAGTGAAAACCGTTCTCGCCGGTCTGCGCAATGATCTGTTCCATACGGTCGCAGAGTAGGGAAGCGGCGATAGGCTCGTAGAGCCGGATATAATCGAGGGAGATGTCGCAGAAAGTACATTTGCCCCAATAACAGCCATGCGCCATGGTGAGTTTGTTCCAGCGGCCATCACTCCACATGCGGTGCATAGGATTTACCACCTCGATGGCCGAAATGTATTTATCCAGCAGGAAGTCGCTGTAGTCGGGTGTGCCTACCTGCCCCTGTTTATAATCGGCGCACGCTTTATTGTTGAAGTAGGTAACCTGTCCGTCAATCAGCGTAAAGGTCCGCTTCAGTTCTTCTATCGTTTTCTTTCCTTCAATATAATGAATCAGGTTCTCGATAGGCGCTTCGCCATCATCGAGCGTAATAAAGTCGTAAAACTCGAATACACGCGGATCACTCAGCGAACGCAATTCCGTATTGGCAAAACCGCCACCCATCACCACCTTCACGTCGGGGTAATGTTGCTTGATCCACTGCCCACAGCGAAAAGAAGCGTACAGGTTGCCGGGAAAGGGAACAGAGATGGCTACCAGTTTCGGTTGCACGGTGGCCATGCGGGCCTGCAAAATATTGATGAGCAGCTGGTCGATGAACGTATATTCTTTTTGCAAGGCTTCATACAGTTCATCGAAACTATTGGCCGACCGGCCCAGCCTTTCAGCATAGCGGCTGAAGCCGAAATGCTCATCCACACATTCACGGATGAGGTCGGAGAGGTCTTCGAGGTACATGGTAGCCAGGTGCTTGGCCTTGTCCTGGTTGCCCATAGAGCCGAAAGCCCAGTCGAGGTCCTCCAGTTGTTCGAACCGGCTCGCTTCTGGCAGTAAGTCGCGTTTGCAGATGCGGTGGGCAAGGGTAGGGTTGTGGCCCTGTAAAAAGAGGATTACATCGTCGATGGTCGTGATGTAGTCGTCCTGCAGGGCAATGATGCGGGCTATATTATCAGAAAAAGTAGCGTTAGGGATGTTATTGATGCGCGCAAACAGCTCCCGCAGTCCCTGCTGGTTAAACAGGGCCACGGTCACCTCGATGCCAAGGTCGGCCTGGAAAGCGGAGATATTCCGCGTGTTGAGAAAGCCCTTCAGGTAAGCGGTAGCCGGATACGGCGTATTCAGTTGCGTAAAAGGCGGCGTCATCAAAAACACATTAGCACTCAAATCAGGTAATTTGGGGCAAAATTAGTTGAAATAGCCCAAGTTGACTAAAGAGCCATTAGCCTACCTTCACCACATGAAAACCGAAAAAGAAAAGATGTTGTCCGGTGAGCTGTACGATGCTCTTGATCCGCAACTAACCGACGAAAGGATAAAAGCAAGATTGTTACTCAAAGCATTGAACGAATCCCGCGAAGACGACCCAGAGAAACGCGTAGACATACTGAAAGCGCTAATCCCCCAAGCAGGTGCCGGATTATGGCTGCAGCCTCCCTTTTACTGCGATTATGGCTACAATATCCAATTAGGTGAAAGAGTATTCTTCAACTTCAACTGTGTAGTGTTGGATGTGATGCCCGTTACCATCGGCAGCAGAACGCTGTTTGGTCCCAATGTACAGATATATACCGCCATGCATCCTATGGATCACAAAGAGCGTGCGACCGGACTGGAGTTTGCCAAACCCATTACCATCGGGGAAGACGTATGGATTGGAGGAAGCGTGGTCATTTGTCCGGGCGTCACCATTGGTGATCGGTCTGTAATAGGAGCGGGGAGCGTTGTTACAAAAGATATTCCGGCTGATGTGGTAGCTGCGGGTAACCCCTGCAAGGTCATTCGCTCTTTGCCGCAATAAAAGTAAGCCAACCACCCGTCTTATCAACTTTTCAACCTATTAACTTTTCAACTACCATGCATCACTCCAATCATAACGGTCAGCAGGATTTTACAGGCTTTGTACGGGTGCATGGCGCCCGGGAGCACAACCTGAAAAATGTAAGCCTGGATATTCCCCGCGATGCGCTGGTGGTATTCACCGGTATTTCAGGTTCGGGCAAATCTTCACTGGCTTTTGGTACGCTGTATGCAGAGGCCCAGCGGCGCTACCTGGAGTCGGTATCCCCTTATGCAAGACGGTTGTTTCATCAGATGAGTATTCCTGAAGTGGATGACATCGAGGGATTGCCACCTGCCATCGCACTGCAGCAACAACGCGGCGGCACGTCCGTACGGTCTTCGGTAGGCAGCGTTACTACACTATCCAACCTGTTGCGGATGCTGTATTCCCGCGCAGGCGATTACCCACCCAAACAATCCATTCTGTATGCGGAATCTTTTTCTCCCAATACACCCGAAGGAGCTTGTCCCCGCTGTCATGGTTTAGGACAGGTATATGAGGTCACGGAAAAGTCGATGGTGCCCGATGATTCGCGCACCATCCGAGAGCGTGCCATTGCAGCCTGGCCTACTGCCTGGGGAGGTCAGAACCTCCGTGAAATATTGATGACGCTGGGTTACGATGTCGATATTCCCTGGCGTAACCTCCCAAAGAAAGACCGCGACTGGATCCTTTTCACCGATGAGCAGCCCGTAGTTCCCGTGTATTCAGGCTTTACGGCGGAAGAAATGAAACGGGCGCTGAAAAGTAAGATGGAGCCAAGCTACATGGGTACTTTCTCCAGCGCAAAGCGGCACGTACTCCACACCTTTGCCAATACGCAGAGCCAGTCGATGAAGAAAAGGATCATGCAGTATATGATCAGCAGTGAATGCCCGGTATGCCATGGCAAGCGATTGCGACAGGAATCCTTGTCTGTGAAATTCGCCGGACTGGACATTACGGAAATGTCCCGGTTGCCGCTTGCAAAATTGCATACCATCTTCAATAACCCTGCTATCGGAAAAGCAAAAGCCAAAGACGATCACCCGGAAAAAGCCATGGTATCGGCACGCATAGCACAGGACCTGGTGGCCCGCCTGAGCGTGATGCTCGACTTGGGACTTGGCTATCTTACCCTCGAAAGAAGTACCCCTACACTGTCTCCCGGTGAGTTGCAGCGCCTGCGGCTGGCTACACAGGTGCGCTCCAACCTGTTTGGAGTGGTGTATGTGCTCGACGAACCTTCTGCAGGTCTTCACCCTGCCGACACGGAAGCTTTGTTAAGAGCACTCGACAGGCTGAAAGCTTCCGGTAACTCCCTTTTTGTGGTAGAGCATGAAATAGATGTAATACGGCATGCAGACTGGATCGTGGATGTAGGCCCCCTGGCAGGCGAAGGCGGCGGACATATACTATACAGTGGTCCGCTGGAAGGACTTAGAAAAGTAGACGCTTCTAAAACAAGACAATACATATTCGACGAAGCGCGTGAGCGACCTGGAACGATCAGAACATCCAAAACATGGCTGCAGCTGAAAGGCATCACCCGTAATAACCTGCACAACCTCGATGTAGACTTGCCGATAGGTGTATTCACCAGTGTTACAGGTATATCTGGTTCTGGTAAGAGCAGCCTGATCAGCCAGGCCCTGGTAGAGTTGGTGGCCGGTGAACTGGGACAGGAAATAGACATTACTGCAGACGAGGACACCGGAACACCGGAGCCAGCAAACATGATTGTCACTGGTGGAAAGATTACGGGAGGTATGGAAAATATTAAACGCCTGGTGCAGGTAGATCAGAAACCTATTGGTCGTACGCCTCGTTCCAACCTTGCTACTTATACCGGACTCTTTGATCATGTACGTAAGTTGTTTGCGGCCACACCGATGGCCAAAAAACGGCACAATGATGCAGGGCAGTTTTCTTTCAACGTAGTAAAGGGACGTTGTCCGCATTGTGAAGGCGAAGGCTTCGTGATGGTGGAATTGTTGTTCCTGCCCAGCGTATACGCGCCTTGCCCCACCTGCCACGGCACCCGGTACAACAACAAAACACTGGAAATAAAATACAAAGACAAGAACATTGCCGAGGTGCTGAATATGACGGTAGATGCCGCATGGGAGTTTTTTGCAGATGAAACAGCAATCAGCCGGGCGCTGGATGTAGTTCGGCAGGTAGGCCTGGGCTATATCAGGCTGGGACAACCGGCTACAGAGCTTTCCGGTGGAGAAGCCCAACGCATCAAATTAGCCACTGAACTACAGCGAACGCAGCACGGCAACACATTGTATGTACTTGATGAACCTACTACCGGTCTCCATCCCTCAGACGTGGAAAAGTTAATGGCCCAGCTCGACAAACTGGTAGAACAAGGCAATACAGTGATTGTGGTAGAGCATGATATGCGGGTAATTGCACACAGTGACTGGATCATCGATATCGGCCCCGGCGCCGGTGAAGAAGGCGGCACAGTCGTGACTGCCGGCCCGCCTGCAACGATCATAAAAGCTGCCAAAAGCCGTACAGCAAAATACCTCGCTCAGTATTTAGATACACGCCAATAAGCACAATATGCCCACTTTGAGGTATAGTTTACCTCCTGAAGAAGGCCTACCTTGACTGAGAGTTATAGTCAACCTTTTAACCCAGTCAACATTATTTATGTCAACAGCTGCTACGCAACTGGCTGCTCCTGTGGCCCAATCTGAGCGGATAGATATCCTCGACGCGCTCAGAGGCATCGCCATCCTCGGTATCTTATTGATGAATATCCCCAGCTTTGGTCTTCCTTCCGCTGTAGGACACGATCCTACTTTGTGGAATGAGATAGGCACCATCAACTTTAAAGTATTATACTTTGTAGACCTGGTACCGGAAGGCACACAGCGTGCCATCTTTTCCATGCTGTTCGGAGCAGGCATATTGATCTTTACCAGCCGGGCCGAAAAGAAATTGCCGGGCATATGGCCCGCCGACTACTTCTTGCGCCGCCAGTTGTGGCTCATGGTTTTCGGTTTGTTTGATATATGGGTGCTATTATGGTTTGGCGATATCCTGTTCGATTACGCTTGCCTGGGTATCCTCGTATTTACCTTTCGCCGGCTGCCGGTCAAGGGCTTACTGATTGGTGCAGGCATCTGCTTCCTCCTGATGATCGGCCGTGAAACGCGCGACCTCTACAAAGACAAAGCGATGATCGCCAAAGGAGAAAAGATTGCTTTGATCGATACTACCAAAACCAAATTGACGGAGCAGCAAAAGGAAGACCTTGGTGCTATGACTGATTTCAAGGAGAGAAGCACCCGCGAAAAGAAATTGAAACGGGTGGAGAAGTCCATCCGTAAAACAACAGGAAGCTATGCCGACGCTTATGAATACCGCGGCGAAATATATATGGGCTTTCTGGTCAATTATCTTTACCTGAGCAGTTGGGATGTATTGTTGTTCATGTTCCTGGGTATGGCCTTTTTTAAAACAGGCGTGTTGACGGGGCAGGCTGCTGCAAAAACATATTGGATCATGACCATCCTGGGCCTGGGCATAGGGCTGACGCTGTCTTATCTCAGGTTCCGGTCTTTCGTTACTGCCAACTTCAATTGGTTTGAATTAACTAAAAATCAATACTTCGACTTGTATACAGTATCGCGCGTGGCGCGTTCACTTGGACTGCTGGGTTTGATATTGTTGTTATACAAGTCAGGTTGGGTAAAGTGGTTGTTCGCCCTCATGCGGCCGGTAGGGCAGATGGCCTTTACCAATTACCTCACACAGTCGCTCTTATGTGGTTTGTTCTTCTACGGAGTAGGCTTTGGTATGTACGGTAAGTTGCAGCGCGTGGAAGTATACTATTTTGTATTGGCCGTATGGCTGGTGCAGATCATCTGGAGCCACCTGTGGTTACGATATTTCAACTTCGGGCCGTTCGAGTGGTTGTGGCGCAGTCTCACGTATTGGAAAAAGCAGCCTATGCGCAAACCAAAAAATATATAATAGAAAACATGTAGTTGTTGATGACTTGTCTGAAAGGGGTAAGAATCGGTGGTTTGTGGGTATAATTGTATATAGATTGAATAAAATAAATTATTCGTTAGCGTTATATTACTTTATGCTTTAAATTTAATGTACAGGATCACTACTACCAGGTTTCGGACCAATTAAACCTTAAGTCACATGAAAATATGCCGGGGCGTTATTTGCGCCTTAATCACTATCATATTCTCCTTCACTGCTTTAGCACAGCCTGCCGATACGGCCATCGGAAAGATCATTTACCGGGAACAGCTTGCCTACAGTGGCGATTCCAACACAACCGGCCTTACCTATTTCACTAAAACCATGTATTTGTACTTTGGCCGGTCAACCGCTATCTATCAGTCCGAAGCAGTCGATTACAAAGCATCCAAAAGAGTATTGAACCAGGGTGTCGACTCGAATAAAGTAGATAAAAATGAAGTGGCAAAACAGGTAGAAGACCGGCTGGCCAGCGTAAGCCTTCCACCATCAGGCACACAATACTTAAAAAACTACAACAGCGACCAACTTGCCATTCATCAAACAGCTTTCGGCGAAGAGTTCCTGATCGCAGATACTGTAACTGCCATAAAATGGAACATCACAGCCGAAACCAAAGAAATAGCCTCCTTTGAATGCCGTAAAGCTACAGGCACTTTCAGAGGAAGGAACTATACAGCCTGGTTTACCACAGATATACCGGTCAGCGCAGGCCCCTGGAAACTGGGCGGACTGCCGGGCCTTATACTGCAGGCAGAAGACGATAAGAAGCAGGTAACATTTACAGCCGTGAAGATCAACCTGCCTTCTCCTGAAACACTATCACTCTCCAACAACTTCACGGGTAAAAAAGTTTCAAGAGAACAATTCAGAAAATTTACTGCGCAAAAGCAAAAAGACCGGGAAAAAATGGCAGCTGCCAATACCACACCCGGCATTAAGCTCAACGTTGCTACCCGGAAGATCGTTGCACTTGAACTCGACCCTGTTCTATGATCCTTGCTCATTGATCAGCATACCTTCTTACTAACCCTGATTCAACAAATAGGAAAGTCATCCTGCATTTTTCCTAAAAATTTAAACCTTTCGTTTTATGAGAAAATCTATTATGCTCCTGGTAGCCGTATTGGCCATCGGGGTCTCCACAATGGCTAAAACAAATGTTCAACCCGCTACTGTAACTTCAGTATCTGAACAAACCATCAAAGACCGTATCCTTGCTGAACTCTCTCTTGATGTAAAAAAGCCTGGTGTTACCGTCAACGTACATGATGGCAAGCCTGCATCATTCCTCAGTGATAAAGCAACATCAGTGAAGATGTTGCGCAAAGTACTGCCCGCTACTTGCATAGATATCTACATATTTGAATGGGATATCTATGATGAGAACGGAGAGTACGTTGGGACCATAGTAGATATCTACATTTTCATTTACGATTGCCCTGGAGAACCCCAGGTGCCCACTGTTGCATAACAATCAGTCACAAAAATAAGCCAGGATGGCTTTCCTCTTGTTTGAACCACACACCGGTAACCCGCACCATTAACCTTAATTAACCTGACTGTCTCTCATAAATACACGAATTGTTTGTATTTTAGAAAGCATTCCGGTATCGGATAGCATAAACCTTAACTAACTGGCTGTATGCTGAAGCGCCTGTTCATTGCCTTCTTATGCTGCTACCTGTCCTGTGAATCACTGGCACAGTCGCAGCGCTTTTCAGGTACAGTAAAGGACAGTGCCGGCCTTGCGCTGCCCGGAGCCAGCATCTTACTAAAATATACCCTCGGTAATGAAAACAAGGTGCAGTACAGTTTATCAGACAGTGTCGGCCGATTTACCTTTACTTTCACTACCGCATTTACGCATACTGTGCTGGAGATCACCATGCTTGGTTTTAAAAAGCACACAGGCCCCGTCAATCTCCAAAAAGGGGATGTGGAGATCAGGCTTTCAACAGCCGGCAGCATGCTGCCCAGTGTAGTCGTCACCAATAATTTGGGTATACGGGTCAGCGGAGATACTACCACCTTTTCTACCAGCCGGTTTAGCAATAAGAACGAACAGAGCGTCGAAGACCTGCTGAAAAAGATACCAGGTTTCGATGTAGACAATGATGGCAATATCAAATTCAATGGCCGTCAGATCGAAAAAGTACTGATCGAAGGCGACGACCTCTATGGCCGCGACTTCAAAATGCTCACACGCAACCTTTCGCCGGATGTCGTGGAGCAGGTACAGGCCATCGACAATTATAATGAAAACCCCTTGCTGAAAGGGCTTGTCAGCACCAATCAGCAGGTACTGAACCTGAAACTCAAAAAGAAAGTAACGTTCAGTGGAAATACCGACCTTGGAGGAGGTGTGCCTGGTGGAAGATATGACAACCGGGTCAACCTGCTGTCCATTACACCGGTCGCTAAAGTTACTATACTGGGCAACATAAACAATATTGGTGTAAGCCCCTTTTCCTTTACAAACAGCGATAAGCCCGACCCGGCAAGCATAAGCCGTAGTTTTGAAACAACAGCAGAAAGAGTGACCCCCATTGCTACCAGTGCCGAACTGAACTACCAGGGCATTGATGCAAAGCGTAGCAATATCAATAATGCAAAGATTGTCAACGCCGGTTTCCTGGCGCGCCCGGTCAAAGACTTGACCGTCAAAGGAGGAATGTACCTGATAGGCGAAAAGACAACCCAGCAGCAGTGGCGCGACATTACTTATCTGACCAATACGCCGGTAGTCAATTTCACTGAATCTACAGCCTTGAACAAACGCCAATCATTCAGTGCTGCCAGAATGGAAGTATCTTATATGCACCGCAATAAACAGCTGCTTGAATATGAATTCAAATATGAGCAGGGCACTATCGATCACCGTGCAGACATGTTGCTCAACACCGGCAATCTTTTCACCACGCTGGGTACCGACAAAAGCCACGTAGAGAGCCGTCTTCATTATACCAACCGGTTCACTTCCAATACGGCACTCGACGCGGAAGTATTATACAATCGAAACAAAGTACCACAACGTCTTTATATTACCCCTTTGATGTATGCAGCTGAACTGGGATTCGGTCCTGATACTACACATGCTCTGCGTCAGGAGAGTAACTTTCCCCTCGAACAGTTTTCTGTGAACACACATCTTGCCGGAGCAAAGAACAATTGGAACTACACCATCAACCTCGGCTATAATCGGTTTGACAGGGACTTCAATGCCGGCATTTATGGCATCGATAGCACGGGCAATGCTTTCCCTGCCGGCAAACCATGGATGACGGAATATTGGATGCGTGATCAGGCCGTATTCACAACACTATCCCTGCGCTATAAAGCAGGCAGCTTTAAATTTGACGAAAGCAGCAGTCTCACAAAAGGGAAATACGAATGGGCTGCCACAGCCAATAACTATACCTCATTCAAACATCGTTTTTCCACTTCTTATCAGTTTAAAAAAGGAGGCTCACTCAGTTTTATATACACTTGGCAAAGAGAATTGCCGGCTCCTTACGATCTGGTGCCTGCCTGGTGGCTGTCTGGTTATCGCAATCTCCGTAGAGGAGCCAACCAGTTTGCGCCTGCTACCGGACATGTCTTAGTCCTCAATTATGCCCTTTCGGATTTCTTCAGAAGACAATTACTCGCCTGGTGCGGAGCAATGTACAATATAAAGGGAGAGCAGTACATAGAAGATATCTTTTCTACCACAAGGTATCAAAAAACAGAAACGGTACCCTATGCATTTACCAATAAAAACTTTGTTGTGTATGCGCGGTTGGAAAAATACATCAGGCCCTTTACCGGCAACCTGATACTGGATGTGAACAGTGTCTGGGGTAATTACCTGAACAGGAACAACGCAATAGACAATTACATCCGGTTTAATACCAGTGATATTAAACTGGGCTTTAAATCCGTGTGGACAGAGTTCAATATATTGGTACAGTCCAATGTAAAACTCCGCCATCAGTCAATAAGCAGCAGCCAGTTTAAAAAATCCAACAACAACCTGTACCAGGAGAACAGGATCAGTTTGTACTACATGCCTGGACCAAAATTAAATTTCGAATGCAAAGCCGAACATTACCTCATGCCCAATGGAGACAAACACCAATCATACCTGTTCCTCGATTTCAATATGCAATATGCTGTCATCAAAGACAAGCTTGTATTAAATGCGATAGGAAGCAACCTTTCCAACGTACATGGACTTACGTTCAATACCATTACACCCACACAGATAGCTGTCCAGCGGTATAACCTGTTGGAACGTTACTTTATGCTAAAGATCCATTACTCATTTTAATGACCACAATACAAGGTGGGGTAAAGTATTCTTTCAATAGATGTGGGAACTGCTCTTGCATTCACCCTGTCTACTGTGCAGCAGTAGCTTTGAGCGCGTTCGCTTTTTTAGACGACTTATTGGTCTTGGTTTTTCCTTTTCCTTTTTTCTCCTTCTTGACAGGCTTCGTTTTGATACCGGCTGTCAGTAATCGGGCAGCCTTCTTGATACGGCGTTCAAACTTCTTTTCTCCCAACGTTTCCTTCAGGCTATTCAGTGCGCTGGTCAGTTGAATACTGATCTCTTTGCGGGCAGATTTCTTGTCATTTGCTGGTTGCGCTTCCGCTTTTTTACTCGTGGACATCGTGTTTGTGATTTAATACAATTTACTAAAAGATAATATAATGATAACATAAAGATAGTGGAAGGGTTCGTCCGCCAATGTTAAGTTTTCTGGCGGAGTAGGAGGAGGCAGCCCGGTTGATGAAGCAGGTTAACGATTGATTAACAGTGAAATATAGTTGAGGTTAGCCTATTTTGAATACATGACGAAGCGCCTGCCTGGCAGCGTGGTGTCCACACATGCCATGCACGCCGCCACCGGGCGGTGTGGAAGAGGAGCAGATATAAATACCTTTAGCAGAGGTTTTATAAGGAGAAAGGCGAAGGGCGGGACGCGTATACAATTGACCAAGGTCGATGATGCCGCCATTGATATCACCACCTACATAGTTGCCATTATATCGTTGTAATTCGAGGGTATTATAAGTATGTCTGGCCAGGATGAGTTTTTTAAAGCCCGGTGCAAAACGTTCCACCTGTTCTTCAATAATATTGGTCATATCAACCGTAGAACCATTGGGTACATGACAATAGGCCCAGGCTGTATGTTTGCCGGCGGGAGCGCGACTGTCATCAAACAAGCTTTGCTGTGCCAGCAATACAAAAGGACGTTGCGGATGACCGCCGGAAGCTGCGAATTGTTCACTGGCAGCGATCTCTTTGAATGTATTGCCGATATGTACGGTACCTGCTTCCCGGCATTCGGGTGCCGTGAAAGGAATAGGACCATCCAGCGCCCAGTCTACCTTGAACACACCCATGCCGTAACGGTAACGGTTGAGTTGCCACTTGTATAGGTCGGAGAATTGGTCACCGGCAATTGCCATCAATTGTTTAGGCGTCACATCAAACAATACAGCATGCGCAGAAGGTAATTGCCGCAGGTTACTAACAGTAAAGCCTGTTTGTATTTTACCACCAAGCGATTCGAAGTATTTTGCTAATGCATTGGCCACGCTCATAGCCCCGCCTTTAGGCACAGGCCAGCCATATAAATGGCCCGCCGCAGAAAGCACGAGACCGATGGCAGAAGTAGTATAATTGGTGAGCGGCTGAATGGAGTGAGCCGTCATGCCGGCCCACAGCCCTTTGGCCTTTTCTGTTGTAAACCTTTTAGAAATGGTGGCTGCAGAAGGCAAAGCCTTTAAGCCAAAGCGCGCCATGCGCAAAGGATATTGGGGAAAACGCAAAGGGCCTAAAATATCTTTGGCGATCAATGGCCAGTCGGCCACTACTTGTTGCATCAATGATAAGTAAGCCCCTTCATCGGCGCCCAGCAGTCGGGCAGTTTCCGATACGGAACGTTTCAACACGGCAGCACTGCCATCATCAAAAGGATGAGCAGCCTCCACAGGAGGGTAAAGATATTCAAGACCGTATTGTTCCAGCGGAAGCGTGGTAAAGAAAGGAGAGGTGGCGGCCATCGGCAGGATGGCAGAACATACATCGTGGTGAAAGCCCGGCAGGGTCAGTTCCGCAGTGCGCGTACCACCCCCGATGGTATCCCTGGCCTCCAGCAACAATACCGATAAACCCTGTTGCTGCAAAGTGATGGCTGCCGCCAGTCCGTTGGGACCCGAGCCTACAACAACTGCGTCATAATCACGCTTTTCCATGCGCCAAAGATATTACCTAAGAGGGAACAATAGCATTATTAAATAACGTATTAAAGCATAAATACCCAATGCCAGCATCAAATAGCCCGGAAACTTGCGTATCCATTGACTTTCCCGTAGTAATTTTATTACCCTACCTGCAAGGTAGGCTACCAAAACAAGCAGGGTAAACACCCCTGCCGATACTCCCAGTAGAAAACTATGCAATTGCAGTGGAGTAGAAAGAACGATCCAATGCTGGCTTTTGAGGTAAGCGATCATGCCGATCCAGTAAGGCATGGCCAGGGGGTTAAGGATGCCCAGCATCAGCCCGCGCCTGAAACCACTGTTCTGAAAACGCAGGGCGAGGTTGGTAGGTGGCCTGGAGGTAGACCGGATGGTAAGCAGCCCCAAAGTGATCATCACAATGGCGGCAATGAGGTGGAAGTTTTGAATAACGACAGGCGAACTGGTGATCAGGCGCTCGAAGGTTACCGCCAGGTACGCATAGATATACTCCATGATGGCGGCGGCCAGCGCAAGACGCCAGGCAAGCCGGGCCTTGCCTTCAAGCCCAAGTTGTATAGAACTGAGATTGATGGTGCCCGGCGTAAGCGATCCTGTAAAACTAAAAGTAAATGACAGGGCAAAATTGATCAGTGCTACCATATACTCTTACTGCCCCGGTTCTAATGATTTGCCCGCTTCTTTCCACGCTTTGATACCACCGTCGAGGTTCACCACGTTGGTAAAGCCGTTTTTTACCAGCCAGGTAGCAGCCTTATCGCCACGTACACCGGCCAGGCAATAAACATATACAGGTTTGCTCTTATCGAGTTTGGCAGCTTGCGCCTGAAACTGTTTTTCATCCTGCCAGTTGGCCAGCGTAGCGCCCTTTAAATGTCCTTCTTTATATTCTTCCGGTCGCCTTACGTCCAGCAACTGGACCCCTTTCACCTGCAATCCCTTTTCAAATGCTGCAGGAGAAACGTTGGTTTTGTTTTGCGCGGCAGCAGTGCCCGATACAAACAGGAGAATGAACGCTTTTAGTAGATGCTTCATGAAAGCTGGGTTTGAATGATTGATCTGTTGCCCCAAAGATACAGAAGTATTTCCGGCAGGAATAATGATGCTGTAAAACAATACTTTGATGAACCGGTGTAGTAGAAAGTAGCACCCGGTGAGATGATGTGATGTAGTATGTTGAGGCGATGTGACGTACAATTGACGTAGACGGTGTGCATAAATAAGATATCCTTTCATTGTTACACTTGATAAGTTGTACGACACTTGCATAGTAACTATAACCGGCACGCGAAGCCGGGCTCGCCATATTTAATAACCAATAAAACCATTACGCTTATGAAACGGATCTTCTACTTCGTAATTTTACTAACCGCACTTCTTTTTTCCGCTTCTTCTTCCATGGCACAAACCTGGCAGCTCGTTTGGCAGGATGAATTTACTAACGGTATAGGACCCGACTGGGTATTTGAAACAGGTACCGGTACTAATGGCTGGGGCAACAATGAGCTGCAATACTATCGCACCCAGAATGCCACCGTTCAAAACGGGCAGTTGGTGATCACTGCCCGCAATGAAAGCTTTGGCGGCAGGAACTACACCTCTGCAAGATTGAAAACACAGGGCCGCCGCTCCTGGCGCTATGGAAAGATCGAAGCCCGCATT
Source organism: Niastella sp. (assembly GCA_017744515.1). Lineage (GTDB taxonomy): Bacteria > Bacteroidota > Bacteroidia > Chitinophagales > Chitinophagaceae > Paraflavitalea. The sequence continues at coordinate 117,895 of JAGIBF010000017.1, forward strand.
GCCATGCCTGCCTTTCAGGGAGTATGGCCTGCCTTCTGGATGCTGGGCACCAACATCGGTGATGTAGGTTGGCCCGCTTGTGGTGAGATCGACATCATGGAACATGTAAACGCGGAGAACCGTACTTACGGCACCATCCATTGGGAGGTTGCCCCCGGACAAAACACCAATTACGGCGGCAATACGGCAGTGAACGTAACGGCCTTTCATCTCTATACCATCGAGTGGACCGCTTCCTCCATCAAGTGGTTTGTAGATGGCGTTCAATTCCATGAGGCCAATATCGCCAACAGCATCAATGGCACCAATGAATTTCACAACAACTTCTTCATCATTCTCAACATGGCCATCGGTGGCAACTGGCCCGGCTTCACGGTCAACAATGGAGCACTGCCCGCCAATATGTATGTAGATTATGTGAAGGTCTATCAACAGGTTAGCGGACCTTCCAGTGTAACCATTCAGGCCGAGAATTACAGCAATATGCAGGGTATACAAACAGAAACCTGTACCGATGCTGGTGGCGGACAGAATGTAGGCTACATCGATGCCACCGACTGGATGGCTTACAACAGCATCAATTTTCCCACTTCAGGCAGTTATCTGGTTGAGTACCGCGTAGCCAGTCAGAATGGCGGCGGCGCCTTATCACTCGACCTGAATGCTGGTTCCATTCAATTAGGCTCACTGGCTGTACCGTCTACAGGAGGATGGCAAAACTGGACTACCATTTCACATACAGTGAATGTAGCCAATGCCGGCACGTACAATGTAGGCGTATATGCCCAGGCCGGAGGCTGGAACCTCAACTGGATACGCATCACCAAACAAGGAAGCTCACTACTGACTGCGAACACTGCTACTTCAGGTGAAGTGCAGCAGGAAGACGCCGGCAACAACTTTACCATATTCCCCAACCCCGTAAAAGATGAGCTGAGGATCGCTACCAGTGAAAACCTGGTGGGGGGATTACTGCGCATATACGACATCATGGGACGCCAGGTATTGATTGCCACCCAGGCCACCAATCGTGTCAATGTAGCGAAACTGCCCACCGGCGTGTACACCTTGTTATTTACAAAAGATGGTAAGACCATCAGCCGGCGATTTATCAAGTAAGTGATTTGCAGAATGCCTGTATCAACATCATGGAGTTAAACTAATGTCACCTGAGCGCAGCCTCACTCTGAGCTCAACTTGTCACCCTGAGCTGTCGAAGGGTTGTCTAAGGTCGGCTCATCCTTGGCTGACATTGTATTACTCCATGATACGGCATTGCATTCTTTCATCTAAAAACCATATCATGAAGAAGTCTTCTATCCTTATCATCCTTTTGTTCTTAAGTATCCAATTATCTTTTGCCCAATTCAGGGTCGTAGGCTATATGCCTTCCTGGGCTGGCAGTGTAAACTCCATTCAGTACAGTAAACTCACGCACATCAACTATGCATTTCTGCTGCCCACCTCCACAGGAGGGCTACAGGCCATCGAGAATCCTTCCAAGCTCCAAAGCCTGGTAACGCTGGCCCACAACAATGGCAAGAAAGTGTTGATCGCCGTGGGCGGTTGGAACAATGGCGACGATGGTGCATTCGAAAGCCTTGCTGCCAACAGCACCTACCGCAACAATTTTGTCAACAACCTGATCAACTTTACAAACCAGTACAACCTCGATGGTATCGACATCGACTGGGAGTACCCCGATAATGGCGCTTCGGCCAACAACTATGCTGCACTGATGCAGCAGTTGTCTACCGAAATGCACAACAGAGGTAAGCTCCTCACTGCTGCAGTGGTAGCTGTCAATGGCAGTAGTATTCTCAGTAGTGTATTCAACATGGTGGACTTTCTGAACCTGATGGCATACGATGCCAATAGCTTCGACCATTCTACCTACAGCTATGCGCAGCAATCCATCAACTATTGGAAGGGCAGGGGATTGCCCGCTTCCAAAGTGGTATTGGGTGTTCCCTTCTATGGCCGGCCAAGTTGGGAATCATTTTCCGCGTTGGTGAATCGTGGCGCCAGCCCCTTTGCCGATGTATACCAGGGTGTCGGCTACAATGGTATCAATACCATCAAAAGTAAAACGAACCTTGCCTTCGACCAGGGCAACGGTATCATGATCTGGGAACTGTCGCAGGATGCTACGGGCGCCAACTCGTTGCTGTCGGCCATTAATGAAGTAGTGGTGCAGCGCACAGGTGGCGGTAATTCCATCACCATCCAGGCCGAAAGCTACAACAGCATGTCGGGCATACAGACAGAAGCCTGTACCGATGCCGGTGGCGGACAAAATGTAGGCTACATAGATGCCTCCGACTGGATGGCCTTCTACAACATCAACTTCCCCGTAAGCGGCACGTATAAAGTCGAATACCGCGTAGCCAGCCTGAACGGTGGCGGCACCTTGTCACTCGACCTGAACGCCGGTACCATTCAACTCGGCGCACTGGCGGTTCCTTCAACGGGCGGCTGGCAAAACTGGACCACCATTACACATAACGTGTACGTCAATGCAGGAACGTACAATGTAGGTGTATTTGCCCAGGCCGGTGGATGGAACCTCAACTGGTTGCGCATCACACGGCCCGCAACAGGCTTAATGACTGCGGCAGAAAATCCACAGACGGAAAAGACAACTAAAGATGATGCTGCTTCCGGTAAGTGGGTCCTGTTCCCGAATCCTGTTCAGCATCAACTGAATATCATGGCAGGAGAAGATATTACCGGCGGTAGCATACGGGTGGTCGACATTGCTGGTCGCCAGGTGTTGGCGCCGAGGGCGGCTACCTATAAAGTAGACGTATCGCATCTCGCGCCCGGTACATATACCCTCATCTTTACAAAGAAAGACAGAACAGTAACCAAACAATTTGTGAAGTAGGGAAGAGGTCGGATACAGCATACAGGAGACTGAATACAGCAGAAATACAGCATCTTATAACGCCGGTTGCCGCGCAAATGATTCTGTATACTGTATTCTGTCTCCTGTATTCTTTTTTGACTTCACTAATTGTATGGAAACCCTCAATTGTCGTAATAGGTATAATCTTATTCATCAACCAAACCTTGTAGTATGAAACACCTTTCCTTTTCTATCTTCTGTCTCCTGTTGATCAGCCACGTGGTGGCACAAACTCCCCCTGCTACCTGGCAGGAACACTGGTTCGAACATAACCAGTTGCTCTCCAGAAAGTTTTACGATAATGATGTGGCCGTTTATTACGACAACGATGTAAGCACTTCCGTAACCTGGCCTTATGCTTTTTGTGGCGATGTATGGCGCTACACCAAATCCGTCTACGGCTCTTTTGGCAGCGATCCCCACATGTTTGCTATTTTCCACACCAACAAGTACAGCGGCGGTCACCCCTCCACGTATTTCGATGCCAGCCACGACAACCGTAACGTCATTGACGTAGGCCCCGGCCCATGGACCAGCGGTGCCAACAACGACCTCGATATTGTAACCCACGAAGTAGCCCATATAGTGGAAGGCGCCAGCAAGGGCGTTAAGAATTCACCCGCCTTTGGTATCTGGGGCGATAGCAAATGGGCAGAGATATTTATCTATGATGTATACCGCGGACTGGGCCGCACGAGTGATGTAACCCGTTGGTACAACCTGATGATCAACGGCGCCAGCAGTTTTCCCCGGGCCAATACCTATTGGTTTCGTGACTGGTTTTATCCCATTTACAGTGCATATGGTGGCACACAAACGCTGAACAGGTACTTTACACTGCTCTCACAATACTTTCCAAAGAGCGGAAACGCTTACACACGCGGCATGAACTGGGGCGAGTTTATACATTTCTGGAGCGGGGCTGCCGGCGTAAACCTGAAGCCGCTGGCTACCACGGCATTTGGCTGGCCTGCCAGTTATGAAACACAGTTCAACCAGGCACGTATTGATTTTCCCTTTACCTATCCCGATGGCGCCGTAACGGTATATAAAGATTGCAGCTACGGAGGCTATGCCATTCCACTGCTGCCCGGCAGTTATACATTGGCCCAACTGCAGGCGAAAGGTATTCTCAACGATGATATTTCTTCCCTGCGCGTACAAAGCGGTTATAAGGTTACATTGTACTGGGATAACAATTTCACCGGCACCACGCTGGTAAAAACCGCCGACGATGATTGCCTCGTAAACGAAGGCTGGAACGATAAAGCATCTTCATTGATCGTAGCTTCTACTTTCACTGTATTGAGCGAAGCCACATCACCGCTTACCGCTAAGACTTCTGCTGACGAAGTCGCCACAGGCAGTAAAGAGCTGGAGATTTATCCCAACCCGGCACGCAATACCATATACCTCACGGCGCCGGATGATCTGTCAGGCGGGCTGGTAAGAATATACGATATCATGGGTAGACAAGTGTTGCAGGGCAAGCCGGTATCCAACCGGCTGGACGTATCAAAACTATCCACGGGTGTATACACATTGATCTTTACCAAAGACGGAAAGTCGGTCTCAAAGCGGTTTGTAAAATAAAATACAGGAGGCCACGCAAAAGATTCTGTATTCTGGCTTCTGTATCCTGTATTCTGCCTTCACAAATACCATTGCACCATCCTGCGCCAATACCGGGGCCGGTGCGCCTCTTCATCCCACACATACAAATGGTGTGGGATGTTTTTTTCATAGAGCGAATCACTTAATCGTTGGTTGTTCTCATAAAAAGGGTCCTCTTTACCCACCGCCAGTTCGATCTTTAACCGCCTGATCTGCTCCAGCAGCAAAGAGTTGGTTAAATTGGGCATATACATGCTGGGCATGTTGTAATAAATATTCTCATCGAAGTAACCATTCAGCAGATCAGGGAATTTGTCTGCCGATAAAGTAAGGTCATAGCGGGAACTCATACCGGTTACCTTCGAAAAAAGCCAGGGATGGCGAAAAGCAATATTCAGCGCATGATAACCGCCAAGACTGCAACCCGCAGTGGCAATGCCGGTATGTTGAGGATTGCTATACCTGATCAGCGGAAGCACCTCTTGCAGGATATACTGTTCATATTGAAGATGTCGCTTTATCTTTTCTGCCGGATGGATCGAAGCATAGAAACTTTCCGAATCCACACTATCTACGCAAAACACCTGGATAAAACCAGCTTCGATCTTATATCGTATAGCCTCGATGATGCGCCAGTCTTCATAATCATAAAACCGGGCAGTGCGGGTAGGGAAGAAGAGCACAGGCTCACCTGCATCCCCAAACACCAATAGCTCCATATTCCTTTGCAGGTTCGGACTAAACCATTTATGATATTCCCGTTTCATTGGTAAAAAGTGGTATAATATAAACCGATCCCCGCAAAAGACGTATTATGCAATTCTTAAGGATTTTGCAGCAGATAGGTCAGCACAACCTTCTTCCATATCTCGTAGCCCTTATCACTGAGGTGCAGGCCATCTTCCTGAAACAGCTCCTTCACAGGAAGCCCGGCACTATTTAGCATGGGCTCCACAATACTGATATAATGAAAAGGCAGGCCTTGCTTTTCTATTGCATTCTTTACAAGCGTATTGGTATAGTAAATATTGTTGATCATATTCCAGCGGGAAGGACTTGGCTTTACCGAGATGAAATAAAAAGAAGTATGGGGAAACCGGGTACGTACCTGTACTGTCAGTTGTTGGAAGAAGATAAATACTTCCTCGGGATGCCTGCCATCGCCCAGATCATTGTCACCCGCATAAAAAACGATGCGTTCAGGTTGATAAGCAGGTAATATCCGTTCGAAAAACCATACACAGGCGGCCAGCGTAGAGCCACCAAAACCAAGGTTCACGGGATGGAGCGACTTGAAGTCTTCGTATAGTGTAGTCCATAACCGGATGGAAGAACTGCCATAAAAAATTGTTTTCGGTTCGTATGCCAGCCTGCTTTTCTCCAGTTCTACACGCTGCACTTCATCTTCGTACCATATCATATATTATATTCATTTGAAGCAACTAATATAATACTATATGGTTGCAGCATACAATATTTCTATCAGTACGACTTCATTTTTCCTGACCTGTCATCAGCTTTAGTGCCAATGCCTTTACAGGATCATTACCCCGCAGCAGGTCGGTAATAGAAGGCTGTACAACATGCCTGGGTATAATACCATGATCGCCTGATTGCCGGTTGATGCGAAAGGTCTCCGTGGAAATGTATGCCTGTATCTTCGTGTGTGGCAGCACTACATCAGTGGCTTCTCCAAAGATCAGGAATTTATTACCGCCCGATTCTTCCCCGATAAAAGTGGTCTGTTTACGATTCTCCAGGCAGGCGCTTACGATAGCCGAATTGGAAAAACTGCCGCCATTGATCAACACGAATAAAGAGCCGCTGAAGTGATTGCTTTGCGGTTGCAGCAGTTTGGCCTCCTTGCCGCCCAATAAATAAGAAGTAGGCGCAGTAATGAGGTAGGAGAGAAGCTGCCGGCCCGGTTCAAAATCACCACCCTGGTTATCGCGCAGGTCCAGCAGGAGGCTCCGTATGCCATGTAATTTCAGTTGCCTGAATACACTATCGGTCACTGGTTGGAATGACTGTTTGTATACCGATTGAAGCAATGAAGTATCAAAACTCTTAATGGTAAGAACGGCAGTCTTCGTAGCTGGTTTTTCTTCCAGTATAATACCCCGCGCTTCGCCAGTTTGCACAGACTGCTTTTGTTGTCGCAACAGGCGGATGCTATCCCTTGTCAACGCTGCCACTTCCTTATGAATTAGTTTGCCGTCGCTGCCTGTTAAGTCCATAGAGAAGGTTGCAGACTGACCAAAAGCATAACTGTAATAAGCGCCAAAGTAATGATTGAGTATCCACAGCGGATAAGTCTGGTTACGCCCATCCCTGATCTGACGCTTCAGCAGTTGCGCAACGATAGCTGATGTTTCTTTGCCGTTAATGCTGGTGATGATTGCACCCGGTTGGATACTGTTATCAGTAGAGTTGTTTTCAGTAATGTAGAGCTTGCCTTTAATGTATACTACTGAAAAAGGCAGAAAGCGCCCCTGCGTACCGTTGTATGCCATTGACTGTTCACTGGGCAAAAGCATGGTATGACCATCGCAGATCTTTTCATTAAGTAAGCTGATAAGCCCAAGAAACTCTTGTTCCTGCATAGGTCCTATAATGGCCCGGTTCAGACTATCTAAAAAAGAGTTGAATTTGTCTTTAGTGGTGTAATGGTATAAGTTAGGGTGAATGCTGTCGAGCTTCGTGTTGAGAAATTGTAAATCCGCCTTCAGCTGATCGGCGGAATAGGAGCGTGCAGGATTATAAGGAGTTTCTTGCCCGGAGGATAATAGTACAATCATTTGTAGCACGAAGAAGCAATAAATAGCCCGGATCCGGTTTTTCATTCAACTAACATACTGAATATTTCAGAAACCTTTTGTAGAATAACTTAATATTGCCCACGCAAATTCATCGCACGGTATGATCTCAAAAAAGCTGTTAGTCCCATTCCTTTTAGTACTGGCCTCCTGCAGTGTACAAAAAAAGTCAGGCGCGTCAACCAATAAGCAGGAACTCGCCATCATGAGCTACAATATACACCATGCCAATCCGCCTTCAAAAGCCGGTGTTATCGACATAGATGCCATTGCGGCCGTCATCAACAAGCAGAAACCCGATGTCGTAATGCTGCAGGAAGTGGATGTCAATACCAAACGCGCTGGCATGAATGAAGCAGTGACCCTCGCAGAGAAAACAAAAATGAACTTCTACTTCGCCAAAGCGATCGATCACGATGGCGGCGATTACGGCGTAGCCATCTTGTCCCGTTACCCTTTATCGGGCGGCACTACACATAAATTGCCTACTGCTGCCGGTACCAACGGCGAGCCAAGGGTGCTGGCAACGGCCCATATAGAGCTCAATGGTAAAAAGATTACCATAGCCTGCACGCACATGGATGCCCAACGCAACGATACCAACCGCCTGCTGCAGATCAATGCTATTGTAGATATACTGCAAAAAGAAACCAATCCCGTTATTCTGGCAGGCGACCTCAATGCGGCACCCGGTGGCGCAGTCATCGACATCCTCGATAAGCACTTTACCCGCACCTGCATACAAGGCTGCGGCTTCACCATACCACAGATCAATCCCACCAAAACAATCGACTTCATTGCCTGGAAGCCAACCGGCAGCTTTAGGGTCTTATCACACACGGTCATCGACGAGCAATATGCTTCCGATCATTTACCCGTAATGGCCACGCTGAAACTTCAGTAATACCTCGCCCCGACCTGCTATATTAACTTTAGTTTAATTATTCTAAACCGGATACCCGCTTTGGCAAACTACTCTATGTTTGCCACGCATTATTTTATAGTTGTATCCGTACCGCACCTCTGCACCAGGAAACACAGTATCCTTCAATTCCAAACACACAAAATCACGTCACGGAAACAAACCGGAAAAAGTTATGAGAAAAACTTTACTCATTATTGCTTGCTTTATCCTGGGCGCAGCAGGCCGCCTGAGTGCCCAGACACTCGTTCACTACTGGAATTTCAACACCTTCGATACGGAGGCCAACCACGTGGCGCCCACGTACACAGCAGGTGGCGCTAATCTGGCCTACATAGCAGGCGGTTCCAGTGCCAACGATTACCAGAATGGTACAGGGCAGAACTTCAACGTACAGAACCTCAACGCCCGCAATGGCGATGCGTCAGGCAACCACCTGCGCATCAACAACCCCATCGGCGCGACCCTTATCTTCTCATTACCTACTACCGGTTTTCAGGATGTGGTGCTTAAATACGCCACCCGCCGTTCCGGCTCAGGTGCAGGCACACAGGAAATAGCCTATACCGTAGATGGCACAAACTATATCGCATTCACCACCATTGCTCCCAACAATGGCGATCCTACATTACAGACTTTTGATTTCAGTGCCATTACCGCAGCAGATAACAACCCCAACTTTAAAGTACGGGTTACTTTCCTGTTGGGAAGCGGTGGCGATGTAGGCAATAACCGCTTCGACAACGTTACCCTCGAAGGGGCACCCGCCGGAGCTGATGTATTGCCACCTTCTGTAAACTTTACCCCGGCTAATGGAGCCATTGATCTGGGTATAAACACAGCACCCGCCATCACCTTCAATGAAGAGGTGCGTAAAGTCGACAACAGCCCCATCACCAATGCCAACGCGGCTGAGCTGGTGGTATTCAAACTCAACAACGCAAGCGGCGCTGATGTGCCGTTTACTGCCACCTTTGCTGCCAATACCATCACCATTACACCATCGGCAGCACTGGCCAACAACCAGCAATATTATGTGGCCCTTAAAGCAGGTGTAGTAGAAGACTTCAGCAACAATGCTGTAGCAACTATACAATCAGCTTCCTTCAATACCATTGCCACGCAAACTACATTCAATCCTGGTGATCTGCTTTTCGTCGGTTACCAGATGAATGCAGTGCCCAACGATGACCGCATTGCGTTTGTAACCTTTGTAAACATCCTGCCTGGCACCAGGATCAACTTTACCGATGCCAAATACACTACCAGTGTGCCTGCACAATGTGCTGGCGGTATCGTATGGACTGCACCTGCAGGCGGCGTAGCTGCCCGTACCGTAGTGACTATCAATAACGATGCTGGTACGGCCAACATTGGCACCATTACCGGCAGCACTTTTGGTCTCAGCGCCAATGGAGATCAGATTATTGTATATACCGGCACACCCGCAGCACCACAATATATTACAGCCCTCAGCTCCAACGCATGGCTGGCTACCAACACAAGCTGCAGTGGTAGCTTCTCCAGGCTCCCTGCAACATTGACTGATGGCGTGAGTTCTATCAACCTGAGCACAGCGCCCGGCAACACAGCTGGTAATACGGTGAATGCATATTATACTGGTACATTGACAGGTGCAGCAGCTACAGTAAAAGCCCTGGTGGCCAACCCGGCCAACTGGGCTGGTACCGCCTCCGGCACACCGGCTCAATCATGGCCGGGCTGGAATACCCCCGGCAACCCCGGTGGCAGCAACACGACCGTTGGTTTCAACAGTGCGGTGCTTTCTGTATCAGAAGCAGCAGGTACAGCTACGGTGCAAATTAAATTGACCAACCCGGCTACTGCTTCAGTAGACCTGGTGGTAAAAGGCACTCCGTTCAGCACGGCAGGTGCCAGCGATTTTACGCTGATTACAAAGACCCTGCACTTCACGGCAGACAGCAACAGCACACAAACCATTACCATACCGATCAATGACGATGCGGCCAACGAACAGGACGAATACTTCATCCTGAGCCTGGAAAACCCCACAGGTCTTTCCATCACCGGCAACCAGTTCATGACGGTATACATCAGGGACAATGATCGCAAAGCGCCTGTTCCTACTAAGCAGATCGAACTCAACTACGTGGGTAGCTATGATCCTTCCGGCAGCAGCAATGCCAGCACAGAGATCGTAGCATATGATTCTGCTTCTAAGCGCCTCTTTGTGATCAGCGCCCTGCAGAACAGGCTCGATATTGCCGACTTCTCCAAACCAGATTCCATCAAGCCCATTACTTCCATAGACATGGTGCCTTTTGGTGGTATCACCAGTGTTGCGGTACGCAATGGCCTGGTAGTGGTAGCAGCGCCCAACGTTGTTAAGCAGCAGAACGGCTCAGTGATCTTCTTCAATACCGATGGTGTATTCCAAAAGCAGGTTACAGTAGGTGCCCTGCCCGACATGGTGACCTTTACACCCGATGGCAAAACCATCATGGTAGCCAATGAAGGAGAGCCCAACGATTCCTATACGGTAGATCCGGAAGGTTCCATCAGTATCATCGATATCTCCGGTGGTATCGCTGGCCTCACACAAAACCATGTTACCACCCTCGACTTCACGGCTTTCAATGCGCAAACAACTGCCCTCGTGGCAGCCGGTGTACGCAGGGGAAATCCTGTCACCACTCTGTCGCAGAATTTTGAACCCGAGTATATCACCATCACACCTGACTCCAAAAAAGCATGGGTGATCCTGCAGGAAGCCAACGCCTTCGCAGTAGTAGACATCGTAACCAAAAAGATCACGGAAGTATGGCCCCTGGGCAAAAAAGACCATAGCCTTCCCGGCAACGGCTTCGATGCCTCCGACAGAGGGGAGATTCACATTGCCAACTGGCCGGTGAAAGGCCTCTACATGCCCGATGGCATTGCCAACTATACGGTGAATGGCGTTACCTACATCGTAGGAGCCAACGAAGGCGACGACCGCGAGTACAGCGCCTTCAACGAAAGAGTGCGCGTGAACGCAGCTGCTTACAAGTTGGATTCTGTAGCCTTCCCCAATGCCAAAGAGTTGAAAGACGATAATAACCTCGGTCGTTTGAGGATCACTACCTCTTCCGGTGACACCGACGGCGACGGTGATTTCGACGAGATTCACCTGATCGGTGGTCGCTCTTTCGCCATCTGGAATACCACTACCAAAGCAGTGACCTTCGATAGCAAGGACGACTTTGAACAATACCTGGCCAAAACGCCGGAGAATAATCCGCTGTTCAATACAGACCACGAGAGCAATTCACGCAAGAGCCGCAGCTCTTCCAAAGGCCCCGAGCCGGAAGGGCTGGCCCTTGCAGCGATCGAAGGCAAACAATATGCATTCATAGGCCTCGAAAGACAGGGTGGGGTAATGGTATACGATATCACCGATCCTGCTGATGTGAAATTCGTGGACTACAAAAACCCACGCAGCACAGCTACCTACGGTGGCGACAATGGCCCCGAAGGCATCATCCATATCTCCAATACCGCCAGCCCCGATGGCAGACATTATATCCTCGTGGCCAACGAGATCAGTGGCACCATCAGCATATACCGTTTGAACAATACCCCGGTGTTGACCCGCTATTACCAGGATATTGACGGAGATGGCTATGGCCGTCCGGAAGGTTCACGCCTTGCTGAAAAACAGCCGCTTGGTAGCTGGGTAACGAAAGGAGGCGATTGTGCTGATTGGGATGCTACCATATATCCCGGCGCTCCTGAATTGGCCAATGGTCGTGATGACAACTGCAACGGGCTGGTAGACGAAGGCCTGCCCATGACACGCTACTACATGGACGTAGACCGCGATGGTTTCGGTCGCGATGAGAACTCCAAACTGTCGGCTATTCCGTTAGCTGGCCATGTGCTGGTAGGCGGCGATTGCGCTGATTATGATGCCACCATATATCCCGGCGCTCCTGAGCTGGCCAACGGTCGCGATGACAACTGTAACGGTCAGGTAGATGAAGGCTTGCCCATGAAGCGCTACTATATGGACGTAGACCGCGATGGTTTCGGCCGCAATGAAAATTCTAAACTGTCAGCTATTCCGTTGGCAGGTCACGTACTGGTAGGCGGCGATTGTGCCGATTATGATGCTACCGTATATCCGGGCGCTCCTGAACTGGCCAACGGTCGTGATGACAACTGTAATGGCCAGGTAGATGAAGGATTGCCAATGCTTACTTATTACCCTGATGTGGATAGAGATGGCTATGGCCGCAACGAGGGCGCAAGACAGTCGGCAATTCCCTTAGCTGGTTACGTGCTGGTAGGTGGTGATTGTCACGATTTCGATCCGAAGATCTATCCCGGTGCGCCGGAAGTGGAGAATGGTCGTGATGACAATTGCAACGGCTTGATTGACGAACAGCTCATTACCATCACAGAAGGTGCTAATGAAAGTACCGGCAAACTGGCTACTGACATCAGCAATACAGAGAGTAAGCTGAATGTTATGGTAACGCCGATACCAAGCGATCGCGAATTCACCCTGTACCTCCAGGCAGGTGCGCCGCTGGAAAAAGTACGCATTCGTATTTACGACCAGGTAGGAAGACTGGTAGAAGCAAGGGATAACCTGACGATCGGTAGCAGAATTCCTTTCGGTAGCAACTATGCCAAAGGACATTATATACTGGAAGCTGTACAGGGAAATAACAGAAAGCTGATCAAGCTTATCAGGTTGTAAGCAAAAGTCTGAATACATTTTATACAAGAGGCCGCCTTCCAATAAGGCGGCCTCTTTTTATGCCTGTGCATGGTAAACATATTAAAAAATTATTTTTGGTGACTTCTCTTATTAAGTTTAAATTTACACCATGATTAGTAAATTATTATACTATGGCTAAAAGCACTAAATCCAATAAGCAAGGTCCTAAACCGCCTGCCAAAAAAGCTCCAGTAAAGAATTATCCCACTAATGATGCCCCTGCACAGAGTGTCAATGAGCCTGATGTTGCCTATAGCTATGGCAAGCAGGTAGTTGCTGCTGCTTTGCCTGTCAGTAGCGTATTGCCAATTCTCTCTGCGGCCAGCAAAAAGCCCGAAAGCCAAATGACGCCCCTTGAAATGATGGATATTGCCCGTGCCGGCATCTCCAAAAAAGACCTCGAAGCTTTCAAAGAAAAAACTGCCCTCGACTACGATAAATTGGCTATTGCCCTGGCAGTCACCAGGGCTACCCTCATCAATAAAAAAGGCGATGAAAAATTCAATACTTCCCTCAGTGAGCGCATCGTTGATCTCGCCAATATTTACTCCTACGGCTATGAGGTCTTTGAAGATGAAGCCCGCTTCAATCAATGGATGCTCCGCCCCAATATGGCATTGGGCGGCCAGGCTCCCTACGATCTGATCGATAACCAATTTGGCCGCGAAGAAGTCCGCGATATCATAGGCCGCCTCGATTACGGCGTTTACTCTTAATCCTACCCATGATCGTATACAGAGTTGGCAGAACAAAATATGCCAGAGATCTTACTGGAGAAGGTGCTCGCCTGCATGGCGGGCGCTGGAATCATAAACTTATTCCCTGTATTTATACTTCCGAAAGCCGTTCGTTGGCTACGCTGGAATACTCCGTTAATATTAATATTGAAGATATTCCCCGCTCACTGAGTATCACAACCTTTGAGATACCAGATTATTGGATACTCCAGGTAAGAATGGCAGATCTGCCTGGTGATTGGATGCAGGTGCCGGCTCCGGCATCCACCAAAGACTTTGGTACCCGCCTCTTAAAAACTGCAGACTATCCGGTGCTTAGGTTCCCTTCTATAATAGTTCCTAATGAGTACAATTATATTTTAAACCCGCTTCATGCGGCCATTGACAGCATAGAGATCACCAGCGTAAAAGATTTTCTGTATGATGTGCGTATTAAGCGTATGTGATTAAGTGCCTATCTTGATGTATGTTTCCTGTCTTATTCTCCAGACGTATGTTTTATCCTTAATATGGATAAATACATTGATCAATTGGCTATATCTTAGCTGCTTATTGATATAAACAATACTGTTATTGTTATACCTGCCTGTGGTAGATTATTGTCGTCGTTTTGATACGTTCATAAAAAACTGAATGATTCCCGCTTAATACCTGCCGGATTATCCGGCAGTAACATTATTTGTTAATCATTCCTACTTTTATGTTTAGTGATTTACACCTGAAAAAACATGCATTTGCATTTAAGCAAAGAACATCTTCAAAAACAATTTGCTTTCTTCTCCTTGCTCTGCTAATGGATTCTTTGCGTACTCCTGTTATGGCCGTAGGCACTGCACAGGTTATGCCCAATCCTGCTAATGGAGCAGCTATCTTGATTGCGCCAACGGTTCTTTCTGGTCCTTACAGAGAGGCTCCTGCTCAGAATCGCATTAGCTTTGTGGTCGCAGATCACGAAGGCGAAAATTTTTACTTTAATGTAAAGGCTTATGACCGTACGCTGGGGATAGCCAATCAGGTTGCAGTTTACTACAGGATAATGGATGCGTTGGACAATATGATTGTTGGAGCCACACCGATCAGTCCAGGCCAACAGATTAGTACCTATAATCAGGCAGTTGCTGGTCCGAACATCGATGGTACTGCGCCAACAGGGTTTGTTCCACTGGTGTTCAATCCTTCTGCAAACGGTACTTACTATATCGAGATTTATTTTAGTACAGATGCTGGCCTCACTGTCAATACAGCACAAACATTGCTCACCCTGTTTGAATTTACTATCGCTACTCCGGCAGGTGTCAGGCGATCTGGTCGTATCTATTCGCAAGCCTGGAGCTTTATCACCTATAATCCGACAGGTAATCAGGGAAACATCAATAATTCTTTCGCAGGAGATTTTTATGCATATACCAACGATAGCACGGTGGCAAAGCTCGGTTTCACCGGCTTTCGGCCTTTAGGATTTACATTATGTATGAACAATTATGGGGCGGTAAATGGGACTAACTGGTTCAATGATCGTCGGTCACAAAACACAGGCGCTGTTACGCCATCTTTGCCCAACGGATATCCGGTGTTTCTGGACATACCCGATGCAACGATCTTTCCCACCTCTACACCAGCAGTAACTCCGCAGTTTACCGGTACGATGTATGGTTGTGCGCCTGATATAAACATACCTTATTGGATCGACAGACCAGGTGATGTAGTAATTCTTCTGGATCTCAATGGAGTGTCAGGCTATCAGGCGGGAACAGCCGACCGGTATCTCTATTTTATAGATCGTCCGGCAGGGCATAATGTGGGCGTATGGGATGGTTTGAATGGGCTTGGAGCCACTGTAGTTGCCAATGCAACGATCGATATGATGCTGTCTATACGAAGAGGCCGTGTGAACATACCTTTATATGACGCAGAGCTTAATCCGCAAGGATTCAACGTGGCGGGGATAATGCCATTGTCTACAGTACCAAGGCTCTATTTCGATGATGGTTTGCTGACTAATACAATACCTGCTACTTGTGCAAATTCCACGACCGATGTTAACAATAATAATACTGGTGCGGGTATTACCAATGTAAATGTTGGCCTTGCTTCTCCTGCACGTGCCTGGAATGGCCCTGGCTCCGGCAATGCCGTACCTGCACCGGCTGCCGGTGGATCAGGTACAGCCATTGCCTGCGATGACTTCGGTAACGCAAGGACCCTCAACACCTGGTTTTGGACTTATGAGGTCAACTCTGCTATATTTACAATGATCAGGACCGGTTGTAGTAGTGAAGAAGATGCCTTACCCATTACGCTGGTGCAGTTCAATGCCGAAAGGATCGAAGGCAGCAAAGTGAACCTTATGTGGAGAGGGGAAAACCAAAGTAACTTCGAGAAATTTGTTCTCGAAAGAAGTGAAGATGGAATCAACTTCAAAGCAGTGGCTACGATACCGGGTAAAGAAGGGATGCAGGCAGACTACAACTACCTGGATGCGCCGGGAGCAATAACAGGTAGCAAACTGTACTATCGCCTTAAGCAGGTTGATAAAGATGCTCGTTTCAAATACAGCCGCATTCTCAGTGTAAGCTTCGATGTTAATGGGCTTACTGTACTACTGAGACCCAATCCGGCCAGCAACTTTATAAATATTTCCATCAATTCTGATAAGAAACTATCGGTTACCATCAAAGTGGTTGACAACTTCGGCGGACTATTGCTTATGCAACGTGGCGATATAAATAAAGGAGATAATATCGTTCATATCAACAATGTCAGCTTGTTGAAGAATGGAATATACTCAGTGGTCGTTATCGCTGGACATACCCAAGTTATGCAAAAACTAATAATTCAGAAGTAGCATATGTATTAAGGAAAGGCGAAAACAAAGGGGCCTCGCGAAAGCGGGCCCTTTACTTGTTAATAGGAAACTATTATTAATTAACCGCAATCTCATCCACAAACAACCAGGCCGCACTGCCCGCCCCCGGCTGACCGGCAGGAATAGTGCCATAGTTCTTTGCCACCACCTTTACATAGCGCGCGGTAGTAGGAGAGAAGGGAACAGTCAGCACGGCAGCATTGTTGTCTTCCTTTACTACGTCACTGCCCTTGCCCAGTGACTTCCAGGTCTTCCCGTCGGCAGAAGTAAACACTTCGGCATACTGTGGCAGGTACACCCAGCTGGCAGTCTGCTCCAGCACATGCAGGTCCACAGAGGAAATGGATTGCGCTTTACCCAGGTCGATCACCGCCTCCATATCAGGCCCCTGCCAGCCCAGCCACTCTTCAGAGCCGATGCCGCCTTTCTCAGTGCGTACACCGTTCACCAAACCAAAGTTGCCGCCATTACCACGCCGGTTCTCGGCAGTAGGCGTAGCAACGGTGATAGCCTTGCCGGTAGCCTTATTGATTATAAAGGTTTGCCACAGCGAGCTTACAGGTTTGTCATCTACCAGCAGCACAGCGCCGATCCTTTTATTGCTCCGCACATGGAAAGGAGTAGTATAAGGCACCAGCAAAGAGCTTTCTACAGAAGGAGGGTAGTGTATCTTACCGGCAGGTGAAGTGCTCTCCAGGATATACATCACGCCGTCCCCATCTTTCGCAGGAGTGATGCTGGCCTTCAGGTCAAAAAAGGCACGGCTATAATTGGCGCCCCATAACCCATACCGCTTGAACTGCACCTGCAGCCGCTTTTCAAAATCAGGCCAGCTCCGCAGCGCCTTCGGGCTCCACAATACCTCGCTCAGCGCGCTCAGCCGCGGAAAGATCATATACTCCACCTTGCTCGTGTTCTTCATATACTCCGTCCACACATTCCCCTGCGCCCCCAGCACGTGCTTGGCCTGCGCAGCGGTCAGTGCCGCAGGCACAGGCTCATAGCTATACGTCTTTTGCACCGTCGTATAGCCGCCGATGGTAACCGAATCTTCGTTTTTCGTTTGCGAATGGTCCAGGTACACATGGCTGCCCGGCGTCATGATCACATCATGGTTTTGCTGCGCAGCCTCGATGCCACCTTTCTCGCCCCGCCAGCTCATCACCAGCGCATTCGGCGCCAGCCCGCCCTCCAGGATCTCATCCCAGCCAATGATCGTTTTCCCCTTCCCGTTGATATACTTCTCCATGCGCTGGATAAAATAACTTTGCAATTCATGCTCATCTTTCAGGCCATGCGCCTTGATCCGTTGCTGGCATTTCGCACAATGCTTCCAGCTTTCCTTCGGGCATTCATCACCGCCGATATGAACATACTTGGAAGGAAACAAAGGCATCACCTCGTCCAGCACGTCCTGCAAAAAGTTGAACACGCTATCATTCCCTGCGCAAAACACATCGTTGAACACGCCCCATGTTTCCTGTACTTTATACGGGCCGCCCGTGCAGCCAAGAGCAGGGTAGGCCGTAAGCGCCGCCGAGGCATGCCCCGGCATCTCGATCTCGGGGATCACCTCTACATAACGCCTGGCTGCATAAGCCACGATCTCCTTCACCTCCGCCTGCGTATAAAAACCGCCATACCGCTCACCATCATTACCCTTGCCCGGGTAGCGGCCGATAATAGTACCGTTGCGGTAGCCGCCCACTTCCGTAAGCTTCGGATACTTTTTGATCTCGATGCGCCAGCCCTGGTCCTCCGTCAGGTGCCAGTGAAAAACATTCATCTTGTGCAGCGCGATATAGTCGATATAACGCTTCACGAAAGCCACCGGGAAAAAATGACGCCCCACGTCGAGGTGAAGCCCCCGGTATTGAAAACGCGGATAATCTTTGATCACCACGAAAGGAACCTTCAGCGAAGCCCCCTTCTCCACGGGCAGCAATTGCAGCAGCGATTGCACCCCGTAAAACACCCCGGTGGCATTATCCCCCGCAATATAGAGTTGATCTTTTTTTACTTGTAGCAAGTAAGCGCCGGCAATAGGATGGTCCATCCGTTCATAATTGAGATGGATACCGCCGCGCACCGGCTTGCTGCTCACTGCCAGCCGGAAACCATAAACCTGTTCCAGGTAATCATTCAGAAAGCTGGCAGAATTCTCCAGGCCCGATCCCTCCAGCACGAGCGGCGTCTGCGCAGAGATCACAAATTGGCCGGCCACCTTGGGTTGCTCCACCACCGCCGGCCGCGGTATAATAGATACCTGGGCAATGACACAATGAGCAATACCTATCAGGGAAAGAGCAAAAAGAAAAGCAGGTTTACGCATGAGGAACCATTTTACAGTTGTGCTGATAAATGTAATGAGGTTTTACGGAATAATTTCGCGCAAACGATAGCCTTAAAAAATGAACCCCGGCATCTTTGCCAGGGTTCATTAAGTTGTCCTCGGTATCTATGTATATCATTTGAGCACCGGCAATACGATATTGCTGCTGTTGGCCGCATCATGATAAACCCGGATAGTGGCCTTCTGGAAATCGCCGTCATTAGCCTCATAAATATTGACAAACTTTTGAGGGTTGCGGTCAACTAAGGGAAACCAGCTGCTCTGTATCTGCACCATAATGCGATGACCTTTCTTGAAAGTATGAGCTACATCAGGCAGTTCATATTTTACCCGCTCGATCTTATTAGGCTTGAAAGCCTCGGGCACTTCAAAGCTATTGCGGAAACGGCCACGCATCACTTCACCACGCACCAGCATTTGATAGCCACCCATAGGATAGGGGCCGCCGGCATCACGTCCGCCCCCTTGAGGAGTACCGGGATATGAAAAGTCATCGGGAAATACATCGATCAGCTTCACGATATAATCGGCATCCGTACCGGTAATGCTGGTCAGCAGGTCGGCAACCAGGGTGCCGCCCAAAGTCACATCATCAGATAAAATAGCAGTCTGGAAAGTAAGTACATCAGTCCGGCGGGAAGCGAAGCGCTGGTCATCCGTCATATAATCGCGGGTACGGCTCCAATGCACATCTTCGGTATAAGGCACCGGTTTGGCAGGATCGCTGATATACTCACTGAAGCTGTTCTTGCCGGTAGGCTTTTCCCAGCCCAGCTTGCCGTCGGGTTGCAGGTATAAAGGCAGGTCAGTTTTGCCGGCAGGAGGCCATTGAGGATACTGCTTCCATTCATTGGCGCCACTGAAAAAGATGGTAGCTTCAGCCAGCTTGGAGATATCACCCTTGCCCTTCAGGAAATGATTGAAGAAAGGCACTTCAATATTATTCTGGTACCAGTGCGAAGTATTGGAGCCAAACTGAACACGGCCCAGCTTGCTGCCATCCAGCGAAGCCCACTGTCCATGATACCAGGGCCCCATGACAATTTTATTGAATGCAGAAGCTGCATTCTTTTTCTCGATAGCCTCATACAGCCGCCACGCGCCAAAACAATCCTCTGCATCGAATAAGCCGCCAACAGTCAGCATCGCAGGTTTGATATTATCCACGAAATTGCGGGGATTGCGCGCCTTCCACCAGTCATCCAGGTTCGGATGCGCATACAGGTCTTTCCAGAATTTTAAACTATCGCCGGTCAGCTTCATGAAGTTCTTCAACGCACCGATACGCAGGTACGTTTCATAATTATCATTCCTCGGAAGCTGCAGGTTCGATTTCGGGCCTGTAGAAGTAGGAGTAGGACGCGGAAAACCAAAGCCGCCGGTATAAAAAGAAAACCCATCGAGGATAAAGAACGCACCATTATGGTGAAAGTCATCACCCATAAACCAGTCGGTCACCGGCGCCTGGGGGCTTACCGCTTTC
Source organism: Niastella sp. (assembly GCA_017744515.1). Taxonomy (GTDB): domain Bacteria; phylum Bacteroidota; class Bacteroidia; order Chitinophagales; family Chitinophagaceae; genus Paraflavitalea. The sequence continues at coordinate 138,341 of JAGIBF010000017.1, forward strand.
AGTGCCGGATGCGCACTCAGAGCAGCCATCGTGGAATAAAAACCGGGATAGGAGATTCCCATCACCCCAACATTACCATTATTATTAGGTAGGTTCTTTATGAGCCAGTCGATCGCGTCATACGTATCACTGGCCTCATCGATCTCGTTGCCAGTCTTGTTGGGGTTGAAAGGACGCACATCCACAAACTCACCCTCACTCATCCAGCGGCCACGAACATCCTGCGTAACAATAATATAGTTTTCACGCGTATAATACCGGAAATGACCTACCCACAAATTGGGCCTGAAGTTCGGTTCGCCATATGGCGCACAAGAGTAAGGCGTGCGCGTCATCAGGATAGGATGCTTCTCGGTAGCATCTTTAGGAAGATAAACGGACGTGAACAACTTCTTCCCATCGCGCATAGGAATGTACAATTCCTGCTTGGTGTAATTGTCCCGCACCCAGGCAGAGTCCTGGGCTGTTTGTGGACTCAATGGAACCACTTGCGCGGTAGCGCTAAAAATAAAAAGGCAATAAAAAAGGAAAAGGAGTAGTTTTCTCATGGTAACCATTAATTTTAAAGGTCTAAAGTAACAAATGTTGCTCAACCACAGTTTCAAAATATGAACCCTGCGCACGAACAACTGATTGAAAAATTTTATACATCGTTCGGTAAACTGGATGCCCCCGGCATGATCAGTTGCTACCATGAAGATGTGACATTCTATGATCCCGTATTCGAAAACCTGAATGCAGCGGAAGTAAAAGCCATGTGGACAATGTTGTGTAAGAATGCCAAAGATTTTACACTTGTCTACAAGAACGTAGATGCCGATCATGAATACGGCAACTGCGAATGGATCGCCACCTATACCTTTTCAGCCACCGGCTGGAAAGTCACCAACCATATCAAAGCACACTTCAAATTCCATGAAGGCCGCATCATAGAGCACATGGACGATTTCGACCTGTGGAAATGGAGCCGCCAGGCATTAGGCTTCAAAGGATTATTGCTGGGATGGAGCGGCTTTGTGATCAATAAAGTACGCAAGACAGCACAAGCCAACCTGAAAAAGTTTATGAACGCCCAAAAGAGTTAATACCTTAAGTTTACAGCTTCAAGAGAGAAGACTACTACTATGTCAACCAGAAGAAAATTCTTACGCTCGTCATTAGCGGGCTCAGCCGCAGTATTATCCGGCCAGTCATTACTGGCCATGGAGCAACAACAGTACCCCGTAACAAAAGGCAACCCCATCGTCGTATCCACCTGGGATTTCGGAAAAGCAGCCAATGCAGAAGCCTGGAAAATATTATCAGCCGGCGGCCGTGCACTCGATGCGGTAGAAGCAGGCGTGCGTATTCCCGAAGCCGATGAAAGCAACCAGTCAGTAGGATATGGAGGATTGCCCGACCGCGACGGACGCGTAACCCTCGATGCCTGCATCATGGATGAACAATACAACATTGGAGCGGTCATGTGCCTGGAGCATATTATACATGCTATATCTGTCGCCAGACTGGTGATGGAGAAAACACCACACGTACAATTAGTAGGCGACGGTGCCTTACAGTTCGCACTGGCCAATGGCTTTAAAAAAGAAAACCTGCTCACACCCGCAGCAGAAAAAGCATGGAAAGAATGGCTCAAGACATCTAAATACGAGCCGGTCATGAATATTGAAAACAAACTCTACAACAAAGACAATGACCCCATGCCCGGTGGCATCAACAACCACGATACCATAGGCATGGTGGCAATGGATACCAACGGCCAGTTGAGCGGTGCCTGCACAACCAGCGGCATGGCCTACAAAATGCATGGTAGAGTAGGAGATTCTCCCATCATTGGAGCTGGATTATATGTAGACAATGAAATAGGAGCTGCCACCTCTACAGGTGTAGGAGAGGAAGTGGTCCGCATAGTAGGTTCACACCTTGTGGTAGAACTGATGCGGCAGGGCAATAAGCCGGAAGTAGCTTGCAGAAAAGCGGTGGAGCGCATCATCAGCCGTAGCCCGGAGAAAGCCAAAAAAGTACAGGTAGGTTTCCTGGCCATCAACAAAAAAGGAGAGTACGGCGCTTACGCCCTCCAACCTGGCTTCACCTATTCCGTACGCAGTGGCAAAGAAGAAACAGTGTACAAAGCAAAGAGTGTATACCAATAAACCATTTTAGAATTATTGTGTGTTGGTTTGTTATTGAAAAATAAGTATGACAGAAAATATCATCCTCGAAGTCTGCGCCTTTAACATCCAATCCTGCATCATTGCAGAAAAAGCAGGTGCTGCCAGAGTAGAATTGTGCGACAACCCCGTTGAAGGAGGCACCACACCCTCGAAAGGAACCATAGAACGTACACGCGAACGCATCGGGATAGAACTCTATCCCATCATCCGCCCGCGGGCAGGCCACTATTGGTACGATGAAGATGAATTTGAGATCATGAAAAAAGACATCCTCCTGAGCAAAGAGCTCGGATGCGATGGTATATCGACAGGCATTCAACTGCAGAACGGCAAAATAGATACAGAGCGCATGAAGCGCCTGGTGGAGTGGGCATATCCCATGGGCGTCACCTGCCACCGCGTATTTGATGGAGCCCCCGATCCCTTCGAAGCATTGGAAGAGATCATAGCCTGTGGATGCGAAAGAATACTCACCAGCGGATTGAAAAGCGCTGCACCCGATGCAACAGAGATGCTGGCAAAATTGGTACAGCAGGCCAATGGCCGCATCATCATCATGCCCGGCGCAGGCATTCGTGCTTCCAATATAGAAAAGCTCATCAAAGAAACAGGCGCTGCCGAGTACCATACCTCTGCACGCATATCGGTTCCCAATCCGGTCGCCTATCAAAATCCTGCCGTATTGGATATTGGTAATGTATACCTCGCCAACGAAGAAGAATTAAGAACCCTGTTGGCAAATGCCCAAAAAGTAAAAGCATCCGGTGAGTAAGTGCGGGTACATATTAGAGTAAATTAGCAACATTTACTTTAACACTTCAATTAGAAATCGGCGGCTATCTTTACCCGCATGCACCTGTACAATTTTCTCCAGTTATCAGCTTTACTGTTTTGCGCCGTAGCCTGTAAGAAAGAAGATCCCCTTAAAAATATTGATAAGAAAGCGTTGTTTGCAACACCAACATCCGCAGAGTTGGAGGCTGTCCGGGCGTCGTGGCAATCAAGACAACTAACGCCAGTTGATGTCAGGATTGAATCCACGCATGAAATATTTAAAGACCGGTTATATTATAAAATTGTTTCCTTCCGTTTACAAGGAATTAAACAATATGTAGGCGCATTGGTGCCTGTTACCACCAGCCCTTTGCCGGTAAGAATGTCGGTGTATGGCTTTTCATTAACCGATCCGGTGATCCATGAAGCCGTACAAACCAACGATAACGTTCCGTTTATATATGCGTTACCTTCATTGCGAGGTCAGACATTATCTGTCAACATAAATGGCGTAGAATATAAAGCGCCTGCATCCGAAGGCACAAGGAATGATGCATTTGATGCAGCTACCGATGATGCCATTGCCAGCCTGAATGCCTTGTTGACAATTGCACCCCAGGCAGATGCCAGCAGAGTAGGGGTAAGAGGAGGCAGCAGAGGCGGCACGGTAGCATTGCTGATGGCTATTCGCGATAAACGGGTAAAGCTCGCAGCCGGCGTTGCTTTCCCGGTAGACCTGTTGGCTGGGACCAGCACACACCAGAACGATCCAACCTATCGGTTCCAATTCCTCGATGCGCTGATAAATGGAAGTGAAACACTCCCGGTTGCCAGGCAAAGACTGATAGCCAGTTCACCCACTTTCTTTTATCAGTCACTTCCACCCACACAAATGCACTTTGGCGAAAAAGATGATATTACACCCCCACAACCCGCTGTCATACTCTTTGATAAAATGAAAGCAGCAGGAATGGGAGCGAACATATCCTATTTCGAATACAGCAACCGCGATCACTACAACATTGGAATCGACAACCCTGAATTGCAGACACGCATCAATACATTTTTAGATCAGCTATAGAGGAGCCGCTGAGCCATGTTTAAGTGTATAGTCCTATTGAGGCAATGAATTAAGGTTTTATAGCGTACAATTTGGGTCTGGTAATACCCTTCTTCTCATAGAAATCCTTGTTCATTTGAAAATGCATGGAGCCCATGCTGTTTAAATAAGCCTCGATAGGCTCCAGTCCCATTTCCTTTCTGCGGACATTCACGGTTGAGCTGTCATCCAACGGCTTGGGCAATGCCTGGCAACTATCCAGGTTATAGGTTACCTGAGAACCATAAACCTGTTTGCGGTGAGTATTCAACATTACCCTGTCTACGAGATAAGCATAATTGGAAGGATTGGCATTCCCCTTCAACACCTGCGGCTTCATAGCAGTCAATACCCTTTCCTGGAAAGCAGGCCATTTATCACAATGCTGTACCATCAGCCAAAAATCTTGCGAACCATCTTTGCCCACAAGATCATAACCGGGAAAACCATACCGGTTGAACATCCCTTCAAGTATCTTTTGATGAGATCCAAAAACACTGTCTTTGAATGCCTGCCAGGCTTCCGGCGACCAGTCCTGATATTTACCGGTACGGATATTGGCCGCGATCTGATCGGTGAGCTTCATGGTATGCAATGAATCCGCGAGCGGCTTATTGATGCCGGAAGATATGTGTTGCGGTAACTGAGCCAGGATCGGATTGCCGCGTAACAACGATAACAATGCCACAATAATGCTGATATACTTCATGTTGTAGTAAAATAGACTACGAAATAACACGAAGTGCGGGGGCTAAAATTGTACTTTTCGGACAACACCTACTCTTTAACAAAACGGAAAATAAGGCGGTCGTCGGCCAGCTTTTCAATGCTTTTGAAGAAAGCAGACGGATTTGAGCCGGTCAGTTTGTTATAGACCTTGATGAAATAAGACTGATCATAAAAATTACTGTCATAGCCGATCTCGGTGAGCTTTTTGAACCGCTCATTGAACAACTTGTTCTTCAGCGAATGCCGGAAGCGCGCAATCTTTTTCCAGGCCACCGGCGAAATGCTCATGTGCTTTAAAAATAACCGGTTGAAAGAGCGGGTAGTAAGATTTAATTCCTCCGCTATGGCCTCTATGGAATGATTGTCATTGAAGTCCGACAGCCACGCAGTAGCTTTTTCTACCTGCACACACTCCGCAGCAGGTGCATATACCGATAACAGGAACGCCTCCAGCATAGCTACCTTTTCCTCGTTACTATCAGTGGCAAAAAATTGACTGTGCAGAGAAGAATAAGCTCCCACTTGTGCCCAGCCGGTGAAAGCCTGTGAGTCGGCTGGTGCTATTTCCTGGAAAGGTTGATTAATAAAATTACAGATGCCGCAAGGTTTAAAACAGATGGTTACCTTATCGATAGGGCCTTGCAACCTAACCAGCAGCGGCGATTGAAAACTTCGTTGGATCAATGCGGCAGCAGGTCCGTTCTTGACAGCTTGCACGCTGGTATAATGCTCCTTGATCTCATACACCGCCGACTTATGAATACTGAGCGGTACAGCAGTATTGGGATACGCATAATAAGTAGTTTGAAAGTCCGGAGAGTCGGCTTTCAGGAAATAATAATAGTCGATATGCTGTTGCAGCGTTGCGTGTTGTGGATAGAACGTCGCGATATTCATAGTACACTGTGGATCAAATGTACAGTAACAAAATGTTAAAAAAATACAATACCGCGATATGAGCAAAAACGTCCCCAAACAGATGCACAACTATACGATAATCAATGATTGGCAAGCAGGTGGCACCGTATTTGGAACTATACCAGCGAAACCAATTATTCATTAAAACAACAGTATATGAATAGTCAACAAAATAACTTGAAACAATGGCTGGCAGCGGGAATGTTGGTTACAGCAAGCGTATTCACAGCTTGCCAAAGTAGCAGCGATTACAAATCAATAGATAGTGATGCGCCAAACGGAGATGCTACCACCATGGATAGCACCCAGGGCAATCCGGTAGATGAATCAATGAACGCAGGCGACAATGTATCAGATCGTCCGGTCACAAATCCTGATGGATCAACTAACCCGGATGCTATAGCTAACAAGCCAAATGCTGCAAGTAATAAGAATGGTACAGCAGCAAACAGAAAAGGCCGCGCATCCATAAACATGGAAAGCATGAGAGGTACTAAAACAACTTCAGCCATGCGTGATGCGGATGGCATTTACTCACGCGCAGATGTAATGCCAATGTACCCAGGTGGAGAAGATGCCTTGCAGAAATTCGTGGAAGACAATATCGAATATCCCGAACAAGCCATTGAAAATGGTGCAGAAGGTGACGTGAGAGTGGTATTTACAGTAGATGAAAAAGGAAGAGTAACGAATATTAAGGCAACAGGCGATAACAATGTGGAATACGGTATGAAAGAAGAAGCAGTAGCTGTGATGAACAAAATGCCAGCCTGGACGCCCGGTAAAGTAAACGGTAAAAGTGTGAAAACAAGAATGACCTTGCCGATCGTTTACCGTATAGAACAGTAGAAGAGAATACTAACGAGTATTACGCATTGATATAGTTGAAACCGACCTATGATACACTCCGCAGAGGCCCACAAAGTCTCTGCGGTTTTTTTATTCTTATAGTTGTCAGGTAAGGATTAATAAATAAACATGTCCGCCTGCAAGGGGCGGACATGCCAGAATTGCATATGCTCGAAGCTCGCAGCTCAAGGCCCGAAGCTTGCTATTCCACTTTCGTGATCTTCAAAGTGTTGGTAGGCAGGTGAAGATGTACAGGTACACTGCCCGTATTCACCACCACGTTACCGGGTTTGATGAAACCACGTTCTTTAAGAATGTTGATCTGGTCGAAGATGATATCATCCAGGCTCTCCTCCTCATCATAGAAGAAGGCGCGTACACCCCAGCTGAGGCTCAATTGATTCACCAACGTTTTCTCTTTGGTGAAAACATACAGCAATGACTTGGGACGGTAGCTGCTCAACACGAAAGCGGTATAACCACTTTGCGTCATACCGATCAGTGCGTCGGCTGTAGTATCATTGGCCAGCTTACAGGCATTGTAACACACCGCATCACTCAGGAAAGAAGGAGAGTGAGGCTGAGGCTTTAAGTCCTCTTCACGGTTATAGCGGTATTCAGTCCTTTCAACTTCGAGAATGATCTTGCGCATGGTTTCAACCACCAGAGCAGGGTGTTTACCGGTAGCCGTTTCACCACTCAGCATCACAGCGTCGGCACCTTCCAGTACAGCATTCGCTACGTCGGTGATCTCACTGCGGTTAGGCTTTACGCGGTCGATCATACTCTCCATCATCTGGGTGGCAACGATCACCGGCTTGGCGCGGTGGATACATTTGCGGATGATATCACGCTGAGCCATCGGTACCTTTTCAACAGGCAGCTCAACACCCAGGTCGCCACGGGCAACCATTACACCATCAGACTCTACAACGATATTACGAAGGTCTACCAGCGCCGAAGGCATCTCTATCTTGGCGATAACCTTACTCTTGCTTTTTCTTTCAGCCAGTCTTCTCTTCAGGTCAACGATATCTTCAGCCTTACGCACAAACGAAAGCGCTACCCATTCCACCTCCTGGCCAATGATGAAATCCAGGTCGGCAATATCCTTCTCGGTCATAGCAGGAAGAGATATCTTGGTGTCAGGCAGGTTCACTCCCTTCTTGGGCAACAGCGTACCACCATAAGTTACACGCACTTTCACGTCGCCACCCTTAGTGATCTCAGTAACTACCACTTCCAGTTTACCATCATCGATCAGTATCTTATTACCCACTTCCACATCTTCGTGCAGGTTGGGATAAGAAACATAGATCTTTTCTTTATTACCTACCACCTTTTCCTTGGAAGTAAAAGTTAGAATATCGCCTGGCTCGATAGGCAGGGCGCCATTCTCGATCTCACCTACGCGCAGCTTGGGACCTTGCAGGTCGGCCAGGATGGCAATATTGTAAGGCTCCTTCTTGTTCATTTCCTTGATATGCGAAATGATCTGAGCTTTATTTTCATGCGTACCATGCGAAAAGTTCAGGCGGAAAATATTAACACCGGCTTTTACCAGTTCGAGTAGCTTGTCATACGTGTCGCAGGCAGGGCCTACAGTTGCTACGATCTTGGTACGGTGGGTAATATGGTCGATACCGGCACTCTTGTCCATCTCATTATGCAGGTATTTCGAAAGGTCTCTAGCCATGTGTATTGGGATTACTTGGTTTTACGAATACATATTTACAAAAAGCAACGGACTATCACGATTTAGCTCGCCAGAATCTTTACGATCTTCATCCATTCATCACTGATCTTCTGTTTCGACTTCACAGCCTTCTCCAGCAACGTGTACTGCATGCGGTTGTTCAGGATGCCCACCATTACATTGTGGCGGCCTTCCAGCAGACACTCAACAGCAGAATAACCCATGCGGCTGGCGATCAGCCTGTCGAGACAGGTGGGGGAGCCACCACGTTGAATATGTCCCAGGATACATAAACGGGTATCTACATTGGGTAAACGCTCTTTGATCAGCGTAGTTACAGTATCGCCGCCGCCAAACTCATCACCTTCAGCAACCACTACCATATTCACGAGCTTCTTGCGACGCTCTTTTTCCTGTAAGGATTTGATCAGCTCTTCCATATCGGTCTTGCGCTCGGGGATCAGGATGTGCTCGGCGCCGGTAGCAATACCACTGTGCAATGCAATATAGCCAGCATCACGGCCCATCACCTCGATGATGAAAAGACGGTCATGCGCATCAGCCGTATCACGGATCTTGTCGATCGATTCGACAGCTGTATTCACCGCAGTGTCGAAACCGATCGTGAAATCAGTGCCGGCAATATCTTTATCGATAGTACCGGGAATACCGATACAGGGAATATCATACTCGCGGCTGAAAACATCAGCTCCACGGAAAGAACCATCGCCACCAATGATCACCAGACCATCGATGCCCAGGGCTTTTAAGTTATTATAAGCCTTTTGACGGCCTTCTTTTTGAAGAAATTCTTTACAACGGGCAGTTTTCAGGATCGTACCACCACGTTGAATAATATTAGCAACACTACGGGAATGCATAGGGATAATGTCATTTTCCACCATGCCGGTATAGCCACGCATCACACCAAATACTTCCAGACCATAATAAATACCCGTCCTTACAACGGCACGAACGGCGGCATTCATACCCGGAGCATCGCCTCCAGAGGTCAGAACACCGATTTTTGTCACCTTTTTTGCCATGAATTACTGCTGTTAGTTATTTTTTAAGAAAATCTCCAAAATAATGCAAGAATTATTGATAATCAGTCACTCCTTTTTAAAATGCGGCCCAAAAATAAGGTTTTAGTTTGATACACGAACGGCACGGCTACATCTATGAAAATCAGTAAACTTGCGATAGTAAACCTCCTGTTATGATAAAAAAATATATTATTATAAGTATGACCTTTGCAGCGAGTACCGCGACCTTTGCGCAGAATACCTACCCCGTTACCCAAAAAATAGACCATACAGACGAATACCACGGCGTGAAAGTAGATGATCCCTACCGCTGGCTGGAAGATGACAACAGTGCTGAAACCAAAGCCTGGGTAGAAGCCCAGAACAAAGTCACCTTCGACTACCTCAGCACGATTCCCTACCGCAACCAGATGAAAAAGCGTATCGAGGAAGTATTCAACTACCCGCGCTATACAGCTCCCAACCGCAAAGGAGAATACTTCTACTTCTCCAAAAATGACGGCCTCCAGAATCAATCACTTCTGTACCGCCAGAAAGGGCTCGACGGAAAGCCCGAACTGATAATGGACCCCAATAAACTATCCCCTGATGGCACTACCCAGCTTACCGACTTCAACCTATCGAAGAACGGCCAATATGCCGTGTGGGGTATCTCCAAAGGCGGATCCGACTGGCGTACCTATTACATCCGGGACATGCAAACCGGCAAAGACCTGCCCGATTCCATACTTTGGGTAAAAGCATCCGCCATTGGGTGGCAGGGCGATGGCTTCTATTACAGCCGCTACCCGGCGCCTGAAAAAGGAAAAGAACTATCCTCCAAAAACGAAAACCACCAGGTATGGTTCCACAAAGTAGGCACACCACAGGAGCAGGACCAATTGATATATGAGGACAAAGCCAATCCGCAACGCTTCCACTTCCTGAGCACCAGCGAAGACGAGCGCTTTGCCTACCTGTCCATCAGCGACCGTGGCAAAGGATTCGACGGCAATGCCCTTTACTACCGCGATAACCAAAGCAGCGACAAAACCTTCAAACCCATCGTAGCAGAAGTAGGCAAATACCGCTACGGAGTGATAGACAACGATGGCGAAAAACAAATCCTGTTTACCAATGAAGGAGCCGAGAACAACCGCGTAGTGATTGTCGATCCCGCCAACCCTGCCCGCGAAAACTGGAAAGAGATCGTCCCCGAAAAGAAAGAACCTATCCAGAATGCCAATACCGCAGCTGGTAAACTGTATGTAAGCTACCTGAAAGATGTGACCACCCGCGTATACGAATATGATTTTACGGGTAAATTATTGAAAGAGATCAAGCTGCCCGGTTTGGGAACAGCCACAGGTTTTGGAGGAGAAAAAGACGACAAGTTTTTCTTCTATACCTTTACCTCCTTCACCTTCCCGCCCACTATCTATAAATACGACATCGCATCCGGCGCCAGTACGATATTCCGTCAGCCGGAAGTCAAATTTAATCCCACTGATTACGAAACAAAACAGGTATTCTATCCCAGCAAGGACGGCACCAAAATACCGATGTTCCTTGTATACAAAAAAGGGCTGAAGTTGGATGGAACAAATCCTACGATGCTTTATGCTTATGGAGGGTTCAACATCAGTTCGCTGCCTGGTTTCAGCGCCACGCTGATCCCCTGGTTGGAGCAGGGAGGTGTATATGCATTAGCCAACCTGCGCGGTGGAGCAGAATACGGCGAAGCATGGCACCAGGCCGGCATGCGCTTTAAGAAGCAGAATGTATTCGATGATTTCATTGCAGCCGGCGAATACCTCATCAAAAACAAATACACCTCCAAAGAACGCCTGGCCATCCGTGGCGGCTCCAATGGCGGCCTGCTCGTAGGTGCAGTGATCAATCAGCGGCCTGATCTGTTTAAAGTGGCCATTCCACAAGTAGGTGTGATGGATATGCTGCGGTTCCACAAATTCACCATCGGATGGAACTGGATTGCAGAATATGGCAGCAGCGATAGTGCAGCAGACTTCAAGAACCTGTACGCCTATTCGCCCATACACAACCTCAAAGCAGGAGTTAACTATCCGGCTACATTGATCACCACAGCCGATCATGACGATAGGGTAGTGCCGGCACACTCCTTTAAATACGCAGCCACCCTGCAGGAAAAACACAAAGGCCCCAACCCGGTTATGATCCGCATCGAAACCAATTCCGGACATGGTGCCAGCAACACGGCCAAGAACATCGAAAGCATTGCCGATATCTATTGCTTCATGTTTGCCAACATGGGCTACACCCCTAAGTTTAGCAACAACAACACAAGCGAAGGCGGGAAAAAGAAAGCATTCTAATGATGTAATATTCTTGTTTTGTCATTTCCAACGGAGTTCTTCCTTCCTTGTCATTTCGAACGGAGCGATAGCGGAGTGAGAAATCTGCTTGCGAAGCAAAAGCACACGAAGCAAAAGGAATTACCCGGCTCTTTAGGGCCGGGACAAAAGTCAAAAACACCTTTGGGCTTTAGCCCAATTATATCACGCGCCATATATTTGCTGCATGAAAATTCTCATTACGGGCGCAAACGGTTTATTGGGACAACACCTGACCCACCTCTTACTCCAAAAAGGTTACACTGTTATCGCCACAGGCAAAGGCGACGACCGCTTGCGCCCGGAAGGCTGGGGCGACAAATATGCCTGGCATACCCTCGATATTACCGATTCGATCGACGTGCAAACAGTCATGAGCGCAGAACTACCGGATGTAGTAGTACACGCCGCTGCTATGACGCAGGTCGACGAATGCGAACTGCACGCCGAGCAATGCGAGCGCATAAACGTCACCGGCACCTCCCACGTATTGGTAGATGCAGAGATATACAGCAAACACTTTATCTATGTATCTACCGACTTCGTATTCGACGGCGAACAAGGCAACTACAAAGAAGAAGATGACCTCAAACCAGTAAGCTATTATGGCTTCACCAAAATGCAGGCCGAGGCCATTGCAGAGACGAGTACCATACCCTTTGCCATTGTTCGCACGTGTTTGGTATACGGGAATACCTTGGTAGGCACACGCAGCAACATCATCACCTGGGTAAAGAACAGCCTCGAACAGAACAAACCCATTAAAGTAGTAGCCGATCAATGGCGTACCCCCACCTATGTGGAAGACCTGGCCAAAGGAATTATGCTGATCATCGAAAAGAAGGCCACAGGCATTTACCACATTGCCGGCAAAGACCTGTTGACACCGTATGATATGGCGATGCAAACAGCCAGCCTTTTCGGATTGGATAAAAGCCGTATAGAAAAAGTAGACGCAGCAACCTTCACCCAGCCCGGCCGTCGTCCACCCAAAACAGGCTTCGTGATCGAAAAGGCGCGACAAGAACTCGGCTACGAACCCCTTACCTTCGAAGAAGGACTAAAGAAAATGTTTGCCGGCAGTTGATTACCCTCCAGCCAGGCCGCTCAAAACGGCGAGACCGTTTAGGATTTCTTGGAATTGCCCGGTACTTCAGGGCCGGGGTGATAAAGATTCAAAACTCCTTTGGGCTTTAGCCCAATAATAAAAACATGAAAGCAGCCCTTTTAACCATACACACACTTCTTCTAATGTACCTCGCCCGGGCACAAAACACAACGAGCATACAACAATACGAACAGCAACTCAAAAAAGCCTACCCCGACCAGATTTCCGGCATCAAAGACAACTACGTAATATTCAGGAACGGCACACGGATAATATTTGATGATGGAAAAGAGAAGACCCTTGCTGAGTTATATGCACATCCGGACATCGAGGACCAGCTGAAAGCAACATACACAAAAGGTAAAACACCCAACCCGGCTGAAGGCGACGATCCGGGCAGGATCAGGAATGACACCTTCTTTAAAACGATGTATGGAGCAACACCGGCAGAAGTACAGAAAAACCTGGTCACCATTACCTGGTTGCCCAAAACAGTGAAGCAGCATTTGAAAGTATCGCGTATCAATGGGGTGGATAAGAAAATGCAGGCCATCTCTGATGAGCTGGAAAAGCTGCCAGCCCATTTATTACCCTATGTACAGCAGGTAGCCGGAACATTCACCTGGCGGGTGATCAAAGGAACAGACCGGTTGAGCACCCACAGCTTTGGGATCACGATGGACATCAATACAAGGTATTCCAATTACTGGCAATGGGACAATAAAACGACAGACGAAAGCAAGAAGATACCCAACTATATCAACAGGATACCCCAGGAAATTGTCGACATCTTCGAAAAACACGGGTTCATCTGGGGCGGCAAATGGTACCACTACGATACCATGCACTTCGAATACCGCCCGGAACTAATGGTAGATTGATGATCTTCCTCTGTCACCCTGAATTGCTGTCACCCTGAGCTTGTCGAAGGGCTTTTCAGCACAATCTAAATCCGTGTAATTCGCCCAAATTCGTGTTTAAAGCTTACTGCGCCTCCTTCGGATTTTTCACCTCCAGTTCATGCGCATGATTGATAGAGGAAAACAGCAGCGGCTGACCGTTATCTTGATAGGAAGAAAAGGTGATCTTTTTACCAACTACAGCCAGTGAGGAAGGCAGATTTGTAATATATACAGCGTTGGTACAATTATAAGTAGGCTTGAAATTACTGGCGCCAAGTGAACAAAGAAACCCATGAGTAGCTGGGTCAGGATTCTCTACAATTGCAGCATACGTGTTGGCGCCAAAGCTGGCTTTTTCAGTAATGGTAACTACAACAGCAGGTTTTGAATCTTTCTTACAGCCCAGTGAGCAACAAACAATAAAAGACAATAATATGTAAACGGATTTCATGTCGGGGATTTGAACCATGACAACCGCCATATACTAACCGTTGCACAAGCTTGCCGCTAAATCTCTTTACGTCGCCTCAGTAGCTTCAATTCGTGTAATTCGCTCAAATTCGTGTTCTACTCCGCAATCAATCGCTCCAAAAACACCTCAGCCATCATACAGCGGGCGCTGCCGCCACCATTGGTTTCGATGGTATACAAAGGAGCATGAATGATCCTGTTATAACTCCGCAGTCTGTTCACCTGTTCAGGTGTAAGCGATTCGTACGCCTGCGTACTCATCACCAGTAACCTTTCACCTTGAATACTGGCCACCTGAAGCATATTGCCGGCAAACCGGTTCAGTTGCTCCATGGTAATGTCGATCAGCTCTTTGCCCGATTGATCGATGGTATTGCGCACGAGTTCCCGCTCTGCGGCATCAGGTATGGAATCAAGGCAGATCACAATATAGCGGTCACCCACACACATCACCACATTGGTATGATAGATAGCGCGACCGGCGCCGTCTACCGCATCAAAAACAATAGGTTGAAAATCCAATGCGCGGCACCATTCGTCCAATACAATTTTGTCCGTCCGGGGGCTCAGGCAGGCATACGCGATCTTCAGGTCCCTGTCCAGCACCATACTGCCCGTACCTTCGAGGAAGCGATGGTCTTTTTCGTAATGAGTGAGGTCGTAAGTACGCTCAACAATAAAACGCTCCTGTACCTTTTCTACTACATGCGGTTTACGCTCCTGCCGCCGGTTTTCGGCAAACATAGGGTAGAGGCAAACCGTTCCGTCAGCATGAAAAGATATCCAGTTATTGGGGAAGATCGAATCAGGTGTGTGAGGCGCTGGCGTATCATTTACTACGATTACATCAACACCATTGTTGTGCAGCAACGATACAAAACCATCAAACTCCTGTTGCGCCTTCACCTGTGCCTGGTCATCCTGGCCCGCAACCTGGAAAGCATTATTAACCGCCGTTTCAGCATTAAAGCCAAAGTTCACAGGCCTGATCATCAAAATATGTGGCGTAACTGACATGACTTGATTTATTTTAAAAATGAATCACTACAAAGGCCCGAAATGCTGTTTTGTATTCCGACTCTCGACTCTGAACTTTAAATCTCCTCCCTCACCAGCGGCATACTCATACAATGAAAACCACCACGTGCACGCGACAATTCAGCCGATGGCATCAGGATGATGGTGTCTTCCAATGCAGAAGCGCTGGTAATACCCTGTTCAAACTGATCCAGTAATTCCTTCACAGCGATCACGTTGAAACCAGCTTCCCGGAAAGCCTCCACAGTCTTGTCATTGCGGTCATAACCCAGGACAACACCTTCCTTCAGCGCCAGCAGGTTACAACTATCCGTCCACTGCTCACGTGTATCGTATGGAAACTTATTATTGCCAGAGTAAATAAACCGCACCTTGCCCTCGCAGCCGAGGTCATTGCGGCTGATGTCGGACAACAGTTCTTCGAGGTTGTCAAAATATTTGGGGTCTTCGATTGACTTCTTGCGGAATTGGATGATCTTGATCTTCTCGTCTTTCTTAAGCCCTCCTTCGAGAATGCGTTCAACAGCATCGTCATCCTCATGCTTCATCACCTTTTTGGAGAAAGCGCCCAGCATCACCCACACATCCCGCTTTACCTGCGTAAAAATGGTATCGATATGCATATAATCCCGCTTCTTGGGGATCTTGATCACAGTGATCTTTTTCACGATATTCCTTTCAAACAACATGTTCACCACCTGATGGGCAGCTTCCATACTGGTACGTTCACTCACACCTACCAGCAAGTGATCTTTACTCACTACCATCACATCACCCCCTTCCAGCGTTACCTTCTTTTCATCACCATCGCGGGGCAACAGGAAGTGGTGGAAAGTGTCAGGGATTTCCAGGATGTGGTCGCGGTAGCTTTCAAACAACGGGTGGTTGAAAAAGATATACTTGGCCAGTAGCGCTTCGCGGGTACGCGCTTTCTTGGCAGGCTTGTTCAGCAGCACGTGATCATTGATCACGATACCAATATCACGGGTAAAAATAAAATTGGGAATAGGAGGGAACAGCAGTTCATCGGTTGCCAGCGTACCACTGATCATTACCTTGGAAAGTTGCGCAGGTGGCAGTTCCAGCAACTGCGTTTGCTTGGTATACGAACAACCTTCCACAGCACAAACAGAAGCTACCAGCTTCAGACGTATCTCATGATCTTCAAGAATTTCAGCCAGTAGCCATTCCAATTCTACTACCTTTTCACTGCGGAAAAAAACAGGCTTTTCAGGTTTGTAAAAATTGCGTTTGTTTTCCGGAGCATCGATCTCCTGAAGTTTTCCATGGATCTTATCAGGGTCGAGGAAATACAATAATATCTTAGTGTAATAATCGTACTCTTTGCGGCGGATAGTTTCAAGATGAACAATATCTTCAAACAACCAGTCCTGTGCTTTGGAAGGTACCACCCGGCCCAAACCACTGTCGGGACTATGGACCAGTAATCGTTTTAAAGTACCAACTTCAGAAGAAACGTGTAAAATAGCCTTGTCTTTTTTAGTCATATAAGCAAATGTTGAACAGTCATTCAGGGATATAGTAATTCAGGTAACGATATAGACAGCAGAAACGCTAACCCGGCAGGTAATAACCTACAGGCAGTAATAACTGGGCAAATGGAGGAATAAAAGCGGTTGATGGCTTCATAAGAGGAAGTAAATATACAGGATTTACAATTGCAAGCATTGTGTAGAGAAATAAAAGGCTGGTTGTCAGAAAACTAAAGGGGCCGTTACCTTTCGATAACGACCCCAATATAATGGTAGTAATAACTATTAATAAGTTACGCTTAACGTAATAGGCACACTCAGCGCCTTGGAGATAATGCAATTTGCTTTAGCGCCTTCGGCAATTTGCTGAAACTTTTCAGCTGAAACACCTTCGATGGGAGAGCCTTTCAATTCCAGGTGAATCCCGGTAACCTTCAGACCAACCATATCCAGATCGAGGATAGCATTCGTTTCCAGGTCGCCGGGGGTAAAGCCGGCTTGAGACAGTTGAGCACTTACTGCCATGGTAAAGCAGCCGGCATGAGAGGCAGCCAGTAACTCCTCAGGATTGGTACCTACACCCTCTTCAAAGCGGGTCTTGAAGGAATATTGAGTTTTGTTCAAAGTAGAACTTTGAGTAGAAAGAGCACCTTTACCTTCTTTTAAAGTACCGTTCCAATGGGCGTTGCCTGTACGTTTCATAATAAATGGTATTTGATAATTAAATGAATAAAATTGTATGAAAAAGCTGTGCCAGCTTTCCCCCGCAGCCGGGGACAAGAATAACATAAAGCTACGGGATTTAGTTTAACATAGAACCCTGTATATGAAATCCACAACTAATACCATGATCAATACAAACCCAGGAAACAGCCACTATTAATTAATCATTATTTAGTGCATTACGGAGCGGCTGTTTTGCTCGTCGCTCGCAGCTTATTAATTATCCGCAACCCTAAAGAAAGTCCTTCCACTGATCACCCCCTCGTCACTATAACCCTGCAACACACAAATAAACCGCCCGTTGAGATCATTGGTCGAAAAATGCAAAGTAGCTTCACCCTTGTCATCAGTCATCACCTTATACGTCCAGAAAACAGTCGACATCACTTCCGGCGCCGTTGGGTTAAACTTTTCATAATCCGCCACATAAAACTCCTTGGGCCAGGAAGTACCATTTACCTGTTGCATAAAGCCGGGAGGCTCCGCACCATGACATCCCTCGTACCTTACCATCCGCCCTTGGTAACTATACATTTGCCCCGAAACAGGTTGTGAGCCCATAGGATGATTGCGGCAGTTGAGAATATTATACATACAAACCCAGTCATTGCAGTTGGCGCTTTTATAAACATCATAGTAGCTGTTCTGCTTCTTGGCCACCACCACTACCGCCTGCAAAGCCTTCTTTAGGTATTCCTGTTCCTGCACCGACAATTCAGCCGTAACATAACCCGCTTCAGGCCATGAAACTTTAGCCAAACCGGTGTCCACCATGCCACAGGTGTTTTGCATCCTTACAGTATATTCTTTAAAATTTTTATTATCACTTACCAGGATAATTGCCTTCTTGCCCGACTCCACTTGCAGCACTTGGGAAGGCAATTCAAAATAGCCGGATGAATCTGTATTGAGTGTAAAAGTGCGGCCACCACTAATGATCATCAGCGATACGGGTTTCTTTGCTGGTTTATCCCTAAAAAACACCTGCCCCACATCACAGCTCTTTTCTTCAGAAGCTACATGACGTGGAGTAGCATTGATCTCTTCCCATTTATACCTTGTCCAATACCGCGTCAGCAATACCTGCTCGATGTTTTCAGACGTAGCATAATAAGCATTCCCCGGCATAGCCGCTGGTGAGGGTAAGAAACGGTCATAATGCGCAAAACGTACAATGTCTGCCGCACGCGTCGAATCCAGCCGCGAGGCCAGCACGCAAGCCAGCGAAAACAGCGACTTTACCGGCTCCCCTTTACTATTGGTCACCTTAACCTTCAGCTCCAGTTTGGCACGGTGATGATAAACAGCAGAATCTGTGATCAACTGCACCTGCACGGGAGGCGATTTTTCAATGTATACGGCTCGTTCAGCTCTTGGAATACCCTTGTCGTCAAACAACGTGAGCGTTACCACACCCTCCGGCATGTCGGCCGTGGATAACCGTAAAGAAGCCAGTTTGTCGTGAGAACGCAGTATCCCTGCGAAGAAAACATTCCGGTAATTATGTACCATCAAATGGAAAGAGCTTTGACCGGGAGTACCGATCTCAACCTGGAAAGTAGTATCCTTAACGACTGCTTCCCGCAAATGCAAACTATAACCATCGGCTGCTACCGGGGGAAAACGATACACAAGCTGTTTGGTACTGTCCGCTATTTGAAGTGTATATATCTTGCCCTCCTGCGGCGCCCAATCGATAACACCTATACCATACAAGTCAGTTTGAAACTGAGCTACGAACTTGCCATCAGCCATCAATTGTCCCTTGGTGGCGATAGGAACACGTTGCCCGTTTTTGATTTCGATGGCAGTTTTAGAAGCGTGACCATGTACAAGGTTGCCACCTTCAGGATACAGCTTGATGATGGCTATATCCTGAAACAGCGGGACCATAGATCTGATCACCTGCTTATCCTTTTCCCGTGTCACGGTAGCCTCCAGTTGTATCCGTTTGTCGAAAGCCTGACTACGAGGCAGACTGAAATTAACCTCGCCGAAAGGATTGATTTTCTTGCGGCCGGTTTGCAATACAGCACCACCTGTTTGCAGCGTATAAGAAACCTCGCCACCGCTGGCCAGGCCGCCATAACCGGTAAGCACTTTATAGCCAAAATGAACAGAATCACCTGTCAGGATTGAAGCAGCTGCCGGTAACGCAGACAATTTAAAAGTGGTAGCTTCTCCGGCCTGTATACTGATGGATTGTTGAAAAACGGATTGCTGCGGATGATTGAGATAACTGTTCGTATAAGCCAGCAACCGGTATTCGCCCGGCGGCAAACTGTCAGGCAGAAAAAGAGCGCCGCCGCCTAAGCCGGACTCGATGATAAAGCGCTCGGAAGCCAGTATCTTTTTAGAAGCCTCTTCGATCAGCAGCGTATGCAGCGTATGTTGCGGAGCCAGCGGCCCCGTGCTCAGGATATAAGCAGTGAACCATATATTTTCATTCCGTACATAAACGGTCTTATCGATATGCAGGAAAAGATCAGGCTGCTGACGGCTGGTAGTAAACTGCGTAAAATTGGAGTCCAGCATATCCAGTACAGAATAATCCTCCTGCTGCTGGGCTTGCATAGCAATCGGGAAAGCGCATAAAAGGATAAACAAAAACAGGCAGAACGAACGTGATAACATATTACCCATGAAAATACAAAGTTAAAACTACACAACCACCAATTGGCTGTTGGTCGGAAATCGCAAAATGGGGAAAAAGAAGTATTTTGATGATTAGAAATATTGAAATAAGTTAACCCTGATTTATGAATGATGCTTTAACGGAGTTTGGAAAATTGTATATTGAACAAGTCAGAGACAATAGTATTTTTTGGTTGGAAAATACAATAACTGGTAAAATGAAGGCTCCGGCAGATCAGGAGCTTTTTAAAAGGATAAATACATTACCAAAAGAACATATTGATATCCTTAAAGAAATTGCTTACAATGCGGTTGATCAGGCGTTACATTATATGCTCTTCATGTTTGAACAGTCGGACGAATGGAAAATTGCCAATCCGTCGAAAGATATTGAATCCATAAGTGATATTTCAGATGGACTATGTGGTGAACTATATTCCTCGGACGGTTGGATTGAGCAGTTTAGCGAATATCCAAGTAGTAAGGACTAAAACAACCATAATTTTGAGTAGTTAGTCAGGTCACCCAAAACAACCAGATTGCCATATAAGCCAATATGCGCCAAACCGCGCCAGTATTGTCAATAATGAGTAATTGTACCCACGCCTGGGTAGGAGTGAGCCCGCCAACTCACGCAACCGATTGATTCAACCGATTGTGCAAAATTGTACCAGTCACAGCCAATCAGCAGGAGATATAACTACCTTTAGCTGCAATGAGACTATCCATCTTACTGCTGATAATACTGGTCAATATTAATGCCACAGCGGCAATAGACCCCGTTCAACTACCACTCGGTGGCAACACCTGGGTTCACGGCCAAACAGACAAACAACGCCTGCTCACTGCCAACGGAATCGAGAACTGGAGCGATAAAACGACAACCTTCACTACCTGGGTACGCATCAATACGCCGGGTACTATGCAGGTAAAACTAAGAGGCAAAGCCGCGCAACCTTGTACACTTGCCCTCTCGATCGGAGGAAAACAGTATACCGTAAAAGTAAATGACGCCGCTGCCCAATGGATAACAGTAGGAGAGTGGACACTCAAAGACACCGGCTATATCGCCATGCAACTGTCTGGGGTAGACAAACAAGGCGACCACTTTGCAGATATCAGCGATTACGAGCTCAGTGGTACTGCTATCAACGAAGCCACAGTCTTTGTAAAGAATAACGAAGGCAACTTCTTCTATTGGGGACGTCGCGGCCCTTCCGTCCATTTAAATTATCCTCTCGCAGACGACATTCAGGCCGAATGGTTTTACAACGAGATCACAGTGCCGGCAGAACAGGACGTGATTGGTTCCTATTACATGGCCAATGGCTTTGGAGAAGGATACTTCGGCATTCAGGTCAATTCAGCTACAGAAAGAAGAATACTCTTCTCGGTGTGGAGCCCTTATACGACCGACGATCCCAAAAGCATTCCCGAAGACATGCGTATCACCATGCTCAAAAAAGGAGAACAGGTATATACAGGTGAGTTTGGTAATGAAGGATCAGGTGGGCAAAGCTACCTCCGCTTTCCTTGGAAAGCAGGCTTGACTTATGGATTTCTACTAAGAGGAATACCTGACAACAACAACAACAATACGACCTACACAGCATGGTTCCACGATCCGGAGCAAAACAAGTGGATGTTGATCGCTTCCTTCAAGCGGCCAAAGACCAGCAAGCACCTCACAAGGCTGCATTCCTTCCTCGAAAACTTCATTCCCGAACAAGGCGATAAAGAGCGGAAAGTTATGTTCAGCAACCAATGGATACGGGATACAAAAGGCAACTGGATCATCTTGAATAAGGCAGGCTTTACTTACGACAACACGGCAGCCAAAGGGTACCGGAAAGATTATGCAGGCGGCGTAGAGGGCAACCACTTTTTCCTGAAGAACTGTGGCTTCTTTAATCAATACACAGCCTATAAAAGCACATTCATACGATCCGCAGGCAACAAACATCCGGAAATAGACTTTGATAAGCTACCATAATTAATAAGGCGTCCCGACAGTATGTCGGGATGACGGGTATTTCAAAGCCTCCGGCTTTGTTTCCTCAACGGCAATGCAAAAACATGAAACAACTCTCAATCCCCCGCCTCTCTATAAAAGATGCACAAGACATCACACAGCAGGAGCAGGCATTAAATGCCCTGCCAAAACAAGCCATTGCCGAAACACCCTGGCAATCGTATCCATATAAACCAATGGTTCACTTTGCTATAGGCTATCACGACAAACACATTTACCTTAAGTATTTTGTATCGGAAAAAGATATCCGCGCAACAACCAATCAGGTAAATGGAAAAGTATGGCAGGACAGCTGTGTGGAATTCTTCATCGGTTTTGATGAAGCAGGCTATTATAACCTTGAATTCAATTGCATTGGCACCGCCTTAATAGGATATGGACCATCTAAGGCAGAACGAAATATGTTACCGGCCCACATCGTACAGCAAATAATAACAAAGACAACAATTATCCGGCAACCGGATACAGCAGTGCAGTGGGAACTACTCCTTTGTATTCCGGTATCGGTATTCATCCATCACCAGTCCCTCGCATTATCCGGAAAACAATGCCGGGGCAACTTTTACAAATGTGGAGACCTGCTGTCCGAACCACACTACGTAAGCTGGACGCAGATCGATACACCTGAACCCAACTTCCATGTTCCCAAAGATTTTGGATACCTGCAGTTCAAGTAAATATATAATTCTGTCACTCCGATCAATGTCACCCTGAGCTTGTCGAAGGGTTATTCAGGAAGTAAATAAAACGATGCAATGGAACACAAACTACCAACAGTCAAAGAGATAGCCCGCCGGCTGAATGTGTCGGTTTCCACCGTGTCACGGGCATTGAGCGATCATCCACGTATTGGGTTGGGCACGAAGATAAAAGTGCGGACACTGGCCAAAGAACTCAACTACGAGCCCAACGCCAAAGCCATCTTTTTCAAGCAACGCAAAACCTTCATTGTAGGCGTTGTCCTTCCATACATCAGAGAAGAGTTTTTCTCGGAAGCCATCAGCGGCATCGAAGCAGCTGCCATGGAGCACGACTACACCATCCTTTTCGGACAGAGCTACGACAACCCCGATAGAGAGAAGCAGGTAGTCGATGCCATGAAAAAGCAAAGAGTGGATGGACTCATTATTTCGTTATCAAAGCAAACCAATAAATACGAACACCTGCAGGCCTTGGATAAGTTCGATATACCGGTTGTCTATTTCGATCGCGTGCCTGCCATGGAAGACGTACATAAAGTATATTGCGATCTTTACCAGGGCACCACGGAAATGGTGAAATGGCTCTTCAATAGAGGCTATCGCCGCGTGGCATTTATCAACGGACCTGATAAACTGCCGGCCAGTAAAGAAAGGTTGAAAGGCTATCTCGAAGGCGTTTCCCGGCAGAAACTGAAAATAGACATGCAGATGGTGGAAAATACGGACCTTTCCAAAGAGAGCACCCATCTGGCTATGAAGAAGCTGCTATCATTAAAACACCGGCCGCATGCCATCATCACCTTCAACGATTATGTGCACATGGATGCTGTTCAATATGCCGAACAACAACAGGTGCGCATCAACAAAGACATCGCATTTGTGAGTTACGCCAATCTACCCATTACCAATTATACCGCCTATCCGCCATTGGCTTCAATAGAACAATATCCCTACGGGCAAGGCAAAAAAGCAATGGAACTGCTGATGCAAATAATGAACAACAAAGCATCTGCAGTTCCGGAATTAAATTATTACGTGGAGAAAATAACACCGACGCTCGTAATGCATCATTAAATTGAATCCTTGCCGATAACACTCCAGTCGTCATTGCCATGCCCACGCTCGATAAAGCGGTCCATGGCAGCAGCGATACCTGGGATCATGGCGAGGTTCGTGCCACCCTTCTCGGCAGCCTCGATAAACAGTTGAGTATCCTTCCTTGCCATATTCAACTCCCAGGAAGGCCTGTTATAAGTACCGGCAGTCATGCGCTGCAAGCGGGCAGGCAACATCGCAGCTGGGTTCCACATGTCGAATAATGCAGCCACATCCTTAACCGGTATATGTAAAGCCTTGGCGAGTGCAAGCGTATCGGCGAGCCCTGCAGTGAAAGTTACCAGGAAACAATTGCCGGTGAGCTTTAAGCCTGCAGCTTTTCCTTCTTCATCACCGAAGTTGACGAGCTTGCCGGTCATTTCGGATAAGATAGGAGTCATCTTTGTAATAATCGTTTGATCACCCGATACCATCATCGTACCGGTACTTTCCAGCGCATTGATAGGCCCCATGAACACAGGCGCATGCAAATAAGTAAAGCCACGCGCTTTCCAGGCTTTAGTCCTTTCAATAGCGCCATCGACAGAAGTGGTGGTATGATCAATTATAATAGCGCCCGGTTGAAAACCTGCACTGGCAATCTCCAGCACTTCGTTCACCGAAGCATCATCTTTAAGCGTTACATGAATGATCTCAGCCCCTTTTACAGCGTCCACCACATTGGCAAAAGCTTTGGCGCCATCTGCTTCCAGCGCGGTAGCCTTCGCAGCAGTCCTGTTCCATACATTTACCGGTACCCCTTTTTTGAGTAAGGCCCGTACAAAATTTGCCCCTAAAAGCCCCATGCCTAAAAATGCTCTCATGATCGTTTGTTTTGCTAAAGGTATTTAAAAAAACAGCCGATTCGGTATCTTGGTGCAACCTTAACGTAAAGTGGCATGAAGCAACCAATAACGGCTACTCTCTTTTTAATTATTCTGTTTTTCTTCGGATTTTCTCTCACAGGATGCCGCGATGCAGGCGCCCGGCTGCCCAGGGATAAAAAAAGTTGCTACCATGTGGTACAATATGCAGGGATGCTTTGGAGGAGAAAAGCTTGTGCTGAAAGTGGTGACAAATGATGATGAGTCATTTGCTTTATTAAGTGAGGAGGGTAAGCAGGAAATAAGAGTAAAATTGAGTGCTGTACAGCAGCAGGCATTTGAAGACATTTTCACAGTCTACAGTGGTCCTTGCTCCGGAAGAGTGGGAGGTACAACCAGTCAGTTATGATTTCTTACTTAACGTAATACCAATAGAAGATCGTTTCTTGTCATTGGGGTAGTGATCAACCTTTAATACAGCATCACCATTAGTCCACTCATAACCTTCATGAACTACCTTACCTTTATGTTGATAATAGATTACTTTAGTGCCAGACTGTCCTGTTTTCTCCGTGAAATATTGCAATAGCTTTTGATAATCCTTCCGCTCCTGGCGAACTGGTAGCATACTGGGATGGTCTCCGTAAAAAGTAACGTAATTCAAAGAAGACAATTGATCGTTCTTGTCAAAGCCAATCATGAAGTATCGAAACGTTACAATTGTTGGATCTGTAGGTTCGGGCCTGAGACCACTATAGGTATAGTCGAAGGGATACTTAGCCTTATCGGTAGTATCCTGGCCATTGATCAACGTTATCTGGCTCTCGAACTTAGATTTTGGATCGCCCAGTTTTAGGTGGCCAAATCCATTGAGTATACTATCGATAGCAGTAGATTGGCCAAAAGTCAGATGAGCAAAGCTTACACTGCACAAAAGCAATAAGGATTTCGCAATACTTTTATAAGAGGGATACATGAATAAGGAATTATATATAGCAACAATTTATTAAAAAGAAAATAGATCCAGGTTCCAAAGTAAACAAACAAGCAGCGAATTTCATCAAAAGCTGGTCATAACTGCTTATTTTGCAGAGAGCCTGGAGAGTTTGACACAAGAGAAACACCCTGCATTCCCAACACCCCTGATCATGACCCAAACCTGCTGTCCTCGCCTAAGCATAATTCCCGTCATACTATCAGTTGCGCTGATAATAGGCGGATGCGTCAAGCCCCGCCATGACCCAGCGCCTCCAGTCCCTACCACCATCCCCGAAGAAGAAATTGTTCGAATACCCGTGGTAGTACATGTACTCTATAATAAAGAAGAATTTAATATATCGGCAGAAAAGATCAATACACAACTGGCTGTGCTCAATGCCGACTTCCGGAAAGCCAATGCAGACCAGGTGAAAATACCAGGAGAGTTTGTTTCCCTGGCAGCGGATGCAGGAATAGAATTCATATTGGCAGATAAAGATCCTGCTGGCAACGCCACCAATGGCATCATCCGGGTGGCCACACAGGTAGACGGCTGGAGCGGCAACAACCCTTCAGGCAATATACCGGTAGAAGAACTGAAACTATTCCATACAGAAGAGGGTGGCAGTGATGCATGGCCGGCAGATCGCTACCTGAATATATGGGTAGCCGAAATGTCTGACCCCGCTGGAACGCTGGGCTTGGCAGGCTATTCAAGTTACCCTGGCGCTGATGCACAAATAGATGGCGTGATCATCGATCCCCGTGCATTCGGAACAGTAGGCCCATTAACCCACGGGCATACACTGGGACGCACAGCCACCCATGAAATAGGACATTGGCTCAACCTTGTACACATCTTTGGAGAGTTCGATGGCTGCGGTGCCACCGACTTTGTAGATGATACCCCCAGCGCCAGCACCCGCTATTTTGGAAACCCAACATATCCCCAGATATCCTGCGGCCATAGCAACATGTTCATGAACTTCATGGATTATGTGGATGACGAAGCTATGTACCTCTTCACCAAAGGACAGCGGGAACGCATGCGCAAAGTATTTGCCGTTGGCGGGCAACGCCACCAACTATACAAATATGTGCAAGAGAAATATTTAAAATACAATCGTCCCGGACCTGCACAACTCATAACCGGCAATATCCCCGGCAGATAATCCCGGAAACTACCTCCTTGGTGCCTCGTTGCCTTAATGCCTTGTTGCCTTTCTCTAAAAATGGCATTGTTTATGAAATATTACCCGCCGGAAATATGCTTCATAAACAACAACCCCATAGTCCAATGGTTACCGACCGGTTAAAGCAAGAAACTTTACCGCTACACCAACAACTCGAAAAATGGATGGTGCAGGAGATCAAATCTATGCAGTCCATTGATCAATACATCAATCTTCTCCAGTCCTTTTACGGGTTTTACCAGCCGTTGGAAAGCAACATGCTGCCCATGGTGGAAGAGGTGGTGCCCGACCTCGCCGAACGACGCAAATCCACGCTTTTACAGCAGGATATTGACACCCTGCAGCCGGTCAAAACCAGCATTCCTCTTTGCACCCAACTCCCCGCTATAACCAATACAGCCGCGGCTTTGGGCGCGATGTACGTATTTGAAGGATCTACCCTGGGCGGTGCTATAATTGCAAAAATGGTGAAAGGGAAAATTGCCGGATTACCAGACAACACCCTGCAGTTTTTCAAGGGATACGGTACACAAACGATGGAAAAATGGGAGCGTTTCAAGCAGTATACGAACGGTTTTATTGCCAGCGACGAACAAAGCACGGCCCTCATCAACGGCGCCAATGACACCTTTTCCCTTTTCTATCAATGGCTAAAAAACAATCAAACAGACACAACGAATGAGTAAAAAAAGCTATGATTCGACCTTTTGCGGGAGTCTGCCACTACATAAAATCAACCTTATTCAGCCCCACGCCGTGCTGTTAGTGGTCAATTATAATGACTTTTCCATTCAGCAGGTAAGTGAAAATGTGGAGAAAATTCTACAAATAAATGCCCCTGAACTGGTAGAAACCTTCTTGACAGACTATGTAACGCCTGCCCAGCTTACCGATGTGAAAAAAAAATTTGAAGGCACCCTGCCCCAAAAATTACCTTATACACTCACCTTTCACCAGGACAATATACAACAGGACTACCTGGCCATGATCCATCGAAAAGAAGATTGCCTGCTCATTGAGCTGGATCTGGAATCGGAACAGGTACAGGATACATCTTTCACTACCATCTATCTTGATGTGAAACATGCCATGGTAGCTATGGAACAGGCCGGAGATATACAAGAGATTTGTAAGATTGCAGCCGCAGAAATAAAACGCGTATCTGATTTTGATAAAGTCCTGGTCTATCGGTTTGATGAGAATTGGAATGGTACAGTCCTCGCTGAAGTAATGGAAGAAGGAATGGATAGCTATCTTGGACTTACATTCCCCGCTTCAGATATTCCACAGCAAGTGCGCAGCCTCTATCTGCGCAACCCTTACCGGCTCATCCCAAACCGTGAAGCACAGCCAGTGGGGTTATACCCGGTGATCAATCCGGAAACACAAAACTTTACAGACTTGTCCGATTGCGACAAGCGGGCAGTTGCTGCCGTTCACCTCGAATACATGAAGAACATGAACATCATGGCCTCCATGTCCATTCGCATCATTAAAGATGATAAACTGTGGGGACTGATATCCTGTCATCACCGCACGGCAAAGTATCTGTCGTTTGAGACCTGTGCAGTACTGGAATTTTTATCCAACATTGTATCGGGAAAAGTATCTGCATTGCTTAATAAAGAAAGATTCAATGCCTTGGAATCCTTGCAGGAAGTATATGCAAAACTGGTGGAACAAGTGTATAAAAGCGATGATCTGCTCGAAGGACTTACCCAACACCCTGTCACAGTTCTCGATATACTGGGAGCAAAAGGAGCTGTCATACTCTCCGAAAAACGGGTGGATACAATCGGAATCACCCCCTCAAAAAATGAGATCAGGGAGTTGGCATTATGGCTCTTTAGTAACAACATCACCAAATTGTATCACCAGGACAGCCTGCCATTCGTCTATGATGAAGCAGCAAACTTTGCCAATGTCGGTAGCGGTATAGTGTGTTTGCCCATCAATCCCGAAAAACGCGAATACATCATTGCCTTCCGGCCGGAAGTGATACAATCGATCAATTGGGGCGGCGACCCTTCCGCAGCCATTAATTTTGAAGCAGATAACATTCATTACCATCCGCGTAACTCATTTGCTGTCTGGCAGCAAACAGTGAAACACTCTTCTGTGGCATGGAAGTCGTATGAACTGGAAATGGCAGAAGCGTTCAGGAATTTCGTATTGGAATTCATGGTCAAGAAGCACGCATTTTAACAAAAATGAAACAACAGAACAACACACATAAAAATAGCAATGGCAATGGGGTGGTAAAAGAACCACTCAGTGAGTCAGGATACGTGATAGCTATAGGCGCTTCGGCAGGAGGACTGGAAGCGATCCATGAATTCTTTGATAACATGCCCGATGCGGGCAACTTTTCATTCGTGTTGATACAGCATTTATCACCCGACTATAAAAGCCTGCTGGTAGAGCTGGTATCCAAGCACACCCGTATGAATGTGCTGGAAGCAGAGCACAATGTGGTATTGAAAAAAAGATGTGTATACGTTATACCCAATAATAAAGTAATGACCATCAAGCATGGCAAAGTGCAGTTGGTCCAAAAAACACATGATAAAACCCCCAACACAGCCATCGACGCTTTCCTGTATTCCCTGGCGCGCGATAAAGGCCGGCAGGCAATAGCCATCATCCTGTCGGGTACAGGGTCAGATGGCACAAAAGGAGTGGACGCTATTAAAAAAGCCGGCGGTATGGTGCTGGTGCAGTCGCCCGATACAGCCCGGTTCGATGGAATGCCCAATAGCGCCATCAATGGTGGGAGTGCCGACTTTGTATTGTCACCTGCGCAAATGCCGGCAGAGATCATCAACTATACCAATGTGGATATATTACGAGGTAATGGCCAACGCGTGCCGCAAACACAGACAGAACTGTTACAGGAAATTATCCACCTGGTAAAGATCAATACCGGCAACGACTTTCAGGCCTATAAGCCGGCAACCATTATGCGGCGTGTAGAAAAAAGAATGACCCGCTTGCAGCTCAACACTTTAGAAGAGTACTTATCCTACCTCACACAAAATCCGGAGGAATCCAACGCATTATACAAGAACTTCCTGATAGGCGTTACCCGCTTCTTTCGTGATAAAGAAGCCTATAAAGCCATTAGCACTAAAATATTGTCGGAAGTGGTGAAGGCCAAACAACCCGGAGAGGTAATCAAAATATGGGTAAATGCCTGTAGCACCGGCGAAGAAGCCTATTCACTTGCCATGATCGTTGATCGGTACATTAAAGATCATGACCTGAAACTGGAGATAAAAATATTTGCTACCGACCTCGATGAGGCAGCTATTGAATATGCCGGACGTGGAGCCTATCCCTTATCCATAGAAAAGGACATCGATAAAGACCTGTTGGAAGAATACTTCAGGAAAGAAGGAAAAAAATACATTATAACTCCACGTATCCGGAAGACCGTTGTATTTGCCCGGCATAATGTATTGAAAGATCCCCCTTTCATACACAATGACCTGGTAAGCTGTCGCAACATGCTTATATACATGGATGCTTCCCTGCAGCAAAAAGTATTGGAAATACTCGACTTCGCCTTGCGGGTAAATGGATTCCTGTTCCTTGGTACCAGTGAGCATCTGTCCACGCTGAAAGACAATTATATAGAAGCAGAAGGCAAATGGAAAGTATTCAGGAAGCTGGGATTGAGAAAACATGCGTACACCAATCCATCATACAATCCGGTGAGTTCCTCACGCAGTACCACGCAGCTGCCTAAAGCAGAAATGCCCATACTGCCAGTATTCAGTAGAAAACAGGACAGCCTCACACTGGCAGAAGCATTCAAGGACTTGATGGCCGAGGACAACAAATACGCAGCACTATACATTGACAGAAAATATGAAGTGAAAGATGCGGTAGGGGATTTTACCCGTTACCTTTCGCTGCCCGAACGCAAGTTGAACTTCAACATGCTTAAGATGCTCTTGCCTGAACTGGCGGTGGCCATGAACACTGCTGTGCGAAAGGCGTGGAAAGAAAACAAGAAGATAAAAACAAGGGCCATCCGTGCCCGCCGGGATGACCAGTCAGTATTGATCAATGCCACGATTGTACCATATCCGCCAGAGAAAAGTCCTTACACGCTGGTAGTACTATGGGAAACGAGCGATACTGTAACCGACGATGACATAGAAGTAGCACGGCAGCAATTCACACCCGATAGCCAGACATTGATACTGGAACTCCAGGAAGAGTTGCAGGAAAGCCGGATGAACCTGCAAATAGCAGTAGAAGGATTGGAAACAGCCAACGAAGAATTACAAAGCTCCAATGAGGAATTACTGAGCGCTAACGAAGAACTCCAAAGCTCCAACGAAGAATTACAGTCGTTAAATGAAGAGTTGCACACCCTCAATACAGAGCACCAGCTGAAGATCAAAGAACTGATCGAGTTGAACGATGATCTTAACAACTACTTTAGCAGCACAGATATCGGGCAGGTATTTATAGATGCCGATATGCGCATCCGCAAGTTCAATCCCGCGGCAGTTAAAATGATCAACCTTATTGAAACAGATATTGGCCGCCCGATAGACCATATCTCAAACAATATCGAGCATAGTACATTGGTTACAGATATTAAATCCGTGCTAAAAACAAAGAAGTTTATCGAAAAAGAAGTACGGCTCAATAACCGCACCAGCGCCGTGATGCGCGTCTTTCCCTACATTCGTTCCGATAAAAAGACAGATGGAGCAGTAATATCCTTCATTGATATATCCATGATCAAGAGCCTGGATAATATCATTTCAGGTATCTTCAACTCTACACTTAATGCTATCATCGCATTCAGGGCCCAGCGCAGCGCCTCCAATGAAATAGCCGACTTCCATGTACTCACATCCAATAAAGCGGCCGATACGCTGTTGGCTGTTAGTTCTCCCGGCGCAAATGGGTATTCATTGAAATATGATTTCCCCCACCTGGTACATAATGGGCTATTTCATAAACTGGTGAAAGTGGTAGAAGACAACAAAGTCTTCCATGATGAATGCAACATTACAGTCGGAGATCAGACAGTGATCTATGAAATGATAGCCGTAAAAATGATGGATGGCATTATCATTACCTACACCGATATCACAGAAAAGAAAGATGCCGAGCAACGCCTGCGCAAAAGCTACAGTGAATTAGTGATAGCGAAAGATACCCTCAAACAATTGAACCGGGAACTCGAAGAAAAAGTACAGGAGCGCACCCGTGAGTTGTCAGGCAGTGAAGAACGGTTCCGCCTCATATCACAAGCCACAAATGATGCCATCTGGGATTGGAGCCTCACGGATAATACAATATGGTACAGCGATACCTTCTACCAGTTGTTTGAATATAAAAAAGAAGAAGTGCCGCTTCTGCGCAGCTTCTGGGTGCAGCGGATCCATCCGGAAGACAGAAGCCGCGTGAATGAAATGTTCAACAGGATCATCAATCAGAAAGAAAACAAATGGTCGGTGGAATACCGTTTCCTGAAAGGCAACGGAACCTATTCTCACATATTGGATAGAGGCAACCTGCTGCAGGATGAGTACAGTACACCATTCCGCATGTTGGGCAGTATGATGGATATTACCAGTTTGCGCGAAGCAGAACGCAACGCATTGGTAAACCGTGAACAAAAAGAATTCCTGGCCGACTCCATACCCATGATCGTATGGACAGCCAGTTCAAAAGGCGCAATGGAGTTTGCCAACCTGCAATTCCCTGAGTATACGGGCATCAGCGAAGAAGAAATGTTGGAGAAGGGATTAGAAGTTTGTATCCATCCGGATTACGTGGCGGCATACCAGGCCGCCTGGCAAAAAGCATTACAGGACAAAACAGAATTCTCCATAGAGCTGCTCATGCGCCGTTTTGATGGGCAATATCGCTGGCAGCAGCTACAGGCAAGGCCCATGATGAATGATAGTAACGACCTAAGCCTCTGGGTAGGCAATATTATGGAAATACATGAACGTAAGGTGGCTACAGACATATTGGAACAGCGCGTAAAGGAAAGGACAGAAGAGTTGCAACTGGCTAATAAGGAGTTGGAGAAAAGCAATACTGAATTGTTGCAATACGCATTTGTAGCCAGCCATGACCTGAAAGAGCCTACACGCAAAATATATATCTTCAGCAACATGATCAAAGACTCTTACCTGAAAGATAAAGAGTCTAAAGCCTCTGACCTGGTAAACAGGATCATCAAATCATCCCAGCGGATGATGCGGCTGATTGAAGATTTGCTGAACTATTCGAGGCTTTCACAGACAGAAGTATTTGAGACGATCGATCTTACAGTTACAGTACAGGAAATATTGTCCGATCTCGAAGTGGTGGTAGCAGATAAGAAAGCGGAAGTTAAGATGGAAAACCTTTGTATGATAGAAGGCGTGCAGGGACAAATGCGCCAGGTGTTCCAGAACCTCATCAGCAACGCACTGAAATTTACACGCAAGGACATAGTGCCGCAAATACGTATAAGTGCCCAGCGGATAGTATCCCGTTCATTCGATGCCGCGGAAGATGCAATGGGTACCTGGTGTCGCATCGAGGTGAGCGATAATGGAATAGGGTTCAATGAACGCTTCCTGAGCAAGATATTTACCCTGTTTCAGCGCCTGCACACACAGGAACAGTACGAAGGCACCGGTATCGGCCTCGCTATCACCCGTAAGATCATCGAAAAACATGGAGGTATCATCACGGCCCGAAGCAAAGAAGGCGTAGGGACTACCTTCATTATTGTATTGCCTTTAAAGCAATAATAGAGTAGGAGAAGACCTGTGGAACTACAACGTTTGCAGGTTCTTCTTCGTAAACTCATTCTCTACATTACCTGTATTCAGCGTGCCTGCTGGTTCAAACAATAGCACCTCCACTTCTTCCGGCGCATTAGGGCGATGCTCTACACCACGTGGCACGATGAGGAATTCACCTTCATTAAGGACAACATTCTTATCCCGGAACTCCATAATAAAACTTCCTTTCACAACCAGGAACATTTCATCTTCATGCTCGTGATGATGCCAGGTAAAAGGCCCTTGAAACTTTACGAGCTTCACATGCTGACCATTCAGCTCACCCACGATCTTCGGACTCCAATGCTCAGAAAAAGTAGCAAATTTCTCCGCAAGGTTGACTTTATTCATAAAACAAATGTTTATGCCATTACAGAAACCATATCCAGCACTACATCGCCCAACTGCTGATCGCCTTCAATGCTAACATACCGCAACACGTCCTGCCGCCTCCAGCTTTTAGAAAACAACTTCCATGCAATGCTGCCATCGATGGTTGTATGAGCGGCAGGAGAGGAATCGGGCTTTTGAACAAGCTCCCAGCCTGCAGCCTTTTTCATCAGGTACCAATCGCCCCTACCTTCACCAGTAAGTGTAAACTGCAAAAAGGTACCTTCTGAGGCCGGCGTATCACGATAAGTAAAAGGTAGCGCCCGCATAAAGGTATCGAGAAAAGGATGATATAATTCCGCGGTCATAATGCCCGGCTTATTCACCGCATCACGAATCTGCTGTTGGTGGTGCCACTTCTCCGTGTATTCACGCGCAATGTGGAACCAGTTGGCCGATACAGCCTCGCCAGCCCAGCCAACAGAAAAGAGGGCACTGGCAGTAGGATCGAGCGTAGCCATATAGGCGCTTGCCCTGGCACAATACTCTTCCAGCAGGTCGGTCAACACGGCCGGGCTAAGCCGTTTACAAGAGGCCACCCAATCGGCATTCACCCGGTTGAGATAATCGATCAGATCTTGAGAAGATTGAATATTGCCCGGAGGGTCACCGAAATAACCATCCCGGGCAATAGACAACGTACGCAAATGCGTATCCAAAATATGGGAAGCTACATCCTTTACGGTCCACAGTTTTGCCACCGTAGGCCGGTTCCATTCCTCCGGCGTCAGCGACCGCAGCAACTCGATCAGCTTTTGGTCCAGCACCGGAAAAAGATGTATCGTTTCAATCACATTCATATCTATTTGTCAGGCTGAGCCTGTCGAAGCCTCTCCACTACTTACTCCTGCTAACCAATCCCCCCTTCTTACTATCCACACTGATCGTATACTTCCCGCTGCCCTGCACAATCCACCGTACGGTAACAGTACTTTGACCACCAATATTAGCCACCTCGATAGTTGCAGGATTGGTCTGCTGTTCTGTGGTGATATTCAGATCACGGTTGTCAACCACCATGCTTGCCAATACCTTCGGACCACTTAGGCTGATATAATCTGGCCGCTCGATCTTGAATTTCAAATCCTGGCTGGCATGTGTAGGGATGATACGTTCATTGGCAACCACCGCAGTGATCTCACGCAAACCATCACCCAGGTCTTTTTCAGCAATAGAGTCGATAGACAACTTCGGCGTTTGATAACAATGGAAGATACTGAACGACATATTGCGATGCGCATCACTCTCCATTAAGAAGCCAGGGTGCATGCGGCCAAAGTTCTTCTTGAACCCACCGATCTCGATCTTGCCATATTGAGGATGGTTGTATTCATGCCATTCTACAAAAGCATCCTTGAACAACAGGTAACGGTCAAACTGATAAGAAGGGTCCACTCCGGAATTGTCATCATCATTGCCCTTGTTGAACATCAGGTAAGAAGTCCACAACTCATTAGAGAAAGTATAAATCCCCCGGCCACCATAAAACCAGTCAAGCTCACCACCATAGGCAGAATAAAGATCTTTATAAACGACTAAGTAGCGATAACCAGGCAGCAACTCTTCCCCCTTCTTGCCCAGCACATCATAAATACGGACATCATTGGCATTATAAGTGCCAACATCCTCCTGGCCACCAGGACCACGAAGGATCATGCCACCGGAGTTGTGATAAGACTGTGCAGCAGCGATATTGGGATGCTTCATCACAAACTCCATCACAGCCCTGTTTTCAGGCAAAGAGAAAGGATATTTATAAGCACCACCCTGAATATAGTTAGGCTGCCATCCCCATCCCCAGTCACGGTTAGGGTCATATTCAAAAGTATAACCATCTTCATTGACGAGACCATCACCATCGTTGTCGATGCCTTCCTGGCCGAGCAATTCATAGTCACCCTTTTCTTCAGGACCCACCTGCACCATTCGGCGTGGGTCTTTCGGATCCTGCTTCCAGCGGCCATTGGGATTTTTGCGGCGCATCATCACGATATGGCCATCCTTGTCGAGGTCGTCGTAGCCATCTTCATCCACGGCGCCGTCACGGTCATTGTCTACAGGAATGAGGCCCGAACGGGGAGAACTGGCAGTGTTGGCCTCATGGAAGAAGTTGTCCCGTGCATCGGGGTTGATGGTAGGAACAATATAAAAAGTCTTATCGGCCAGCAACTCCTGGATGTACTTCACGTCACCAAACGATTCAGTAAGATACCATGCAGTGTACAGCGCAAACTCACTGCCCTGCACTTCATTCGAGTGAATATTACCATCGATATACATAGCAGGCTTGCGATTCACATCGCCACCCTTTTTGAAATCACTGATGGTCATACACCACAGATCACGACCCTGATAAGATTTGCCGATGGACTCCAGCTTGCAGAGATCAGGATGCGCAGCAGCGATCTTCTTACAGATGTCAGAAATACCAGCATGATCATTATACCTGTTCCAGCTCATAGGCACTTTAGGATTCACCGGACTGCCGGCGCCTTTAAATACCTGATTGGGCTGTTGCGCCTGCGCGGTCATGCCGGCCACTACAGCAGCACAAGAAAAAATAAAAGCGTTTATATTGAGTTTCATAAATAGTCAGATTTAGAGAGTGATGTTAGTAGTAGCAGAACCAGTAGTCGGGCTGCCAGCTTCAATAGTTACCTTGCCACTGCCTTTGATAAGCCAGGTAA
Source organism: Niastella sp. (assembly GCA_017744515.1). Classification (GTDB taxonomy): domain Bacteria; phylum Bacteroidota; class Bacteroidia; order Chitinophagales; family Chitinophagaceae; genus Paraflavitalea. Next base: position 175,055 of record JAGIBF010000017.1, read on the forward strand.
GCTGTTGAGAGCTCAGCCCTTCCAGCGTATTCAACAGTTGAACCTTACGACCGCTGATCACAGATTGATTACCGGTAGTATTAACCTTCACCTGAATACGTTTGATCCAGTAACTCCTTTCACCCAGCTTGGTATGAGAGGCCAGCAAACCCTTGTTGGCTACTTCGAGCGTGACACGGGTAAGACCATTACCCAGCTTTTCTGTTTTCACGTTCAGTATGTCAAGCTCAGGCTGATAAGCAGCCAGCCTTACCACAAAATCAGTATGCTTCTTTACAATATCAGCAACGAACTTGAAAGGAGGATTGATCAATACAAAAGGATCGAGGCCACCCACTTCCACGGTCTTGCCGGCAAAGTCTGGATGCGGCACTGCCTTCCATTCAGTAAAAGAATTGGTAATACCCTGTTGAGCAGCCCAGCGCAAATAGTTGGCTGTTGGATCATCAACCGATAAAGCCTTTTCCTTTTTAGCAGTATCAGGTTTAGCCTTGGGCACAAACCAGCCGGGCGTACTAAAGCTATAACGCGCATAATGATAATAACCCCAGGAAAGGAAGTCGCCACCCGCAGGCGTTGTTTTAGGCGCATCCTTCATGTTGGTTACCTTGTTATATAACTCAGAAACAAGTGAATTGGCCTTGGCGTCAGCTTCGAGGTAGCCAGCCACAATACGTTGATTGGCGGCGCCGGCATTATAAGCCACAGGAGTAGAAAGGTTGTTGTTGCTGCCAAAGCTGATCAATGCATACACATTAGGCAGATCAAACAACACATCGGCAATAGCCCTTGACTCTTTTTCAGATACGGGAAATTCACCAGCACCTTGAGAAAAAGAAGGATGCTTGTAGGTGAAACTCTTATTGAACCACACGCCACCTTCACCATCTTCATTAAATTGGCCATCCTTGTCATTATCGATACCCTCACTCAAAAGCAGGTAAGTACCCTTTTCACCCTTGGAAGCATCAGTCTTGATCAACACACGCGCATCATCAGGATGCGGCCTGTAATTACCGAGCGGCGAAGGTATCCGTATCCAGGAGATTTTGCCATTGCCATCGAGGTCATCATAATCATCCTCATTCACTTTGCCATCGCGGTCATCGTCGGTCTCGGTGGCGTTGCCTTGACGCTCGTATTTGAGCTTGGCAAAAAATTGCTCCGTCGCATCGGGGCTCATATTAGGAAATACGTAAAAAGTGGTCTTGCTCAGTAAAGCCTTGATGCTGTCGGTACCACTGCCCTTCAGCAGGTCCTCGGCAAAACCGATGGCCAGCTCGGTACCCAGCAGGTGACTCCCTTCCACGCCACCCACTATGGCGATGGCAGGTTTGGAGGCGGTGCTTCCGCTGCCGATGGTGATCATCCAGGCATCCTTATTACCGGCAGTCTTAACGATAGATTTTACAGTAGCCAGTTGTGGGTACTGCTTGGATAAAGCCTGTACGCGATTAGACAATTGTTGATAATTACTGTAGTCTTGCTGCGCCTCTGCGGCCAATAGGGGTACTAAGCCACACAGCAGAGCAATAAGAGATTTTCTCATGCAGGAAATTTTAGGGAATAAATATAGCCCTTTACGCTGTCATTTCGAACGAAGCCATCCGCGACTGTAAATAACAATCAGCAACGCGCAGTGAGAAATCTGCTTGCGAAGCAAAGGCATTAGAAGAAAAGGTATATCGAAGCAAAAGGAATTGCCCGGCCCTTCAGGGCAGGGAGAAAGACACACCCACATTAGGCGGGCTTTAGCCCAATCCATTTTAAGCAAAAAAGCACAGCCTGGTAACGGACTGTGCATATGCAAAGACATAGATAAGAAGCCCCTGCAACCTGTATCTTGAAACCTGTAACAAATGGTTTGAACTAAGCCAGGGAAAGTAACTTTTCATGAAGAGATACAACCTGCGGAATAACCGCACGCTGCTCATCATTCACGATCACAAAATCACACAACCGCATTTTGATGACCTGCTTGATCTGCTTACCCATGCGCGCGATTACTTCCTCACGCGTAATATGGTCCCGTTGCATGGTGCGATGAATACGTAGCGCGTCGGGAGCCGAAACACCAATCACATAATCGAGACCGGATTGAGAACCACTTTCGAAGATAATAGCAGCCTCTTTGATAGCGTAAGGAGTAGTTTGCCTTTCCATCCACAGCTCCCCATCACGGATGGTAGCGGGATGAACGAGCGAATTGATCAATTCCAGTTTGGCGGGATTATTAAAAACGATACTGCCAAGATATTTACGGTCCAGCTTTCCGTCGGGGTAGGCGGCAGCGCCAAAATGCTGCGTGATCTGCTCTTTCAGCAGGTCGTCCTCATTCATAAGACGCCTTGCAGCATCATCGGCATAATAGACAGGGATGCCCAAAGTTTCAAACACCTTGGCCACCGTGCTCTTGCCGGAACCGATACCGCCTGTAAGACCAATGCGTAAAGCCATAAGATGACAAATATAAAAAAAGCCGGATGACATGCATCCGGCTTATATAATATTACATTAACGCAATCACTTATTTCGTAGCAGCAGCGTCCCGCTTATTGATGTTGTTAGTCCACTCAACAGAAATAGCGCTCTTTTCTATTTTGATGTAGCTACCAGGGCTGGTTTCCAGATCGATAGTGCCATCTTCATTTACCTTATTGATCTTACCGTGGATACCGGCAATAGTAACAATCCTTTCACCCTTTTGCAAATTCTCCTGGAATTGCTTGGCCAGCTTGGCCTTTTTAGCTTGCGGACGGATCATGAACAACCAGAAAATAAGGATCATACCACCCAGCAGAACGAGTTGCAAGGTACCGCCACCTGCACCCTGTGCCTGTAATAAAACAACTAAAGATGTCATTTTGTATATCTGTTTTAAAAATGTTTAAAAATTAACGGACAGGGGCGCAAGATAAGGCAAACGGATAATATAACTCCCGCTTTAAGCAAAGATTACTGCTTGGGCGCCTCTGTAGGTTTAGGCTTCACCTCTACGGAAAAGTTCAGTTTGTGCTCATCACTGCCTGTATTCGCGTATACTGTCAGCGTCTTATTGTTCATGCCCGGACGACCCTGACTGTTGAAAGAAGCTTTGATCTCACCCTCTTTGCCGGGAGCGATAGGAGCTTCAGGGCGTTCAGCTACGGTACAGCCACAGCTGGCCTTTACATCCTGGATCACCAAAGGCTTGTCGCCAGTGTTTTTGAACCGGAAAGAGATGTCTACGATCTGACCTTCATTTACAACACCAACATTCTTCACCGAGTCGATCCATTCAATAGAAGTTACATCACCAGGTTTCGGAAGTTCGCTGGCATTACCATTGTTGCATGACCATAGAGCAACAACTGCGAGAATCGAAAAAAGAAATGTTTTCATTTGGAAAAGTTTTTATCAAAACTATTAACAGCACATTACTGCTGCGTTAAGAAGGTTTAAAAGCTACCTTATGCATCTTGTCATCCTTCACCAGGTCCTTATGAATATTATCCAGGATACCATTCACAAACTGACCACTCTGCGGCGTACTATATTCCTTCGCCAGGTCGATATATTCATTAATCGTAACCTTGGGCGGGATGGTTTCAAAATAAAGGAACTCACATACACCCATCCGCATCAGGATCATATCCAGCACAGCGATCCGTTCGGGGTCCCAGTTCTTCAGCTTGGGCTTGATGTATTCCATCGTTACCTCTTTCTTCTCCAGCACAGTTTCCAGTAAGCCCTTGCCAAACTGCCATTTTTCGCGGCTGATCAGCTCCTGGAAGTTGAAACTGGCCGGTTTGTTCAGGAAATTCTGCACCAGCAGGCGCAGCATGTCGGCATCATCATCCCAGTTGGTGAAGATCTCTTCAACATAACTGGTAAAAGCCTCATTGGGAAGCAGTAACTCATTAAAAATAAATTCCAGAATAGCCTTCTCTTCTTTCTTATCCCTGCCGGCTACAGCTATATATTGTTGATACCTGTCGGTCTCAACCAGCTGATGATACATTTTGCGCAACAGTTCGGGATTGTCCTGCAGCTCGGGGCGGGTTTCCTTTACAGCTTTCTGATAGGAGGGGTGCTCCAGGATCTTCCAAAGCAGCTCGTTGCCGGCCAACTTAATATTTACGTTTAGGTCTTCCTTGGAGGGGAGGTGCTTGCTGGCACGGTTGCGGGAATCGATCTCAGCATAGCGGGCCACTTCAGTAAGCGAGTGGATTAGAAATACAAAAAGTTCGTGAGTGTGGTCAAAATGTTTCTGAAGTAATTTAAAAGGGTCGTTCGGCTTTTCGGTGACTTCCTGGCTTTCCACAGAATAGAGTGCCTGCATTACCTTCACACGGATGTTTCTTCTACTGATCATGCTAAGAGCTTATTTTGAACCGGCAAAACTAACGGATTTCGGCGGAATAGCGAAGCACGAATGCTGAAATATGAAGTCCAACCATCGACTATTATCCCCAAACCAGTACCCTGCGACGCAAATGCCCTTTTCAACCTTTCAACATATTAACCTGTCGTGAAGGGGGGTAACATTTAGCTTCTTGCTAGTAGCCATAGTTTATCTGTTTTTTAGATTTTGGTGAATTTGGGATCCCCGGCATAAGTGGGCGCCGGGGGGCGGCAAAGGTAAACATATTCTATACCAAACCAGTTTTACAAGTCATTTTTTCAGCTTTGGGAGGAAAGGGTGGCAGGGTTTGGCGGGGTTGCTGTCACATTTCATTCAGGTTCAATGTCAAAGTTGCAGGTGGTTGACAGGTTAATATGTTGAAAGGTTGAAAAG
>JAGIBF010000018.1:0-82188 GCA_017744515.1 Niastella sp.
CCATTCTCCGTTACGAATGCTTTTGCGACTTTCAGGTGGTTCCGGCGACGGTGTTCGTAAAATGAAAGAGATCGTCGATGCCGGCATGATCGGTGATGTACATACTGTTCAGTGCTGGACCAACCGTCCGGTATGGCCACAAGGTGTGCCTACTCCCAGCGGTCAGTTTGAAGTTCCTTCCACACTGGATTGGGACCTCTGGCTCGGCCCTGCTAAAAAGATCGATTACAACCCCGCTTACCTGCCTTTCAACTGGCGTGGATGGTGGAATTTCGGTACCGGTTCTCTTGGTGATATGGCTTGCCACATCATGGACCCTGTGTACCGCATTCTGCCGATCGATTTCCCTACCAGCGTAGAAGCCAGTGTAGCTACTATCTGGAAAGAAATGTGGAATGATACTACAAATCCTGATAGCTGTCCTCCTTCTTCTATTGTACACCTGGTATACCCACGCAAAGATGGTAAGGGCAATATCCGCGTGTCCTGGCATGATGGTGGCCTGCTGCCTGAGCGTCCGGAAGAACTGGGTCCTGATGAACCCATGGGCAACTGGGACGGTGGTACCATCTTCATCGGTACAAAAGGTAAGATCATGTGCGACTGTTATGGAGCTAACCCACGCCTGCTGCCTACGCGCCTGATGAAGGAAAAGACCATGCCGAAAGAAACGATCAAGCGTGTACCCGAAGGACACTATGTTCAGTGGGTAAATGCAGCTATCGCCGGTTATGGTAAAGGTGAAACCAGCTCGCCATTCTCTTATGCTGGTCCGTTCACTGAAAGTATCCTGATCTCTAACCTCGCCATTCGCAGCTACCTGCTGAGGAATCCGAAAGGCAAAGGTTGGGATGACAAATACCTCGGCCGTAAGAAGCTGTTGTGGGATGCAAAGAACATGAAGATTACCAACTTCGACGAAGCCAACCAGTTTGTAAAGCGCGAATACCGCGACGGCTGGAGCTTGTCTTTGTAATCATATTACAAGCTTTTCATACAAGGGAGATGCCTGACGGGGGCATCTCCTTTTTTTGTGCTCATAATGCTGGTTCTTCTATGGCTTTTCTCTCTTTCCAGGCAGCGTTTTTCTTTGTGACTGCATTTTTATAGGTAAAGCCGCGTATGAAGAAAAGCGTACTTATATTTTTTACCAGTCTTTTATTGATGAAACATGCCCGCGCCATCGACTTTTTTGATGGCAGTTACGGGGAGGCGCTCGCGCAGGCGAAGGTGGAGAATAAACTGCTGTTTATATACTTTACGGCTTCCTGGTGTGGACCTTGTGTGTACATGCAAAAATATATTTTCCCTGACCCTGAATTATCAGCTTATACAAAGCTGCATTACATTGCTGTGAAAATAGACATCGGCAAGGAAGATGGCCGTTTATTGCTGAATAAGTTCACGCATGGAAAAAGACAGGGGGTACCGGCGTATTTTATCATCAATGCCCGTGAAGAGATATTAAAAAGCGCCATCGGCGGGATGAAGTACAACCAATTCAAGATGTTCCTGCTTTATGACAGGTCCAGGGCGTCCCGTGCACTGTATAAAGTGCTTGCTGATTCTGTAACAAGGGGGAAAATGGAGCAGCCCCGGTCAAAGCCTGCTTTTTTCAGCAGGTTGCTGTATAATGCAGCCGCCAGCAAATGGAAAACAGGCATCAGGGCCGGCATGAACCTGATGCAGCTACATGGAGGAGGACCTGGTACCCGGCTCAGGCCCGGCTATGAACTGGGTTTGTTTTTCGACCGGAGCCTGCGGCGTTATACTTTTCAACCGGCCATCCTGCTGACTTCCAAAGGAGGATACCTGAAGCAGAACGGCATCGATACCCGCATCAATATTCAATATCTCGAACTGTGTTTATCCAACGGATACCTGGTGAAACCATTATATCCGCTGAAGATATCTGTCAATCCGTATGCAGGCCTCGCTTTATGGGGTAAGGCTACCATGAAAGACGGGAAACAAGCCATCAACTTTGGCAATGAATTCAGCAAAACTGATTATGGTATCAAAATAGGCCTCAGTGCTTATCTGGGCAGTTTTGAGCCCTATATCGGTTACAACCTCGGGTTGAACAATATCGATCGTGCTACCGGCAGTAAAATGTATGCAAGAGGATTTTATTTTTCAATAGCCCTGATCCCCGGGAAATAAAATAAAGATGTTGTCGGCAGACCTGATTCAAAGATGTAAAAACGGTGAACACCGGGCCCAGCGCCAGTTGTTTGATCAGTATTGTACGCCCATGTACAATGTGTGCCTGCGCTATCTGCGGAGCGACTTCGATGCAGAAGAGGCTTTATCGAAGGGATTTACGAAAGTATTTGCCGGTATGGGCCGGTTTAACTATGAAGGAGAAGCGGCTTTGAAAGCGTGGATCAAAAAGATTATGATCAATGAGTGTCTGATGTTGCTGCGGAGCAAAAACAATTTTTCATTGGTGCCCATTACGGAGGCTTCCGATATCATGCATCATGATGCCAGGCTCGAAAACATGGATACACGATACATTCTCGAATGTATTGCAGCATTGCCTGCCGGGTACCGGACTGTTTTGAACCTGTACATCGTAGAAGCCTATAAACACCATGAAATTGCAGCCATGCTGGGTATTGCAGAAAGCACTTCCCGGTCGCAGTTGAATAAGGCAAAGCAGGCGCTGAAAGAAAAATTATTGCAATACAACATTAAATATGGCAAAGGATAATTTTGATGAGTTGTTGAGGCAGGTTGTTGTTGCTTCGGATGAGGAATCCTTACACCCTTTTGACAGGGAAAGTGTATGGGATAAAATACATACCCGAAGTAATAACAAAAAATGGTACTATTTGCTGGCTGCAGCGACTGTGAGCGGTATCATTTTCATCTTGCTCTTTACGGGGCAAACCGATAAAACCAATCTTACACGCAAAGCAACTCCAGCCTCTGTGATCACTCCGGCTACTGTGGGTAAGGATACATTGGCTGCACTTTCCTCCGGCGTTCTGGCCCGTCCCCGTCCTGTTGTCAATACTGGTTCAGAGAGCCTGTATCGCAATATTGTTATAGAGAAACCGGAGTCAGGCGAGGCCGATACGATCGCTATCGTCAAAACGTCTCCAATACTACAAGATACTGTGCTGTCCACGGAAAGCAATACTATGACGGCTGATCAGCCACAGGCTGCGATAAAAGAGCAGCCGGCGATCGGGGCAGAAGTGATAGCTGTAGAATTCAGGCCCGCAACACACGACACTGCAGTATCCGTTGATTATACTGCAGCAACAGGGAGAAAAGCAAACCGGTTGCGATTCCGGGCAACAGAACAGGACTCTTCAAAATATATCAAGGTTGAAAGACCAGGAATGCGTTTAAAAATCAGGTTATAGGATGAATAAAGCAAGCGTTTTTTTAATTGGCGCCCTTGTATTGAGCTGCTTATTGCCGTATGGTGCTTTTGCCCGGCAAACGCCTCCGGATACTTTGGTGATCAATACCCGGTTGGGAAAGATCATACTAATCTCCGATTCATTACAGCGATTCAAGGCGGTGAACAACGATGTACTGATCAGGAAAGCATTGGAGATGAATACCAAAGACTCTTTGGGCAGGATACAAGAGCGTACAAGCGTTCAGGCCTCCGGTACGCCTGCTAAAAAAAGACCCGGCCAAACGCGGGTATTTAAACTGCTACCCGCTTTTGGCGCTGGCCTTATCAGGGATAAGATCAGCCCTTTTCTGAGTCTTTCCCTTGATTTCGCACCACAGCGGCAGGATTATTACCTGAAATACAGTCCTGAATACACTTTTATCAATCTCGGAGTGAGCAGTTTTTTTACTTTCCTTGAAGATGAAGCCGGAGCGTTTCATACCAACCACAATATTTTTCTCGAAGGCAGTCTGGGCAACCGTATGAACAATAACGTCAACAATTACGGCAACTTTAGTGAACTGGCTGCCGGCATAGGCTACCTTGTCTATAAGGAGGGTACTTATTTCAAAGGCAGTACCTGGAAGCTTTTTGTCTCAATAGGCATTAAAAGATCATTTATCCGGATCAGGCCCGAACTATATATTACCGACAATTTCAGGAAGGTATTTCCCGGCCTTACGTTGAAGATGTTTTAGCAAAAGTAAAAGGCCATCTCTTTATTGAAGATGGCCTCACATTTTTTATAAATGGTGGTTCAAGTCTATTTCAGGTATGAGCGCAGCATCCAGGCCATCTTCTCGTGTTTCTCCATCAGGCCGGTAAGGAAGTCGGCAGTACCGGCATCCTTCAGTTTGTCCTGCATAATATCTACCTGCTGGCGCAGCTGACGGATCACTGTTTCATGGTCATCGAGCAGGTTGCGCACCTGTTTTTGCTGGTCGGGAGTAGTTGCGGGCTCTTCGAGGTCGGTGAGTTTCAGGTATTCTTTCAGCCGGCCTTCGGCAAAATGACCGATCATACGTATACGCTCTGCCACCTCATCGATCATTTCAGCCAGCTCTTCATACTGCCCTTCGTAAAACTTGTGCATCTCGATGAAGTTATCACCTACATAATTCCAATGGTAGTTGTGCGTCTTGGCATACAGGATATGCTCATTGGCCAGGATTTTATTCAGGGTGAGTGCTATCTGCTGCGCGTTCTTGTCTGTAAGTCCAATATTGGCTTTCATACACTATGATTTGGTTTGTTAAATATGTAATGATTATATGCTATATAAATATAGGATGATTTTAGTTACCGGATGCAGCACTGCAAACCGGATGCCCGCGAAAAGCGGGTTACTACAAGTGAATCCATGATTTGTACAAGCGATTCAATGCATCACAATGCATACCGAAGGTCGTGTAAATCACGCTGCTTCGTTAGCAATAACAGGTAAATAACAAAAGCGTTGACACGAAATGAGGTCACGAAGATTATTCTGTAGCCGGAGGCAAAGGCGGAGTCTCTTCACCAGGTTGGTCATTATCGGGCTCTTCCACGATTATTTCTGAAAGCGTGATCAGTTCCTGTTGCTTGTAACGGGTCTTATCCGTGTCGAAGCATTTGCTGAACTCTTCCAGCAGTGATTGGATGATGCGTTTGTTGGAGAGCGGCTTGAAGTAAGAAGGTACCGGTGGTACGTTGATGCGTTTGAAGTAGTTCTCTACGTCTTTATGTGTAAAGACCTGACCGCTCATCGGGTCGATGAAAAACTCTGCTTTATACAGGAAGTCGGCAGTATGGCGGTTGAAGTCGTAGTCCGACTTGAAATAAGCCAATACAAACTGACGGGGTATGTTGATGGCGCGTACAGGCACATCCAATAGTTCGCTCAGGATGAGGTATAGAATACCATTGGCAATAGCATTGCCGCGTTTGGTTTCCAGCTGCTTGTTGATCAGGAATTCTTCGGGATGCTGATAGCCTACTTCGGCGCCACGCAGGCTATAATAGTTGTACAGGATGCTGGTGAGTACATTCACCTGCTCCAGCGGAGTGAGGTAATTATTGAGCTCCAGCCAAATGTTGCGACGCAGCTTTTCGATCTCCTGGTACACTTGTGCAGTAGCCAGCTCGGGATATTGAAAACGGGATACCAGCAACGCGCCGGTGAGGAGATCCTGGTGTGCATTATTATTCCAGGCCACTACTTCTTCAGACAGATCGCGGAGGTGCAGGCGGTGTATCAGCACTTCTATCTTTTCCTGGATCTCTTCGCTGATGGTATTCTCCCACAGGTTCTCCAGGTTGGGAATGATGCCTTTGCCATAGTCGATAATGCGCGTAGACACTGCGTCATATACCTCTGCATCGGGGTCGTCCAACAAATGAAACAGCGCTGATATTTCTTTATTTTCTTCCATGGTTTACAGCTTCATAACTATCGCACATTCAATATGAAGGTCAAGTTCGGGCAAACTGGTTTATAAAAAATGAAAATGTTTTCCACAAATCCACAAAGACAAGCTTCCAGCTTCGAGCCACGAGCTGTGAGCTGAATAACATTAGAGGATTAAAGTTGAATGCTCACAGCGTCCGCTCAATCGCAACTGCTTCTTAGAATTCACGAAGATGTCCACTGCTTGTGTCTTTGCTCGCAGCTCACAGCTCGTGGCTCGAAGCTTTCTTCACTCACAAAATTAGTCCTCTTCACTGAACTCAGAGGTCAGTGACAAGTGCTGATTCAATAACCGTTCCAGCTCCTTTTTTTCTTCGGCATGGCGAACGGCCCGCTTGGGTATAACGATGGCATGATGAGAGTTCGTATATAAGTAGTAACAGAAAGGTGTTTCTGCTTTACGCACGATGGCGTCCCAGCTGTATTTGGATTCGGAGGCTTCGTCCTTGTCGATGATGCCTGTATCCATCAGGATCACTTCCGCTTCGCTCAGCACGTGCTGGTTCTCGGGCTGCTTCAGGATGTCTTTCACCCGTCGCCCGATCGATCTTTTAATGAGCCAGGGAACCAGCAGGAAGTAAACGATGGCAATAGCACCAAAGATGATGAAGTCTATCACCTTTTGCCGGCTATGGCTGCCCAGGATGAAGAGGACGGCCACCGCTGCGTACAGCAGGAATACCCGCCCGTAATAGCGGATGCGATAGCCTTTCTTCTCCGGTGCAGACCAGGCTGTGTAATAATTGTAATCGAAGTATTCTTCTTCGGTAAGATGGTATTTGAGTACCAGCATCCGTAATTATTTCTTCTTGGGAGCCGCCTTTTTAGTGGCTGTTTTCTTGGCTGCTGCTTTTTTTGCGGGCGCCTTCGTCTTTTTAGCAAAGGCATTAGGCACCTGGGCTTCGATCATTTTCTTGATGTCGTCCAGGCTTACCTGCGCCATCTCTTCAGCCGTGTATTTGGAGTCGTCGGCCTTCCTGCCCAGTTTCAGCATTTTCTTGCCAAAGCGGATGAAGGGACCCCAACGGCCATTTTCAACAGCAATCTTCTCTTCCGGCCAGTGTTGGATATAGCGGTTGGCCTCCTTGCTGATCTTGGCTTCGATCAACTCCTTGATATCGGAAGCGCTGAGGGCGTCGAAATTATAACGGCGGGGCACGTTGATAAACATCTCGTTCCATTTGATAAAGGGACCGAAGCGGCCTTTACCTTTGGTAACGGGCTTGTTATCGTATGTGCTGATAGGGGCATCTGCAGTTTGTTTTTCTTTGATGAGCTCGATAGCGCGGTCCAGCGTTACTTCCATCGGGTCTTCACCACGGGGAATAGAGATGAATTGCTCTCCGAGCTTTACATAAGGGCCAAAGCGGCCAATGTTTACTACCACTTCCTGCCCTTCGTATTCACCCACCGTGCGAGGCAGCTGGAACAGCTTCATGGCCTCTTCGAGTGTAATGGTCTCGATGCTCTGATCTTTCCTGAGCGCGGCAAAGCGGGGCTTATTTTCGTCACTTGCATCATCGCCAACGTTGGCTTCACCTATCTGCACCATGGGGCCATATCGTCCCATACGGGCTACGATCTTCTTGCCCGATTCAGGATCTACACCCAGCTCACGTTCACCTTTGATGCGTTCAGCATTTACGATCGTATTCTCTACATCCTTTTTGAAGGGAACGTAAAAGTCGTCGATCATACGGTTCCACTTCAGCTTGCCGGCAGCTACATCGTCAAACTCTTCTTCCACCCGGGCAGTGAAACCATAATCCATGATATCATCGAAGTATTGCTTCAGGAAGTCGGTCACCACCAATCCAAGATCGGTAGGGAACAACTTCGATTTCTCGGCGCCGGTATTTTCCTGCTCTACCAACTTGCTGATCGAATTATCTGCCAGGCGAAACACGCGGAAGTCGCGTTTCACCCCTTCTTTATCTCTTTTCTCTACATAGGTCCTTTTCTGGATCGTAGAAATGGTAGGAGCGTAAGTAGATGGACGTCCGATGCCGAGTTCTTCAAGTTTCTTTACCAGCGAGGCCTCCGTGTAGCGGGGCAATGGTCTGGTAAAACGCTCGATGGCTTTCATTTCCTTTAATGGCAGTTGTTGTTGCACACTCAAAGGAGGCAGCATACCTTCAGCCTGCTCGTCATCCGTAATATCTTCTTCGTCGCGGTCTTCGCGGTATACTTTGAGGAAACCCTCGAATTTCAGCACCTCTCCGCTGGCCGTCAACTCTTCCTTATTAGTCGATACCTGAATTTTGGCGATGGTCTTTTCCAGTTCTGCATCGGCCATCTGGCTGGCCATGGTGCGTTTCCAGATCAGCTCGTACAGGCGCTTGGTATCCGGATCATCTACTGTGGAGTTTTCCATATAAGTAGGACGGATCGCTTCGTGCGCTTCCTGGGCCGATTCATTCTTGTTCTTGTATTTCCGGGGCTGGTAGTAGCGTTCGCCATACTGGCCGGTCACCTGCTTGCGGATGCCATCCATGGCTGTATCACTCAGGCTCACGCTGTCTGTACGCATATAAGTGATATTACCGCTTTCATACAACGTCTGAGCGAGGCGCATCGTGCGGCTTACGGAGTAGCCAAACTTACGGGAGGCTTCCTGCTGTAACGTAGATGTAGTGAACGGAGCAGAAGGAGATTTCCTGGCCGGTTTTACCTGAATGTCCGTTACGGTATAATTGGCGCCGATACAGCTTTGAAGAAACTTTTCGGCATCCTCGGCCTGGCTGATCTTTTTGCCTTCGGCACTAAAGGTCACTTGTTTACCGGTGGTATCCTTTGCGGTGAACTGTGCTTCTATTTTAAAGGAGCTGACGGGAGTAAAAGCATTGATCTCTCTTTCACGCTCGGCAATGAGGCGTACCGCCACACTCTGCACCCGGCCGGCGCTCAGGTTGTTCTTCATGCTCATTTTGCGCCAGAGCACGGGGCTCAGCTCAAAACCCACAATGCGGTCCAGTACCCGGCGCGCCTGCTGCGCATTCACCAGGTTCATGTTCACGGTGCGCGGAGCATCTACTGCCTTTACAATGGCAGGTTTCGTAATTTCATGAAATACAATGCGTTTGGTGGTAGCAGGATCCAGTCCCAATACCTCACATAAATGCCAGCTGATAGCTTCCCCTTCGCGGTCCTCATCCGTTGCCAGCCATACTTCTTCAGATTTCCTGGCCAGTGTACGTAATTCCTTTACTACCTTCTCTTTATCTTCAGATATAGCATAACGCGGTTGGTAACCGTTCTTTATATCAATACCCATCTCGTCCTTCTCCAGATCACGGATATGGCCATAGCAGCTCTTTACCTCGAAATCTTTGCCCAGGAACTTTTCAATAGTCTTCGCTTTTGCAGGGGACTCTACGATCAATAAATTCTTCGCCATACGTTGATTGAACGATTTAAAATAGGCCTGTTGGCGTGCAAGTTTAGTGTATAAGCATGAAAGCAACAAATTGATGCCAGCCGTTGGACGCCTAAACTAAAGTAAACCAGCGGAAAAGGAAGGTTACTTTATTTCCCATTTAGGGAAGAGGGAGAGGTAGGAGGTAAGAGATCGGAGATAGGTCCAAAGTTCTGACTTCTTAACTCTTACATCTTACCTCTTCACCCCGACTTCCTGCCAAATGCACTATTTATTAAAGTAATCAATACCTTTAACAGATATAGTTATCCCTGCGCCTGTCATTGAATCAATTGCCCATCATATTTTCAATGGGTGATGGGGCCGCCACCATCGACCTTGGTAATCACCTCAGCGAATCGCTGAATGGCAAAGTGCTGGCCATGCACCAATGGCTGGAGCAAAACCGTTTCGAAGGCCTGAAAGACATCATTACCGCTTACTCCTCGCTTACCATTTTATATGATACCGCATTCATTAAGAACTATTACCAGCCTTCCGCTCCGGTGTTTGAATGGATAAAACAAAGGCTGATCACCGCTTACCAGCAATCTGGCGACTTTGTGGAGGGTACGCCCGTGCGGCACCGTATCCCGGTTCATTATGGACGGGAGAATGGCATGGACCTCGATGCCCTGGCCCGGCAAAAGCAGCTTACCCCTCAGGAAGTAATACGTATCCATACGGCAAAGGTTTACCGGGTGTATATGATCGGTTTCCTGCCGGGGTTTTCTTACATGGCTGCCGTGGATGATCAGATTGCACAGCCGCGCAAAGATAAACCGGTGGCAGTGCCAGCCGGCAGCGTAGGCATAGCAGGCTCACAAACAGGCATTTACCCTTTTAATGGCCCGGGTGGGTGGAACATTATCGGGCGTACACCCATGGAATTGTTCAACGCTCAGGCTGAAAATCCCGTACTATTAAAAGCTGGTGACGAAGTAGTGTTCTATGAAGCGTGAGAGATGAAAAGCAGTCCCTGTGAACCCAAATAACCCAACATAAACGGGAATGACCAGGCCTGGCCAATTCCCGATTGTGAACGCAAAACCCGAAACGCTCCTATGTCTTTAACAATCATCAAGCCCGGCTTGCTGGATACGATCCAGGACCTGGGCCGGTTTGGCTACAGTAGCTGGGGTATCAATCCCGGAGGGGTAATGGATAGTTATGCTGCCCGTATTGCCAATATGCTGGTGGGCAATGAGCCGGGAGAGGCGGTGATGGAGATCCATTTTCCCGGGGCGCAGATCTTGTTCGAGCAGAATGCCCTCATCAGCATTACCGGCGCCGATTTTACGCCCACCCTCAATGATGATGAGCGGATAACTACCTGGCGGCCCATCGTGGTGCGCAGAAATACACTCCTGCATTTTCCCAAATGGCAATACGGTAGCCGTTGTTACCTCGCTGTACATGGCGGATTTTGTGTACCGCGCTGGCTCAACAGCTATAGCACCAACCTGAAAGCAGGGGCCGGCGGCTTCGAGGGACGCAAACTGGATAAAGGCGATGAGCTACCCTTTAAAGAGAATTCCATCTATTTTGCCGGGTTGCTGAAAGATAGCCGGGAATACCAGCCGCTCAACTGGCGGGTAGATACCGGTAAGACCTACCAGCTGCCCCATGAAATATTGTTCACCATCGGTCATGAGTGGAGCCAGTTGACACATACCTCCCAGCAGGATATGATGGAGAATAACTTTACGATCCATCCTTTCTCTGACCGGATGGGCTACCAGTTGCGCGGTGTGCCGCTGAAACGTCAGCAAACGACAGAGCTGGTATCTTCCGGTGTCAGCTTCGGCACCATCCAATTGCTGCCTGACGGCCAGTTGATCCTGCTGATGGCCGATCACCAGACTACCGGTGGTTATCCCCGCATCGGTCATGTAATATCATCACAACTCCCCAAGCTGGCACAGTTGCGGCCCAGTGATAGTATACATTTCAGTATGATTGACATTCCTACTGCCGAAGAATTGCTATTTTCACAGGAGCATGAGCTGAGTATTATTCAGCGGGCGTGCTACGATCACCTGAACCAACTTGTATGTTAGCAATAGATATTAACTGTGATATGGGGGAGAGTACCCACCTTTGGCCTTATGATATTGAAAAAGACATTGCTTTATTTCCTTACCTCAGCTCCATCAACATCGCCTGTGGCTTCCATGCCGGCGATCCATTCACCATGCATGAACTGGTAGCAGCTGCCACGGAGGCAGAGATCGCTATTGGCGCGCATGTGTCTTTTATGGACCGGGAAAATTTTGGCCGCACCAATATAAACCAGTCTCCCGAACAGGTATATGACCTGGTAGTATACCAGATTGGCGCTTTACAGGCTTTTCTGAAGTTGTACGATGCAACATTACACCATGTAAAACCGCATGGCGCTTTGTACAATATGGCTGCTGCCGATCCTGCACTGGCAAGTACGATTTGCAGGGCAGTGAAAAATACCGACAACAATATGATCCTGTATGGCCTTGCCGGCAGTGAACTGGTCAAGCAGGCGCATGCTGCAAAGCTCATAACATACAGTGAAGTATTTGCCGACAGAACGTACCGCGATGACGGAAGCCTTACCCCGCGTTCCGAAGCCAATGCATTGATCGATGACGAAGCTGTTTGCGTGCGGCAGGTATTGCAGATGGTGAAAGACGATATGGTGACTACTACCAGTGGGAAAAAGATACCACTTGATGCCGAAACAGTTTGCATTCACAGCGACGGCCCGCATGCACTTTCATTTGCACAACGTATTCACCAGGCATTAAAAAAACAAGGTATTGAAATTACAGCTGTTTAAAAGATCCGGTACCCCTTCCAATAGTAAACGTGTTGTGTTTGGTGGCGGTGGCGCTGTATTGGGCGCCGCTTTCCTGATGGCCAACTCTTCCATAGGCCCTGGCTTTCTGACGCAAACGACTGTCTTTACCCAGCAATTACTGGCTGGCATGGGCTTCGTGATCCTGGTGTCGGTATTACTCGACATTGGTGCACAACTGAATACCTGGCGCGTACTAACAGTGAGTGAGCTGCGTGCACAGGATGTAGCCAATCAACTGTTACCAGGGCTGGGATACTTCCTGGCGGTATTGGTGATCCTCGGCGGCTTTGCTTTTAACATCGGTAATATTGCAGGCTGTGGCCTGGGCATGAACGTGCTCACGGGTATGTCGTTTGAAAAAGGCGCTGTCATCAGTTGTGTAGTGGCGTTGGCATTGTTCTGGCTCAGTGAGATCGGTAAGATGCTGGACGGCTTCACGAAAACACTGGGCGTAGTCAAGATACTGCTTACCTTATTCATCGCTTTCAGTGCGCACCCGCCATTGGGAGAAGCGCTGCGGCAGACCATCATGCCGGAAAAGATAAGTTCGGTAGCCATCGTGGCACTGGTAGGAGGGACGGTAGGTGGCTATATCACCTTCTCTGGCGCGCACCGCCTGCTGGATGCGGGTATAAAAGGCCGGGAACATTTGCCCCAGGTAGACCGCAGCGCTATGAGCGGCATCGTTATCTCCAGCATCATGCGGTATGTGCTGTTTCTTGCGGTGCTTGGTGTGGTGGTGCAGGGTGTGGTATTGGACGCAAACAATCCGCCCGCCAGCGTATTCAAACATGCAGCAGGAGAAATAGGCTTTCGCATCTTTGGCGTCGTGTTGTGGAGCGCCGCTATCTCATCGGTAGTGGGCGCAGCCTATACTTCCGTTTCTTTCTTCAAAACCTTTCATCCTGTGTTTGCCCGCTATGAGCGGTTGTGCATCTCGATATTCATCATACTTTCTACGATCATCTTTGTATGGATCGGTAAGCCTACGCAATTGTTAATCGCCGCTGGTGTAGTCAATGGATTGATCCTGCCGATTGGCCTGGGTATTATCCTGATTGCTGCCATGAATACCAGGTTGATGAAAGGATATCGTCACCCACTTTGGATGCAGTTGGCCGGCTGGGTTGTGGTAGCGGTAATGGGTTATATGAGTGTAGCAGCTGTGGTGAATGACCTGCCGAAACTGTGGAAGTAAAATTGATATATTATAAGTCGTGAATAGATTTAAGATTTTTTCTGTTGTATTTGCATTGCTAACTTTTGGAGCAAGTAAGGAGGCGGTTCAAATTATAAATTCTGAAGCTACCGATAAACCCCTATTGGTAGGGTTCACTCTGTGTATGGCCGGTGCTTTCATGTATTTGACGATCAGATTCTGGCGAAAGTCTTCACAACAAAAAATACGTTGATATTCTTCATTTTGATATTCATACTCAATGAAAAAAGTACTTGTTTTTTTCTGTGTGCTCGGCCTTGTTTTGGGTTGTAAACAAAAAAAGACCAGCAAAGAGGCCGATACCATAACAATTGATGGCATAGAAATGCCAATCGGTTCGTGTATAGATGTTCAAAATAAAGTCTTTGGAAATTCAATCGATACAAAGAAGTTTTGTACCTGCTTTCTCCCTTTGCTATATGATGGGTTGAAGAATGATCCTGAGATGCTTGAGCTGTTCAAAAAAGGTAAGCTCGAATTCATGTCACAGTTTAATAAGGATTCTTTTGCTTTGGTGTACGAGCATTGTATTAATGATGCTGCCACTACCGATTCGACTACAAGACTTGTTCTTACTCCGAGGATGGTCAAATCGATCAAGGCTACTTTAATGCAAAGGGTAAGGGAGGAAGGTATGGAACAAATAGTTGATGTTGATCTTTATTGTGACTGCATTATTGATGGATTGCAGACTCATTTTACGGCAAAGGAAGTGATGCAGGAGAACTTCAATGAAACTGAAAAATATACAGTATTCATGCAGCAATGCCAGGAAAAAGCAAAAAAGGTCAGGTAATTCAAAAGTGTTAAGTATTTGATAAAGGTTGGGTGCCTGCGGTACGCTACATAGCCGGGTTATGTATTCTCTCCCTTTCCTGCATCCTGTTGGAAAGACTTACAAGATGAAATACTTAAAATTAGTGGCACTGGTCGTTTTGTTTTCTTGGGCAGGTAAAGCCAGCGCCTGTAAATGTGCGAATAACTCCGATAAGATAGATAAACCAACAGACCTTAAGCCATACGAGTTTATTGCATTGGTCAAGGTGGGAAAGCCTGATACGCTGGCGGCAGGTAATGACGGACGTAGTACAATGAAATGGAATATCAACATCATTGAAAAGTTTAAGGGGCAGGATATAACGGCCATTGCCGATAGGCCATACTTCACTTCTTGTAATATAGGGTTGCAAACGGGTGATGAGTGGCTTCTTTTCGGGAAGATCGTGGATGGCCAGCTCAGCATTGTCGCCTGCGACCGGAATACACCTTATAAGCGCATAAATGGCGAACATCATTGGCGGTCACCCTTTGGCACGTCCTTGCTCGACCGCTTACGCAGTTTATACCCTCCCGAAAAGGGAACCCTGCCACCCCCACGCCGCGAACGTAAAAATTCAGTACTGGTAGATACTGTGGCGGTAGTGAACGACCGGACGGGGAAGTATAAGTGATGGATGCTTTTGAAAACAGGACTTCGATTATGAAAACCGGCAAATTGGTTATAATTTGTAGGCTATAACCCCAACCAATCCATGAAGAAGTTCGAGACTGTCAAAGCCCAATACATGAGCCAGGGTGTAAATGAAGACAATATCCTTTATGCTATCGATGCCGTAAAAGAAGGTACGCCAAGAGAGCACGTCCTGGAAAACCTCACCGCCGATTACCGCGGTATGGATTATATCCATGCCACCCAATTGCTGGAAGAACTGTTCGCCGTCAATGGCGGCGAGTTCAAAAAGGAAAACAGGTACGGGTACCTGTATGGGGCTTTTTTCCTGCTACTTGGTTTCGCAGCTGCTTTTTACATTTTCTATGTATACACGTATGGCGGTATACTGTACAGGCCTATACTGGTTTGGGCGGTTGCCATCTTCGGTATATTGGGCGGTATCGGTTATGTCATTAAATCGATGTCCGGCAATTTCCGCGAAGCCGATGAACCCTTTAAAGACTAAGTCCTATGAAAAAGTATGTAGCACCTGCCTTGCTTATGTTGATATGGGCAGGCTGTGGCAATAAGCCTGAAAAAGGAGCAACCTCTTTCAAAGATTCTACAACTACTGTGTCGTCCAATGACTCATTGAAGCCCGGCACTGTAGTCAGCAAAGACCATTCAACAAAAGAACCGATTGTCGCCACGGTAAAGCAGGTGCTTACGCATATTCCCGATGGGTATTTCATCATTGACACCTGCAGCGGCGACCTGAACCTCGACAATGAAAACGATTTTCTTATACTGCTCGGAAAGAAAGGAGAAGATTCGCTGTCCCGGTTGGGCGATGAACCGGTAAAGAGGCGTTTATTGGTATTGACGCACGACAAAGGCGAGCACTTTAACCTGGCTGCTCAAAGTGATAATGCTGTATATTGCTATTCCTGTGGTGGTATCCTGGGTGATCCTTATCAGCAACTGGTGATCAAAAACGGTTACTTTTCCGTAGAGCATTATGGTGGCAGCAGGTACCGCTGGACGCGCATTGTGACGTTTAAATATTCCCCTGCCGACAGCACCTGGTTGTTGCACAAGGATGGCCATGAGACCGAGGATACGATGGGAGAAGAAAAGCCCACTAAAAAGGTATATACCGCAAAAGATTTCGGTAAGGTAACGTTCACCGATTTCGATATTTACAAAGACTAATACTGTTTATGAAACAAAGGATCATATGGTGTTTTTGCCTGGTTCTGATAATATCCGGCACTTATGCCCAGGGAACCATCAATTACTCAAAGAGCAGGGTACGGCAAACCCTGCGCACTTACTGCAGAACCAACAACTGGCCTATGAGCTCTATTAAGGAGGAGCCGCTTGTCACGATACTCAATATCAACGATACCCTTTACCAGCCTGCCGTGTTTAAATATTATTTCAATAAAAAGGATCAATGCTACCAGGAACAAAAAATTACCTTTTGTGATTCCTGTTACCATAAATACGCTAAGGAATATATTGACGCAAAGAGATATGAATGGGTAAAGCTGAGTGATACAGTATATGTCTCAAAATATTCCCGGAACCGCCGCCTCGAACTGCACCCTGCTGCCCATACCATTGATTTCTTCAAAACGTTCTGGACAAAAGAAGAATATGATCGTATGATTGCCGGTAACCGGTAATCCCATATACACTACTTCGCTCAATTCGTCTAATTCGTGTAATTAGTGTCCCCTTTTCACTTTTCATTTGCAATTAATCCGTTTATTTGCCGTTGTATTCCCGTTCCACTTCAACCGCTATCGCTTAATTATTACATTTTAATTTTTTAAAGCATTCTTATGGCTGCCAAAGAACCTGTGCAGGGCAATGACCTGTACGCGTATGACTCCTTTAGCGGGGACAGTGGTAAACGTTCCGACAACAACTTCCTGTGGTGGTGCTCCGGCGCCCACCAGCAATTGCTGAAACAATTCCCTTCCGAACACAGTAAATACAGCGGTCTGGGTGGCGTGATCCTGGCTACATTCGTGCTGGCCGCCATCTCATCGGGCTATGCTATTTACAGCATATTCAATAACATAGGATGGACGCTGCTGTTTGCCGTCATCTGGGGCCTCATCATTTTCAATTTCGACCGGTTCCTGGTGTCTACCATGCGCAAGTATGGCGTAAGCAAGCGTAAACAGCTTTGGATGGCGGTGCCGCGGATTGCACTGGCTTTGCTGATCGGCATTACCATTGCCCGGCCACTGGAACTAAAGATCTTTGAAAAGGAGATCGACACGAAAGTGGTGGAGAACATCCACAAGAAAATTCAGCTGAATGACAGCTTGTTGCAGGCGGAGAATACAGCCCTGATGCAAACCTCGGAGGCGGAGCGCAACCGCCTGATGGGCCGTAAGCTGTCTATTGAAGATACGCTGCACCGGTTGCAGCAATCCTACGTACAGGAAGCGGATGGTACCGGCGGCTCAGGACAACGGGGCGTGCAGGAGCTCACAAGGCTGAAGATGAATGCTTTTAGCGCTGCCCGTGAACAATATGGTCCCGAACTGTTGCAGTTGCAAACCGACATTGCCCGGCAGGACAGCATCCTCGCAGGGGCTAAGACTTCGCTGCAAGACAAACGCAAGCAATATGAGGCTTCAGCCAAAGCCAATGTAGGCTTTCTCGAACGCAACAAGGCGCTCACCGATCTGGCGGGTGAAGAAAGCAGCGTATTCTGGACAAGCCTGCTGCTGTCCATGCTGATCATCCTGATAGAAGTGGGACCTATTTTGTCCAAGCTCATCATGCCCGTAGGGCCTTATGATATTGCACTGGCCAAAGAAGAACTTACCCTCATGGCTGCTTCTGAAAACGATATGCGGAAAGACAAGGAGCTGACCTCCGAAAAGAAGAAGGCCTTTTACCGCAAGCAAAAAGAAGTATCGGACCAGTTGGCCGATAAGCTCACCGCTTTACAACAAAAGCATATAGACGAGGAGTTGGACAAGTGGGAGCGGGGAGAGTGGAATCCCAAAGACCACCGTGCTTCCATGGATGAGGTGATGCGCAAGATCAAAGAGCGCTACCAGATAGATGAAGGCGACTTATTGTAAAAAATAATAGAGTACAGCCAGGATCAACATCAACACCAGGGTGGGTAAGTAAGTACGCTTGCCCACTTTGTATTTTATACGGGCCGATGGCAGCAGTAAAAATACAAGTGCCATCAGCAGCAGGAATACAAACGAGCCGCCTATTATCTTGCTTTGATTATCGGCTATCGCATAACCGGCGATCATGATGCCCGAAGCAATGATCAGCAGCAGTAATAAAAAAGCTACACCGATCACCCAGCCGGCCCTTTTACCTTTTAACAGCAAAAGGCCACCAGAGATGGCCAGTATGATGGAAATAATAGATCGTATATGATTGAATAATTCACTGGTATTGATATTGAAGGAGCCATCTTTCACGGCATAGGCGCCGGACCTGGAAGATAAAAAATCAATGGCCTGCCACAGCAGGTAGATAATACCGACGATCAATACCAGGATACCGGCATACTTTTCTCTCCAGCTTAATTTGAGGACAGGAGGCTGTGGAGCTACCGGGGACTGTGATGGTTGTTGCGTTTCCATGAGGCCGCAATTTAACAGGAAATACGTAAAACGTCAATCGCAAAACGCCTTTCCTTTCAGCCAGTCAACTTTTTAACCTGTCAACACTTCCGACACGCTACTCCTGACTCACAACCGCATTCACCAGCTTCTCTGCCCAGCGGCTGTATTCCTTGCCGGAGGGGTGCAAATGGTCAGTAGTAATGAGCGAGGCATCGGTAGCCGCTTCCCGCGTGCCGGGCGTGATGTTGATATAATGCACACCATATTTTTCGCTAATGGCTTTGTTGATCGCATTGTATTCATCGATCTCCCGGGCTATCTGTGCGCGGTCCCTGCCTTCGGCAAAAGGCGTAGCGCCCCAGTCGGGGATAGACAATACAAATACATGCTGCGGTTGCTGTCCGGCAAAGCCTATAGCCTGTTGTAACAGCGATTCAAACTCTCCGGCATATTCCGTACTGCTGCGGCCACGGTACTGGTTGTTGACACCGATCAACAATGAAACCATTTCATAAGGACCTTGTGGGTTGGCGGCTGTAATAGCCTTTTGCAGCTCATCGGTCGTCCAGCCGGTTTTGGCAATGATGGTAGGCTGGTCAAATGGATAACCTGCCTGAGTCAACAATTGTACTGCCTGGTGCGGGAAGTTGGCGGTGTCGGGAACACCTTCGCCAATAGTGTAAGAATCGCCTAAGGCGAGGTACGATCGTTTGGTTGGGTTCATATCCTGTGCTGTTAAAGGGGATAGCATATACAGGCAAAGGTATATGAACAATGGTACTTTGTTCATAATCAGAAGCCTTTGATTGTATATACGTAAATAATATCCTTTTGTATTTAAGCAACAGGGATAATATAGGAATAACTTGCTATGCCTCTCATTGCCAATGCCTTCACGGCCCTACGATAATTTTAGCCTAAGTGGGTTACGTTATTCGATCCGAGCAGCCAGTCGTGAGTTTTTGATAAACGACTCATCATTGAGCGTATGGAGGAATGCCAGCAGCTTGTTTTTTTCTTCGGCAGTAATGTAAGCGCCATTATTCTTTTTAAAGAGCGAGTCTGTACCGGGAGTTGTGGAGAGATTGCCGGTATAATGATCGAGGGCAGCTTCCAAAGTTGCAAACCTGCCATCATGCATATAAGGAGCAGTATAAGCAAGGTTGCGCAGGCTGGGCACTTTGAACAGATATTTATCTTCCGGCTTCATCGTAATGGTATATCGCCCGTTGTCATTGCCGGTGCCGGGGCCAATACCGTTATTCCTGAACGTATAATCAGTAAATAAAGGTTCCTGGTGACAGTGATTACATTTTTGCTTGAATAAGGCATAACCTTGCTGTTCAATAGCTGTAAACCCAACACCTTTCTCCTTCCGTGATACCTGGTCATACCTCGCGTTACTGCTCACACACTGAGTAATGAATTGCGACAGTGCTTTCATAATATGTGTAACAGTGATATTATCTGTGCCGAATACTTTATTAAAAGCCTGCGGGTAATACGGATCGTTGCGCAATTTACGGATGATATTGGGCAGCGTTTCATCCATCTCCACATGATTGGTAATGGGAACGATGGGCTGTAAGTCAAGATTCATAACACTGCCATCCCAAAAGAAATGTTTGTTCCAGGCCATGTTCATGAGTGGCGGCGAATTGCGAACACCCAGTCTGCCCTCTACGCCTGTACTCAGGGTTTTACTGCTGTCTGCAAAGGCGGCTGATTGCTGATGGCAGGAGCCACAGGAAATACTATTGTTGGCAGACAGGATAGGGTCATAGAAAAGATGTTTACCCAATTCGAAGCCCGCTTCGGTAGGACGGTTGGCGGAGAAGTCGTATACGGGTGGAGGAAAGCCTGCCGGCTGCTGAAAACCCACAGGCGGATTATACACTACAGTGCTGAATGCCAGCAGCAGCAGTGAGAGGAGGAGAAGAGCAGTTCCGGTTTTATAATATAAGCGCATACGCAGATAAACAAAATTATATTTCCTTCACCGTTATTAATAGGGGTTTTTCTCCAAAATAAACCAGAAAAATACCGGCTTTCCTATTTCATGTCTGTTTTTATCTTGGTGCTGCCGTTATTAAATATCAAAAAACAGAAAAATTACATAAAAACAACTGGAATAAATTGGGAGGATACCGGAATTCTTTTTTATTTGTATTCTATCTTTTATTATAAGTATCCCCCCCTTAACCTAATATCCTTCCTGATCTATCGCCTTTTTTAAATCCATTTCATCCAGTCCAATCATCATGTGAATGTAATGGTTCATGCCAGTCATGGGCCAGGTACTATTTTATTGTCTTGTAAAAAATTAACGCTATGAATAAAACATTACTCCTCGTAGTGTCTTTACTGCTATTGGTATGCCTCAACGCTTCTGCCAAGATTTGGCGCGTGAACAACATTGTAGGCATTGCTGCCGATTTTACTACACTGCAAGCTGCACATGACGCAGCAACTTCGGGCGATACGCTGCATATTGAAGGGTCGCCTAATACATACAACTCGCTTCAGGTTACTAAAAAGTTAATATTCATAGGACCAGGTTATTACCTGGACGAAAACCCCAATACACAAGCTTTTAATCAAAGCGCCAAACTGAGTTCCCTTGATTTTAGGGCGGGAAGTAGCGGCTCGATAGTGATGGGCCTGGATTTCAATGGTGGAACCCTCTATGTTTATACCAATGACATAGTTATAAGGCGTAACCGTTTTTGTTCAGAGAGCGGAACAACGATCGATTATTCTGTAGGTGTCATATCGCTCAATTATAACATCAATATTGGTACCTCTGCACCCGTAAACAATGTGATCATATCGGAGAACTTCGGTGTAAGAGTAGATATAAATTACGCATCTACCGGTGTACTGATCTCGAATAATTATTTAGCATGGAATGGATATGGAGGAGACAATACTACGGGACAATGCCTCGTATTTCAGGCCAATGCTGTGGTTATCGTACAGAATAATATTATCCGTCGTGGCAGGATTACTGCTTATAACAGCAATTTTAGCAACAATATAATGATCGCTGGTACTTTTGAAGGTACTGGCAATCTGGTATCCAATAATCTCTCCAATGCAGCACAATTTGGCACTACCAATGGTAATCAGGCCAATGTGGTGATGACCAATGTTTTTGTAGGCGCCGGCACAGGTATCTCAAGCGATGGTCAATGGAAACTGAAAGCAGGCTCGCCTGCTATTGGCGCAGGCTATGGCAGCACTGCGCAGAATCCCATTGACGTAGGTATGTATGGAGGTACCACTGCTTATAAACTATCCGGTCAGCCGCCGGTGCCTGCCATTTACTTCATGGAAAATCAACCCATCGGCAGCAACAGCGATCCCGTTGATGTAACCATCAAAGTGAAATCTGTCGGCAACTAACCAGTAATCCCATTCCCGGCTTCATTCTGCGTTTATGACCAACAACCGCTCGCTGATCAGGATTGGCTTCCTGTGGTGTATCCTGCTCCTGCTGGTGCACCTGCCCGCCCGCTCACAACAGGTGTCGAAGGTGGAATATTATATTGACACCGATCCCGGCATTGGGCAGGGAACGCCTGTGCCCGTAACTCCCGGCACAGATATTACCGTTTCTTTCCAGATAAATATCAGTACGGCAGCTGTTGGTTTTCATAAATTATATGTACGGGCTTATACCGCCCCTTATCAGGTAACCGAATTCGGTAAGACCACTACCCACGGCGGCTGGTCGCTCACCACTATAAAAACATTCTACAAAGCCAGCCTGGCGGTGGGCTCTTCTATACCGGTGAACGTTATTAAAGGAGAATACTTCTTTGATACGGACCCTGGTTTCAATAATGGAACCAACATTCCTTTGACACCCGGACCGGAGATCAACAACCTTAGTTTTACCACTGATGTTACTGCTATTACCAACGGGTTTCACAATATGTACGCCCGGTTCAAAGATGCTAACGGAGCCTGGAGCATACCAGTCGTACGCAACTTTTATAAACAAGTCTTTGCCACCTCACCCCAGGCGCCCAATATTATAAAAGGTGAATACTTCATAGATGCCGATCCCGGCTTTGGAGCAGGCATCAATATTCCCGTTACACCAGGCAATGACCTGACGAATGTAACATTCGTGGCAGATATTACTGCTATGACGAATGGCTTTCACAAACTCTCTGCACGGTTTATGGATGCCAACCTGCTGTGGGGCCATGCGGTCGTGCGTACTCTGTACAAGCAATCACTGGCAGCCGGTAATAATGTACCCCCCAATGTAATAGGCGGTGAATATTATTTCGATGCCGACCCTGGCTTTGGCCGGGGCATGTCCATTGCTGTAACCCCCGCTACCGATATCAACAACCTTGCCTTCATCACAGATGTGACGAGCCTCTCCAAAGGATTTCACCGCCTTTACACACGCTTCAGAGATGCTAATGGACACTGGGGGCTTACACATGTAAAGATGATCTATAAAGAAGATATAGGCAGTGGCGAAGCCTTGTCCAATATCGTTAAAGCTGAATATTATATCGACACGGACCCTGGCTTTGGCAATGGTCATGCAATTCCGCTTACGCCCGGCGTAGACATCAATCCCCTCACGTTTATTGTCGACATGACCCAGGTGTCTATCGGTAATCACCGCGTATATGTGCGGGCGCTCGATGCCAATGGAAAATGGAGCCTTACCAATACCCGCACCTTCTCTGTGGAAGCACCTACGGAATTGTATACTACACTTGGCCCCATCAATGACAGCATTTGCGCCGGTACTGTTGTCCGCATTCCCTTTACCGTCAATGCACCTTTTGGTTCCAACAACATCTTTACAGCGCAGCTGTCCAATAGCAGTGGTAGCTTTTCCAATCCTACTGTTATCGGTACACTGAATAGCAATAAGTCGGACACTATCAATGCTACCATACCTGCCAACTTCCAGGGAACAGGTTTCCGTATCCGTATACTGGCCAGTTCACCTTTCGATACCAGCAACATCAGTCAGCCTGTCACTATCCGGCAAGTGCCACAAATCGGCTTTGGTATACAGGGGGCAAATACCACCTGCATGGGTTCACAGACTTACACAACTGGTATTACAACGCCTGGACTTATTTATACCTGGACATTAACAGGTGGCGGCACACTGCAGCCCAATGGTGCATCAGCTACTGTTGAGTGGACCACACCAGGTCAATACAACCTTACGCTTACTATCTCCAACGAATGCGGCAACGGAACTACCCGCACCTTACAGGTATGGGCATTCAATGCACCGCCGGCTGGAGTACCAAATATCTACGCTTCCGGCAACAGTTCACTTTGGTCGTCTGCTACGCCGGGCGCCAACGCAGGTGTTACCGGCTACCAATGGTACCGGAATGGTGCGGCCATTCCGGGCGCTACCAATTATTATTATAGCCTTGGTGGAGTAGCAGGCACTTATACCCTCAAATACACTAACCCCTGTGGCGAAGGGCCGGAGTCCAATAGTATTACCTTTAATGGAGTAGGGCAGATACAGACCGTTACATTTGATCCTGTTATAGACCACACGTTCGGCGATCAGCCATTTGTAGTACGCGCTGTTGCTTCCTCTTCATTGCCGGTTACTTATAGTATTATCAGCGGTCCCGCTACCATCAGCAATGATACGTTGACGATCACGGGCGCAGGAACAGTACGCATACGTGCCCATCAGGCAGGTAATGATGTATATGGACCGGCATCTGTAGATATTACTTTCGTGGTAGCGAAGGCCGTCGGCACTGTAACCCTAAGCTCGCTGACTCATACTTATGATGGAACATCCAAGAGACCGGATGCTGTTACCACTCCGGCGGGATTGCCGGTGCGTTATCTGTTCGATGGTAGCTCCACTGCCCCTGTCAATGCAGGACGCTATGGCGTAAACGGTAGTATCTTCAGCAACAACTATGAAGGAGAAGCAAATGATACGTTGGTAATTGAAAAAGCAACTCAACTCATCAGCCTTGAAAGAACTACGGATAAGCAATATGGCTCAGGTTCCTTCAATATAGGAGCAGTCACATCTTCAGGACTTCCTGTAACATTGGATATCATTACCAATCCGGCAGGTATTGCATCACTTGCAGGCAACACAATAACCATTAGTGGATTGGGCACTGTGATCATCACGGCCCGTCAGGCAGGAAATGAAAACTACCTGGCTGCCACAGACGTAGCAGATACGTTCGATATCATCAAGGCAAATCAGTTGATCAGCTTTTCGCCCATCGCAACACCTTCAGTCATTGATCCCCCCTTCAATATAAATGCCCTTTCCACATCGAGCCTGCCCCTTACGTATAGCATACAAACTGTGCCTGCCAACGGAGTAGCCACTTTACAAGGCAATACAATAACGTTGGGTGGCACTATAGGAACGGTGACTGTTACAGCCACTCAAGCTGGTAATGAGTGGTACCTGCCGGTTACTGCTACCACCAGCTTCCAGGTACTGGCTGCACCACGTCAAAGCCAGACCATTACTTTCGAACCATTATCCAGCAATAAGACTTTTGGTGATAGTGCCTTCCGTTTGCAGGCAACAGCTTCTTCGGGACTGCCTGTTCAGTTTGGCCTCATTACCGGACCTGTTGTATTGAAAAACGACACGGTCATCATCACCGGTGCAGGCATTGTTACCATCGAAGCATACCACCCGGGCAATGAAATGTACAATCCTGCCTCTGCCCGTCAGACCTTTACCGTGAACAAGGCTATTCAAACAATTGCATTCGCTCCTATCAACGATGCTGCTGCAGGAACGGTAGTTACCATAAACGCTCAAAGCTCAGCATTACTGCCCCTTACTTATTCGATCCAGGAAGGATTTGGTACACTGCAGGGCAATCACTTAAAGATCACTGGCGCCGGTCCGATACGTGTGAGAGCCGCACAAGCTGGCACATCCAACTATCATCCGGCTTCGGAAGAAATTACTTTCTGCGCCCTCCCGGCGGCGACGGATACAGTGTATGGGTTCAGAAGTGTGTGCATAGGTAGTCAAACCTATCGTGTGCCAGCTGTTGCGGGTACCACCTACGAATGGCAATTGTCTGGAGGCGGCACTTTATCTGCTACTACAGGAACGTCTGTATCGGTTAACTGGACAACGCTGGGCAGCTATACACTCACCGTAGTATCCAAAGCGGCCTGTGGCAATTCGGACGGCACTTCCGTTACAGTGCAGGTAATCGATCCTGTTACACCCGGAGCGATCACCAACATAATCCCGGCCAACAATACGACCATTCAAAAAATACCCATTACGATATCATGGGCGCCTGCAACCAACGCATTGGTATACGACCTGTACATATGGGGAAGTGGTGATCCCGTACCTGCTGAGCCTTCGCAAAAAGACCTTACGCAGATCGGCTATATCATCGATCAGCATTTACTGCCTGGCCTGGCGCCTGGTAAAGTATACAACTGGAAAGTGGTGGCCCGTAACTCCTGCCGCAGCACGGAAAGCGCCGTGATGAGCTTCAGTATCAGCGACCTGCCCAACCTCATCGTGCAGGATGCCCTGCTGCCTGCTTCGGCATTCTCGGGCCGCTCGATCGATGTGGCCCTGCAGGTGAAGAATGCGGGCAACGCCGGTACCGGAGAAATTACCTGGTATGATAAAGTATTTATATCAGCCGATACGGTGTTCAACCCAAGCATCGATGACCTGGTCGGTGGCAAGGCCAACGTGAGTACCCTGCAACCAGGCGAGGCATACCTTAATACGATATCCGTACAATTGCCCGAAAACCTGATAGGTACTTATTACCTCTTTGTGCAGACCGATGGCTATACCCAGGTGAGTGAGTTGAACGAAACAGATAACATGACCTTCAGACCGCTGGTTATCAACCTCACGCCACCGCCCGATTTACAGGTGACTTCTGTAGTGACAGTAGGAGATGCCTTCTCTGCCGATGACATACAGGTAACCTTTAAGGTACAGAATAAGGGTGCTGGCGCCACTAAACCAGATTCCAAATGGCGGGATGTTGTTTACCTGAGCACAGAGCAGGTATTGGATTCTGCCAACGCCATTCAGGTAGGAGTGGCCCATAAAACCGGACCGCTGCTCCCTGACAGTAGCTATACACAACAAATAGCGGTACGGTTGCCCAGCCAGGTGTTTGGCAAACATTACCTGCATGTAGCCACCGACGCAGGCCGCCAGGTATATGAGTTTACTTTCGAAAACAACAACGTACGCGCCAGCGATTCGCTGACAATATTCCTGAAGCCAACGCCCGATTTCATCGTGACGGATATCAATGCGCCCGATACGATCGGACAGCAGGAATACCTGAATGTAAGCTGGACGGTGCTGAACCAGGGACCCAACAAGCCGGTTGAAAAAGAGGCAATATGGGCCGATGGCGTATTTATATCAAAAGATCCTGTGTTCAATAACCGTGCAGTGCGGCTGGGCAATGGCGTACCGCCATGGGAAAGAAAGCCAGAGTGTTTTGCCAGCGCCAGTGGTGGAAGTGGATTTTGCATACCAGGCATCTTCCAGATATTGATGCCCGATGAAATTTATAGCACTGCCGGGTCATGGAAAATACCGGAGGAGTTCTACGGAACCTGCTACATCTATGTAATCACCGATTTGGGTAACACTGTATTTGAATACCAGCATGACGACAACAACGTTCTGAGAAAACAAATAGAAGTAGTAAGGCCAGATATGATCGTTTCCAATGTTACGGTACCTGCTACGGCCGCTTCAGGCAATACCATCGACGTAACCTGGACAATAAAGAATGAAGGATTGACCCAGGTGCCGGCCATCCAACGGCAGGACGATATATACCTGTCGCGTCAACCGGTATTGGATGTTTCAAAAAGCATACGCGCAGGTGTATTGAGCCACACAGGTACGATAGATCGGGGCATTGCGATCACGAAACAGCAATCCATAAAACTGCCCGACAGTCTTTCCGGAACTTACTATGTATTCGTAAGGGCCGATCATACCAATGCGATCTATGAGTCGAATGAAAACAACAACATAGCTACGCCAGCTACGATACAGGTAACTGCTTCACCCTATCCCGACCTGATCGTAAGCGAGGTGACGCTGGGCTCCGACATACTTACCTCAGGCCAGTATTTGGGCATTAATTATAAGGTGTCGAATGGAGGAGCAGCAGATCTGGTAGGTAAGGCCTGGCGCGACCGGATATATATATCCACTGAACCCCAGTGGGATCCTGCCAAGGCCAAACTGGTAAAAGAAACAGAACGTGTCCAAAGCGTGTTGAAGAATGCATCATACGAAGTGCAGGATTCCGTATTGTTGAATATGCAGTTGTTTGCTGATCTGCAGAATTATATCGCCAACCTGTATTTCTTCGTATTTACCGATGCGCACGATGCGATCTATGAGGCCGGCTCCGAAGCAAATAATATACGGGCGAGCAATACAGTAGTAGCTATGCAGCAATGGCCGGCCGACTTGTCCGTGACACAAGTAGATGCTGCCGGTTCGGTGGGGTCGGGTAAACTATCCAGTGTAAGCTGGACAGTGAAGAACCTGAGCAACGTCACAGGTTACTATTATGGATATTGGTATGATGGTATCTTTATTTCGAAAGATACCGTATGGGATGCCCAGGATAAATTCATTACCGATAAGATCATTTACGGGCCTTTGCAGAAAGATAGCAGCTACAGTACACAACTGGAATTTAAGATACCCGATGGCTTTTCCGGTACCTACTACCTCCTGTTGGTGTCGGACCATACCGACCTGCAAAAAGACCGTGTACGGCACAACAACTACAAGATCATACGGGATGTGAACGGCGTGGTGAAACCGCTGGAGGTGACACTTACACCGCCGCCGGACCTGGTAGTAACTTCGGTTACTGCACCTTCCGTCAGCAATGCATCGCAGCCTGTCAACCTGCAATGGTCGGTAAAGAACAATGGAGTAGGTACGGCGCTTACCGGCTGGACCGACCGCTTCTACCTGTCGCGTGATGCGGTGCTGGATGACAACGATGTGTTACTTGGTCAGGCGGCCCATCGTGGCAACCTGGCGCCCGGCGCTTCCTATTCGGATAGCCTGATGACTAAAATACCAGCTACCGCCCTGGGCAATTACTTCCTGTTGCTGAAAACAGATGTGAACGATGTTATTTATGAGCACGAGGGCGAAGGAAACAATACTACAGTAGCCGGCAACCTGTTTATAACGCAGGCAGAACCATCAGACCTGATCGTTAAGAACGTCATCATGCCCGCTGAAGTGATAACCGGCGATTCGGTAACCGTGCAATGGACGCTTGCCAATATTGGTGAGAACCCTGCATCAGGTGAGTTTGCCGAAGGTATCTACCTGTCACGCGATTCCTTGTGGAGCAATGATGATGTATTGATTGCAAACCCTGTGTCCGGCATCAGGTTGGCTCCGCTGGCAGAATTGAACCGGTCTGCACGCTTCAAAGTGAAAGGCATTACACCGGGCACTTATTATGTGATCACCAGGGCCGACCTGCTGAACGATTTCCCCGAGAGCGATGAGTTGAACAATGCAGGTATCGGAACCGAATCAGTAGCCGTAACAGTGAAGCAATTACCGGTCTCCATACTCACGGCAGATGTATTGAAAAAGGACGATGAACTGTATTACCGCCTGGATATCCCCGATTCGCTGGCAGGAGAAACCGTCATGGTTACCCTGAAAGGTGATTCCATAACGGGTGTTAATGAGTTGTACGTTAGGTACGACAGCATGCCGACCCGCGTAGTGCATGACCTCGCTTATCCCAATGCCATGAGCGGCAACCAGGATATTATTATTCCCGTTGCACAAAAAGGTACCTACTATATACTGGCCTACGGCGCCAGCCCGGTTAATGGCGCACAGGATGTAAAACTGCTGGCCCGCAAGATCAACTTTGAAGTGCAACAGGTGGCTGCCAAAGAAGGAGGCAACACGGGCACGGTAACGGTTAAGATCCGGGGAGCCAAGTTCGAGGATGGTATGACGGTGCAGTTGAATGATGCCACACTGGGCGTGGTCACTGCTACCTCCGTGAAAGTGATCAACAGCACTTCGCTGTTCGCCACTTTCAACTTGCAGGGCGCCAGATTGGGAGTATACGATGTAAGGATCAGCAAACCCAATGGACAGAATGCCAGTCTGGCTGATGGCTTCACGGTAGTAGCCGGATCGGGTGGTGGATTGAGTGGAGGCAGCAGCGGTGGTGGATTCTATTGCAATGTGGTGAATGTGGGCGTAGAGCAATTGCTGGGTGTTGATGTACAATATCCCGCCTCAACCCGCACACGCCGCGTATTCCCCATGACGATCAACTTCGGCAACTCGGGTAATGTGGATATTCCCATTCCTACCAGGATGCTGGTGAGCATGGCAGGCACACCAGTGTCGTTCCTGTCGGAAACCATCATCGACAACTTACAGGAACTGTTGATCGAGTTTAAAGAACAGGGCGGGCCGGATAATGTATTGAGGCCGGGCGCCACGGGGTCGATTACTATTTATACACAGGCATTAACAGTGAGTGCGGGATTGCGGTTCCGCCTGATTGAATAAACTAACTATACCAGGCATCAAGATATGAACACGAAAAAACATTGGCTATGGTTATTGCTGCCCCTGCTGCTGGTGCTTGCCGCCAACAGTGAGGCGCAAAATGTGACCAGGCCCAACATTGAAGGCCCTGCGGGATGGCAGGTAAACAGTTATACCGGCAGCCTTTTCAGCAAAAGGCAGGATATGCTGATCCCCGGCAGAGGATTGCCGTTGGATGTAACTTTTATCTATAACAGTTCAGACCGCAACTGGGATGGTGGCTTTGGACATGGCTGGAACTTTACCTACAACTGGTATTATGAAACCGATAGCCTGGGTATTGTACTGTACCGGGGCGATGGCCGCGAAGACCTTTTCCAAACCACGGGTAATGGTTTCAAAGCACCAAAGGGCGTATTTGATCAGTTCTCGGAATACGAAGCCGGCAAGTATAAGTTGGTGACCAAAGAGAAGACGACCTACTTTTTTGAGGATGGAGCACATAAAAAGCTCACCCGCATTCGTGAGCGGAATGGCAATGAGTTGGTATTGGGTTACAATCAGGGGCGTATCGCCACCATTACGGACGGCGCACAACGTGTGCTGCGCTTTACCTGGAGCAACAACCACCTGAGCGGCATTACAGCTGAGGCGGCAACACCCGCCCGCACCCTGCAGTATTTCTATAATACCTCCAACAACCTCACCACCGTTAAAGACCCGCTGGGTAATACGACCACGTACAACTATGCCATCAACCGGGCCATCAGCAGCACGCGCGATCGAAATGGCAATGCCTTGAATGTGGTATACAACAGCAGTAATGCTGTGATCAAGCTGATATCCTGCGAACAGGAGCAAACGATCAGCTACAACAGCGGGCAACGTAAGACCTATTCCACCCTCAAGAATGGCAGCCAGCAGGTGGTTACCGTATTTGAGTTTGATGAGCAGGGCAGGCTGGTACAAAGAAGCGGCAACTGTTGCGGGTTTAAGAACACATTTACATATGATCCCGATAACAATATCAACAAGATTGTCGATGCTAATGGCAATACCAGCTTATTCACATACGATGTAAAAGGCAACCTGCTGGCGGAAACAGATGCACTAGGCAAAACGATATTGTATACTTACGACACTGCTTTCAGTCAGGTAGCCAGTATTACGAATAAGAACGGTAATAAAACTACCTACACCTACGATGATCGTGGTAATCTTACTGAAACCCATTTCCCGTTGGATGTTGTTACGAAAGCTACCTATAACGCCCAGGGTGATCGTACGGCAGTTACTGATGGCAGGAATAACAGCACAACTTATACATTCGACTCCTATGGCTATGTAGCTACCATCATCAACGCCGATGGTGGCGTGTGGACCTTTACAAGAGATGGCTGGGGTAATTTGCTATCACAGAAAGACCCGCTCAATAATACGGCAACCTATATCTACGATGCGTTGAACCGCGTAACGAAAGCTACAAACGCGTTGAATGAGGTGACGACTTATACGTACGATGCCAATAGCAACATCTCGTCAATAACCGATGCCCGGGGCAATACCACCAGTTACATCTACGATGCGCACAACAGGCCGTTGATCGTAACAGATGCGATGGGGTATACTACCCGCCGGGGTTATGATGCTGCGGGTAATGTAATAGCCGCGACAGATGGTAATGGGCACACTACACTATACCAGTATGATCACCTTAACCGGCTGATCAGCGAGGCCAATGCTGTTGGAGAAACCACCCGGTACGGTTATGATGGTAATGGCAACCGTGTTACGGTGCAAAATCCCAATGGTAATACGGTTAACTACTCATTTGATGCCCTGAACCGGCTTACAGGTATTTCAGATATACTGGGGCAAGTGGCGGTCTACACATATGACGCCAATTCCAACAGGCTCACCGAAACAGACGGTGCAGGCAATACTACCATGCTGCAATACGACGTGCTCGACAGGTTGGTGACGAAGACTGATGCGATGGGACATGCACAGTCGTTCGTGTATGATAAGAACGATAACCTGGTACAAACAAAAAACCGGAATGGCAATACTGCTGGCTATGATTACGATGTCATGAACCGGCAAACAAGTACGACAGATGCTCTTGGGAATATTACTGCTTATACCTATGATAAGATTGGTAATCAGTTGACGATAACCGATGCTAAGAATCAGACCACTACTTATACTTACGACAAGCTGAACCGCAATACGGTTGAACAATATGCCGACAACAGCACCCGACGCTTTACTTATGATGTGGTCGGTAATCTGCTTACCCGTACTGACCAGATAGGACGGGTAACTACCTATGCATACGATAAACTGAATCGCCCTGTGGCGAACAACTATCCTGTGGGAGTAGACAGTTTTGCATACGATGCGGTTGGGCATATAATTAAGGCCCGTAATAGCCAGGCAACCGTTCAATTTACTTTCGATGCTGCTAATAGACTTGCCAGCGAAACTAATAATGGTAGAACTACTGGCTATGTATACAATGCTGCCGCACGCACCAGGCGGATCGTATACCCAAGTGGCAAGACAGTGGAACGGCAGATGGATGTGCGCGACCAGCTCAATACCGTCACGGATGCAGGTACTGTGTTGATTGATCTCGATTATGACCTGGCAGGCAGGATAATGAGTAAGCAATTGGGTAATGCCACAGGTGCGGTTATGACGTACAACAGCAATGGTCTGCTTACCGACCTGCGGCATAATCCCTCCCGTTTTGTGGATATTGGTATTTCCTACGATGCAGAGAACAATCCTCTGGAAGCCCAGTTTCGTCATCGTCCTGCAAATACTGAGCAGTACCAATACAATAAACTTAATCAGCTCACGCAGTTCCGAAAAGGCAGCGGAGTTCAGAACAGTTATACATACGACAAAGTAGGTAACCGGTCGCAGACACAACAGAACAGTGCAGCAGCTACCTATGCGGTAAACAGTATGAATGCTTATAGCAGTCTAACCAATACTGCCGCTGTTGTATTTTCCTATGATGATAATGGCAACCGTACTGCTGCCGGGCCCACTACATATACGTATGATGCGGAAAATCGTCTTACGGCTGTCAATAATGGCGCTACGGCAACTTATGCGTACGACGCAATGGGGCGAAGGGTAAGTAAAACTGCAGGTGGCAAGACTACCCAATATTACTATGATGGATTACAGGTAATAGAAGAATACAACGGAACAGGAGAGTTGGAAGCCAGTTATGTGTGGGGAACTTGGATGGATGACCTGGTAACGATGGAGCGTCTGGGCGCACGTTATTATTATCATACTAATAATATTGGTTCGGTGGTGGCAGTGACCAACGCAGCCGGTAAAGTGGTAGAACGGTATGAATATGACGCTTTTGGTAAAGTAAGCGTTTACGATGAAAATTATGCAGCGTTAGCCACTTCAGCTATTGGCAATAACTACACCTTTACTGGCCGCCAGTACGAACCGGAAACCGGGCTATACTTTTACCGTGCCCGCCATTACGACCCGGTAACAGGTCATTTCCTGCAACGCGACCCATTGGGATATATAGATGGTATGGGCATGTATGCGTATGTGAGCAATATGCCCACTACAATGATCGATCCGTATGGGACTTTTAAGATCGATTGGTGCAATAAATGGATACGTGGTGCACAATGGGGACTCGATGTCATAGGATTGGTACCGGTTTTCGGTGAATGGGCTGATGGTCTCAACGCCGGCATTTATTTAATGCAAGGCGACAAGGTAAATGCGGCGCTCAGTGCAGCAGGTATGATACCTTTTGCTGGTTGGGGAGCAACAGGCGCCAAGGTGGCCGGTAAACTTGCACGCGAAGGTGTACAACAGGGAGTGCAAGAAATTTCTCAGCAAGGAGTAAGAGGCTATAGATATATGACAGAGGGAGAATTGCAGGCAATCCAAAAGACAGGAATGCTAAGAGGAGGAAACCCTGGTGAAACGTATTTCACTAAAGATGTGTATAAATCAGCAGCACATGCACAGGAGAGGTTAGCTTTGCCCAACACTCCGACAATAAGAGTTGAATTTGAAATAGTAAACAATCCAACGATGGTGCGAAATGGTACCAAAGTAACACCCAATTACGGAATGCCTGGCAAAGGGTCTGAATTTATGACTACTGATCAGGTCAAGGTTAAGGTGATTAATTCGCAACCGTTAAGATAGATGCGTTATGAATGATAAGGCGTATACAATTACTGTAGCTGAACCCTGGGACTTTGAAAGCCCTGATGGGAAAAATGTAATTCAGGGAACAATACTGTCAATCCTTACAAATCAGTTTCTGGTATTTAAGGCCAATTATATACTGAATTTCGATGGTGTAACCGGCGATACATTACTGTTAACTCCTCGTTTTAAGGAAGGTTCGTTTAATAGTACAAAAGGAGTAAGCGTGAATGGAGGAATGCTACTAATTGGATATGAAGATTCATTAAGTGAGAGTGAACTAAAAAGCAATTCGAAATTCGTTTTAATTGGAACCATCGATGGTTGAGTAGAAGACAAAAAAGAACAAAAGGTTGAATATGAAAAATATTACCATAAAAGTATTGTTCTCATTGCTGATGCTAACAGCGTCTCTTGCTGTTAGCGCCCAATGCGACGATGGCGGCAATCAGAACGGTGGGCACGGCACCGGTGGTGAGCGTGGGAAGGGGGGCAGCATATTAGATGATATTACCAACTTCCTCGAATGGTTCATCCGTGGCGTGCACTCAGCCGACCCCAATGATATCTTGGGGCCTGAAGGGTATGAAGTACCCAAATGGGTGTCGATCAATGACCGGCTGGAATACCGTATCCGCTTTGAGAACAATCCGCAGTTTGCTACAGCGCCAGCTCAAAACGTATACGTCAACCTGCCCGTACATCCCAATATCAACATCAACAGCGTACGCCTCGGCAGCTTCGGATTTGGAAAGTATACCTTCCCGGTGCCTGAGAACACCTCTTATTACACTACCCGCCTCGATATGCGCGATTCACTGGGGCTGTTTGTAGACCTTACGGCCGGCATAGACATTACCAAACATGAAGTATTCTGGATATTCAAGTCCATCGATCCGCGTACCGGCCAGGCGCCCACTGATGCCATGGCAGGTTTTCTGCCGGTGAACGATACGGCCATTACACGCTTCAACGACAGCATTCCCAAACCCGGTGAAGGATTTGTGAACTTCCTGGTGACCTCTAAAAGAGGTTTGCAGACAGGCGACACGGTAGCTGGCAAAGCCGTGATCGTATTCGATACCAACGAAGAAATACCTACCAACACCTGGACCAATACCATCGACGCAGTAGCGCCTGCCAGCCGCATCAACCTCGCTACGGTGCAAAGCGATACCATCACCTTACATTGGGCCGGACAGGATGATGCCCGCGGCACCGGTGTGCGCGAATATGCTTTGTATGTATCTGAAAACGGAGGCGTGTTCACCCTGTTCAGGAACAGGATAAGAGGAACGTCTGCCACCTTTACCGGCAATCCGGGTAACAGCTATTGCTTTTTTACCCTTGCTTCTGATCAGGTAGGTAACCTCGAAGGATTAAAAACAACCGGTGATCTGTGCGCACGGCTGGAGTCGGGTTCTGCATTACCGGTAAATTGGTTGTATTTCCGGGGCAATCGCAAAGAACCAGATGTAGTGCTGAACTGGGCCACTGCCACAGAAAGCAATGCAAAGGAATTTGTGATAGAACGCTCTCTCAACGGCAGTGTTTATACTACTATTGGCAAGTTGCCGGCAGCGGGCAATAGCACGCAGGTGAGCAGGTATGAATACATCGACCGTAATGCACTTGAGCTGTCGACGAAAAAATTGTATTACCGTTTAAGACAGGTGGACCTCGATAACCGGCATTACAATTCAAGTACCGTAGTCATTCCTGTGTCCAAAGACCAGTTGGAGCCGGAAATAAAAGTATATCCCAATCCTTTCAGCCAGGCTATTACGGTGCTGATCAATTCGGACAGTGAATTTGGAGCGAAAGATAGAGTAGGACTATATACGACCGATGGCAAATTGCTTCACCAGCGTAGCTTGATGGGCGTACAGCGTGGCGCACCGTTCACGCTCAATAACCTGCCTCAGTTGGCAAATGGCGTATACATCCTTAAGACAGAGATCAACGGAAAAACAACAACGGTAAAAGTTATTAAACAATAAGCTTAACAATGATCCTGTGCAGGCTGACCACAGCAGCTTGCTCAGGGTCATTATTTATAGAGTAGCCCGTCAATTTTTAGCTGTGCTTATTTTGGGATCAGGATAATAATTTTCTTTCAGCACCTGCCTGATGTCGTTTTGCAATTTGAAATAGTCGATCTTTTTATTGTAAGTATAAGCATAAAAAGTGCCGCTTACTTCGTTGTTGGCTTTTTCCAATTGCTTGGTTAGTACATAGTCGGATTTGGTATTATTATCTGTCTTGTGAAGCTTCAGCACGTGCAGCCTGTATAATTGATCTTTATCGCTGCCATCGGCATTGGTGCTATATACATAGTAAACGATCTTGGAGAAGCTGCCTTGCGTTTCAGGATCGCCCAATTCGGGGTACCACTCATAGCCCCACACGTTCTTGCCCTGCCAGGTAAAGAAGGTGAAGTTGTAATATTGGTCGATGCCTTCCGGGAGCTTTTTCCCTTTATAAGCTTTATATAGCAGGTCCTGGTATTTCTGTGCCTGCTCATGCTTCCCAAGGCCGAAAGAGGCTACAATCAAATTCTTGTACATCCAGTATCGCCGGTCGCCAAAAGTAGAATCGTAATAAGGCGCACTCTTGTCGATGAGCCTTAATGCTTCCTGCCCATAATATAAAGAACTATCGAATTTTTCCTTCAGCCGGTAGTGCATTTCCAGTCTCGATGTTACGCCTGTAAAGCTCCACAGGATATAGCGGTAAAGCGTGTCCTTTTGATCACATAAAGGTTCTATCTCTTTCAGTATATGCCAGGCTTCATTGAGTTTGCTGAGGTGTAATAAACTGTCGGCAGTGTGGTATCTTTTTACCAGGGAAGTTTGTCCATAAGAAATTGAGCTAATGGACAGGATAAGGATAACGGATATTAGTTTCATGACGCGATGCTTGGTTGGTCATAATCAAAATATAAAAAAATGGCGGAATTTAAAAGCCACATCGCTGGTCTTTGTTGCTATATTCGTAAAAAGACTTATTTGAGGAAACTTGTCCCTATTTGAACAGAAAGAAACTTGCTACAAGGATGATTATTATCAATATGATCCAATTGATCATACTTCTTCTGGAGTCGTGGGCTTTTTTTGACTGATAGTAAATACTATTTACGGTATCATCAAAGAGGTAGCCCGATCTGGCCTTTTCTGCAGCTTTCAGGGCGAGACTGTATTTCTTTTGCTTGAATAATGCCTGGGCGTTTTTCTTGTGCTCATGGAAAGCATGACCAACATCGGCAATAGCAGTAGCCTGCTTTTCCTGAAGCAATGCAGTCGCCTGTTGTTGCTCATATTCTTTTTTCTGAGCAGGCGTCATGGATTCAAACTGAATAAGTTTTACCTGCCTGTCGTAATTGGTTGTCCATAATTGATAAGTAATAAAATATCCTTTTTGTCCATATTGCCGGTGAAAACGGTCCATGCCTTTCTTTAATGCTTCCAGTAAATTAAACGCAGCTTTCGCTTTAAACACATTCGTTTGTGCTACCTGTCTGAATTGCTGAATGGCTTTTGCAGACTCCTGGTCGGCCTGGGCTCTCATAATATCATCATAAACAGTGCTGCCCTTATCCCGGTTGCTCCAGTTTTGTGACACCAGGTTCCATACAGCCTGTGTATTGGCGTTGTTCTCATTTTGATAATAACCCTTGATGTTCGTGACAATAAAATCACTCAGGGTGTTAACAGTTTGTTCGGTGTAGTTGTATACTTCACGCACATGATCTTTCGTAGCACCCACATCGGCGCAGCCAGCCATTTTTTCAAAATAATCAAACGTTGCATTGATCAGTGAAACATGCTTTTCGGGTAGGTGCAGTTTATTGGCGATA
Source organism: Niastella sp. (assembly GCA_017744515.1). Lineage (GTDB taxonomy): Bacteria > Bacteroidota > Bacteroidia > Chitinophagales > Chitinophagaceae > Paraflavitalea. The sequence goes on from JAGIBF010000018.1 coordinate 38,027, forward strand.
ACGTCGTCAAGACAACATACTGCCAGTCCCCAGTAAGCAATGCTGTTTTCCTGGCTATTCAGTATGCTGATATAAAGTTGTGCAGCAGCTTCGTAATTACCCTTCTGCTGTTCGATCCTGGCAAGGTGGAGCGTGGTAGTGACATTCTGGTGCATGCTTCGCGTGCTTATCTCATAATTTTGGTAGCCGTATAACTTTCGTTAGTAGCTATATCTCTAAAATAGAAGGTTTTACTTTTATAATAACAGACCCGCAATGATATTTCCCGTACCGTGTCAGGAGTTGGAGTTTTGATATATATCATACTGCCTTCGTTCGACCAGGTACCATGCTGCTCATTTGCCCCATGATATTTGACCAATACGGAATCGTTGGCAAGGAAAGTATAAAAACCATTGGATGTTTCCCATTTCCCAATGAAGTCTTCTTTGTTGACATTATGGGCACCCTCGCATTCCCTGATGGCTCTTTTTATTTCTTGTTCATGAAAATACCAATAAATCCCACCACCAATGGCTAAAACCGCGATAATGACCCCCATGATCACCCCTTTTATGAACCTTTTGCTTTCATCTTGCTCACCCCTGAAGAAAATGTAGCTTAATAAATAACAAAGCCCGAGGAAGACTAATCCAATAATTATTAAGTAGATCATAAGCGGTTTTGATGGTTCTGGGAGATCGGTTATGCCTTAAATATACTAAAACTTTCAAATGGACTCTTTTCCCTGAATCAATAAAAAAGGAGCTGATCGCTCAACTCCTGCGCCTGTCCTGGTCATAAAAATGAAAAGGGGGCGATGAGTCGCCCCCTCTTGTATACGTAGGGAAAATAGAGACAGATTGATTATTGACCCATGCCTTGCATACCGTTCTGCATACCTTCAGATTCGCCCTTCATGTTCTTGCGTTTAAACAAGCCCACATCGAACTTGCCAAAGCGGTAGCTGAAGTTAACACGTACTACTTGCGGGTCTCTTCTTCTCCAATCGGTTTGTGCAAAACCATTTGATTCAGAGAAAGCAAAGTAACGGCGTGTGCGGAAGATATCATTCCAGTTAACAGAAATGGTAGCTGTATTCTTTTTGATCAGGAACTCTTTGCGCAAGCCCAGGTCGGCGCCATAATTGGCATTGATATAACCTTGCACAGAAGAAGGAGTAGCCATCATGAAGCCACCGCCTCCACCGCCGCCGCCACGGCCACCACCACCGCCTGCACCGCCGCTGCTGGTGCTCACAGGCAGGGCGCTCTTCGAAATATAATCACCGCTCAGCTGAATGCTCCAGCCTTTGCCAAACTTGAACGTGTTGTTGATCTTGGCCGACCAGCTGGTACGCTCATTGGTGAGCTGTTGCGTCAGCGTACTTCCTTCGATCTTGGAATAGTATACGTTGGTGCTGAAGTTCATATCCCACCACTTGGTCCAGTTGTTTCGGAACACCAGTTCCACACCGGCCGCATACGCATTGGAAGCATTGATCCAGGATGACACGAACGAAGAGTCGGTGTTATTGAACTTCTGCCAGTATTGGTAGCGGGAGATCAGGTCGGTTGTGTATTTACCAAACAAGGTAGCCAGGAAGGTATTATTCTTCTGACCATACGTCTTTTGATAAGACAATTCCAGTGAGTGTGTGAAGTCAGGCTTCAGGTTCGGATTACCGGTAGAGTAGCTCAACTGGTTCGAGATATCGAAGTTGGGCATCAACTGGAAGAAGTTAGGCCTGTTCACACGACGTGAGTAGTTGATCTGGATATCCTGCTTGCTTTCAAAAGAGCGGGTGATGAATACGCTGGGGAATAAGCTGATGGGGAAACTGTTGGAGTATTCACCTTTGCCTACCTGCTTGCCATCGTAGTTGGAGCTTTCTGCGCGCAAGCCCAGTTGGTAGCTCCATTTGTCCTTTATCTTTTGAGAGAAAGTAGCATAACCGGCATACACATAGTCAGTGTAGTCGAAGTTGTTGCTGAATTCAGGATTCATTACACCATTCAGCGCAATGTTCTGTAAACTTTCAGATTTACGGATCTGTGCACGCAGACCAGCTTCCCATTTCATGGTCTCGGTAATAGGATTGGTAAAGTCTGTCTGAGCTACGATGAAAGTATTCTTACCCTCGCCCATAGACTGTTGCAAAGACTCGTTCGTCTTGGGGTTGTTCTGGTTGGCATCGGAGAAATAACGTGAATAGATATTGCTATTGTTATCGTTCTTGCTCAGGTTGTAGTTTACATCCGCTGTCCACTCTTTACCAGCTTTGGCGAACAGGTGCTTAAAGCTCAGCTGCGTACCATAGTTGCGGAACTCGAATTCGCCAAGGCTATTGCGGTACTGCGTTTCGAAGAAGTTGCCGGCAGTATCCCTGTGATAATTTTCACGGTTGTCGTTCTTGAAAGTACCGCGAACGATAGATTGGGAAATGGAAAGCGTGTTGCGGTTGTCCATGAAATAATCCAGACCAAAGCGACCGAAGGCAAAAGAGCCACGGTTCACCTGGTCGTTATCCTGGTGCGTAAGGATGCTGGGATTAGTTACAGTATTCAACTGATCAGTATAGCCCCAGCCTATTGATTTGCGTTGGTTGTACATGGCATTGGCAAACACGTTCAGCTTACCTTGACGAACGTTGAGGTCGCCACCGGCATTGATACGGGCGCGGGAGTCGATACCGGCGCGGATGCTACCATTGTAACCAGCCTTGCGGTTCTTCTTTAAAACGATGTTGAGGATACCTGCCTGACCACCACTTGCATCATACTTGGCAGAAGGGTTGGTGATCATCTCGATGCTTTGGATGGCATCGGCAGGGATCTGGTCGAGCGTAAGGGTAGTGGGGCGGCCATCTACAAATATCTGCGGAGCAGCATTACGCAGCGTCACGTTACCATCGATGTCCACATTCAAAGAAGGCACATTGCGCATTACATCCACCGCAGTACCCCCGGCAGAAGTAATGTTCTTTTCTACGTTGAAGATCTTGCGATCGATACCCATTTCAACCAGCGGCTTGGAGCCGGTTACAGTAACGGCATCCATCACCTGAGCGTCTTGCTCCAGTTTGAAGTTGCCCAGGTCCTTATCTACAGCATTCATGGCCTGGGTCATATCACCCCCCTGGCCGAATTTCAGTTCGAAAGCAACCTTCTGCTCGATGGTCTTATAACCGATGGCAGTGATCTTCAGGCGGAACTGGCCAAACAGTGGCAGACCTTCCAGGCTGAAGTCGCCATTACCACGGGTCAGCATACCAGCCACCACGGTGTCTTTAGGTTTCTTGGTTACATTGTCCATCTTGGTTTGGACCAGCTGCACAGACGCAGCTTCAACGCCCTTGTTGGTCTTACCATCGAGAATACGGCCGTAAAAATGGCCGATGTTCTGCATACCTCCACCAGCGCCAGCGGGGCGTGCACCTCCTCCTCCGGGAAATTGAGCCATACTTTGGCTACACAAAACAGCACATAAAACAAATAGTAGGAAACTTCTCATACCAGCTTGATTAAAAATTGTACGGGTTTAGACGCAAAAGTCCTGTAGAACTTGTGACGTGATTATGACATTATGATGAATGGCAAATGAAGGCACTTTGTGGATTGGAGCTTACTGTTAATGTTTGAAATTCAGATTGTTGTCTTGTTTAAGGAACGGTCGTTATAATATGCCGGTGGTGAACAACACGATGAACAGTTCGATTATTCCGACCAAAAGCCCAAATAACCCGGCCAACAACGCCGCCTTGTTCACATGACCACCGATGGCCCGGTAAGCCGCGGCCTGCATCTTCTCGGTAGGGATGGCATTTACCTTATCCACGACCATTTGCTCAAGGTTGAGGTCCTGCTGCAGGTTTTTCACATACCCTTTCATCACCTGCGGGAAAATGGTTTCCAGCTCCTTCATGAATATCTCCTTGAGCTGACCAATGGTGCGCTCACCGATAAAAGTGCTGATGATCGGGAAAGCTTTGGGAAGTCCCTGGCGCATGAAATCATCGATATGCACCTCCAGTTGCGGCCTCAGTTTCTCGAAGCTTTCAGGGTTGGCCACCTTTTGTTCCAGGAAGCTCCCGGAATTGTCATCTTGAATTGCTGTCACCCTGAGCTCGTCGAAGGGCTGTCGAAGGGGCTGGTTGAAGAACTCAGCGCTTACCGCTTTGGCCAGTTGGGCTGTCCATTGTGCCCGTTGCCGGGGCAGCACGCGGCCAAGGAAGAGCTTTACACCCCATTGCACTGTCAACCAACCGATCAGGGCCGAAAGAATAGGGATCATTAACCACCAGGGGCTCATGTGCAAACAGTTGAATGAGGGCGCAAGTTACGGTTATTTTACGGCCTGTTTCATGTCACGCAGCATTGTTTTATCCATGTGTCAGGGTTGCTTCAACCATGCTTCAAATGGGGGTGTTTACCAATGGCAGAAGCGTCTTTGAAGCATGGATGAAGCATAGTTTGAGAGAAGTTGGTTAATTGTTCACTGTTTTGAAAATATTTTTCTGCGCCGGAATAACGGGCTAATTAAAAGTGACAACCCTGGCTTCCAGACTGCCTACGAGTGCTTTCAGTTCGTTCAGAAAGGGGGGCGTAGGCCGTGGCGCATAAGTAGCTTTTACCTTATGCGACTTGTCGAGCAGCAGATAGCGCGGAATGAACTCATGGTTGAGAAAGCTGAACAAAGAAGCGGTAGTGTTGGAAACAAATACATACTGCCTGGTGGTAATGCTATCCTGCACCGCTGCCTTCTTCCAGGCAGTAACGTCCTTGTCCGTAGAAAAATACAGGTATTGCACATTCTTTTCAGTCAGGTACTGCTTGGCAGCAGCCGATTTGGCAATATCCTCCCGGCAGGGAATACACCAGCTGGCCCACAGGTCGATATACACTGGCTGGCCCTGGTATGATGCCAGCACATCTTTTAATGTCAGCTTTTTACCCGATGTATAATCGAGCAGGTAAGTACTATTCAGTATGGAATCCGGCAGTGGTTTGTCCAGCACCCGAAGTTTAAGCTCCGTTTCATGCAGGTAAGCGACATAGATACTGTCCCGCACCTGCTCTTTGGCAACAGCAAACAGCCGGGTCAGCGGGGCCTGACTTTCAGGAGTCTGCTTTTGCGCATACAGGCCGATAAGATTTGTGAGCACATGATCACGCGTTTTCCCTTGCAATAGCTTGCTCACATTAGCGGCGATCTTTTCATTGCTCCATGCAGTGTCTTGCCGGTAGCGGAAAACGTATTTGCCCATAGCGGCATCCCGGTAAGCATCGAGCGAAAGAAGTTCATGCCGGTTAAAAGGATACTTGTCTGCTTCACGGGTGTACTCGCTGGCATCAAGGCCCGTAGGGCGGGCAGGCAAAACAGAATAGATAAGGCGCACATACGCATAATTGGCCCAGGCTTGAGCGAGGTTTACTGCTCTGGACTTGATGGGATGCTTCAACACAGCAAGCGCGATCGAATCCTGCAGCGCCTGTCGCCAGGCTGTCAAGGTTGTTTTGAAGGCGGCCGGGTCATTGTTTTGCCCATAGCGTGGCGTCAGTTTACTACTCGTCAGCTCCGATAGCTGGGCAAAAAGCTGCTGTGTGGCAGCCTGTTCCCCTTCAAAAGTGATGCTGGTGGCCGGTCCGGAACCCGACAGCCGGAAAACGATGTTGTCACCCGGTTGCACATAAACAGCCCAGGCCTTGCCCAATATGGTAAGATACACAAAGCCCGGTTGGGCTTGCAGGAATGCAAGATGGAAACGCCCATCCTGTTGGCTGCTTTCCGCAAGCTGCTCAGGACGCATTTGTGTATAGAATAGTATTGATTGGACGATCGCCACATTTTTGATCCCGGGGTTATCGGTGTAGCCGGTCATCATTACCGGTTTGGCTGCCACAGCAGATCGGTTCAATGCATGCGCAGGTGCTTGCGTATACAGGCCGGCAACAAAAAGGAATAAGCATACCACAGCTCTCATGGGTAGTAAGTTTGTTTGCAGGCAGCAAAACTAAGTTTTTAGTTATAATTATAACTAAAAACTTAGTTCTATTAATCGAAAATTAATAACACGCTCAAAATCAGCCGAAAACCTGATTAATAGAAGTATAAGTGGGGGTTAGGCTGCTCCGTGGGGCGGCTATAGCAGCCTCATAGATGCCCCGTACCAACCCCGTAGCAACGGTATAGGAAAGGTAAAGCAGTAGTAAAGCAAAGGTAAAGGAGAAGTAAAGGAGTAGTAAGACAACAGGGGTCAAATGCAGGCGGGACGCGGGTTTATATTGTTTTGAATTGGCAAACCCAGTCCCGTGGCGGGTTTGATCGAATAGCTGATTTGGAAAACTGCCCGGTCTCTAAATAAAATGAGGCAGTGATCACTGCCTCATTTTTCGGGTGGATGACCGGGTTCGAACCGGCGACCCTCAGAACCACAATCTGATGCTCTAACCAACTGAGCTACAACCACCGTATTGGGGATGCAAAATTAAGGTAAATTGGTTTCCTGCCAAAAAAAGCCCTTCATTTTTTTCACATTCACCACATTTTCTACGAATAACCTCGTCAACCTATCAACTTGTTAACCAGTCAACAACCAAGCAAACCGATTGTTAATATTCATTTTGGATCGCAACAACCCATCTTTTTTATCGTTATTTTTGGAAGCAATGACTAAAGTATTAAGTAATATGGTTAAAAGAAAGAATCTACCCCTTGTGCTGATTATCCTGGGTGCCGGTCTGTTTGTCGCATTCCGTACCCTCGGATTAGGAGGAGGCGATAAGCCGCCCGCTACGAAGTATGAAAAGATACTCAAGAACGTAGGGGAAATGCTCACCGAAATTCACTACAGTCCGAAGAAAATAGATGATAATTTCTCCAGGGAAGTATTCAAGAAGTTCCTCGTCAACCGCTATGTCGACGAGAACAAGAACATCCTGCTGCAGTCGGACATACAGCAGCTGAAGAAATACGAAACAAGGATCGACAATGAAATACTGGGCGAGCCCGTACAGTTTGTGCCTGCCGTTTCCGAGATCGTGAAAAAGCGTATCCTCGAAACCGAGCAGATCTACAAAGAGATACTGAGCAAGCCGTTCGACTACACCAAAGATGAGTCAGGCAATTTCAATGTCGACCAGATCGATTTCCCCAAAAATGAAGCAGAACGCAAAGAAGTATGGCGCAAGCGGCTGAAATCACTGGCGCTGGACCGCTATGCCGACCTGCTTGATGCCCGCGAAAAGAACAAAGGCAAAGACAGCGTGAAGGTGAAAACCGACGCCGAGCTGGAAAAAGAAGCCCGCGAGCGCGTGAGCAAGATCATGGACAGGATCTATGATCGCCTGAAGTTGAAAGTGAATGATGACGACCGCTTCAATGAATATGTAAAGACGATTACGGAGTCTATGGACCCCCACACCACCTTCTTTCCGCCGATCGACAAACGTTATTTCGACGAGCAGATGAGTGGCAGCTTCTTTGGTATCGGCGCCTCCCTCCGGGAAGATGAAGGCGGTATCAAGATCGCTACCCTGGTTACGGGCAGCCCGGCCTGGAAATCCGGCGAAGTAGCCGTAGGCGATATGATCCTGAAAGTAGGGCAGGGCGCTGCTGAACCGGTAGACCTTGGCGGTTACTTCGTAGAAGATGCCGTAAAGGTGATCCGTGGCAAGCAAGGCACTGAAGTACGCCTCACCCTGAAGAAAACGGATGGCTCTATTAAAGTCGTAACACTTATTCGCGATAAGATCGTACAGGATGAAACCTTTGCCCGCAGCGCTATCGTCAACACGGCCAGCGGCAAGATCGGTTTCATTTACCTGCCTGAGTTTTATGCAGACTTCGATAATCCGAAAGGTCCCCGTTGCTCTGAAGACGTACGTAAAGAGATCATCAAGCTCAAAGAACAGAAAGTAGATGGCATCGTGATGGACCTGCGCAATAATGGCGGTGGTTCACTCTACGATGTGGTGCAAATGGTTGGCCTGTTTATCGAAGGTGGCCCTGTAGTACAGGTAAAAGACCGCGATGGCAAACCCACCGTATATTCCGATAATGATAAATCTGCGTTGTACGATGGACCACTCGCTGTAATGGTGAACGAGTTCAGCGCTTCCGCTTCTGAAATATTTGCAGCTGCCATCCAGGATTACGATCGTGGTGTGATCATCGGCAGCACCTCTACCTATGGTAAAGGAACAGTACAACGCAATATCGGCCTCGACAAGAACCTGGGCATGTTGAACCCCAACAGCGACCTCGGTACTGTAAAGGTTACCCTGCAGAAGTTCTACCGCATCAATGGCGGTTCTACCCAGCTGCGTGGCGTAAGCTCCGATATTGCCCTGCCCGATCTGGCAGAGTTTTCCAAACTGCGTGAAAAGGACAATCCTGATGCATTGCCCTGGGATGAGATCCAGAAAGCCGATTACCGTCGCTGGAAATTTGGTCTTGACCTGGCGCCTATCAAGAAAGCCAGCGATGACCGCCTGAAGAGCAATGCCGCATTCACTCAAATAAAGGCCGATGCCGAGTGGCTGGCAAAGCAAAATGACAAGGTATCACCACTTAGCCTGAAGAAATACCAGGAAGAGCAAAAGCAAATGAAAGCAGTGGCCAAACAGATCGATTCCCTGAGCAAATCGGCTAAGGAACTGAATGTAGAAGCTATTGCAGAAGACCTGAAGAAGTTTGAGTATGACGCAGGTAAACTGGAACGCTTCAAACAATGGATCAAATCACTCCGCAACAATGATATTTATCTGGGTGAAGCAGTGAATGTGATCAATGATATGATCGTTCAGAAGAACGTGGTATACAATACCCCCGCTCATAAGAACTAAGTCAGGTTTGTCATCCTGAGCTTGTCGAAGGATGTCGAAGCCCTTCGACAAGCTCAGGGTGACAATGTAAATAACGCAACGAACGCTGAATGGACTACACCATTCAGCGTTCTTTTTTATGTATTCCCTATTTTTGTTCTCTACTAACCTTTTGCCATGAGTATATTAGACCAGTTTAAGCAGATCACCACCTTTATATTCGATATGGATGGCGTATTGACCGACGGTACCGTATATGTGTTGGATGGTGGCCAATACCGGCGCATGAACATCAAAGATGGGTTTGCCCTGCAGCTGGCGGTAAAGAAAGGGTACCGAGTGGCAGTGATCTCCGGCAGCAACAGCGATCCTGCGGTAGCGCGGTTGCATAAGCTGGGTATACAAGATGTGTTTATGGACGTGAAGGATAAAAAAAGCAGGCTGCAGGAATATATGCGGCAGCATAACCTGCAAAAGGCTGAGGTGTTGATGATGGGAGATGATGTGCCGGACTATGAAGTGATGCGAATGGCCGGCCTGGCCTGCGCCCCGGCCGATGCAGCGGTGGAGATAAAGGAAATAGCCCATTATATATCCTTGTCGCCCGGCGGTATGGGCTGTGTACGGGATGTGGTGGAAAAAGTGCTGAGGCTAAACGATCACTGGGACTTACACACGAATACTACAAGTTCATAGGGTGACGGGTTTCGCGTTTAAAGTTTCGTGTTGTTACCCCCACATATCGACTATCCGGCTTCACTGCTACGTTATATTGCAATTAATCAACAATTAACCGTTGAAGGACCCGAAACCCGAACCCCGAAACTCGAAACATTAGATTTCTGTGATTATATTAGCGCATTGATGAAACTACTGGTAGCATTTTTACGGCTGGTGCGAGCGTTGAACCTGGTGTTTATTGCATTCACCCAGCTATTGTTTCTCTATTGCGTAGTGATCCCCGTATTCCAACAGGCCAATATGCCCCTGGCCATCCCGGTATCCCAGTTTGTGCTATTGGTAATTGCTTCTGTACTGATCGCCGCAGGCGGTTATATTATCAACGATTATTTCGACCTGAATATCGACCAGGTAAACAAACCCGGCCGGCTGGTAGTGGAAAAGATCATCAGGCGGCGCTGGGCCATTGTATGGCACCTGGTGCTATCCCTGCTGGGTATCCTGCTGAGCACCTATGTGGCGTGGAAAACAAGGGTATGGTGGCTGGCCCCGGCCAATATGTGCTGCGTCATTGCCCTGTGGTTCTATTCCACTACGTTCAAACGCAAATTATTGAGTGGAAACATCATCATCTCCCTGCTCACGGCCTGGACGGTGATGGTGGTAGGCTTCATCATCCATTACCGGGTCATCAAAACACCCGGGCTGGACGGTGTGGTGCAAGCCTCGAAGATCATGCGGATTACTTTCCTGTATGCGGGCTTCGCATTCATCATCTCCCTCGTAAGGGAAGTGATCAAGGACATGGAAGACATGGCGGGCGATGCCAAATACGGATGCCGTACCATGCCCATTGTGTGGGGCGTCAATGTATCCAAAGTCTTTGTAGCTACCTGGCTGATCGTGTTGATCGCGGCAATGGTGATCGTGCAAGCCTATGTCCTTACTTTTAACTGGTGGTGGTCAACATTGTACTGCTTAGCCCTTATTATTATTCCGCTTATATATATATTGCGTAAGTTATACAAGGCCCAATCCAGCAGTGAGTTCCATCACCTGAGTACCTGGGTAAAGCTGGTGATGCTCACAGGCATTGTGTCGATGATCTTCTTTAAAATCTATTTTGCGAAATGGCTCTTCAACGTGTAGTATTGGCATCCCAAAGCCCCCGGCGGAAACAGTTGCTGGAGTGGGCTGAAATTCCTTTTGATATCATAGTACGCAATACCGACGAAAGCTATCCACCCGGTCTCCCCACAGACGTTATCCCCATACACATAGCCCGCCAGAAAGCACTGGCCGTAAAAGAGTGCAGCGAATACAAAATGTACAAAGCCAATGCTACGATTGTGGCAGCCGATACGGTGGTGGTGCTGGATAATGTGATCATAGGCAAGCCCAAAGACCGCGAAGACGCGATCGATATCCTCAGCTCCTTGTCGGGCAAAAAACACCTCGTGATCACCGGCGTGGTCATCCTCCATGAGGGAGAAAATGAGACCGCTTTTGCCGATATCACCGAAGTATGGTTCCATCCCGTTACGACCAGTGAGATCGCGTACTATGTAGACAAATACCGCCCCTTCGATAAAGCCGGCGCCTACGCCATACAGGAATACATAGGCGTAACCGGTATCAAACGCATCAATGGAGATTTTTACAATGTCATGGGCCTGCCGGTGAGCAGGGTACTACAGGCGCTTAATAAGTTAGGCTGATGGCGGTCTTTTGATGACCCCCGATCCAACAGATCGCTGCTTTGCAACGTTCCACTACTCATACTTGTCATGAAAGAAAAAGGATATGAAATATTTTATAATGTTTTGTGTACTTGCTTCTTTCCTTACTGCATGCAGGAAAAACAAAAAAGACAAAGAGAAGGAAACCGCTTCCGATTGCCTTCAGACAACCTTTGTGAATACGAATGTAAATGAACAACTCCTGTCCGTTTTCTTCATCAACGGCAAAGAAGGATTTGTGGGTGGTTATAAAGGCGGCATTTATAAAACTACAGACTCGGCCAATACCTGGACAGCTTTGAATTCAACCGTTACACTGCCGGTGCGGGATATTTGCTTTATAGATAATTTGAAGGGCTTTGCAGTAGGAGGCGAAAATTCCTGCGGAGGAACAGGCTGTATTCCGCCGGGCGGATTTATTGTGAAAACAACAGATGGCGGACAGAACTGGACAAAGGTCTTTACACCTTCGGATAAAATTGAAATAGCTGCTATTTACTTTATCAATAATACAACAGGGTTTTGTGCAGGCGACAATGTAATATTTAAAACTGCTGACGGAGGGCAAACCTGGTCCGAATACAAAGTCAATAACCTGGGCGGCAAGATGATGGATGTTTTATTTACGGATGCCCAACATGGATACGTAGTTTGTACGTTCGACAAAATAGTAAAAACCAGTAATGGCGGGTTAACCTGGGAAGTAACAACTTCCAATAAAGAAGCCGGGTATTATGCTGTGTCATCTGCAGAAGGCTCCATGTATGTTTCAGGACAGGGAAAAATAATAAAGTCGGTTAACGGAGGAAGTTCCTGGTCACAGCTGCCCAACTCGCCGGCAGATATCTTTGCTATCCACTTTACTGACAAGAATACGGGTTTTGCCTTTGGCAGGGGGAATTATTCAGGTGGAGATTGGGGATATTCCTACGGTTCGATCTATTGCACGGATAATGGTGGCGCCACCTGGAATGGAAGCGCCGATATTAAAGAAGTGAGCCTGATCCAATCCGTTTCATTTCCAACCAACCACATCGGCTATGCCATAAGTATGAACAAGGTGATTAAAATAGCTGCGAATTAGTACACGCTTTGAACGCAGGATGTATAAATTTAGTTATTTTGGCGGATCATTGATAACCCGCTATACCCCCTTATGACCCTTTCTTACCAGTTGAATGAAAATGATTTTCTGCAACACCAGCTGTTCGTAGCTTCTCAAAGTGCATCACTTAAAAAGAGGCGGAAAAGCTCCCTGGTCGTCCTGATCTTTTGTTTCGTGATGCTAAGCCTGCTTTTTTATCTGATTGACGAAAACCTGTTAGCAATTTTAATGCTCTTGTTGGCGCCGGTTACTTTTTTCTTTTTCCCATCATTCCAGGGAAAACAATTGCACAAAGCTTATAAGCGGTCCATTAATGAAAATTATAAGAACAGGTTTGGTAAGCAGGTACAGGTTGGTTTTACAGACGATGCGATCGTGTACCATGATTCGAATAGTGAAGTAAAAATATTACTCACCACCATTAGCAAGATTATTGAACTGCAAGACCTTTTCATTATACAAATGAGTACCGGCGGTGGCCTGATCATGCCTAAGCAACAACTGGAAGATGTAGTCGGCGTACGGCAGCTATTGCAGGAAGTAAGCCAAAAACTATCGGTGCCTTTTGTGCAGGAGTTCAGCTGGAAATGGAAATAACCATTGTTTAAACCTAAACAATTCTCCCCATGGCATTATTGGGAAAAAAGTTTCCGGACAGGCATCCGGAAAATGCTGAAGGAGACTTCTATTCAATGGACGGGGTATGCATCAGTTGTGGTGCTCCCGAGGCTGAAGCGCCTAAGTTGATTGAACATTCCGTAAAAGATGGAGGCCACTGTCATTTTAAGCGCCAGCCACAAACGCCTGAGGAAGTCGAACAAGCTATCCAGGCATTGGCAGTTTCCTGTATTGCCAGTATTCGCTATGGTGGCAAAGATGAAGCGATCCTGAAGCGCTTGTATGAAATGGGGTTAGGCAGCGAGTGCGACCATGAGCCAGTAGACAATTACAGCCTGCTGGCCTGGGATAAAGCACATTTCAGGTATACAGGAAGCCTCACAAAATTCTATAACAGGTTGGTAGACGAGCTTGTAAAAGGCTGGAGTCATTTAAAACTCAGGATTATTCCAATGGTTTCCGCTAAAAAAGACCATTTCGAATTTTCTTATAGTTGGGCAAAAGAAGCGATGCCCGTTACGATTAGCGTATGTATCAGGGAAAGCGGCCTGTGGGAATTGCAAATAGCCACCTCAGGAGAATATCAACTGCAAACCCTCAGGCATGTAGCAATTACGATCAATTACTTGCTGCGTCATGAACAGGAGATAGAAGATATCACCTGGTACGATATGGATGGTAAAAGTTACGAGGCTGCCGCTGTTTGCTGATCTCCTGTTTACTACTTCAGCACCTCTCTTTTCTGTATTAAAATTACTATGCTGCAATACGTCTGTTGGGAAATTTCGTATATGCTTCAAATGTAACGTAACCATGACCGAACGATTGCTCCAGTTTATCTGGCAATTCCAATATTTCAATAAAAACCAACTTCAACTACCCGGCGGCGAAACCTTCGAGATCATCCATCCGGGCGCTTTAAATACCAACCAGGGGCCCGATTTTCTGGCAGCAAGCATAAGAATTGGGAAAGCCACCATCATAGGGCCGGTAGAATTACACATCAAAACATCCGGCTGGTATAAACATGCCCATCAGCACGATCATAACTATGATAAAGTGATCCTGCATGTGGTGTGGGAAGATGACCTCGACAGTTCAGCAAGCCCTATCCCGGTATTGTCGCTGCGCGACCGTGTATCAAAAATATTACTGCAACAATATGCCGACTGGATGAACAGCCGCTGGTTCATTGCCTGTGAAAAACAGATCGCACAGGTCAGCAACATCACCTGGTTATCGTGGAATGAGCGGTTGCTGGTAGAGCGGCTGCAGCGCAAATCAAAAATGGCATTCGATTATTTGCAGCAGAACAACCAGCATTGGGAAGAGACCTTCTGGTGGTTGCTGGCCCGTAATTTTGGCATCAGGGTCAACGCAGAAACATTCGAGGCGGTGGCGCGTAGCCTGTCCTTATCGATATTGGGCAAACACAGAAATCAGCTGGTGCAATTGGAAGCCCTGTTGATAGGGCAGGCAGGATTACTGACAAAGGAGTTTACAGATGACTATGCATTGCTGTTAAAAGATACCTACCACTTCTACAAGAGCAAATATAACCTCAAACAAAATTTCCAGGCAGCCGCCTTTCTCCGAATGAGACCGGCTTCTTTTCCTACGATAAGGTTGGCGCAGCTGGGGGCCCTGGTGCATCAGTCAGGTCATTTGTTCTCAAAAATTAAAGAATTTACTTCCATTCAAGATGTTAAAGCGCTGCTCGACGTAACGGCCAGCGGGTATTGGGACAACCATTATATTTTCGACCAGCCTTCGCTGGAGCGGCCCAAGCGAACAGGCGATATGATGGTCAATAACATCATCATCAACACCATTGTGCCCACGCTCTTTGCGTACGGCCATCAACGACAGGAGCAGGAATATAAAGACAAAGCGCTTCGATGGCTCGAAGCGCTGGAAACAGAAGACAATACGATTACAAGAGGTTTTACCGGATGCGGTATCGCCAGCCGGAGCGCTTTTCAATCACAGGCGCTTATTGAGCTCAAGAGCCAATATTGCGATCACAAACGTTGCCTGGATTGCGCTGTAGGCAATACACTGCTGAAGAAGAACCTGGTAATGTGATAATTTGAAGATTTGAAAATGAAAAACATTGCACATTTCAGGCATTTTCAAATCATCGCATCTTCAAATAATCAAATTGAAACAGCGGCAGGCTTCCAGTTGAACGTCACATTCACCTTGATGTCCGGGTGAATACTGTATATCACCGGGCAGGTATGCGCTGCACGCTCCAGGATGATCTTTTGCTTCTCATCGGCATGCAGCGTATCCGGGAAATGAAACGTTAAATTTATACCGGCAATACGGCGAGGGTCAGCAGCCATGATCTTTTCTACTTCAATCCTGGTATCGGTAAGGTTAACCTCCATATCACGGGCTTTCTGGCCCATAATGGTCAACATACACGACCCAAGCGCGGTGGCCACCAGATCGGTGGGGGAGAAGCGCTCTCCTTTACCCTGGTTATCGGTAGGCGCGTCAGTTTCTATCTGACTGCCTGATTTTAAATGTAAACAAACCGTTCTCAGGTTTCCTTCGTAAACAACAGTAGAGGTCATTATGTGTAATTTTGCCTTAAATTTACGTTGAATAATTAAATCACAGCCGGTGAAGAAACTTGTTTTGTCAATCGTCGTAGTTCTAATAGCGTGTACAGTTGTGGCCCAGGACAATCCTACTCCGAAATCTCCCACTGCCAGAAAAGATAAAAAGGCAGCTAAACGGGAAGAAGTAGCCAGACTGCTGAAACTGGAAGAAGAAGGAGAGATCATATTCAACAAACAAAGCATTTTCGGCCTGAAACTGGCAACAGACGGTTACGGTCTGTCGTACGAATGGGGCCGGTTCAAAAGCAACCGGGTAGCCACCATTTTCCAGATCGAGCTCAACGAGAAAAAACATCCCAAAGAAAAAAGGACATCCTATGCCGTAGGCGCGTTCAACGTGAACAGCGTGATCTATGGCAAAACCAATAACTTCTACCAGTTGAAGCTGGGTGTAGGTCAGCAACGTATTATTGGCGGCAAAGGCAATAAAAATGGAGTTGGCGTGATGGCCATTTATGCCGGCGGTGTTTCCGCAGGATTTGAGAAGCCCTACTACGTAGATGTAGTTAACAAATCTGACCAGCGTATCCGTTCTACCTATCCTACCATTATTGACAGCCAGTACGTAGAGATCGGTGCTGCCGGCTTCACGGTAGGCTGGGGGGATGTGAAGATCCGTCCCGGTGCCCATGCCAAGGCCGGATTACGGTTCGATTTTGGCCGTTTCAATGAAACCATTACCGCCGTGGAAGTAGGCGTTTCAGCCGAATTCTATGCCCAGAAGATATCCCAGATGGCCTACAATAAGGATAAACAGTTTTTCTTCAACGGTTATGTAACCCTCCTGCTGGGTAAGAGAAAGTGACGGGAAAGTAATGTACTTTTGCTTCGCTCACTAAAGCCCTGGCGAACATGGGCCACCGAACAACCTGGCCTCCTAAGTTGTTGATACCTATCACTGAATGACAAAATATGCAGGAATTACCTATTATTAATACTGTACCCGAAACCGCTAAAGTCAAGAAACCCAACTGGCTACGGGTGAAGCTGCCTACCGGCGAAAATTATAAGCACGTTCGTGGCCTGGTAGATACCCACAAATTACACACCATTTGCGAGAGCGGTAACTGTCCCAATATGGGAGAGTGCTGGGGGGAAGGCACTGCCACCTTTATGATCCTGGGCAATGTATGTACCCGCAGCTGCGGCTTTTGTGCAGTAGCTACCGGCAGACCGGAAGCGGTGGACTGGGACGAGCCACAACGGGTGGCCGAGGCTATTTACCTCATGCAGGTAAAGCATGCCGTAGTGACTTCTGTCGACAGGGACGAACTGAAAGACGGCGGCAGCATCATCTGGTACAATACCATCAAGGCTATTAAATCACTCAATCCCGATACGACACTCGAAACACTGGTGCCGGACTTCAAAGGACAAAAGGAAAACATCCAACGCGTTGTTGAAGCGGCTCCCGAAGTAGTGTCGCACAATATTGAAACGGTAGAACGCCTTACCCGCCAGGTGCGGATACAGGCCAAATATCGTCGCAGCATGGACGTACTGAAAGTGCTGAAAGAAGGCGGCATGCGCACCAAGAGCGGCATCATGCTGGGCTTGGGCGAAGAGAAAGAAGAAGTGCTCCAAACTATGCGCGATCTCCGCAACAGCGGCGTGGATGTGATCACCATTGGTCAATACCTGCAGCCTACCCGCAAGCACCTGCCGGTCGTTAGGTTTGTACACCCCGATGAGTTTGCTGCCTTCCGCGAAGCTGGCTACGAAATGGGCTTCGACTACGTTGAAAGCGGCCCGCTGGTACGTTCATCTTACCACAGCGATAAACACGTGATTCCAGGCTTTGGTATTGCCAAATGGAAGCTGGAAAAAGGATTGGTGAATAACTAAGCCAAATAAATAATTATAGATAACATAAGTGGTCAGTGGAGAATGGCGAGTGCTTCCCACTGACCACTTGTTTTTTAACGATTAATATGCAAGGTTTGAAGAATAACTTGTTAGGATGCCTTTTCTCACTCATGTATGTTTCTTCATTTGCACAACTTGACTGGAGAAGAGTAGACTCGGCCTTTGGTAAACTGCCCTCTTCCGTGCAGGTATACAAAACAACCGACTCGCTCAATGGACATCCGTTCATTGCTTATTTGGTAGTAGCCAGCCTCAAAGACCGCAAGCTGGAATTCACCACACAGGTAAGCGAAGGCAAGCGCTTGACACCTACCCAATTCTATGAACAGGAAGGAAAGCCCTTGCTGGTGATGAATGGCACATTCTTCTCCTTTGCCACCAATCAGAACCTGAACCTGGTGATGCGCAACGATAGTATGGTAGCCTACAACCAGCCATCCCTGCAACAAAAAGGTACTGACTCCTTCTATTATCCCACCCGTAGCGCTATTGGCCTTACCAAAAGCCGTCGTGCCGATGTGGCGTGGATCTTTACAGATACAGCCCAGCGCTGGCCCTACGCTT
This sequence comes from Niastella sp., assembly GCA_017744515.1. Taxonomy (GTDB): domain Bacteria; phylum Bacteroidota; class Bacteroidia; order Chitinophagales; family Chitinophagaceae; genus Paraflavitalea. The sequence continues at coordinate 56,034 of JAGIBF010000018.1, forward strand.
TTCAGGAAAGCCCCATACTGGCCAAGGGCACCAATCCCGATCCTTCGTTTGCCGACCTCAAAACACTGGAGCAATGGAAGTGGTGGAAAATGCGTACCGCCATTGGCGGAGGCCCTGTGCTGGTGAAAGACGGGCTCATCAACGTGACCAATGAAGAAGAGCAGATGTTTGTGAAAGGGGAGAACGACAGGCATCCACGCACGGCCATGGGGTACACACGCAAACGTCAACTCCTCATCCTCGTTATACAGGGACGCTTTCCCGGCATTGCAGACGGTGCTACGCTGACAGAAGAAGCCAAAATACTTACCGATCTGGGCTGCGTGGAAGCGCTGAACCTCGATGGCGGTGGCAGCAGCTGCGTGCTGGTCAATGGAAAAGAGACCATACAGGTTTCCGACAAAACGGGGCAACGGCCTGTACCCGGCGTATTTATTATTAGGGAGAAAAAGCGGAAATAAATAGTTGTATCTTACCGTTACTGCTATAATGCGCCTAACCCTTTATACTTATTCGCTATATGCCAGTAACCGTTATCATCAGGGATGAAACAGCCGGTGGAAAGATACTCACCGAGATCCCCATTACCCTCAATAGTGAACTCACCACTGTAAAAGAGATCATATTGGCCCGGCTGCAGGTCGAAGTAGAGGCCTACAATGAAAAGCTGCCCGAGTACTTCATGGGGCTGGTACAACCTTCCGATGCCGAGCAAACCCTCAATGGCTACCGGCTGAAGGAACGCCGGAAGGTCGATCTGGAAAAGCAATGTTTTATTGCCCTCGACGCGTTTAAAAAGAATGGCTACTTCGTACTCATTGACGATATTCAGGCCGAGTCGCTGGAGCAAATGATCTCCATCAACAACAACACCAACATCAGTTTCGTAAAACTAACCCCGCTCGTAGGAGGCTAATCAATATGGACATTTTTGATTTTTTAAGAAAGAAGGGTGCCGGAAACCCGGCTTCAGGGCTTTCTATGGATGATATGACTGCCATGCTGAACAGCATTATCCAGGAAGCGAAAATCAAAACAGAGAACAGCTATTTTACGCCTGACATCCCCAAGCTGGAAACAATAAAAGCTTTAAAAGAGTTGGAACCTGCCTTGTTGCTGCAGTTCTCTTTACATACTTTACAACAGGTAAAAAAGATCAAAGAGAAAAGACCCGATTATGAAAATAGTGCAGCAGGGTGGCATTATGTGCTGAAGATATATAACCATTTGTTGACGCTTGTGCCTCCGCCAGGGGAAGAAGAATTTGTTGCCTCTGTGGCAGGATCTTTAGCGCTTCGTGAATTTAACCCGATGCAAGAGATCCACATACCCTATGATACCCTGTTTAAGTGGGCCATAAACCTGATCAAAACACAAGGGATGACTCCTGGTATTGTGAATGCGCTCAACAGCCTGAAGCAGGAACCCGACAACGAATATTATTTTGATACGAACATTAAGAAAAGGAATGACCGTATCGACTTCCTGCTACAAGGTGATCCCGATGCGGTGATCAACCTGCACGATGCCTGGGGCAGGGAGGTAGATTTTTTTCTGAAGACCATTCCGGTAGAAGAAAAGAACAACTGGGTCACCTTATTGAAGCACTGTAACAGTCAGGTCGATAAAAGCATCCCTACGCAGCAATGGAGTAAAAAAACGCCGGCTCTTGTGGAAGCAGTCGGTCATGATGTCTTTGCACAGCAATTAACGGCATGGCTGGAGCTGGTTAAAAACATGCTGCGCGAGATACATAAAACTGATTCCAGGCACGAATTCTTACGTGATGAAAACCATGACTTGCTGCGGCCACTGATATGGTGTGCGGGTTATATAAATAATGCAGAACTGAATAACGCATTGGATGATTATGCAGCCTGGGCTTATAAGAAAAAACAATGGGTAGGACCTATCTCCGCCAGAACTGGTACAGCTTGTATGTACGCCTTTTCCCTGCTGCCTTTTAAAGAGGGCGTGTCGAGGCTTACCAAGTTCAGGATGAAGATCAGGAACAACACCATTCTGAAAGGGATAGATAAGATCATTGCTGATGTATCTAAAAAGAACAACGTCAACAAGGACGAACTGGAAGAGATGGGCGTGCCCGATTTCGGATTGGATGATAATGGAGTATTACGTATGCCTTTTGACGAATACACCGCTGTATATACCGTCAATCGTTTAAACCATACGGCCCTGCATTGGGAGAAGGTGGGCAAGCCACAGAAATCGGTGCCTGCTGCTGTGAAAGAAAACCATGCAGCAAGATTGAAACAACTGAAGGCCGTTACCAAAGAGATAGAAGCCTTATTGCCCATTTATAAGGACAGGATAGAACAGAGCTACCTGAAACGGAAATCATGGAATTATGAGCAGTGGCAAACCTATTACCTGCATCACCCCCTGATGGGCATTTTGACCAAAAAGCTGATCTGGCATTTTGAAGAGAGAGACGTTAAAACACAGGGCATCTGGCTGAACGGCCAGTTGGTGGATGCGCAAGCCAATCCGTTGCCTGCATTGAGCAATGAAGCCTCCATACAGCTATGGCATCCCATTGGTTTTCCCACAGATACAGTCGTAGCCTGGCGCGATTTTCTGCAAAAGTATGAGATCACACAACCCTTTAAACAGGCCTACCGCGAAGTATACATCGTCACCGATGCCGAGCTGAGAACAGCAACCTATAGCAACCGCTTTGCAGCCCATATATTAAGGCAGCATCAGTTTGCCGCATTGTGCAGGCAGCGTGGCTGGCATTATCACCTCATGGGGCAATGGGATTCACACAACACCCCAGGCATTCACCTGCCGGAATGGAATATGATGGCCCAGTTCTATGTAGACGCCAGCTGGCAGGAAGAGGCACTTAATAGCATCTTTCTGTATATACAAACTGATCAGACCCGCTTTCATAAAGATGGCGCTTTATTGCAGATGTACGATGTGCCGGCCATGGTATTCACCGAGATCATGCGCGACATTGACTTGTTTGTAGGCGTTACCAGCATTGGCAATGATGCCAACTGGCAGGACACTGGTCTTCGTGGTATGAATGCTTATTGGCAGAATTATTCATTTGGCGAACTCACCGAATCGGCCAACGTACGGGCTGAAGTATTGAAAAAGCTGATACCCCGTTTGAAGATCAGGGACAAATGCACCTTTGAAGGCAAGTTCCTGGTGGTGCAGGGAAAGCTACGTAATTACAAAATTCACATGGGAAGCGGTAACATATTGATGATGCCCAACGACCAGTATTTATGTATCGTGCCGGGCAGAGATGCCTCAGCTTCTACAGACCGTGTCTTTCTGCCCTTTGAAGGCGACAATATGCTGTCTATCATCGTGAGCAAAGCCCTGTTGCTGGCCGATGACGACAAGATCAAAGACGATTCGATCACGCGGCAGATAAAAAGCTAAGTATAATTCTTTGTGATTAAAGTCCAGACTGACTTATTGCCTGGTAAACACCATTGTTTCACCGCTGACCAGTTTGGTCGGTCTTGGTGTCCCTGGTCCAGGTAAGGCAATTTTCATACGGCCATCTTTAAGGTACACGAATAACCCTTTGACACGATCTTGCTCTACCTGCTTCTTGTTAATGATTTTAACTTTGATGATGTCAAGCGTATAAAAGCCTGGTATTTTCCCTACTTTATACGCCATAAATGTTTTGCCTTCTGCGTCGCCGGTAGGAGGGCCGCCCATCTTGTTATTTCCTTCCAGGGCATATACCCAGCCATCTTTGGTAAAAGTAAACCCGGGTTTCTTTTTGTCGATCATCCAACGCCAGGTACCAGTAATGTCTGTACTGTCCTTTTGAGCAAAGGAACTTACTGATGCAAGCATCAGTATAACAAGGGGCAAAGCTTTTATCATACAGTCAAGGTTTATCCCTTCATTTCCCACACCAATGCGCTGGCGCCTAAGATGGCGGCATCTGCCTCTTTCAGTTCGGAGAACAGCAGCTTGATCTTGTTCTGAAAAATAGGCAGCATGTTCTTCTCCATATGCTCACGTGTAGGCTTCAGGATGAGGTCGCCAGCCTTGGTCATACCTCCAAAGAGGATGATGGCCTCAGGAGACGAGAACATCACGAAATTGGCCAGCGCCAGGCCGAGCACCTTGCCGGTAAACTCATATACTTCCTGCGCCAGTTTATCGCCCTGGATAGCGCAATCGTAGACGATGCGGCTATCGATCTCTTCTTTGGCGTAGTTGCGCAAGAGACTATCGCGGTGTGGATCTTTTTCGAGAAACTCTATAGCGGTGAGGGCTACCCCGGTTGCAGAAGCGTACGCTTCCAGCGAACCGTGCAGGCCGGTGCCTTTGTGTTTACGTCCGTCGGGGATGATGGTGGTATGACCCAGCTCACCGGCAAAGCCGTCGTGGCCGTAGATCAGCTGGCCATTGGCAACAATGCCGCTGCCCACACCAGTGCCCAGGGTGATCATGATGAAATCCTTCATGCCACGGGCCACGCCATACATCATTTCACCTACAGCCGCCGCATTGGCGTCGTTGGTGAGCGAGCAGGGTACCATGAACTTGCCGGTCATCAGCTGCACTAAGGGAATAACGCCTTTCCAGGGAAGGTTGGGAGCGTACTCGATGGTGCCGTTGTAGTAATTGCCATTGGGGGCGCCAATGCCAATACCTTTTATAGCACCAATGCCGCCCACCTCTTCAATGGCAGGTTGCAAAGCCTCATACAGCTCATTGATGTAATCGGTAACATTATTGTGCTTCCTGGTGGAAATAGCGCCGCGGTACGAGATATCACCACGATGATCAACGATGCCAAATACAGTATTGGTGCCACCAATATCGATCCCAATTGCAAGCTCTTGACGCTGACTGATTGCCATGATTAGTTATTATATAAAAATACCCCCGCTGGAGCGGGGGCGAAATTACAAATTATTTTGGTTGATCAATGCCCTCCTGCACTTACTTCTGCATCGTAATCTATTCCTTGTCTCTTGAGTGCTCTCTTTACAAAAAAAGCAAACAGAACAAGGTAGATGAAGCATAATAGCGCTATCAGGTACGATTGATGAATACCGATGATGTCGGCCAGTTTACCCTGGATGGGAGGAATAATAGCGCCACCAAGGATCATCATAATGAGGAATGCTGAACCCTGGGGGGTATACTTCCCAAGACCGGCAATGGCCAGAGAGAATATAGAAGGCCACATGATAGAACAGGCGAGACCTCCGCTCAGGAATGCATAAATGGCGATCTGTCCGCTTGTCATTATACCGACCAGCATCGAAGCCACGCCCAACAGACCAAATAACAGCAGCGTTTTAGCAGGCTTATCACCACTGAAATAAGCGGCAGCCATTTGGATCAATACACATATAAAATACCATTTCAGCGGAGCTACGTTGTGACCGGCCAGTGAAGTAAGGCCCATCACGATGCCCAAAGCTACCAATGGAATAATAAACTTCAGTATAACCTTTGCTTTATCACTAAGGTTGAAAGCGCCGATAGCGCCAGTCCACCTGCCGATCATAAGACTTCCCCAGAACATGGCAACAAAAGGAGCAACTTCAGAAGACTGATAACCGCCAAATTCCTTTTGCTTTAATAATTCGCCCAGGTTACTGCCAATAGCTACCTCAACACCTACATACACGAAAATGGCAAGCATACCCAATACCAGTTGAGGATATTGCATAGCGCCCCAGCCCTCTTTCTTCTTTTGAGCGATCGCATTGCAGGTAGGTAATCCGATTATAATTAACGCCAGGGCGCCCAGCAGCCAATAAAGCCTTTTTTGTTCCAATGGCTTCTTGATCGCACCTGCCTCATCCATTTGAGGTTTTATCTTTTCATTCAGAGCAGCTATCTGTGCAAAAATGGCTGTCTTTTCTTCCTGAGACTTACCCTGTACAGAACATTCCAGGTCTGCTATCTGCTGCTTTTCCTGCTCCACCGTTTTTTCGATAGCCGCCATTTGAGCAACTTCTGGTGATTTATAACTGGAGAATACAGGAACAAAAACAAGGATCAACAAGCCGGTAATGATCAACATGGCGCCAAGTGCTTTTCCTGCTTTTTCAGGCCTTTCATCATTTTTACCGGCGGGAACCTTTTTGGAAAATCCAAATAAAGCCGCAGCCCCTATAAATAACGCGCCTACGAAAATATATAGATTGATAACCTTATTGAGCGGCAGGTTTGCAATTTCCTGGTCACATACCGCCTTTGCCGATCCAAACAAAGCGAGCGCTACTACGAGAGGGCCAATAGTGGTTCCGAAAGAGTTGACGCCTCCACCGAGGTTTACCCGGGTATTACCTGTTGAAGGATCTCCCAGTGTGATTGCAAAAGGTTGTGCTCCCGTTTGCTGAAGAGAAAAGCCCAGCGCTACGATAAACAGACCTATCAACATACCTGCAAAACTATTGCCTTTAACTGCCACGATCATTGCGGCTGCTCCCAGCGCAGAAAACAATAAGCCATATACGATACTTTTTTTATATCCCCACTTGCCCACCAGGTCTGTGCCCCTGAGAGCCCCATAAGTAAATAAGATCAACGCTCCTACATAATAGGCAAGATAAAAAGCAAAGTCAATTAACTGACTTTGGAACTGATCGAGATGAAAATAGTGCTTACAGAAAGGAATGAAAACACTATTGCCAGCGGCGATAAAGCCCCAGAAAAAGAAAACAGTAACCAAAGTACTTAGCGCGCCATAATTGGTTGGTTGTTTGGCTTGTTGACTCATGCAGAACCGTTTTAGCAGTTGTTAGTAAAAATTTTTTAAAAGTAGTTGTTTTTTGCCTTCACCGCTATGAAGAGGCTAAAATTTATAAGTTATGCAAGGAATAAGGCCGCAAATGTAGGTTTTGTAATAAAATGTTATTTAAGATGTCACCCTGAGCTTGTTTGTCACCCTGAGTCTTGTTTGTCACCCTGAGCCTGTCGAAGGGTACTTGTTGCCTTTTTCCCGACGCATAGCAATTCTTTCATCTTTTTTATTACCTGTGCAACAATGAATCAAAATCCTTCCTAAATTGACAGGGATTTATGCACACCAATTGTTAGAACAGCATGGAGATCTTACACGTTAGCGCAGAATGTTATCCCGTGGCCAAGGCAGGTGGATTGGGCGATGTAGTGGGTGCTTTACCTAAATACCTTAATGAAGCAGGGCATATCGCCAAAGTGGTGATGCCCATGTACCGTACAAAATTCCTGTACGCCAACCAGTGGGAAGTGGTCCACAAGGGCAATACCAACCTGGGTAACTACTGGTTCGACTTCACCATTATCAAAGAAGCGACCAACAAGCTGGGCTTCGATCTTTACCTCGTAGATATCAATGGCCTGCTCGACAGAGAAAAGGTATATGGGTATAGTGACGATACCGAGCGCTTTACCGCCTTCCAGATCGCTGTACTGGACTGGATAAATGCCTGGCAGCATAAGCCGGACATAATCCATGTGCACGACCACCATACAGCCTTGATCCCCTTCATGCTGAAATACTGTCACAAATACCAGCCGATATCCGGCATACGTACTGTACTCACCATCCACAACGCCGAATACCAGGGATGGATGGGATGGAACCGGGGTACTTTTATACCTTCTTATGACACCTGGCGCTGGGGCTTGCTGGAATGGAACAAGACCATCAACCCATTGGCCAGCGGTATCAAGTGCGCCGATAAAGTCACAACCGTAAGCCCCAGCTACATGCAGGAGCTCAGGTACATGAGCAATGGGCTTGAGGCCCTCTTCGAATATGAAAAAGGAAAATGTTCCGGCATACTGAACGGCATCGACGTAAAAGTGTGGGACCCGCAGGTCGACGAATACCTGGTACACCGGTATTCGCTGGAAGATATGGAAGCCGGCAAGGCCAAGAATAAAATGCAGCTGTGCGACCAGTTTTCCCTCGACTTCGATAAGCCCCTCATCGGATTTATCGGCAGGCTGGTAGGAGAGAAGGGCGCCGATCTGTTGCCGCAGGCTATCCGGGATTCTTTCAACCATATTGGCCGTCGCATGAACTTTCTGATGCTGGGCAGTGGATTCCCCGAAGTGGAAGCCGCCCTGCAGGCGATCCAGCCAATGTCGCAATACGATTATAATGTCTTTATAGGATATAATGAAGGACTGAGCCATACCATGTATGCCGGCATGGATTTTCTGCTGATGCCCTCGCGGGTAGAACCCTGCGGGCTCAATCAGATGTATTCCATGCGTTATGGCACGGTACCCATGGTAAGGCGTACCGGTGGCCTGAAAGATACGGTTATCGATTATGGTGAACCGGGTGGGTATGGTATCTGCTATAACAACACCAGTGTAGGCGATATTACCCATGCTGTGTGGCGGGCAACAGAATTGTATCACCAGAAAGACACTTTGAAACAGATCCGACGGCAGATGATGCAGCTCGATTTTAGCTGGGAAACCAGTGTTCAGCAGTATATAGATGTATACCACGCTGCCTTAGGATAAACCATTTTAGAGAGACTGTGTTAAGTACTCTGAAAGCGGTGAGTGGTCAGTAACTACTCACCATTCACTACTGACAACTCACAAATAAACGCACTGATCAAATATAAAACCCACAGTTATGAGTAAACAAGTGATTGCTGTCATTCTGGGTGGAGGAGCCGGGACAAGGTTATACCCCCTTACAGCGAGTCGTTCAAAGCCTGCTGTACCAATTGCCGGTAAATACCGCCTGGTAGATATTCCTATTTCCAATTGTATCAACTCAGGTATCAACCGGATGTTTGTGCTTACACAGTTCAACTCCGCATCGTTGAACAAGCACATCAAGAACACCTACCACTTTAGTATTTTCAGCAGTGCATTTGTCGACATATTGGCGGCAGAGCAAACGCCTGACAACCCTTCCTGGTACCAGGGTACGGCGGATGCGGTGCGCCAGTCACTCCGCCACCTCAACCAGCACGAGTGCGAGTATGTGCTCATCCTGTCGGGCGACCAGCTTTACCAGATGGACTTCCAGAAGATGCTGCAAAACCACAAGGACTCAGGCGCCGATATCTCTATTGCCACCATTCCGGTTGCAGCAAGAGAAGCTTCCGACTTCGGTATCCTGAAAACAGACAGCAATAACCTTATTACTTCCTTTATAGAGAAGCCCAAGAAAGAGTTGCTGCCCGACTGGTCGAGCGATACCGGCCCTGAGATGCATGGTCAGGGAAGAGACTACCTCGCTTCCATGGGCATCTACATCTTCAACCGCAAGCTGCTCAACGACCTGTTGATGGATATCTATAAAGATTGCACCGACTTCGGAAAAGAGATCCTTCCCAAGTCATTGGAGAACTACAAAGTGGCCAGCTATCAATACGATGGTTACTGGACTGATATCGGTCATATCTATTCATTCTTTGAGGCCAACCTGGCGCTCACAGATGAAATACCGCCTTTCAACCTGTTTGACAATTCCAATGCAGTATATACACGTGCGCGCATGCTGCCGCCGGCAAAGATCAGCGGTACTACCCTGGAGAAAGCAATTATCTCCGAAGGCTGTATCATCAATGCCAGCCGCATCGAGCACAGCGTAATTGGTATACGTAGCCGAATTGGTTACGGATCTACAATTGTAAGCAGCTACCTGATGGGGACAGACTATTATGAAACAATTCCGGAAATGTCCCATGCACAGGAACGCGGGTTGCCTACGCTGGGCATTGGCGATCGCTGTTACATCAAGAATGCCATCATCGATAAGAACTGCCGCATCGGCAATGATGTACGCATCAACGGCAGCGAACATCTTGAGAATACTGACCACTCATTATATACCATTAAAGACGGTATCGTAGTAGTTAAAAAAGGCGCCATACTGCCTGATGGCTTCGTGATATAATTGAGATAAGTTAATAAAGAAGGGGTGGGTCGCTTTTCAAAAGCGGCTCACCCTTTTTCATTTTAAGGCACTGCTATTCCAATTGGTGCCGCCCCGCTTGTTTTAGCGGCTATTATTAACGTGCGCCTATAAGTGTTTTCCTATAGATTACTAACGGTATAGATAATCTGTTGACTTTCATCATTGATTTAAAGCAATAAAAAATATAAATTAAATCTTATTATCATAAACGGATCATCGTCCTCGTTATAAAAAGAGCAACTCACCTGTATATCATTTTTGTTTGGTTAATGCCTTCTGATTAGTATGGGCTTTCCTACACGGCCCGCAGTTACATGTCGTAAACCTTATCCTTTACCGGCAAACATTTGTGTCATCCTTGCAAGGAACCTTCGTGGATTTCCAACAAAATTTTCGTTGGCATATCTGCTTACCCGGAACATTTGATGTTCACCGGACAGACATCTATTGACTAATCCTTAAACCCAAAGTATGAAAAGACCATCCTTTTCACTGGCATTACTATGCCTTGTATTTTTCAACAAAGAATCAACTGCACAATGTGTTCCGGCAGGCCCGTTCGGTGTTAGTACCTTTTCCAATAACACATCAATTGGAACTGTTGTCTGGAATACTTTAAATGATGTGCTCCTGGCAGATAATAATTATGCAATATCGACACAGGTGCTTGGCATATTGTCAACTGCTAATACCAACTATATACAGGTAGGAGGATTGGGGTTTTCAATACCGGCAGGCTCTACGATTTGCGGTATTACAGTGTCAGTTGAACGAAGTTCGGCAGGGCTTGGTGTGGGATGCGTAGTGCAGGATGCTGACGTGCGTATTGTTAAGAACGGTGTGCTAACGGGAACGAACCATGCCAGCAATGCCAGCTGGGGTAGTATCGATGCGGTAGCTACGTATGGAGGTGCTGCCGATATGTGGGGTACTACCTGGATGTCGGCCGACATCAATTCGGCAGGGTTCGGTGTGGCCATAGCAGCTTCCATGCAAACGGGCCTGGTTGGCCTGGCACTGTCGGCACGTATCGACTACATCAGCGTCACAGTCCACTATGCGAGCCCGACCACACTTCCTTTGCGGCCGCGGGAGGCTACCGTGCAGGCCACAGCTCCTGTTCGCAATATTGGATTTTATCCCAATCCGGCTGGTAACGCCATCTACATAACTGGCCGTCGTAAGACGGCAACCATTACGATCAAAGACCTCGAAGGCAGAATAGTGAAGCGTGTAAGCATCGGTCCTGACATACGACTGCCGCAGGTTTCCCTGGTCGATGTCAATCCCGGTCTGTACCTGTTGGAAATAGACAACACGGTTTTCAGACTCAACGTAGCGCGATAGGCAACGCGATATATAGGTTTCTTGTAGGTACCGCCTGGTTCTCCAGGCGGTTTTATTATTATTTTACCTACCTTGTCAACCATGGATCAGGAACTTACTTGTACGATCATATTGGAAAAGCCCGTACCCGGCGTCAAGACCGGTTTGCAGAAGGGCAGCGGTAATAAGCACGAGATCCTGCAGATACAACAATCATCCGGCAACGACCTCACCTATACATTTCCTATAAAAGTAAAAACAGGTAAGGATGAACAGCCTGACTTTGCCGGCCCCTTTGTACATGGACCTGTAGGCGAGCGATTCATTTATCTGAGCATCGGCACTATGGCGGGCCAGCCAGATTCACCCTGGTCCCGCAGGTTGAAAGTCCCTTTGCGCGACATCACCTGGGCCATGGTGCAAAAAGCTGCCAGTGCTGGCCATGTGCTACAAACCACAGTGCCGGGAAAAGGAAAAGACGGCACACCCAGTTGCGCCACCGTAAAGCCCTTCGATGGATGGAAGATTAAGTAGAAGATACTACACTACATTCCACCACGGCTTGTCATCATCGCCTTTAGGAGGCTCCTTGTCATTGCCTGGTTTAGCAGGAGGTGTATCATTATTCGTGCCGGCGGGAGGTGTTTCTTTCACTACATATTGCAGCCGGCCTGTTTGGAATAATTGATCGATCTGTTTGGCGAAGAAGGCCCCCAGCGCTGGTTTTACCTGCCTTACAAAGTTGGCGTAACCAATGACTACATTGGCCGGACTTTCTGCTCCCGGCAGCAAAACAGCGGCATCTTTTGTTTGCAGTTGGTGCAGCAATGCGCGGAACTTGCGCAGCTTGTTGCGGTCTATGCCCGGTTTCTCATTCACTACAATGCCGGTCACTTCCTGCCGCGCACCCTGATGCATGACGCGTATCTTATCGGGGTGTACGGTAAACCCTTCATCACTTAATATCTTTTTGATGCGCCATACCATTTGCTGCGCGTTGATGTCGCTGCTGTTCCAGCTAAACGTAACATCGTCGGCATAGCGCGTATACTGGCATTGGTGTTTGGCGGCCAGTCCCTGCAGGCGCAGGTCGAGCTTATAACAGAGAATATTGGTAATGGCCGGGCTGGTAGGAGCGCCTTGTGGCAGCACGCGGTTTCCTTTCTGCACAAAATAGTTTTTACCATCGATCTCCACTTCTTCCGTCACTGCTTCCGTACACAGCAGTGATAAGATCGTGGCGATCTTTTCGGAGTAGCCCAATTGTTGCAGCAAACCCTTCACTCTTTTGTAATGGATGGAAGGAAAGAAATCTTTTACGTCTATATTCAATACGACCTTTTTGCCAACATGAGGCAATGCATTGCTGAGGATAGAGCGGTTGAGCGTAAAGCCATGTACAGCAGTGTGTACAGCAACCTTATTGAGTATGTTTTCGAGTACCCAGTACTGGGTCTTTTTCAACCGAGGCATGGGAGCGGAGATCAGCCTTTTACCGCCCGATTTCTTAGGCAGGTAAAACTTCCGGTAGTGGGAGATGTTAGACACTTTACGTGAGAAGGCAAGGAAACGCAGGTCCGGCAAAGTAATACCCATGGCTTGCGCCAGTTCCGTTTCATTGGCAAAAGCAGGTAGCTGGTACTTTTGTAAAGCAGCTACGTTGGCCTCGATATTATTCAGGCCAACAGATACGTCTTCTCCGAGGTAAATGATCTCTGTGGTCTTTCGTTTCTTCCAGGCCTCGGCTTTCTCCAGCCGTTGCAGTTCCCGCTTCTTCTTGTTGGCCTCACGTTTTGCTTTGGCATCGGCCATGCGCTTCATACGCATTTCCTGCAGCACAGCTTCCTTGTTCTGGTACCGGCGCTGCTGGTTGAACAGTTGGTTGAACTCCTTATTGAGTTCAGCTTCCTGGTTGATCAGTAATTCAGGTACAGAGGGCGATTGCTCTCCTTTGGGCCAGAAGCCAAGACGTTTCATTTCTTCCAGCACTACGGCATCTTTGGTGCTTTCGCGAATGCGGTCGTACAGTTGCTGGCGGGTGGGTTGCTTATCGGCCATGATGGGTGAAAATAGAGATCATGTTCTGACAGAGGGAAATCATGCTGCCTTCGTGCACGCCGGTGACCAGATTAATCAACGCAAGGCATACCGGGTGCTATTTGCTTTTAGGGCACAACGGGCCTGTACTGCTAAAAGCAAATAGCACCCGGTATGCCATAGTAAAGATTACATTTGGTGATGCATGTATAGTTCATGTTGCATGGACGACGAAACATCGCCCTTTCCTTTCGGAAGCAAGGTGCATAATCTTTTTCCCTCTGTCAAAGAACACGAAAAGCGGTTAACAAATATAGGTTGCTGTTATTTATTTTAATAATTATCCTTGTTATTATTTCAGGCCATTGCCCGCAATTCTAGTTTTGTTGAATGCCTGCCGTATGGTCAGCATGTGCTCACAAGGCCCCTTATACAATTTGTTCTCGATATAATAACTGCAGTCGCAATGGGCCGACCTGATCTTCTCATCCCCGTCGATCACCAGTTTCGGGTTGAACGTCTTCCGGGCGCTCTTCACTGTTCCCGTCAGTTCGAGGTAATTATCCGGCAAGATGATCTTTGAACTCACTTTTACCTCCTGTGCCGTGAGCAACTGGGCTGCCAGTTCTTCGCGCGGGTTGTCAAAGCGCAACTTGTCGAAGGGCAGGGGTTCCCGGCTCAGTTCCCGCAGGCGGTATACGTCACTGTTGAGATCGTAGATCACACGGCCTGCCTGTGTGTAGGCGCTTAAAGCACCCGACACTTTCGCGGTATCGATATTGAGCTTTTGCGCTATCTGTGCCGAAGTGGCCAGCCATTCCTTTTGCAGCGCGGCAAACACCTGTTGCTTGATGGCGTCTTCGACGGAAAGACGCGGCGCCAGCAGGTCGAAGTTGCCGGCATGGCTCCAGTCGTTGCTCGTCCAGCCGCTAAGACCAAGCGTGAAGTTCATATCGCCCAGGTCGGCAATATAAAAAGCAGGCAGCCCGGTACCCAGCAGGTGCACGGTGAATTTCTTCGCAACCGGTATCAACCTTTCCAGGATCAGCAGCCTTCTTCTGCCCCAGGTCCTGATCTCCTGGCTTACTGCTCCGGTGTATACACTGCGTGCGCAGATGATCTCTTTGCCCCAGGGCTCAAATACCACCTTCACCGGATGACCGGGCTCCAGTACATAGCGCAGTGAGCGGGGGCCCCGTTTTTCTTTGAAGCGGCGCAGCACCAGGCAGATGCTGTAAATATCCATCGGGTGCAGTTCAAGCTGAATTGTGGGCATCGTCATGGCGCTGCTCACCTGCAAAAAGCCACGTACCCAGCTATCAGGCAGATCGATCTTCTTCTCTTTGAAAGACTCCTCGTGCGTTGTCTGTACCGTAAAGTCAGTAGGGTCTACCTTCAGTTCAGTCTCTTTATAGTCCCGTATCTTCTGAAATTCTTCATACAATCCGGTGGAGTAATCCACATTGGTAGTGCCGCACTTGTAGTCGTTCACTTCCTTGAACACATTGTAGTTGCAGCCCAGCTTACCATAAGTGGATTCGTCCTCGCTGAAACATTCAAAGAACAGTTCATCGGGGTGAATAGTGATCACCGGGTCCAGTACATACCAGGCTTCCCGGTTCTTTTCATACAGGTAACTGAAATACTTACTTCTTGCCTTATAAAAAGGCGAGAGTAGTCTGTCCTTTTGTTTGACGATAGCTGCCAGTTCAGTCTTGATCTCTGCCATCCGGTTGTTGGCCGCCTGCGCATCATAGCCCGCCATGAATTCCGCCAGGAACATAGCTTCATTTTGCGCTACCCACTCTTTATAATCAGTCTTGTCTCTGGGTTTGAAGCGGAGATCGCTGACCACTACATCATGCAGGGCAGATATAGCTTCGCGGAAGGCCAGCTTTTTATGCAGCTTGCCTACAAACCACGCGCTTTCCCGCAACGTATCCGGTGCAAACGACAACCCTGTCATGTGCGAAGTACTGGTTACGGTACTATTGCCTGCGAAACGGTAATTGAATAACATGCTGTCGGTTTATGATAACGGATTGGTTGTGTCGGTCACCATCCTTGTTTCGATGGGCTTCACCTTTAATGGGGTTTCTACTTCATACAATGATCTCAGCTGCAGCAGCACATCGATACATTTTGCCTTGTCGCCAATAGCGGCAGTAGCAGAGATGTCGGTGAGGATAGCACTTACAGTCCGTGCCGCCGTTTCCGATTTGCGTCCTTCCGTTAGCAGGAAGTGGAATATCCTGTTCTTCGCGATCCGGCTTTTGTTTACCCGGGTCAGTACCGAGCGGAAATAAAATTCCAGCGACTGTATCTTTTCTATATCGTTGGCTGCAAAGCGTTCGAGGTAATTGGTGGCAAACAATTGCATCTTTTCACTGGGATGCTGGCTCAGTTGCAGCAGGTATTGAACACCGTTCTCACTTTCGAAGAACCGTGTGATCAGCTCCCTGCCGTATGCTTCTACATCCGGCTTCACGGAGTCGGCCAGCGTGATCAATGCTTCCGGCGACCAGTCGGCAGCCGTAAAATGTTGCCGGAAGAACTGCATAGCGAATTTGCGGGAGTCTTCCCATTTGCTTTCCAATAACTTCACCGCCGCTTCTTTCTCATATTTGATACGCGGAACCTGTTCGCTGTAAAACTTCCAGCTCCAGGTACGCACCGTAAGATTTTCGTGGCTGCCGAGCGCTACCACCTGTGGGATGGTCAACTGATCGGGATTGGTGTACTTTTCCAGTATCACCACACCCAGGTTTTGCCCCGCTTTGTAATTGCCATATAGCAGGTTGAGCGCTGTTTCTTTATTTACGTTCTGCAGGTAACCGCTTAGTTCATTACACAGCAGCAGGCTTAGATCATCGTGCAACCCTTCGCTGATTTCTTTCCGCATCAGCCAGGGCATCAACAGCTCTGCTGCTTTATAACCAAATGATGGATCATGTTGCGCCATGCGGGCTATCACCGGTCGCATACCTTGCCGCACATTCTGATAAACGGATAAACATGCAGCGATCATTTCATCCTGGTGCTTCAGCAAGGTACCCGCCTCCATATCAGTCAGCAGCCCCGTACCAGCTTCGCGCACCGGTGCATAAGGATGTTGCAATAGCCCTACCAGCAATGATTTGCTCAGCATGTCGGGCGTCACTTGCCGGTTGTTGGCTTTCAGCAACCGCAGGCCAAATACAAGCACAGGCGGTGCGGGGTGTTGCAACAGATCGGCTATGGCAGTGAAGGGGACTTCCTGCAATTCAGGACCGAATAACTCAAATAGCGCATCGCCGGCTCCTTTGATGAGCGCTTCAGTGGTTGTATCGATCGCCCTAAAGCCCATCATCGTAGCAATGGCTTTGCCTGCAACTGCTTTTTTAAGCTCAGCATTCAGTTGACTGTTCCTTATCAACGTGGCGCCCCATTGCCTTATATCGGCATCACGGGCAAACAACAGTTCTTTTATAAAATCACTTTGCCCGAAGTAAGTTGATTGATAAGTAGTAGTCCACTCTTTACCCTTTTCACGGGCCGGTGCATGAGAAGAGTTGAGCATAGCGATCACCAGATCCCATTCCGGTTGTTGCAGCAGGTATTTATCCTGTACCAGCTTGTAACCAAATTCGGCAGGTATGGGAAAGGGTGAGGTGAGCAATCCTTTATAAACAGGTACATCCAGTTTTTCCCTGATCTCTGCCCAGGAAGGATGAGCAGGCAGGGCTTCGGCTGCAAACTCATGGATCTCCTCCATTTCTGCTTCTATCAACAGTTGGATATACGATTGCGGCAGCCGGTTCCACAAATGCAGAAAAGGTGTACCGTTCTCATTGCGTTTGGGTGCTGCAGGTGGTGCAGATGACGGCGTCGGGGTGCTGGCAGGTGTATAGGCCGGTTTCTTTTTGCCAAACAAGCCAAGCAGTTTTTTCATGAAACCGCCACCACTGCGGGCGCGCTCGATAGCTTCGCGGGCCTGCGCGGCGGCGCGGGCTGCAGCAGGCGTGAGCAGTTTCCAGAGTTGGCCATTCACCAGTTGCAGTTCCGGATGATCGCCGCTCAGGATCTGGTGCATAAATACCGCCCGGGCATTTTGCGGATAGCGCGTTTCTATTGGTGTGTAGCGGCCACCCTGCCAGGCATAACTGTTGGTGGAATAAGCCTCTTTAAAATCCTTCTCTTTACTGTAGGAGATCAATAAGCCGGTGGCCAACTTTACATAATCCGTATTGTCCGCATTGCCGAGCATTTGCAGGCGGCGGCGCACGCGGCGGTGCAGGTACCAACGCGTCCTTTGCGAATAAGCAAGGCGGCTGTTCTTCTTCAACAGTTCTTTGTGCGGACTTATATATTCATCTGCTTCCGGTATAAATATCTTCCGGTCCCTATCGGAAGAAGGAACATGGTGCTCGTACATTTCCTCCTCGCGTTCTATGCGGATGGTCAGCAGACCCGTTATCTCGAAGTCGTCCAGCAACTCCGCCATCTTGAAAATAGCGCGTATATGCTTAAAGTGATTGGGCTTGTAAGGCACTTGCGACAGCAACTGCTTCACGAATGGCCGTAACCATCTTTTCTCTGTCGATACCAGGTAGAGGCTTTCCAGCCAGGCATATTGAGGTTGTAGTTGCGTGGCCCTTTCTGTCAGCAAGGATTGCAACGCAACAGCATTATGCGCCGCGATCTCTGCTTGAATGGCTTCCGGTAAAGTTTTGAGGTAATGCGCCACATGCTGTTCACGGGCTTCGCCGGTGAGTATTTGCAGCAGACCGGCGCCAGCTATGCGGCTTACTATGGAGGAAGAATGATCTTTATAAATTGTTTGCAGTGCTTCGGCGGCTGATCCGTCGCCGGTGCGCACCAATGCCCAGGTGCAAACGTACTGATGTAGTGTGTCGCCCTGCGTAAATAATTGTAGTATGAATGGAACAGCTTCTTTGATCCTATACTCGCCCGCTTTCCAGATGATGCGGCTCAGTTTCCAGTGCTTTTGGCGGGGAGCTGCGCTACCTTGTACTGCCTGTTGCAGGCGTTTCAGGATGGCTTTGTTGTGCCCTTCAGGCATCGATGCTAAGTCGATGGCAGGTACTGTAGTGATGGTAGGGAGCGCAAAACTGCTGCGCCTGGGTGGGGCAGGGGCCTGTCCGCTTTCGGAAGTCGTGTAGCCCTTGTTTATCTTTTCCTCAGCCAGTGCCTCGTAGATCTTTTCAGCTTCCTGCAGCGATACGGGTACGGGCGTTTTGCTGCCCTCTTTCAGGGCGCCGCCCCGGCGTCCGTAACGGAAGTTCACCACATACTTATCATTGCCAACGTCGCACAGATCTATTTCATAGACCTTGTCTGAATTTCCTTCTTTAAAATAGAGAAAACATTGTTTTATCAGGCGCATGAATCAACCAGTAATTAGGGGTGGGTAAGTTAGTGAAAAAGAGAATGTAATGCAGTAATTGTGTATTTCTTACATAATGTGTATCGTTTACACAATAAGTCCTTATCTTTCCGCTGCCAAAATAAAATAACGATTGCTATGGAGCCTATCACCCCCCTCACGCTGGAAACGGAAGAAGCTATCAACGTCAAACCCCGCGTCAACTTCTGGCAGATCTGGAACATGTGTTTCGGATTCTTCGGCATCCAGTTTGGCTGGACCCTCCAGATGAACAATATGAGCGTCATTTATGAGTACCTGGGCGCTAAGCCTGAAGCGATTCCGGGCCTCTGGCTGGCAGCTCCTATGACGGGCCTCATCGTTCAACCTATTATCGGCTATTTAAGCGATCGTACCTGGCATCCGCGCTGGGGCCGCCGCCGGCCTTATTTCCTGGTAGGAGCCATTCTTAGTTCCCTGGCCCTGTTTATCATGCCCAATTCCCCCACAGTCTGGATTGCCGCCGGTACACTTTGGATACTGGACTCCTGTATCAACATCAGCATGGAGCCCTTCCGTGCCTTTGTGGCCGACAACCTCAATGACAAGCAACGGGCTTTTGGTTACGCCATGCAAAGCATGTTCATTGGTGCCGCTTCCTGTATTGCCGGTTTTCTGCCGGGTGTGCTGGTCAACTGGTTCCACATCAGCCGGGACAAAGTTGCAGGCGGCATTCCGCAAAACATCATGTGGTCGTTCTACATTGGCGGCATCATGTTTTTAGGAGCTGTATTGTATACAGTGTTGCGCAGCCGGGAGTATCCGCCGCGCGATCCCGATTGGAAAAAGAAGCTCGATGCCCAGCACGGCAGTGGCCTTGGTGGCGCTGTTAAAGAGATCACCCATTCCATCATGAACATGCCGCAGCAAATGAAAAGACTGGCGCTGGTCCAGTTCCTTACCTGGCCGGGCCTGTTCCTGATGTGGTTTTATTATACGCCTTCTGTGGCGCAGGATTTCTTCAGAGGTGATCCGCTGGCAGCCAATCAAACAACCAGCAATATCTTATATACGAAAGGAGTAGAACATGCAGGCGCCACTTCGGCGGTACTAAACCTTGTTACCTGTATCTTTTCCTTCTCCCTGCCTTTCTGGGTGGGCAAGTTTGGACGTAAGATGACGCATACCTTTTGTTTGCTCATTGGTGGTTTAGGGCTTGTCTCTGTCAGCTTTGTTTCCGATCCTGCTATGTTGTACCTCTCTATGAGCATGGTGGGCATTGCCTGGGCATCCATTCTGTCGATGCCATACTCTATGCTGGCCGGTCACCTGCCGGAAAATAAGATCGGCATCTACATGGGCATCTTCAACTTCTTCATTGTATTGCCGGAAATCATTGCCTCTTTATTCTTTGGCAAGATCATGGAACACTACCTCGGTAATGACCGCCTGCTGGCAGTGCAAATAGGCGGCTGGCTGCTCATCCTCGCCGGCTTTATCTGTGCGGTGATTGTGAGAGATAAGATGAAAGAAGACCTTTTATAAGTCATATCATTTCAACTAATACGAAACCTGTGTATACTGATTGTTTTTTTGCTCGCAGCTCGCGGCTCGTAGCCCGCAGCCTATTTATAGGCTGTTTATTATTGTCTGTTGGTGTTCTTGCTCAAAACGAAGTGAAAGTATATCCTACGCACTGGTGGACGGGCATGAAGGATCGTAAGCTGCAGATCATGTTTTATCGGCCGGAAGGACTTACCACTTCTAAAACTGCACTAATATCCAATACGCCTGATATAAGGATATTGAAAACGCACAAACCTGCCAACAAGCATTACCTGATTGCTGACGTAGAGATTGCGGCCACTGCGAAACCCGGTAAGAAATACCTCCGTCTTAGCAATCCCGATCCAAAGGAATCATATACTATTTATTACGAGCTGAAGGCACGCAGCGCAGATAATGGTAAGACAAGGATAAAAGGCATTACCAGTGAGGACCTGATCTACCTCATCATGCCCGATCGCTTCAGCAATGGCGATCCTTCCAATGACCGTATTGCAGGATTGAAAGACCAAAGTCTTAACCGCAACGAAATATTCGACCGCCATGGTGGTGACCTGAAAGGCATAGAGAACCACCTCGATTATTTGCAGGACCTTGGTGTTACTGCCCTCTGGCTGAACCCGGTGCTGCTGAATGATATGCCCAAGCGTACAGAGCATGGCTATGCGGCTACAGATCACTATACCATCGAGCCGCGTATTGGTGGTGCGGCTGCTTACCATTCGTTGAGCAATGCCTTGCACAAGCGTGGCATGAAGCTGATACAGGATGCTGTGTACAACCATGTAGGTATTGAGCACTTTCTGTTCCGCGACCTGCCCGATAGCAGTTGGTTCCATTTCTGGCCCACGTATACCAATACCACATACAAAGACCAGGTGTTGATGGACCCCTATGCTGCGGCCATCGATAAAAAGAAAATGAGTGATGGCTGGTTCGTGCCTTCCATGCCCGATCTCAACCAGCACAATCCTTTTGTAGCCAACTTCCTCATTCAACATGCGATCTGGTGCACCGAAGAGTTTGGCCTCGATGGCTGGCGTATCGATACCTACGCCTACAATGACCTCGCCTTCATGAACCGTTGCAATAAAGCGTTGCTGGATGAATACCCGCAGCTGCACATCTTCGGGGAGACCTGGGTACATGGTGTGCCCAACCAAAGCTTCTTTACGCAGAACGTTTACCAGATACCATATAGAAGTAACCTGCCTGCCATCACCGATTTCCAGTTGAACCTCTACGGTATTGTGCCGGCGCTCAACCAGCCTTTCGGCTGGACAGAAGGGGTGAACCGTCTTTACCTCACCGCTTCCAATGACTTTGTATACAAAGACCCGATGAAGCAGGTGATCTTTCTCGACAACCATGATCTCAGCCGGTTCCTGTCGGTAGTAGGAGAGGACGTGCAAAAGCTCAAGATAGGACTGGCGTGGCTGCTTACTTTCCGGGGTGTGCCGCAATTATATTACGGCACCGAGGTGATGATGAAAAACTTCGCTGATCCCGATGGCAAAGTGCGGCTGGATTTTCCCGGCGGATGGGCGGGTGATAGTGCCAATAAATTCACCGCCGCTGGTCGAACGTTGCAGGAGGACAGCCTGTTCAACTATACCCGTGCGCTGGCGCAGTTCCGCAAACGTTCGTCGGCCATCAGGACAGGTAAGCTGATGCAATACGTACCGGAGGATGGCATATACGTATACTTCCGCTATGATGCGAAGCAAACAGTGATGTGCATCATGAACCCGGAAGATAAAGAGAAGGAGATCACCACCGCCCGCTTCGAAGAAAGGCTAAAAGGATTTACGCAAGCGACAGATGTAATAACGGGACAAAAAACTGCAATAGGAGATAAAATGAAAATACCTGCTAAAACACAATTGGTGTTTGAGATACAATGATAAGCTGCTTATGGACTCTTAGAGGGGCTTTATACGTCTTATAAAGCAACGAACCACGAACTGTATTCAGCTCGTGGTTCGCAGCTCATAACTTGTCCCGCCACCAGCGGGAGCTCGCAGCTTCTATAAAAGTATCTGCGGTATTAAACGTTTTCCTTCATCACCCCAGTCTTTCATGATCTCTCTCAACTGAGTTTGGAAGGCGGCTGATGTATATTTCTTTCCCTTTTTAGGCGCCTGTATCTCTTTATCAGGAATGTCGATCAGTTCCAGCTTGGTAGCATACCAGGTGGTGTGCAGACGTGGAATGGCCAGACCGAGGATCATACCGGGCAGACCGCTGAATGATTCAGGACCGCCTGAGGCCATGATCTCATCCGTATAAAAAGCGATCACGATGATAGAGTCCATGATCTTGCCCACTGCTTTGCGGCAATCGAAGTTGGCGATCTTACGGATCTCTGTGCCGATCTTCCAATCGATCTTGCGCAGCGAGTCATTGATCAGGTACAGGTCGTTTTGTATATCCTTCAGGGTGATGGAGGTATTACTGTCGAGGTTGGTCTGAACGGTGTTCTCTGCTATGAATACGCTCCATACTTTATTCTGGCGCGCTTCCGGTTCCCGGCCATTCTTGTACAGGGATACATTGCCTTTGAAGTACAGGTCATAATAAGAAGTGTAGAACTTCGGCGTATTCTTCTTCATCATATCATTCCAGATACTGCCTTCTTCCAGCATGGAATGCTGGTTTACTTTCCGTTCAAATTCAATCTTTCCATGCGTAATGAACTGCTGGGCGCTGGCGGCTATGGAGCCGGCCAGCAGTATGACGAGTGTTATAATTTTAAATTTCATATAATGAGTTTGTTTGTTCGTGAAATATGGTCTTATCTCTTACTTCCTACCTCTTACCGTTGCTTTACCAACTCATTGGCTTCGCACCGTTCTTGCTGAAGTTCCAGATGGCCGACAGCATGAAGTAACGGCGGAAAGTGTCATAGGTCCGCTCATTGATAAAGTTGTTTTGCACATTCCGGTTGAAGCCGATGTTCTGGTCGAGGATATCGAAAGCGGAGAAGCGGATACGGCCTGCATCACCCTTCAATATCTTTCTTTCAATGTTGGCATTCCAGCGGATAGAGTTTGTATTCCTGTCGAAAGTACTTGTCTTCTGACGGAAGTTGAAGCTGCAATCGGTGTTGATGTCGATCTTCCAGGGAAGCGACAGATTGGCCCATACTTCATGCTCCTGGGTCCAGTATTTGGTTACCACATCCGGCCGCAGGGACGATTTGGATTTGTTGTAATTGAAATTGGGGCGGATGGAGATAGAGAATTTCTTCTCGATCTCATATCGTATGCTCATTCCTGCACCTATGTTTTGGTTGTTATTGATGTTCTTCGAAGTGTCGAGGAAGTTCACGTTGCGACCGAAATAGAAGTTCACGCTCGGACCTACGTACAGTCTCAGTTTTTTGATGAGCTTCCGGTTATAATCGAGCCAGCCGTTTACGTTGTAATTGCCATTTACGTTTACGGGCTTCGTTGTTCGTACCGCGTTTTCGATCCTGGTTATCGAACTGAAGTCATTTTGTACGGTGGAGAAATTAATGCTTGCCCAGATGCCACTTTCTGATAATATCTTATAACTGTTGTAACCGAGGTTGAAACGGCTGCGGAACGCCTGCTTCAGATCGGGATTACCGACACGGAAATTCGATTGGTCTGAGTTATCGTTTACAGGCTGTATCTGGTCGATAGTGGGGGCCTGTGTACTGCCGAAATAGCCAAAGCGCAGGTTGCCGCCCTGTCCTATCGTCCAGTTGATATTTGCCTGCGGGAAGAAGTTGGTAAAGCTATAACGCGTGTCTGTAGCGGTTTTCAGGTCCTTACGGGTAAAGTCGGCACGGGATACATTGGCGCCAAAGGAGAAGTTCATCCTCTTGGGTTTGGCATAGCGGTAGTTGATACCGCCTGAGTTGTTCAGTACGTTGAATGCATAATCGTTCGACAGTGAATCGACTATTTGATCATACTTGCCTGGCGCAGTAGGGTCCAATGTTGTCCTCCGCGACTGGCGGTGGTTGTTGCTGAGGCTATAATTGAATTCCAGCACCGCCCTTTTGGATAATGGCTCGGTATAAGATATGCGGCCATTTACATTGGCGGTGATATTGTCGTTGATCTTTTTCTGGTCTACAAGCACATGTGTACTGCTGCCATTTTTGAAGAACTCGTTATCGGCATACAGGAAACCGTCCGACGTTGTTTCGCGGTAATCCTGGTTGAAAGTAGCTGAGATGGTTCTACCGGGTTTTTTGAATTTCTTACGATAGGCGAGGCTCGTGGTCAGCGCCTGGTTTTCGCCAATAGCGGTGGTGCGCTGGTCGATCGTGCGCACCGGGTTACCGTCCTCATCCAGCCACTCCGATTTATTTACACTGTAGTTGTTACTTTTGCCTTTCCAGCCGCTGGCAGTGATCTTCAGGGTGGAGGAGGAGTCGAGTGTAATATCATAAATACCATCGATGCGGTGACGCTCTTTGCTGCTGTAGTTGTTGCCGTTCTCATTCACATAGTAGAGCGTGTCGGGATATATATACTGACTTATGGTGCTGCCGCGGGCTTCTGTATTGATCTTATTGAATTTATAGTTGCCGTTCAGGTGCAGCCTGTCACCATTCCATTTATTGGAGTAGTGAGCACCGCCGGCCCATCCTTTGGGAAAACCTTCACCCCAGTAACTGCCGCCGCCAAAACCATCATCACCACTGCCGCCCATGGAAATATACATGCCGCCGTCATCTGTCATACCCATGTCCATGCCGCCGCCGGTACCGCCATAATTCATGTTTTCCTGCCAGTCGAGGCCCGTTTTACCGGTACTGCTCATGATGCCGAAGGCAGAGAACTTGCGTTTGCCTTTGAAAGCGTTCAGCATCGCATTATTATTCCAGTATTTATCGCCGTTGCTGCCCAGCTCCAGTTTACCGAAGTACCCCTTTTTCTTATCTTCCTTTAATTTCAGGTCGATCGTTTTGATCTTTTGTCCGTCGTCGATGCCGGTAAAGGCGGCCTGGTCACTCTTTTTGTCAAACACCTGCACTTTATCTACTGCATCCGATAAAAGGCCGCGCGTGGCAATGGTGGGGTCATCACTGAAAAACTCTTCACCGTCGACCAATACCTTCTGTACGGCTTCGCCCTGGGCTGTAATTTTACCATTCCTGTCTACGGTAATACCGGGTAATACTTTCAACAGGTCCTCCACGCTGCTGCCCGCCTTCATGTAAAAGCTGTCCGCTTTGTATTCCGTCGTATCTCCTTTAATACGGATAGCACCCAGCTTATGCGATACAACGACTTCCTGTAGTAATTGACTTTTGAGGATCATGGCTATCTTTCCCAGGTCTACAGGCGAAGCGTCCTTCACGTCCACTTCATCCATGTAATCTGCATAAGCCGGGTGGGTAATCATCAATACATATTTGCCTGGCACAAACTTGTTGAGTGTAAAATGTCCGGTTTTATCGGTACGCCCGAATGTGACGAGAACAGAATCTGATTTACGGAGTAATGCTACGACGCTACTGGTAAGATTTTTCTTCTCACTGGTGTCAATTACTGTACCTTTAAGAGTAGCTTGTTGCGCAAATAGAGAAGAGGCTGATACGATCAGGAACAAAAGGGTAAACGTTAGTTTTTGCATCGGTTCTTTGCTGGGTTAATAATGTTTTGGCTTAGTTTTCTTTCAGGTTAACTAATTATTATCTCTATACGCTGAAATCTTTGCAAAGCTACATGCAGGAGCACTGGGATCAAATCTACATCTGCGAATCGGGGACGTACATCTGCAAACAAGTGAAGCAACTCAATAAAGACGAAATGTGCCGGGCAAAAGGTTGGGAAAGCCTAAAACCTCAGTACGTAATCTTTGTGGTCGCAAAAATCCGGATAATCAGGTTTAATTCGATTAGGTTAAATTCGTTTTAACATTTTCAATTGATCACCGGTCAAACGAATGTTTCAACGGAATGAGTATGATGC
>JAGIBF010000018.1:82198-92953 GCA_017744515.1 Niastella sp.
CAAGTCGTTAAAGATTCCATAAATAAGCTATAAAAAAATATTACTGCGTGGCACAAGAGAAGAAGTATGAAGACATTCATTTTGTAGACAGTACCCGTCCTGTATGGAATTATTCACTGTTTACCGGAGAGGATATTGACAATTTTCAAAATGGAACCAATTACCGTCTGTATGAACTGTTCGGTTCCCGCGAAATAACGGTGTTGGGTAAGACGGGATATTATTTTGCTGTGTGGGCGCCCAATGCCACCTGGGTTTCTGTGACCGGTAATTTCAATCACTGGAATACCCAGTCACATCCATTGTATGTGCGGTTAGATAATTCCGGTATCTGGGAAGGGTTCATTCCTCACATGTGTAAAGGCGAAGTTTACAAATATCATATACATGGTTTCCGGGGACGAAAGATGGACAAGGGCGATCCTTATGCTAACTTCTGGGAGCGCCGTCCCGATACTGCTTCTATTACCTGGGACCTTGGGTTTCATTGGAACGACGGCCAGTGGATGAAGGAACGTGCGGCGCACAATAGCACCAAAGCGCCTTATAGTGTTTATGAAGTGCACCTCGCAAGCTGGATGCGGCCCGATGCCAATGACGAAGAACGCTATAATACTTATGATTTCTTCCGCGAGCGACTTGTAAATTATGTAAACGAGATGGGATTTACACATGTGGAGCTGATGCCGGTCACGGAACACCCCTTCGATGGAAGCTGGGGATATCAGGGGACTGGGTATTTTGCCCCCACATCGCGTTATGGTGATCCGCAAGGGTTCATGGCGCTGGTAGACGCCTTTCACCAGGCGGGTATTGGAGTTATTCTCGACTGGGTGCCTTCCCATTTTCCGTATGACGCACATGGTCTTTTTATGTTTGATGGAACGCACACGTATGAATATGCCGACATGCGCAAAGGTTTTCATCCTGACTGGAATAGTTATATTTTCAATTATAAGCGTGGCGAAGTAAAATCTTTCCTCATCAGCAGTGCCCGCTTCTGGCTCGATAAATTCCACATCGATGGCCTGCGCGTAGATGCGGTAAGCTCGATGCTCAAGCTCAACTATTCCCGCGAAGAAGGGGAGTGGGAGCCCAATGAACATGGTGGCGATGGTAATCTTGAAGCCATTGCTTTTATCAAAGACCTTAATGAAACCATTTACCGCGACTTTCCTGATACACAAACCATCGCTGAAGAGGCAACAGACTGGCCGGGCGTTTCCCGCCCAACTTATATGGACGGCCTTGGCTTCGGGATGAAGTGGATGATGGGATGGATGCACGATACCCTCGATTATTTCAAACTCGATCCCATCGAGCGGCAGTATCATCAAAATAAGTTTACGTTCAGCATGATGTATTATTATGATGAGAATTTCATGCTGCCCCTGAGTCATGATGAAGTGGTGCATGGCAAAAGCCCCATGTTGTATAAAATGCCCGGCGACGACTGGCAGAAGTTTGCCAACCTGCGCGCCTTGTATGGGTACATGTTCACCCACCCGGGTGGAAAGCTGTTGTTCATGGGCAATGAGTTTGGCGCCAATACCGAATGGAATTATAAATCGGAACTGCCCTGGTTCCTGCTGAAATATGAAAGCCACAGGGGGCTGAAGGATTGTGTGCGCGACCTGAACTTCCTGCTGCGCAATGAGCCGGCTTTATATGAGAACCAGTTTAATGCGAATGGATTTGAGTGGATAGACCTGTCTCACCGTCCGGAATGTGTGCTGGTATACCGCCGCAAAGGGAAAGATCCGGCCAACGACCTGCTGGTGATCATGAACCTGACACCCGTGGTGCGGCGCGACTGGAAGCTCTATGCCAATGGGAAGGAATCCTGGAAAGAAGTGTTCAATACCGACCTTGCAAAATATGGAGGTACGGGGGATGTTTACAACCCTGAAATTTTAACCTCCCTTGTGGATAAAAAGGAAAACCGCTATGAAATAAATATTCATTTGCCTCCGTTGGGGTGTATAGTTCTTAAATGAAGTTTCGGGTTTAGTGCTTAAAGTTCCGTGTTGCTGCCGCGTTTCTGGCAACCCGGTTAAGCGTCGGTCAGATTTAGTAGCACCTGACCGGCTGTAAGAACCCGAAACTCCAAACTTGCAACACGAAACCTATATAATCCTTTTTTATGCGAACCACCTCATTGGTATGGCTCCTGGTTGCCTGTACGTCTGCCACTGCCTTCGGTCAAAATGCCGATAGCGCTTCCTTCTATCATGAGAAAGGGATGGTCGAGCAACAAGCCCGCCGTTTCCGCGAAGCAGAAAAGCACTTTTCCAAATCAAATCAGTTTAGTCCCGATAATTCAACTACGCTCATAGAGTGGGGGAATGCCCTGGTGGCGCAGAACCGCTATGCGGAAGCCCGCGAGAAGTTTGTGAAAGCAGAGGTTAAGGAGCCCAACAACCCTGTAGTGGTGGAAAACCTGGCAACACTCAACCTGAATCTAAGAAAGTGGGCCGATGCGATCAAGTATGCGCAGAAAATGCAGCAGATGAAAATTGGTACTAAACCCATGAACTTTACCATCGCTAAAAGCTACTATGAGCTGGAGAACTATGGAGAGGCACTTAAATACTGTGAAAAAGCCTGGCGTGATGACTCGACGAAGGGAGAGGTGCCTTATATCGCCGCTCGCTGTTTCGTGGAAATGAGTAATTATAAGAGGGCAGAGGGCTGTTTCCAGCAAGCTATCGCCCGGGAACCGAATAACGCCAACTGGATGTTCGAAGCTGGCATGGTGGCCTATGCCATCCCGGATGATAAAAAAGCCGTGTACTGGTTCGAAATGGCGGGTGAAAAGGGTTACAAGCGCACCGACGTGTATCTCGAAAACCTGGCCAACGCTTACCTCAACCTGAAGGATTATGAAAAGGGATTGCCTCTGTTGACAGCGGTGCTGGAGCACCGGCCGCAGGATGCGGAGCTGCTATACAATGTAGGGGATGCCTATTACCGCAGTGGCAAATACCAGGAGGCGATCGATACCTGGGACCGGATCCTGGTGGTTGACAAAAAGAACGCTAACGCGCTCTATATGATCGGTATGGCTTATCAAAAGAAGGGCGAAAAGGCCAAAGGCGAGCAGCTTTGTAACCAGGCCATTGCGATGGACCCCTCACTCCAGAGCCTGAAGCAGGAGAAGAAAATGCCTGGCGGAAGATAAGATGCCCCGTAGCTAATTATTTTTTAATATAAAGCCTCGTTTACGGGGCTTTTTTCGTATTTTACAGGAAGGACTGGCGGTTGACTGGTCTGTTTGATCTTTATTACGTTGTAAAACGGTTTTTATAGTTGTATTATGTTGACTTTCTTTTACTTATGCAGTAGTTTAAATCACTCCCAAGAGCGTAACCCGCGCCAGCGCTGCATTTGAGCCTCTTCTCTTGCCTCTGTCTTGCTATTACCTTGCTATTGGCTTGCCTCTGTCTTGTGTTCAGATAACCTGATCCCGGGTGTATCTATTCTTCACGTTACCAGTATACAGGGCTGGCGTGTGGCTGGTGGGAACCGGTTCCTGGTTTCGGTTGAATGTGGTTTGTGAAGGTTTCGCTTCCAATGGTTTGTCTTTCAAAATCAAAATTCCTCTGCTGTATAGAAATTCCCGGTTTACCCCTTATCTTTGCCCCCGCCTTTTCCTTCCGGCTGTACCCGGGTTGAGGAAACGTTTTTGGGCAGATAACCTCAAATCAAGTTATAGTGGCCGCAACCAAATTCAGTAAAGAGACTTATTTGTACTGGTACGAACTGATGCAGTTGATCCGTCAGTTTGAGCTAATGGCAGAAGAAAAGTATAAAATGGACGGTAAGATCCGGGGCTTTTTCCACGCCTATGTAGGGCAGGAAGCCATTGCCGCTGGTTGTATGACCGCCACCCGCCTCGAAGATCCTTTTGTAACGGCTTACCGTGACCACGGTCTGGCCCTGGCAAAAGGTGTTTCCCCTGACTCCTGTATGGCCGAACTGTATGGTAAGGCTACCGGTTGTGCAAAGGGTAAAGGTGGTTCAATGCACTTCTTTGGTAAAGACGTTTTCTTTTTCGGAGGTCATGGTATCGTAGGTGCCCAGATCGGTACCGGCGCCGGACTGGCCTTCGCTGAAAAATATAAAGGCACTGATAATGTAGCGCTCACTTTCTTTGGTGATGGCGCTGCCCGCCAGGGTATGCTTCATGAGACTTTCAACATGGCAATGACCTGGAAGCTCCCGGTGATCTTCATTTGCGAGAACAACAACTACGCGATGGGTACTTCTGTAGAACGTACCAGTAACGTAACTGATATCTATAAACTCGCCGATGCGTATGAAATGCCCGGCGACACCGTTGACGGTATGAGCGCTGAAGCAGTTCACGAAGCGATCTCCCGCGCCGTGAAAAGAGCCCGTGAAGGCGATGGTCCAACCCTGTTGGAGATCAAGACGTACCGTTATAAAGGTCACTCTATCTCTGATCCGCAGAAATACCGTACCAAGGAAGAAGTGGAAGAGTACAAACAACGTGACCCCATTCAACTGGTATTGAATACCATCCTGAAGAATAAATACGCTACAAAAGACGAGATCGCAGCTATCGACAAGCGTGTAAACGATGCGGTAGTAGCTTCTGTGAAATTCGCTGAAGAATCTCCCTGGCCTTCTGATGATGAAGTGCTGAAGGATGTTGCTATGGATGCGAATTATCCGTTCATTGTAGACTAAGCAATAACCCTAACAATCCAACATTAAAAACTAAACGACAACATGGCTACTGAGATTAAGCCAACCGGGACAGCTCCCGTGGAAACGACTTCTGAAGAAAGAGTGGTGGCGGGCGCCCAGCAATTCTGGAGCAAAAACAGCAAGGCTATACTGATTGCGCTGGCTGTTGTAGTATTGGGTGTAGGTGGTTTCTTCGCCTATAGCTACTTCGTTAAAGGACCTGAAGAGTTGAAAGCTTCTGAAGCGGTATGGAAAGCAGAAGAATATTTCAGGAACGACTCTGCTAAGCTGGCGCTGAACGGTGACGGCATCAACCAGGGTTTCCTGAAAGTGATCTCCAAATATGGCGGTACTAAAACCGGTAACAGATCTAAGTTCTATGCTGGTGCATGCTACCTGCAACTGGGTGATTTCAACAACGCCATCAAATACCTGAAAGACTTCTCTGCCGATGAAGTGGTAGCAGAAATGCGTGCCAATGGTTTATTGGGAGATGCTTATTCCGAATTGGGTAAAAAAGAAGATGCTATTTCTTATTATAAGAAAGCCGGCGCTGTTTTCCCTGAAGATGAGATCAACTCACCTGAATACCTGTTCCGTGCAGCCTTGCTGCTGGCGGATGCGGGTAAAACTCAGGACGCTGTTGCTCTGGCTCGTCAGATCAAGGACAAATACCCCCGTAGTGTAATGCCTGAAATGCAAGGTGGTCAGGATATCGACAAGTACCTGGGCAAGTGGGGCGATACGAAATAAGCTTCGAGCCGCGAGCTACGAGCTGTGAGCATTCGTGAACTGGTTGTGCAGGCTTTGATTGAGATTAGAATTGTAAATGAATTATGGCTGAAGTAAGCAATAGTAAATTATTAGAGATCAATACAGGCATCCTTAAGAAGGATGCCTGTATCGTTATTGTGCGTACCGAATGGAACGCAAGTATTATCGATGAGCTGGAAAAAGGCTGCATCAAGGTATTGAAACAACAGGAGGTGAAACACATCCATGTAGTGAACGTGCCCGGTGCTTTTGAGATCCCCTTTGGTGTAAAGAGCTATTGGGATACCAATAAATACAGGGACGATCGTCCCGATGCCTTTATTGCTCTTGGCTGCGTACTGCGTGGCGATACCCCCCACTTTGAATATGTATGCCAGGGCGTAACCCAGGGCATCACACAATTGAACTTAACCCTTCCCGTACCTACCATCTTTGGTATACTTACCGTAGATAATCAACAACAAGCCGATGAACGTATTGGCGGCAAACATGGCCACAAAGGTGAAGAAGCTGCCATCACAGCCATCAAGATGATCGCATTAGCTAACTCTTTTCATAAAAAGTAGTCTGGCCTCTGCGTCGCAAGCCGGTAGGTATATATGAACGTACAACTTTTTATACCTTGTTTTATTGATCAGCTGTATCCGCAAACAGCTTTCAACATGGTGAAGGTGTTGGAGAAAGTGGGTTGCACGGTAAATTATAATGCAGAACAAACCTGCTGTGGCCAACCGGCTTTCAATGCCGGTTTTCAACGTGAAGCCAAAGAGGTTTGCACCAAATTCCTGCGCGATTTCAGCGGTCCGGATTATGTGGTAGCGCCAAGTGCTTCCTGTACTGGCTTTGTCCGTAATTATTATCCTCAGCTGTTCGACAACTCCTCTCATCATAATGAAGTAAAAGAACTGCAGAAGCGGACGTTTGAGTTTGCTGAATTCCTCGTCAACGTCATGAAGGTGGAAGATGTGGGAGCTTCCCTGCATACCAAAGCTACTTACCATGATTCCTGCGCTGCTTTGCGGGAGTGTAAAATTAAAGCCGAACCACGAGCGTTATTGTCACATGTAAAAGGACTTGAGCTGACAGAGATGAACGATGTGGAAACCTGCTGTGGTTTTGGTGGCACTTTTGCTGTGAAGTTTGAGCCTATCTCGATCGGCATGGCCGATCAGAAGGTGGCCAACGCAAAGCAGACTGGTGCAGAATGCATCATCTCTACCGATCACTCCTGCCTCATGCACCTCGACGGCTATATACGCCACAAAGGCCTGGCCCTGCAAACCATGCACCTTGCCGATGTTTTGGCCAGCGGCTGGTAAGGAACTGTAAGCCGTAAGATCTGAGCCGTGAAAAGATAACCATAAAAAAAGCATTGCTGAGCAAACGCCCTTTCAACCTGTTAACTTATAAACCTGTCAACCTCATATGCGCGATCTTACCTGGAAAACACTCAAATCTGAGTACTTATTCAAAGACCTTTGGTTCACTGTGCGGCAGGATACCTGCGAACGTCCCGACGGCAAAATCGTGACACCTTATTATGTGTATGAATTCCCTACCTGGGTAACGGCGTTGGCGCTGACAGAAGATGGGAAAGTGATCCTCGAACGGCAGTACCGTCATGGTTTGGGCGAGTCTCATCTTGAAATTCCCGGCGGTTGTGTGGATGACACGGATGCGAATTATGAAGAAGCTATTGCCCGTGAGCTGCTGGAAGAAACCGGATATACCTTCACTAAATATGAATACCTCGGTAAAACGAGTGCCAATCCTTCTACGAACAATAATCTCATGCACATGTTCCTGGCTACCGGTGGCAAGCTGGTGAAGGAACAATCACTCGATGATAACGAGGATATAGAGATCCATCTCTGCACAATAGAGGAACTGAAGCAGCTGCTCGACAACAACGAGATCATTCAGGCTATGCACGTCACGGCCATTTATTATGGACTGAAGAAGCTGGGCAAGTTGTAATCCGGAAGTCCGCGGGACCGAAGGTCCGGAAGATTAAGCATGTTTTGCTTTCGGACTTTCCGACTTACGGTCTTTTGGACTAAATATTTACTTCCCCCACAACGAATACACTGCCGCATACAATGATCAGATCGTCCTTGTGTGCCTTGTGGAGCGCTGCTTTGAGCGCAGTGTTCACATCGGGATAAGCATGGCCATACAGGTCGATGGCGCCTGCCTTTGCTGCCAGCTCTTCTTCCGGTAAAGCCCGCGGTATTTGTGCTTTTGTGAAGTAGTAGTCTGCTTCTTTGGGCAGCTGCTGTAATACTTTATCTATCTCTTT
The DNA here is from genome assembly GCA_017744515.1 of Niastella sp. Classification (GTDB taxonomy): domain Bacteria; phylum Bacteroidota; class Bacteroidia; order Chitinophagales; family Chitinophagaceae; genus Paraflavitalea. Next base: position 89,985 of record JAGIBF010000018.1, read on the forward strand.
ATCCTTCACCATGCCGATCACGATGTGCAGGTGTTGGTGATTGGTCAATTCTATCTGAGATAATATCTGGCGTATGCCATCCTCATTATGACCTACGTCCAGCACCACGGCAGGGTTGCGGTGTATCACTTCCCAACGCCCGTGTAAGCCGGTAAGTTGCTTTACCTTCCGTATAGCCTGTTGCACTGCTTCAGGCGGCAGGTTCCAACCTTTTTGCTGCAGCTGGTGTATCGATTCGAGTACTGTTATGAGATTCTTGGTTTGGTAATAGCCCGGCAGGTCGAGGTGATAGGGGATGCGTTCATCATGCCCATTACGCGTTACCTGTACCATCAGTTCATGGTGTTCATATTTCCAGTCGGCCACATAGCGAAGCTGATCTGCAAAGAACAGGGGCGCTTGCTTTTCGGCAGCTATCTGTTCAAATACCTTTCTCGTCGCTGCAGCTGTCTCGCCTACTACAACGGGTATGCCCGGTTTGATGATACCTGCTTTTTCAAAAGCTATCTTTTCCAGTGTATCGCCCAGCAGGTTCATGTGGTCCCATCCAATATTGGTGATGATGGATAGTTCTGGTGTAACAATATTGGTGCTGTCCAGTCTTCCGCCAAGGCCGGTTTCTATAACCGCAATATCGACGTTGCGTTGAGCAAAATAATCGAATGCCATCGCTACCGTGATCTCGAAGAAGGAAGGCTCTATCTTGTCGATGGCTGGTTGTATACGCTTGGTGAAGTCGATCACAAAGTCCTGTTCGATCATAGCTCCATCGATACGGAACCGTTCCCTGAAGTCTCGCAGGTGCGGAGAAGTGTACAGGCCTGTTTTATAGCCGGCTGTTTGCAGAACGGCGGCCAGCATATGGCTGGTAGAGCCTTTTCCATTGGTGCCAGCTATATGAATCGTCTTGAACCGGTGTTGCGGATTGCCTATATAGTCACAAAGTGCTATCGTATTGGTAAGGTCTTGCTTATAGGCGGCTGCACCAATGCGGCTAAACATAGGCAGGCGTGTAAACAGGTAATGGAGTGTTTCTTCGTAGTTCATCATCGTTGTTGGAGGGACAAAGCTATAAAAGCAACGCCACGGTTCCAAAACCGTGGCGCTGCATATATCCAAGGATTAGTAAGTACTGATTAGTTTCTCAGCTTAAAGTTGAATTGCAGTGTTCCTGCAGATTCATTGTCTCCCGGGTTGAACTTTACCTGGAAAGCTTTTCTTTTAGCGATTTCGATCATGCCGGCATCGGATGTAGTAGAGCCGCGTGGCTGGTAGATAGCGGAAACAACCTTGCCAGTTTCGTCTACTTTGATATCGATGGATACTTTGGCATTTTCATTAAACTCATCCTGGAAGGAAGGTGTTCCGGTAATACGGCGCCCCTGCAATCCGCGCGAAATACTTACGCCTCCATTGCCTTTTCCGCCACCGGTATAATTATCGGAGTCGGGATTGCCACCGGGTCTGCCCTGGTCACCTTGTCCACCGGCGATGCCCTGGTTACCGCCTTTTTTATAGCTGTCGGCGTCATTACCGCCGGTACCGGTTCCGCTCACGCCTTTCATTTCAGCTTTTGGGCGTTTGACTGGTGGCGTAGGCGGCGCTTCTACTGGTTTCTTCACCGGTTTGCTTTTCACCACGTCTTTCTCAGGTACCTTGGTCGCTTCGGGTTTGGTGATGGTTGGCTTCCTGATCTCTGGTGCATCCGGTTCGTTATCGTCAGGCGTTTCTTTAGCTGGCTCTTCCTGTACAGGTGTAGGAGCCGGAGGTGTATACGCTTGCTGCTGTGCAGGAGCAGGAGAACCGGGTTCAAATGGCTGGTCGGTACCGAGGCCTGCATCGCTGCTGCCGAGGTTTACTTCGATACCTTCTTCTACCGGTGGTTCCGGTAACGCAGGTAATGACCAACGTACAAAAAAGAAAATGATCAGCAACAGGCCACATACCAGTGCAGTATATCCACCTGCTTGCGCATTCTTCTTTGATTCGAAATTGTCTTGCATATCAAGAGGTTCTATTACACGAATTTACCAATTGTTATGGTAAAACGTAACAAAGAATATGCTAATTGCGGGTGTATGTGTATTCAAACTGTTAAAATGTGCCAACAGGACCTGGGAATGGCGCCTGCGGAGAAATAATTCAAAACCAGTAGCGTTCATGCTTCCAAATTATAAAACAGGTATACCATGACCAACGGCTTAGTCATTCGTCTCTCCAGGATTTGTTTGTATATATTTTTTCTGCTACAGGTTTCACTAACGGGGTTCACGCAATCGCTTACACTCACGAAAGACCAGATGCGGGAAGACCTCGATAGCCTTATTCAAACCATTGCCCGCGTTTCACCCCATATTGCTATTAAGAAAGACCTCTGGAAGTATGATGCGATCCGTGAAATGAAGGCACAACGAAAAAGGATTGATACGATAACCAGTGACCTGTCTTTTTATATCCTGTTGCAGCAAACACTCAACCTGTCGCAGGATATGCACACCAGTACATGGTATCCGCTTTCAGCCTGGGCAAAAACACAGGATGATGCTTACTGGCGTGTGCGCAATACCTTTAAAATGGCCATCCCTAATTCCTATGTGGATGGGAAATACATCGTTCGTGAGGCATTCAGCTATGGCAAAGACACCATACCGGTGGGTTCGGAGATCACGCACCTGGAAGGAGAACCCATCGATCGGTATATCCGGCAGCACCTTCCGGGCAGGTATTATGCATATGATCTGCAATGGCGTAAGTTCTATGGCGCCGGCTTCTTCAAGCATTTCGAAACGGTGTTCCGTGACAGCCTTACTTTCCGCTTCACGTTGCCTGCGCATCTGCCTTCAGCGGGTATACCAAAAAAACTGACTATGCCTACCAGGGAGTTTACCCATTATTTACCTGTTGGGTACAAGCGGAGGGACATCACCCGTGTTGAATGGTGGGAGCCTGAGAACATCCTGTATATACGG
>JAGIBF010000019.1 GCA_017744515.1 Niastella sp.
GTCGAAAACCTGTATCTTTTCATAGTCGTGAACTTCCAATTCCTTCAACAAATCGTTTTTATCGTAGTTAAGGAAAAATAAATCACCGGCTGAATCAAGCTTATTATAAATATCTCTCCGCTGAACGAGAGGTTCCACTGAATCACCCAATGATATAACCGTATTCTTTTCCTGATGACTACCACCCAGTTTCACCCGTACTACTTCTCTGTGCATGCCGAACTGCAACGAAACATCGTCAATGCTAAATTTTTTTGTGGGGAAGTATTGGAGGATCATATTACACTTATTAATCAGTTTTTATTTTTATTTTTATCGCGGTTAAGTCTGGCGACTTCATGTATGCCACCTTTATTATCGAGGTGTTCAAAACACTTTTGCAAGTCATTGATGACTTCCTGGGGAATGTGTTTTATATGCTTTCTTCTATTCTTTTTAACATTAAAATCACAAAGAAAACGACCCAGGCCCCTGCGGGTCTTATAGTTTCGATCGGTGTTCAAGTAAACAGAGATGATCTCCTGGATACTGAACGTTTGCAGTATATATTTAGGTACTTCTTCATATACCGGATATCCAGACCAAAGGTTCTCTGAACGTCCATACGTTTGGAGCAAGGTAATGACCTGTGTTTCTCTTTCAGGTATCTCAACATTCAGCTCCTCGATTAATGCAGACAGGTAGTCGCCGCCAAAACCATTCATATACTCTTTGTACTTATGGAAGCATTTAGGAGCGTTATGGAACCAGTCTCTTTCAGCTACCTGATGGACCTCATTTCTTCTTTTTGACTCCAGCCACCCCTCCAGCGGACTTGTCAAACCGAGTGCTGCCAAAAACTCTAATAGTTCCTCATTCCTGGCAAGAGGAGCATCCCCATTCCATTGATCGTACCGTATTGAAACGCCGTGATGGAAACCAATGGTAACTTTTATCGAATCGTCTGATATCAACTCAATTGCATAGTCTCCCAAACACAAGCAGTAAAACGATTCTGTCGGCTCGACCAGCTCTAATAAAGTTTGTAATCGCTGGATTTTATCCTGATCAACAATATTTAAAAGCACTTTACCAGTAAGGGCCTTACCACTAAACACTCCGCCGTCCTTGATCACCACTTTATCAACCACGCCGAACAGTTTTTCCAGATCAGCATTGGTGGGACGAGGCAGCTTTGCCAGTTCTTCTTCCGGTTTTCTATTTGTAAAATCTAAAGTGGGCATAATCGTGACGGTAATATACAAAAAAAGGGCAAAGTGGTTACACCACCTTGCCCCTGGATTGGAGAGTCATCAATTTACTTTAAGGAAATTTCGGCAATGCCTCTCCTTCCTTCAACCACTTGTCGATCCGTGCTATGATGTTTTGCAGGTGATCTTTGGCCAGGCCCTTCTGGGAAGGGATAGCCAGCAAGATGTCCTTGCGCAGCTCCGTGAGGTGCGACCGCATCAGGCCGGCGACGTCAGCCTTTGTGGGGTCGGGATTGACATAGAACTGTAGTCCATTACCGCTGTTGCGTCCTACAATTTCATTTACAGCCCGGAATGCGAGGAAAGCATCATCGATGTACATCCTTTGCAGGTTGCGACGGGTAATATCAATGGGCTTGTGGTTATACAATTCACTCCATACACTTCTCCTGAGGTCACTCAGGAACTCAGTGCAGGTATATACCTTTCTGTTCTTGTATCTTTCTTCGTTCTTTATAAAGTTGATCAGCGTACCTGATCCCATCAGGCGAGCCAGGGTCATCATTTGAGCTGACTGGAAATAGGGTTCAGCCGAATAGCCGGTTAAAGCGAAAGAAGTATCGCTGGTGAGCCAGTCTGGAACATTGAACAGGTTAGTATCCAAAAACTTCATCGCGGCTTTTTGTTTTTCGTAAGGTACGAGATCAAAAACGGGCCCGGTTTGTTCTACGCTTTTGGGATTGGTGTACTGTCCGCCTATCGTTTTTGACACATGCGCCATATAGAGCATATACTGACGGAAAAGCTGAACATTCATATCCTTCAATGTTTCGTATCCTTCATTGGGCTTTTTGGTCCACTCCATCAGTTTGGGCAGGATACGTTTCAGGTTCTTAAGGCCATATGTGCTGGCCAAGACCGCATCATCGCCCAGGTCTTCGCTTTGTGAACGTGGATCAAAGGCATCCATCTCATAGCCAAAGAACAATTGCTTGTTGCGGGTGAGGCTATCGATGATCAGCTTATTCAGGTAAGGTGTTTCTGCATCAGCACTTTCGAATTGTGGCAGCCAGCGGTAGCCCCACTGAATGGCCCATTTGTCGTAAGCACCAATACGCGGAAAAATGCCTTTCTCTGTAATGTTGTCTTCGGGCTGGGCTACGTAGTTGAAGCGTGCGTAGTCCATAATAGATGGCGTGTGGCCAAACTCTTCTACGTATTTCTTATCGCGCAGTTTTTCAACCGGCACCGTTGAGCTGGAGCCGTAGTTGTGCATCAGGCCCAGGGTATGCCCTACTTCATGGGAAGAAACGAAACGGATCAATTGTCCCATCAGTTCGTCATCAAACTGCATGGTACGCGCTCTGGGATCGATAGCACCCGCCTGGATCATGTACCAGTCGTGCACCAGCGCCATGATGTTGTGGTACCAGTTGATGTGTGTTTCGATGATCTCACCACTGCGGGGATCGTGTACGTGGGGACCGCTGGCATTGGCAATGGCTGAGGGTTTGTATACGATCACATTGTGGCGGGCATCGTCGATGCTCCAGGTGCTGTCGTTCTCCGGAGCGGGTAATGCTTTGATCGCATTTTTAAATCCGGCCTGCTCAAAGGCTTTCTGCCAATCATTCACACCAGCAATCAGGTAAGGGACCCATTTCTTAGGTGTAGCAGGGTCGATGTAATAGATGATCGGGTTTTGTGGTTCTACCAGTTCGCCGCTCAGGTATCGCTGCCGGTCTTCCGGTTTGGGCTCCAGGCGCCAGCGGGTAGCGTAGTACTTAGTGGATACACGTTGCGGCTCGGCATCGAAGTCGACCATGCCTCTTGCGAAGAAACCTACCCGTGCATCTGCATAGCGGGGTTTCATCGGCACCTTAGGCAGCAGTACCATAGAGCTGTTGAGCTCATAGGTAGTAGGCAGCGTAGAACCAGCCGCAGCAGGCATATAGGTACGCACCGTCTTTACTTCCACATTGATGGGAAAAGCATTGATAGCGGCTACGTACGACTTATCATTTTGTACTGCTCCGAGCGCAAGTCCTCTTTTAGCTTCTGGTCCAAAATAGAATATCTCATTTTCAGATTGCAGAAAAGAGGTCACATCTATTACATAGCTCTTTCCGGCGCTGGTATCTTTACCCAATGCTTTTACCGGGAAGGCAGCTACAATGGGCTGCAGGCTGGAGTTGAGCATTGCCCTGTACAAGCCATTCTCCGTAGTGTCGTTCGACTTTTCGCGAAACACCATGCGCTTCATGAACAGGCGGTTGAATGGTCCCATTTCAAAACGGATGACATTCTCGGCCACTTCATCACCGCCATACACGTTTACGCTGGGCCTTAAGCCAGCTGGCGCTTTGGAAATACGGTTCACCACCAGGATGTCGCGGTTCAGCAAACTGTCAGGCAATTCAAAGAAGTACTGTTCCTCGATCTGGTGTACGCGGAACATACCATTTTTAGAGATCGCTTTCTTTGTAATGACCTCATCGTACCGCTTCAGCTGACCACTACCTCCGCTTTTGGCAGAATCCACTTTGGGGATGGTGTCTTTCACGGCTACCGCCTGCGGAGGCGTATTTTTCTTTTGTGCCGCACAAAGTGCGGGCACTCCCATCAATAATATGATGGGAACAAATTTCAGTGTATACATATCAGTGTTTAATGAAGAAGCAATGCTTGTAATTTCTGCAACAGGGCCTCTCCTCTCAGGTTGGCCGCTATGATCTTTCCTTTGGGATCGATCAGGAAATTCTGTGGTATAGAACGGATGCTATACTGTTGTGCTATTTCGCTCTTCCAGTATTTCAGGTCTGATACGTGGTACCACACCAGGCCATCGTCTTTAATGGCTTTGACCCACGCATCGTGTTTACCGGGCTGATCGAGCGACACTCCCAATACTGTAAAGTTTTTGTCTTTGAATTGCTCATAGGCTTTCACCACGTTCGGGTTTTCTTCACGGCAGGGGCCACACCAGCTTGCCCAGAAATCCAGCAGCACATATTTACCCCGGAGGTCTTTCAGGTTAAAGGCGTTGCCCGAGGTATCGGGGGAAGTAAACAGCGGGGCAGCTGCGCCAATGCGAACGGCCATGAAGCCGTCGATGGTTTTCCGCAGTGCCGCGCCGTCTTTGCTTTCACGTACAGACTTGTTCAGCCCATTGAACAGTTTGTCATAAATACGGATATCGTCGGGCAGATACCCGACAGCATCTTTCAAGGCTTCAACGCTCACAACGTAATCAGGATGTGCTTTGATGAAAGTGATCTGCTGCTGCCTGCGTTCGTTTTTGTACTGCGCCATTTCAGTACGGTACTGAGCCAGGCCGATGGTATCATACTTTACCTTTTTACCCTGGGTTTCGAGGTACAGCTTCTGGCGATCTTCCAGTTTTTTATCGGCTTCTGCCAATACCTGTCTCAGTTCGGCCTGTTGTTTTTTGATCAGTACGGAATCAACAGCGTCACTTTGCGCCAGCAGGCTGCCGGTACAAAGGCAGCAGACTGCCGTTGCAAGTGATAGCATCTTCATTGAAATAACTTTTAATGAAAGTGAGATAAAGGGGCTGAGCATGTCAGCCCCTATTTATTCTTTTAACAGCGTACTCAAGGTCTACAAAGCTGTAGCCCCTAAAGGGACTTAAAGCCACCAACTAAATGAAATGGTCACACTGCTCCTTCTTAAAATACGCGAGATCCGTTGCCCTGCTCCATATAGATCACTGTGGACACGCGGCCTTCTCCTTCATAGTCGGCCTGTGGCAATGCTGAGATCGTACCCGTTCCACTGATCGGATGCTTGTATACTTTGTACCGGCCAGCTTTATAAGTAGCTATAACTATATAGTTCTGCGTAGCAGCCGGCGCCGGGTTACCGATGGGCTGCGGATACCTGATGTGCTGAATGGCGGTTACCGCTTCACCAGCCGGTATCGTAAACTGCAGGCTTTCTGCTGCAGAGGCCACATCCATCATATAGATCTTATCGCCGATTGAGTAATAGATCAGGTCCACATCATGGTTGCCACCGATCACATCGGCATGCATCAAACCATGTTCTGGTTTCAGTGTATCTACTGTTGTGATGAGCGCACCACTACCGGAATACAAAGGACCAAACTGTACATTCAGCTTGAACAGGTAGCCGGTATCCTGTGGATTGCGGAACAAAGCAAGCGCTACGCTGCGGGCGCCTGCATAACCAGCAATCCATTTCAGATCAGCGTTCATATTCTGCAACCTGTTTCCACCGTTCGTCGCTCTCAACTCCACAAAGGTGGCGCCGTCGATACAGAACATGCTTTTGCGTACGGGGCTCCAGCACAACGCCATTGCACCTACTCCGGAAATGGGCGATATATTGTTGTACACCACATTGTTGAAGTTGGTTGGCATGGTAGCAAACGGAGCGCCTTTGGTGAGGCTATATGCCTTGCCATCATTGATCGCTATCAGGTATTGATTGGCCACTGGCTGGAGGAGTGCCTGTGGTTTACGTATAGCCGGCTTTGTAAAGAACATATTGTCGAAGTTCATCAACATAGATCCATTGTCGATCCGGTAAATAGCCATGTCCTTGTCCGTAGCCACTGCCAGCGCATTGTAATAAGTGGCAGATGTAAGGGATGCTCTGAACGACGGCGCAAACACTGCTTTCACGAAATTACCTTCCAGGCTTTTACCATTGAAGTTGGCGATCCAGTTATCGATACGTCCGGTTTTGTGAATGAAATCCATATCGGTTTTTCCTGCATTGTCCTTCACCAGGTACCAGCCATTCATGGTAAGCGTAGTAACATTCACGATCATGTTCACCTGTTTCAAGACTCCCGTCTGCTTATGCTTTGCGTTGAAAACAAGAATATACTGGCCGGGATCTTTCAACACTTCATAGTTCAGGTCTTTGGCACGTCCGATCGTGTCGGCTTTTACCAATCCCTGTCCCGGAATAAATTCGGTCGTGAACATCGTCCAGTAATAATCGAACTCACTGTCATTCTGAACTGTGGGCGTGATCTTCAGAAAATCCTGGTACGTAAACACATTAAAGGTGTCCTTCAGTCCAGTCACGCTCAGTTGCGGCACAGGGTTGGTGGCGCCTGTGGTGTCATCTTTTTCACAGGCGGCTGCCAGCAAAACAAGCAGGCTGGCGGCTACGATATATATCTTTTTCATTGTTGTCATTATGATTTAAGCTTAAATGCCTGGCAAGGCTTCGACAGGCTCAGCCTGACACCTTGGCTCAGGGTGACATTTTTCAATTAAGGGAAGGTTACCAACGGACTTGCGGGGTCGCTCGTTTCACGCATTGGCGCTTTTCCGGAAGCAATATTGGCCGGATCAGCATTGAAGTCGACCAGTGCATCCTTCACCAGGTTCTTATAATGTTGTTGAGCCTGAACAAGGGCGATCGCCTTGTACCATTCTTCATCGATCCTTACTTTCAGCACATCGATCATGAACTGGTGTTTGGCGATACTGTATTTTCCAAAAGTGCCAAAAGCAGGCGACTGTCCCGCATCCGTTTTCCACGATTCAAAACGCTCCAGCCTGTCAGAGAAAACAATTGTTTTTTCGATGGCTTTCTTTTCACCCAGTGCAAACTGATCGTTGGCAACTATGCGTATCCTCAACCGGTAAGAATTGTTCTTCAGGCTGGCATCGCGCAGCAGGATGATGGGCAAGCTGTCGAATGCTTTCCCTGCCCGTATTACCAGCAGCGGTTGCATGGACGGATCGTTGAGTGCAACATAATGCGTACCAGGCACTGCTTTATTGGGCTTTTCTTTCACAATAGAATCGGTGATCTTATTGGTGAGGGGGTCGCGTATGTAGGTGATGTCGTATTCGGTTATCTGTTCTAATGTCACAGTCCTGTCCTTATCTGTGATACCGCCTATTGTATTTATCCTGATATACACCGTATCCTTCACGACAGCCGGCGCTTCGTATACGAAGGTCGAGTTCAGCGCACCGGTGTCGGCCATTTGTAAGCGGGCAACATCTTTGTACAGCAGGTAATCGGCTTTTTTGCAACCCACCGCAATTGCCAGCAGTAATAATATAATGCAACTATATTTTTTCATCTGAATATTCTTTATAGTACTACTTGTTATGGTAACTGATTTCACGATCGGGTTTGGGCACGATGTACCTTGCCGTTGTTCCGCTAAAACCGGAAGCATTCCAGCCGGCGGGCAGCGATGTCATGTTGTAGCGTTTGTAGGTGAAGAAGGTTTGTCCTTCTGCATAAAATTCGCGTACATATTCCCTGATCATTTTATTCCTGCGGTCGGTTTCCCAGTTGGCTGTAGCGAAGCCGTTCACAAATGGAATGCCTTTCTTATTGCAATAAAAGCTATAATAGCTCTCCGCATCGGCTTTGCTTTGTGCAGTCTCGGTCAGTATCAGGTACATTTCACTTAGGCGGATCAATGGTATCTGATTGGTCGGATCGACTTCTTTTTGGGTAAATTTCTTCAACTTCACATAACCGGTTTGGCCTGCAGTGGTTTTGTAGGACCACATGCCTACCCATCGTGCATCGGTAGCCCGCTCAGCCACGGGGAAAAGGTTGTTGAGGTAGTAATAGCCATCCTGGATGTTAAAGTCTGTCTTGGCCAACCTACCGGGTTCACCGAGGTTGTTTTCCGCCGCTGTTTTCAGGTTATAAACATCTATAGCCGCCACATGCTCTGAAGGAAAAGTAGGGTTGCCCAATTGAGCATCGGACAGTTCTCCAAGCCTGAAAGTGGGTTTACCAGTTCTGTCTTTCGCATTGATCACCATCTGTGCATACTTTATGGCGTTGGCGCGGTTGTTTGCATCGCGTGGTATGAGCCAATTGTAAACGCGTGCTTTGAGCGCCAATACGGCGTAATAGTTCATCCGTATCTGGCGGTACATATAATAATCATCAGAAACAGGTGGTACTGCAGCGCTGTTCAACACAGGATTCAACTCCAACAGTGAGTACTGCGTGATGGGATCCACATCTTTCAGCAGTGCTTCTGCCTGATCGAGATCAGTCAGCACCTGCTTTGCAAAATTATCATAGGTAGTCAGCGGAACGATCGCTTTCGAAACTTCTGTCACATAGGGCAGGATCAGCTCATTACCCGGATTATCGGGCATGGTGCCAAACATGCGCAGGATATCGAAGTGGGCAAAAGCACGCAAAGCCAGCGACTCACCTTTGATCAGCGTATAATTCTGGTCCAGGAAGATCGTCTTCTTGCCCTCGATCTTTTCGAGGATGCTGTTCACATCAGCCACTACTTTGTATTCTTTGGCGTAGATCTTTTCGATCATGGCTTTTACACTGGCGTCAGCATAGTTCCCGTTTACGAGGTTGTTGAGGTCTGTATAGTTAGGGGATACCACATCCCAGTTGCGCGCCAAAAACTCGATCGTGCTCCAGGTCATGGCGCCACCATAGGCATCGCCGCTTTTCAGGTTGAGGTAGGCACCAGTGAGGGCATCACGAAACCCTTTCTGGGTTTGAAACATTTCGTCTTTGGTCGTCTGGCCTTCTGGTTTTACATCGAGCCATTTGTTACAGCCTGTAACTACCAGTGCGCCGGATATTAATAGGGGGAATAAGATCTTTTTCATGTCTAATTAAGTTAAAAGGTTGCAAACAGGGCAAAGCTTATTTGGCGGGTGAACGGATAAGCGAGACCACGTTCCTGGCGTACAGTAGAGAGATAGAACAACTCTCCTGTATTTGCCGTAAGGGTCAGCGATTTCATACTCAGCCTGCGCAATAATGCCCTGTTGATAACATCGTACGTCAGGCTCACGTTTTGGCAAATGAGCGTACTTTCATTCTGCACAAAGCGTGAAGAAGGATTCACTACGCCGGTTTCATTGATACCACGGAAACCCACTTTGTCACCTGGCTTTTGCCAGCGATCGCTGAATACACGTTGGTCCACGTTCAGCCATTTGTCGGCCTCCTCTATTTTATCGATCAGCGTCTGGTTGTAGAGCTGGCCGCCAAACCGATAACCGAAAGATGCATTGAAGGAAAGTCCGGCATAACGAAGCAATGTGCTGAAGTTGCCGCGGTATTTAGGTTGAGACAGCCCTACATTAATCCGGTCTGCAGCACTCCAGGTATATGTCATTTCGCCAAACCTGTTCAAAAACAGTTCTTTGCCCGTGCTGGGATCTATGCCTAACGAAGGCACTGCGTAGATCGTGTTCTGAGAGGCACCTACCCGGATGATCTTGTTGGGAACATTGGAGGTATAATCGAATTGCAATGCCAGTTTTTCGTTGGCAGCTTTCATAGCTTCCGACAGTTCTACGATCTTGTCCTGCACATGGGCAATATTACCCGTCACAGACCATGAGAAGCGTTTACGGTCATTGCGCAGGATCGTAACACGCAGGCTCAGTTCCCAGCCTTTTTGCTGCAACTGACCGATGTTCTCCACGTAGTCTGTAAAGCCATTGGAGAACGGAAGCTCAACGGAAGAAAGCAGGTTGGAGGTGTTTTCTACATAGTAATCAGCCTGAATCCCGATGCGGTTATTTAAGAGATCGGCTTCGATGCCAATATCCGTTTTATCCGTTTGCTGCCATTGCAGATTGGGGTTACCCAACCTTTGCTGGTTAGCACCAATCCAGTTTTTATACCGGTCATTGATCACATAAGAATACGTAGCCAATGATTGGTAGGCAGAAAAGGACTGATTGCCGGTAACGCCATATGAACCACGCAACTTCAACCGGTTTAAATAAGTAAGATCTCTGAAAAACTTTTCCTTGTGCAGGTTCCATCCTGCACCCACCGCATAGAAAGGAGCAAAACGCTTGTCGGTACCAAACTGAGATGCACCATCGAGGCGATAAGTAGCATCTGCAAAATAGCGGTCATCATATACATAGTTGGCAGTAGCTACCACACCCACCCTGCGCACAGTAGATTCGAATCCACTGGGAGCGCCGTTCTGCTCATATTGCAGCGCCCTGCCCAGGAAGTCGACCGTTTCATCGGGAAAGCCTTCGGCTGTAATGGCATAACTGGTGGATTTACTTTCATACAACTCGCCGCTCACCCCCACTGTTAAACCATGCACACCAGCAAACATATTGTAATAGTTGGCTGCTACCCGGCCGGTAAAGTTGTAGTCTTTTCCTGTCGATAAAGAGTATCTTCCTTTACGGAAGATATCTGCGGGCGGATACTGTGAAAAAGCAGAATGTGAAGCTGGCTTGAAGTTATCGCCCGAAGTTTGGTTGCTGTTGAAGCTAAGTCCTCCATTCAATGTAAGGTGCTTTACCGGGCGATACTCTACCTGGAAGTTTTCATTGATGTTGGTATATGCCGACTTATTGAAGGTATTCAGCGTAGCATCGTACATAGGGTTGGCATAGGGTTGCGCACCTTTTTGGGCCTGTTCCCAGAATGTAGCCAAATAAGGTTTGAACGTTGGTACAATGTTCCCATTTGCATCGTACGGGCTCCAATAAGGATTGAGCTTTGCATAATCGCCGAAAGACCCCCAGGGCGATTCATTGCTTTTGGTATTACCGATGCGCAGGTTGTTGGTAAAGTTCAGTTTATTCAAACGATAAGAGATCAGCACCGTACCGTTCACCGTTTGGCGGTCGGAGCCTTTCATCACACCGTTGATCTTATTGAACTGCCCTTCCAGGGCGTAGCGGAAAGAAGCATCACCACCTTCCAGCCTGAGTGAATGGTTCTGGTCAAGCTGTGTTTGTATAGGTTTGCTCAGCCAGTCGGTATTTACACCGCTCTCCACGATGCCCAATAGTTCATTATAATATTTTTCTATTTGCAGGTTCGCCTCGGCCGTCTTGGTAGGGTTCACATAAAATCCGGCAGATTTTTCCAGTGCCAGTTTGTCGCGGGCATTCAGCAAATGATAACTGCTCAGATCAGGCAGGCTCACGTTGACACCACCGCGGTAAGTAAGCCGCAGCTTACCCGCCTGTGGTTGTTTGGTAGTGATCACAATAACACCATTAGAACCTTGCGAACCATACAATGCAGTAGCAGAACCATCTTTCAGCAACGTCACCTGTTGGATCTCGTTTACGTTGAGGTCCATCATTCGTTGCAGCGTGATGGGAAAACCATCCATGATGATGAGTGGGGAGTTCAACGCTGCCGACTGGTATTGGAACTGCTGATCGCTCAAGGCCTGTGAGCCGGCGCCACTACCTGTCTGGAACTGGTCGAGGTTGGGCAGGTTCCTGACACCACGAAGCTGGATCTCGGGCACCCTGTTGGGGTCGGAGCCAATCTGGTTGTTGGTTACTACATAAAAAGAAGGATCGATATTGCCGAGTGTTACAAATAAATTACGTCCCTGAAACTCGCGGATCTCTTTATCCGAGATAACACGCGTAGCACCTGTATAGCTTTCTTTGGGCTTGTTGAAGATACCCGTTACTACGATATCTTCCTGCAGGGTAACAAGACGCGACAGCGAGAAGGTCACGGTCTTTGTGTCAGCCTTTACTTTATAAGATGAAGAGATATGCCCTACGAAGCTGGCCACCAGTACATCGCCTGGCTCGGCGTCGATAGAGAAGTTACCATTGGCATCGGCCGTTACTGTTTTTTTGCCTTTGACAGAGATGGTGGCGCCAGCCAGCGGAACACCTATACTATCCGTTACCCGGCCTGTGATGGGTTGTGCATCCTCGATGATCTTTTTATACACTTCCAGCAGTGAGTCCCGGTCTGCATGAATGATAGTGGCCTCTATCCTGCGGGCAAGATGGATCGTTTTTCCTGAGATCACATAGCTGAGTGGTTGATCTTTCAATACCACATTCAGGAAATCACGCAACGGCATGTTCTGCGCCGTAACAGATACCGGTTTCGTGTCATTCAACGTTCCTTTCGTACTGAAAAGAACATAACCTGTTTGCTTTTCAATGTCGGCAAAGACCTGTTTAAGGGTCAGGTTTTTACCGGAAAGCGTTACACTTTGTGCTACACCCGAAGCATGGGCGTGCATCAAAGCCACAGTCAGAAAAAAGATCGTCAATCTCATAACCAGTAGAATTTTGGTTAGGTTGTGGCGACCCGCGCGCTTAGTGGCCTTGAAAGGCCGGTAAGCAGGCACACCGGAAACGGCGGCCATAGCGGACAAGCCACAATCAGCAATTTTTTGCATAAATTGTGAACAGGTTTTGGTTGTAAAAAAATGATAATAGACACTCATTTGGATCAGCCCAAACTACGCCGGAGGTGGAGCAAACACTTCCGGTTTGTTTTTTTTTGAGCTTATCCATGTATGGCAACAGGCTGGGCCTGGGGTCATCCTTGATAACTGGCAAAGCAATTCACTTCTGTTACAGAAGATTCATAATGATAAGGGATAGGATGTGGTCGGTATTGTCAGGGAAGAACGATCAGTTTTCTATCTTCTATCCGAAAATGTATATCAGATTTTTCGAGCATTACTAACAGGTCTTTCAAAGGAACGTCTTTCGTCATCTTGCCTTCAAACTCAATGTTGGGTATACCTTTTTCGTAGGCTACTTCAATATCATACCAGCGCTCTATCTGCCGCATTACTTCACCGAGCGAAGCGCCTTCGAAATTGAACAACCCGTTTTTCCAAGCCATTACTTTATTGATATCAACATTATTATTGACCACCATTACACCAGCGCCGCCGGTGTTGCTGCGATGTACTACCTGCGCCTGCTGTCCGGGTTTCAGAAGCCGGGAGTCAGGGGTCGAGAGTAGCGAGTCTGTCTCTGCCACTTTTACTTTTCCTTCCAGCAATGTAGTACTGGTAGCTTTTTCATTTTCGTATGCATTCACATTGAAGTGAGTGCCCAATACTTCGATCGCAGCTTTGTTATGCGCATTAACCCTGAAAGGCATTTTAGCATTGTGCGCCACTTCAAAATAAGCTTCGCCTGTAACTTCCACGCGGCGCTCTGCGCCGGTAAATACAGTAGGATAACGCAACGAGCTGGCAGCATTGAGCCAAACCCGCGTACCATCTGGCAAGGTTACCTGAAACTGACGTCCCTTGGGAGTAACCATCATATTATAGCCAACGGCTCCTGCCGCAGCATTGGCGGCATCATAGGCCAGCGCTCCATTTTTCAGCAATACCTGTGTACCGTTTTGAGTGGCCACTACACCATTGCCGAGGCTATCCAATACAACGCGCGTTCCATCGGCCAGCGTAAGGATAGCGCCATTTTTACCGGGCTCTATATATTTGGTGTCAACAGCATAATCGGTGCGCGCAGCCTCTTTTGTATTCATCTTCCAGATATAAATGCCGGCATACAGCGCCAGGATAGCTGCCGCCGCTGCCCATCCCCACCTGCGCAGGAAATGTACACAGTGTACAGGACGCACCTGCGTGTGCATATCGATGGCCGGCGCCTCGCTGGCTGCCACCACGGCACCTGTAATCTTTTGCGCACCACCCGCCAACCTATCTTTCCAGAAGGCAATGTCTTCTGCATCGCCGGGCTCAAATGCTTCTATGTTTTGTTCTATATAAGCAGTGACTGTTTCATCATGGTCACCCGTCCGCAACAGCGTCAGCAACTCATTCACCTCGCCGGAAGTGGCTTCCCTGCGGGCGTATTTCTCCAATAAATGAATAATATGCTGACTACCTGTTGTCATAGTAAAAAAGATGGTCCGGATCACCATCCGCTCTTATAGACGATCGGCAGAAAGGGATGTACCAAACCATTATTAAATAATTTTTAAAAAAATAAGGAGTACCATAATGCCGGTAATATCGCCATGCTCCGATAAATAGGACCGGATGTTTTGTAATGCCAGGTTGAGCTGGTTGCGGACCGTATTGCGGGAAAGCCCAAGCTCGCGGGCTATTTCTTCGTAACTCAGCCCCTGCTCGTTGCGCATTCTAAAGATCAATGCGCGCTGGGCGGGCAATTGCTGAACAGCCTGCCGGAAGAGTTTTTCGCCTGTTTGAAAATCCAGCTGATCCTGTGTAGTGTTGAGGTTGGACTGCTGGAGGTAGCGTCCCATGTATTGTTGGAGCTTTACTTCATGCCCCTTGCGCCGCAGGTGGTCTTTGGTGCGGTTGGCAATCATCCGGTATACGAAACCGGCAGGGTATTCAATATCGCCGATCGTTTCGCGGATGGACCACAGCTTTACGAAGGTGTCCTGCACAATTTCTTCTGCCCAGAGATCTGACCCTAAAAACCGGGCAACATAGAGCGCTAATTTGACAGCATAGGCTTCATAAAATTCGGCAAATGCCTCCGCATCGCCCTGGGCGATACGCCGAAACACCAGTCTGTCACCTTGTAAAGCGCTCTTGTCCAATTATTTAATACAGTTTTTAGGGTAGTCATACCGAAGAATAAGGTGGCTTAAAAATAAACAGACTTGTTAACTTTTCGCTATCAAATTTAAAATTGGGTTTTACAAGGTTCAGGTCCGCATTAATTATTCTGTCAATCACCATGAGCTGGCCAAAGCATGTTTATCTATTTTTTGAGATTGGTTGCCTGTAGTTGTTTGGCAGGGAGATATTGTCGCTGTGCTGAAAGATTGAGCCATGTAGTGAACTGATAATTATTTTTGGCAACACCGCGACCATCTCTGTACAGCAGGGCAAGGTTATACATGGCAATAGGTTCGCCCAGGTCGGCAGCCTGCTGATACCAGGCAGCAGCCTGTACAGGGTTGGTTTTATCTTCCAACGTTCCTAACAGTGTATAAGCGGCAGGAATACCTGCTTTTGAAGCTTTTATAAGCCATTGTTTTGCCAATGCTTCGTCTTTTTTACCCCCCAATCCATTCATGTATATGAAGCCTGCGCTGTACATGGCCTCCGGATAGCCGTTTTTTGCAGCCTGCTCCATCAGGAAAACACCCTGAATGGTGTCGCGTACAGGTGGTGGCGCCTGCAAAAGAATATAGGCCAGCAAGTAGTCTGTGAGCGGACATTTTTTATCTGCCTCTTTTTTGAGTATTTCGAGCGCGCCTTTTATATCGTTTTTGCCCAGGGCAGCATAGGCGTATCGTCCATTTGACAATGAATTTACATCACAGCTCAGGCATGTTTTACCGTTCTTGTACACGTAATAGGAAATGTAATTATCTTCTGCTATAGCTTTACCATTCCTGAAATCGCCCAGTTTTCTTCTCTCAAAGGGCATCACTATTTTACCTGTTTTATCGATGGCCCCGCTGAGCTTGTCGCGATCGAGCATATTTTTTCCCATCGTGACTACCGCTACACCTTCGTTGAATGCACTGGCAGAAAAATAAGCAGGCTTTATAATTAACTCTCCTTTTTTATTTATGTAACCCCATAAACCATTATTAGTTAATACAGCGGCCAATCCTTCAGAAAAGCTCAAAGCATTTTTATATTCGGGTTTAATGATCACTGTTCCATTTTTGTCCATGTAACCATACAAGCTATCTTTTTTAAACGTGGCCAGCCCTTCTTTGAAATATGGCTGATAGCCAAACCGCGCAGCCTGCAATTGTCCTTTACGATCTATGACTCCCCAAATGTCTTTCTCCCTATTCAGACCAACACTACCACTTATTTTTACAGGGTACAATCCTTCGGAAGGGATGTGATAAATAGTTATAAACTCCTGTGTCGTCAGGCGCTTACCGGTTTTATCGATCAATACCTGGAAGCTTTTATATCCGGTGGCAGTAGCGCCCGATACTGATGCCACGGCTAAGCCGTCTTTAAATGGCTGCACATAATTATACTCGGGCTGTATCACCATTTTACCGGCAAGATCAATATAGCCTTTGCGGAATGACATTACTCCACTGCCGAGGTCGTGAGGTATTGAAACCCCTGCGAGGCCTTCAGAGAAGACATCTGCATCCAGGAAAGGGCCGGCGATCTTAACGATACCATGCTGGTCAATGTATTGCCATTGTTTATCGCCTGTCGACACTGGCGCCAGGCCCTGCGAAAATGCTTTTGCTCCTTTAAAATGGGGTGTTATTTGCTCTACTCCTTTTTTATTGATATAACCATGCAGGTATCCTTTATAAATATCTCCTGTGACTACCTGGGCCAACCCTTCAAAAAAATCTTCTGCTTTGGCGTATTGGGGCGTCACGAGCTCCGTGCCATTGATGAAGCAATATCCATATCGCACGTTTGTATAATCGGAACCTGATGTCTGTCCGGCCCACACTCTGCATATGCCTTCCGAGGGACGCATAATAAGGTTGTATTTTCCTATTGTTTTGGTATTTCCGGCAGAATCCGCAAAGCCGTAGAAGGGTGCTTCTTTAAAATCGGCGAGGTAGGAAAAAACGTCTTGTGCAGCTGCAAAATGACTAAGGCTCACACAGGTAATAATAAAGGCCAGGTGTTTATTCATATCATCGGGGTTAGGAAGCAGCAATGTAGTGCGAGTGCCCGGTGTTTGCCATAGTGCATTTGCGCTATGCGATATACCTACCTGGTGATAAATCGCTAAAAGAGCTTGCCTTCTTCCGATACCGTCCAGCTGCCTTCCGCCACTTCTGCTTCCAGTTCCTGATCGTCCCAGCCACAATACCCGATGAACAGCTTAATATCTTTTTCCGTGATCGTTTTGTTATTGATCAACCGCACGGCTTCTTTAAAGTCCCCTCCTACGCAAATGTTATCCTTTACCAGCGTGCCTCCTTTGATCAGGTCGGGCCGCTGATGTACAAAGTACAGGTGCTCCCTGTCTACCGGGCCACCATCATACAACGGAAACGGTATACTGTGTTTGAACTCTTCCAGTTCATTGAACCGGCGGGGGAATGGCACATTGATCACAAACCCCATCGCGCCTTTTTCATTGTGCTCCGTAATGAACAGCTGCGCTTTTTCGAAGAAGGATTCGTCGAGGAGAGAAGTACTGTTTAAGAATATACCGGCTTTCATAATTGTAAAATTAGCAAAGAAACCAAGCCCGGCGCATCCCGCAAAGCGGGACAAGCTCTACGGCGCACAAAACTTTTACTACGTTTTTGCTACAAAGCTGAAGCCCCTAAAGGGCTTGAAGACGCCTATAAACTCAATACTCGAATCTTTTCACATGCTCATTTTGCAACAGCATACCAATAAACTTTTCGTGGCATTTTATATGTCCCTGCACCATCCAGGTGGTCGATAAGAACTGCTCTTCTTTTACCTGGTTAGATATTCTGTATTTCAACCCGCTTTGTTTCATAGCCGTTTCAAACTCCGGCACCCTTCCTTCTGAAAAAATACTCTTGATCGTGTATATCCGCTGCTGATTGGCTCTGTCAATTACATTCTCCAGGTGGGGCAACACCGAGAGCACCAACAGAATAATGATGCTTATACTGCCAGCTGCCCAGTAATAACCGGCGCCAATACCCATACCCACAGCGGCCACCGCCCAAATAGAGGCAGCAGTGGTGATGCCATTGACGCGGTTATCTCCCTTGAAAATAACGCCCGCGCCTAAAAAGCCTATACCGGTAACAATATTGGAAGCAATGCGGTCGGGGTTGTTGCCCGATCCTATAGCCATTGACATCATCGTGAAAAAGCACGCGCCCAACGAGATCATGATCATGGTACGAAAGCCTGCAGACTTGCTGCGATATTCTCTTTCTGCACCTACAATTCCTCCCCATAAAGCTGCCAGTAAAAAGCGGACCAGCATTTCCAGTTCCATACATTGTAGTTTTATGGTTTATCGGCTATCCTGCAGGGCACTTCCTGATCTTCCGACAAATAATAAATGGAGCATACCCGGTGATAGCCATCAGCAATGATGAGCCGTTCGCCCCTTACCAACAATATCGGAGACAACTTCTTTCCTTTTTTCACTTTTTGCAGATCGGCCTTCACATGCGGGTTGGTTTTAGGCAACAGCGGCAATTGACTTGCCCGTAATATATCTTTTGCTTTTTTGGTAACAGTGGGGGTCTTCTTCAACCCGTTTACGATATGCGTTACGGTCGCTTCCTGGTATAACAGATCCAGGAAATCTGCGGCGGCCAGAAAGTCGTGTGCTTCCGGTTCGGCCAGCCAAAACTTTGATTTCATAGTCAGTATTGGTTATTAATACTATAAACTTAATAAAAATCTTATTATTATTTTTATATAATTAACAACTAACAACATGGCTGTTCAGACGAATGAGAAGAAGAACGTATGGCTGAATATTTACCGGCTGGTAAAGCCTTACAAGAAAAAGCTGGTATTCGTTTTTACCATTAGCCTGCTGGCTACGGGCGTCTCTCTTATTCAACCACTCATCTATAGGGAAGCCATCAATGACATTACCGGCCTGTTTGTGCAGCAGGCACAGAACGAGGTGAAGAATGAAATGGGAGAAGATACCGAAACGGATGATGCGCCCGTGATCCCGTTGTTCGACAGACTGATGGGGCACAGAAAACACACGCCTGCACTCGACACCACCATCGAGTATACCTACGACACCATCAAGGTTGTAAAAGACACCATGGTGCTGGTGCCGGCAAAACATGCCCACCGTAGAGGACGCAACATTCACACAAGAGATCGCGACAAGGGTATGGTAAAGCGCAAGCAGCAGATCACCGAAACCAAAGTGGTGAAAGAACCGCATACGCGCACGCATGTAGCGGCCCGCACGCCTGCACAGGCTTTTAATACACTGCTATGGGCCGTAGTACTGTTGTTTATCATCAATGTACTGGGGCTTATTTTCTGGCGCATCGGCGAAAACATGAACACCCGGCTATCCAGCACCATTGAAAGGAATTTCATACAACGCACTTTTGGCCATGTGCTGAAACTACCGCTGTCATTTTTTGCCAAACGATCGAGCGCAGCGCTGCACAAACAGATCGACCAGTCAGAAGAAATATCGGGTACGGTTACTTATTTCACCAAGGACATATTACCTGAGATCGTAAGCCTCGTGGGCATTATAGGCATCATGTTCTGGCAAAACCATGTATTGGCGTTGCTCGCTTTGTCGATCATTCCCATTTACCTGATCATTACCGTTATCTCCACCAGGAAACTGGAGATGAGCCTTTCCGGCTATTATGAAAAATGGGAAGAAGTATCGGCCCGCATGCAGGATGCTTTGGGCGGTATTAAAACAGTGAAGCTGTCGGGCGCAGAAGAACGGGAAGTGAGGCGGCTGGATGAACAGGCCACTGCCGCTTATAAAGATTACATGAAGCGTTCTTTTTTATCCAACCGCTATTCCTTCTGGCAGGTATTGCTCACCCACCTTGCTACGGCGCTGGTGTTGAGTTATGGCGGCTACCTCGCGCTTCACCACCGTCTTACTCCGGGCGATGTGGTGATGTTTGTGGCTTACCTCGATATGTTGTACTCCCCTATCGACAACCTCGCCAGCATCTGGGCCGATATACAACAAAACATTACGTCCGTATCCCGCGCCTTTAAACTGCTGGATACGGAAGTGGCGCCCACCACAGGTAATGAGCTGCACCTCGATAAAGGTAACGTCGAGTTCAGGCAGGTAGAGTTTGGCTATACACCCGAAAGACAAGTATTGCATGGACTGAGTTTTACTGCCAGGCCGGGCAATATTACAGCGTTGGTAGGCACTTCCGGCGCCGGCAAGACCACCACCGTAGACCTGCTGCTTAAATTGTTTGAACCACAAAAAGGAGAAATTTATATCGACGGACAACCGCTATCCTCCATCGATGAGTCTTCTATAAGACGACAGATCGGCATGGTAGCGGCCGATGGCGCCATCTTCCGGGGCACACTGGCCGATAATATCCGGTACAAAAAACCCGATGCCACGGAAGAGGAAGTAAAAGCAGCCGCCATTGCAGCCGGTATGGAAGGTACTTTACAAAGACTGCCCGATGGGCTGAATACACAGGTAGGTGAAAGCGGTTTCGGCTTATCGGTAGGCGAACGGCAACGCATCCAGATAGCACGGGTCATTGTGGCCAGGCCCCGCATACTGATCATGGATGAAGCCACGGCCAACCTCGACTACAATACCGAAGCGGAGGTAAGGGATACCGTAGCAGCTTTGCGGGAACACAGCACCATCATCGTCATTGCCCACCGCTATTCTATGGTAAAGGATGCCGACCATGTGCTGGTGCTCGATGCCGGGCAGGTAGTGGAAGAGGGCTCACCGGCTGCGCTCATCGAGCAGGGAGGCTGGTTTGCTGCCTTTGCCAGCGCGGGCGATGAGGAAGAGGAAGAAACTGACGCGGAAGAAGAAAGCGACGAAGATGATGAAGAATAAGACCAGGGTGAGCCGCCCTTTGAGGCGACCCACCCTTCGGTTCGACAACTTAACGATAAACTTATTTTATGGCGTTCAAAACATTTGTTACAGAAAAGCTCTGGCCATTCCTGGCAGGCGCAGGCAGTGTGCTGGTAATGGTATTGGCCTTTTTCATACCCTCATTGCAAGACCAGTATGACCGCTATCAGTCGAGAAAGATCATCACGCAATATGAAACATTGGGCAATGAGTTTTTCAATGAAGAGCGGTATGATATGGCCGAACAGGCTTACCAAAAAGCTTTTGAACTGTCAGACAGCAAACGGCTGGACATCGAGATCAAAAGGCTTTCCGCCAAAATAAACCAGGTAAACCTCGATCCCAAATGGGGCGGCACACTTCCCGAAGAACTAACGGAAATAGATTTCCAGTATGTACTGCACCTGCAACAGGGCAAAGGGCAGGAAAAAGAAAAGGCGGCCACACTCAATACCTATGGCATCTTTTTATCGAATGCCAAAAGGTTTAAAGATGCAGAAGCCGCCTTTAAAGAATCCATCCTGTTGGACACTTCCAATGCTATGCCTTTTATCAATCTTGGCAACCTATATGACCAGCAGGGCAAAAAGACACAGGCGCTACAACAATACCAGCAAGCCATTTCCCTCGATAAAGACAATGCCAGGGCGCACTACAACCTCGGCCTGCTGTACAGCGAACAGGCTAATCATAAAGCCGCGCAACAAGAATTTCATCTTGCCCTGCAGGCCGACACTACCGATTTAGAAGTAAAAGCTCAATATGAACAAGCTACCAGGGCGCTGGAGAAAGATTCAATTAAATGATTCTTTGAATGCAATGGGCGTATGGTTGGTCTTCCGCTTGAATAGCTTATTGAAAGATTGCGGATGCCCGAAGCCCAACTGATAGGCCACTTCCGCCACCGAAAGGCTTGTAGTAGTCAGGTATTCCTTTGCCTTTTCAATCAGTTTCTCGTGGATGTGCTGCTGTGCATTTTGCCCGGTGAGCGAACGGAGCATATCACTTAAATAACGGGCCGACAGATGAAGCTCTCCTGCGAGGTATTCCACCGTAGGCAGCCCTTTGTTCAACCCTTCTTCTCTATCGAAATAATTGCGCAACAGCTGCTCCATATTGGTAAGCAGGTCGTGGTTCACCGCTTTGCGCGTAATGAACTGCCGCTTGTAAAACCGGTTGCTGTAATTGAGTAGTACTTCGATATGTGCGATCATCACATCCTGGCTGAAATCATCGATCCGGTTGTTCAACTCCTCCTTGATATTTTCAAACACACTAAAGACGGTTGTCTTTTCCTTGTCCGATAGATGCAGGGCCTCATTGGCGTCATAAGAGAAAAAGCCATACCGCTTGATATTCGCCGCCAATGCGTAATTCCTGATAAAGTCCGGATGGAAGCACAAATTAAATCCGTAATACTCCCCTTCTTCTGTGATCGCGAGTACCTGGTGGGGAGCGGTAAATACCAGGCCACCCTCATCAAAATCATAATACCCCTGCCCATATCCCATCCGCTTGCCGTCAACAGACTTCTTGTACGATATTTTATAAAAGTCGAACAGGAATGAATCGGGCATCAGGTCGTGGCGGATAGCTATCTGGGAATTATCGATCAGGCTGATCAGCGGGTGCAAGGGTTTGGGTAAACCCAGTGTGCGGTGCAGATCGGATATAGAGCTGATCTTTTGCGGCATATGTTTGCTTTTGCTCACCTTGTAAAATTAATGGATTAGTTGCCTAAAAATATGTCCTCTACCTGCTTTCTGAAAGCTTCGTCGCCCAATTGCAAACGCTGTGCATAGAAGGCTTTGGCATCTTCTCCTGCCACATAGCGCAGCTTGTCTTTTCCATCTGTAGCAGCTTCCCACACCACCTCAGCTATTTGAGCAGGAGACGCAAAGCCCTGATCGGAAAGACCGGCAACGGTGGCATTCATTTTATCTTCCCATGCTTTGTAAGCCGGATGCGAAGCACTGTCCAACGAACGGTCGAGGAAATCTGTTTTAACTCCACCGGGAGAAACGGTCTTGATACTCACGCCTATTTTCTTCAATTCAAAAGCCATGCTTTCACTCCAGCCTTCCAACCCCCACTTGGTAGCATGATACAGGGAGTTGAAAGGGAAAGTGATCAATCCACCCAATGAAGTAGTAGTAATAAAAATTCCTTGTTGTCTTTCTCTGAAGTGAGGAATGAATGCCTGCGTAACCCGGATAACGCCGAGCAGGTTGGTATCCACCTGGCGAACTATCTGGTCATCTGTAGTTGCTTCCAGTGGCCCGGACAATCCATAGCCTGCATTGTTGAACACCACATCGATGTCTTCCAGCGCCAGGGCCTGGCGTACTGTAGTGTGTATCTGTCCTACATTGGTAACGTCCAGCGGCAGGAGCGTTACATTGTCGAGTGCTGCCAGTTCTGTTTCCTTTGCAGGATTACGCATCGTGGCAATAACGTTCCATCCTTTTGATTGAAATAATTTAGCGGTTGCTTTTCCAATGCCTGCAGAGGCGCCTGTGATAAAAATTGTTTTCATTGTTTTTAATTTATACCACAAATTTCAGCCGCTGCAGGATGGCTCATGTTGCCAGACCACAGATAGTTGTAGCCAAAATGACGAACGCCTTATCTATTTGATGCAGTAAATGATCTCTTGCAGCAGGGAGTTGAACAGTGCCGGCTTTTCAACCATGGGATAATGCCCGGTTGGCCCCATATCGTACAGGGCGTAGTCGATGCCTCCTTTGCGGAGCGCAGCAGTGTCGGTGGGAGTATAACTGCTGTTGATAAGGTATAGTCGCTTTTTCAGTGATGCCAGTTTTGCGGCAAGCGGGAAGCTATCGGCATGCGCCAAAATATCTACAGCAATCGTTGAATCGGAATGTAAAATATCATTTATTACTTCCTGATGGATCAGGCTATCTGTAGAAGGAGCAAACAACTCTTTGTCCATATAACGCATAACCAATTCCGTATAATGCGTCCTGAAGGCTTCATAAAACTTGTCTGCTTCTTTTTTCCTTTCGGGGGTCAGCACATAACCAACGTTCTTAAAATTATCCACTCCAACTATACCAATCACGCGGCCGGGATTGGTGAGCGCCGTTTCCACGATGATGGCGCCACTCATGGAATGTCCGATAAGAATAACGTTCTTAAGGTCGAGTGCTTTGATGAGGGCTGATATATCGGCTGCGTAATTTTCAATGGTCCAGCTTTTCCTGTTCTTGCCCGATTGGCCAAAGCCTGGCAGGTCAAGCATCACCACCCGGTAGTTGAGTCCAGGCACAAAGTGGCTTGCCTGATTTGTCCAGTAAGTGCGGTTGATGCCCCAGCCATGAATGAATAGTAGTGTAGTGTCACCATATTTACTGGCGTCATAATCGATGTGTACGCCCTGGTTCTCCACCTTTATTTTTTCTTGTGTAGCAGTTTGGGGAGTCGTGGTAGTAGCATCATTGCAGGCAAATTGCAGGACTAATAAAACTCCTGTCAATATGCCTGCTGCCTGCTTCATGTCTTTGCAGTCGGTTACTTATTTGATCACCTCAACATTCATTGCGATGAGCCCTTTAGGGCTTTTCCCGATCTGGAAAGAAACCTTGTCGTTCTCTTTGATAGGGGCCGACAGCTCATTCACATGAACAAAGATGCGTTCCCGGCTTTCGGAGTCATTAATGAACCCGAATCCTTTATGGTCATTAAAAAAGGCCACCACGCCTGTTCTTGGAGCGTTAGGTTGCCTCGCCTCTTGTTTGGGAACACCAATCTCGATGTCCTCCTGCCGGAATGTTTGTTTTTGTCTTGGGTCAACAGGGGTGCTGGTCAGGTTGCCGTTCTCATCCAGATAAGCCATCATGTCATCGAGGCTTTTCTTTTCCTTGCCACCACTTTTGCGCTCCTTCATTTTCTCCTGCTTTTCCTGCTGCTTCTTTACGCGCTGTTTTTCTCTTTCTCTTTTGTTGAATGTATCCTGCGATCTTGCCATAGTTATTTTTTAGTGATGCCTGCCGGGCAGGCTTTAATTTACCGAAGCCAATATTAACCGAACGTTTCTACCGTAGTTAACTTAGTGATTTCCGTGCCGTTGAAAATACGGGCCAACGTAGTGTCTTTTGAAGACATGTACTTTTTCACATTTGCTTCGCCGATGATCCTCCAGAAGTTCTTTCCTTTCAGATCCTCATAATCATTTGTTTTCAAAAAGATGCCTGTGAAAGAGTTCCTTGTTTTAAAACTTACTTTAACAGGATTCCGGTCGTACTCATTTTTCTTCAGAAAGTTGTCGATTTGTTCAATCGTCATATATTATTATTATTGGTTGAATATTGATGCCATAGGATACAGTTTTGGTAAGCCAAGGGAAGGGACTGAGGACGGTTAATGCCTTAAAACGATGGTTGTGAATCGCGGAAAGGTACGATTTTTTAGCCAAAAAGAGCCCCTTTTTTTGCACCGATGTGCATTATTGCTGTTAATTACGGTAAATTACAGCTTCGTCTTTTGTACAATTTTCGCTTTCATTTGCCGGCGCACCGTTTACCCCCCTTGCCGGCAGTAGCTTTTTCCGGATTAGCAGCGTTTTCATGTATCATCAACATCTACAACGAGTTGCACCGATACGCCAATTCTTCATTCACTAAAATGACCACATGGTAGCCAAGGCATTTTTGTTCTTAACGGAGTACCCGGTTTTCCGGAAACTGATCTGGAAACCTATTTACGAAGGACTGGCCCGGTACTTCAAGATCAATGACTGGCATTTCATGAATTATGGCTATGCCCCGGATGCCCGGCAGGAGCCTGTCACTTTACAGCCCCAGGACGAGGTGAACAGGTACCCTATCCAGCTTTACCACTTCCTGGCAAAGAAAACCGAGATCAGGGATAAACATGTGCTGGAAGTGGGCAGTGGTCGTGGCGGAGGCGCCAATTACATTTATGGATATTTGAAACCCGCCGGGATGACGGGTGTAGACATAGCCCGTAATGCCATCAAACTCGCCCGGCAAAACCACAAGGGCAACAACCTTCACTTCCTGCAAGGCAATGCCGAAAAGCTTCCGTTTGCCGGAGAAAGCTTTGATGTGGTAGTGAATGTAGAAAGCTGTCATGCCTATGGTTCCGTTCCCCGCTTTCTGACCGAAGTAAAAAGAGTATTAAGGCCAGGAGGGATATTTCTATGTACTGATCTGCGTGCTCCCGAGGGTATGGCCAAACTAAAGGAACAACTGTCATCCAGTGGCCTCGCGCTATTGTCGGAGGAAAATATCACCAGGAATGTGGTAAACGCCATCGAGGAAGAGAACAGCATCAAAGAACAACGTATCCAAAAACATATTGCCCGGTGGATGAGGCCGGCTTTTAGCGAATTTGCCGGCACCAAAGGCTCCCGTATACACAAGGACCTGCAGTCCAACACACTTATTTACTACAGTTTCGTGCTGCAAAAAGCGCATTAAATTCCGGTCACCACCTCCCGCAGTTACCGGAAAACAGGTATAGACAACTCCCTGTAAATAGGTAAAATACCTGTAATTCACAGAATTACACTTAATATAAAGGAACGCTGCTTTATTTTGCGCCCTCATATTGACAAGTACCTATCAAGACTTCCCTACTATGGAACAGATCATCAAAAGACTCACTTTTGCCCTTATTCTTTTGTTGGCCGGCAGCATCTTCGCGCCGTCATTTGGCCAAACCAGCCCAAAGGCAGAAACGGCCCTCGCCCAATACCTCGAAGGCAACATAGCGCAGGCCAAACAAACAGCCAATGAAGCCATCAACGCCGATAAGAACGATGCGCTCGCCTATGCTGTACGGGGTTGTAGCGAACAGTTCGACTATAACTTCGCTGCCGCCCAGGCCGATCTTGAAAAAGCTATTAGGCTGAGCCCCGGCAATGGCGCCTGCCAGTCCCTGCTGGCTGACTGCTACCGGCTCAACAACAACACGATTGCCCTCTCCAAAACGACAGCCAACAAAGCCATCAGCCTCCTGCCCTCTCCCAAAACAGCGTTCGAGTATTATGCACGTGCATTGGCCTATTACACGGTTGAAAAAGACAAAGAGGCCATGGCAGATTTTACCAAATCGATCGAGCTGAATCCCCGTAATGTCCGCGCTTTGAGCAAACGCGGCAGCATGTTTTACAGTGCTAAGCAGGATGACCTTGCCATAGCCGATTTCACGAAGAGCATCAATATCAACCCACGTTATTCAATACCTTATTATTCCCGCGGCAACGCTTACCTCAACCAGCAAAAGCTTGAACAGGCAATAGCAGACTATACGAAAGCCGTGGAGTTTGATCCCAAATTTGCCGACGCGTGGTTCAACCGTGCTGTAGCCTACAAGCGAATGCAAAAGTATGAGCAAGCCCTGGCCGATTATTCCAAAGTGATCACGCTTACGCCCAAAGACTTTGATGCCTACAACAACCGTGGCCACGTTTATTTCATGCAACAGCAATACGACCTCGCCATGACCGATTACAACAAAGCCATCGAGCTGAATCCTGGTCTGGCCAACTCTTACGTGTTCAGGGGTAACACCTATACGCGCAAGCAGCAACCCGAGCTGGCGCTAAAGGATCTTAACAAAGCAATCGAATTGAACTCGAAATATGCAGATGCCTGGATGGAAAGAGGTCATGTATATTATAACAAGAAGGTGTATGACGAGGCTTTACTGAATTACAACAAGGTGATAGAGCTGGCCCCGCAAAATGCCAACGGCTACCTGTATGCCGGATTTGTGCACCATGATAAACAACACTTCAACCAGGCGATCAACCATTATAACAAGGCCATCGAGCTCGACGATAAGAACATGTATGCGTATGTGAACAGGGCCGACGCTTACGAAGCCATTGGCAATTCCAAACAGGCCATCGTTGACCGTAAGAAGTATGCCGACCTCGGCGGCAAGATCGCAGCCACCGGCAGCAACACCATGAAGTCGCTGTTCCCTTCCGGCACTTTCGATCCTGCACTCGCCAAATCAGGACTGGCCCGTGGCCTCTCTACGATCCGTGGCAGGGCCTGCTCCAAGTTCGACGGGCTCAGGTTTGATGCGGCAGGTGTAAAAGTGGTATTGTTTCCGGTGACGCCCTACCTTGAAGAATGGTACGAAATGCGGGACAAGAAAGAAGACAAAAAGACCTCCGTATATATGTCGAACGAAGCGAACCAATACCGCATCGAAACGACTGCCGACAATGAAGGCCGTTTTGCTTTCGAAGGATTGAAGCCCGGCAAATACTTCATCCAGATCATTCATAGCTTCAACCAGCTGAAGACTGCGAGGGTCTATACAGGCCAGGATACCCGCCAGAATGGACCTGTACGCGAGATCACCAATTATTACTATGATCAGGACTATACTGTTGGGCGTTCCAAACGACTGGAGAAATTCGTAGAGATCAAAGAAGATGGTGAAACCAAAAAGATCACCCTCGCCAATGGCCTGATCAAGAGTTGCGCATTCTGATAGACCCATACGCTCAATGTGAGGCCGGTTTCCCCGGCCTCACTTGTTTGTAGACGCTCTTCCCCCAGAAAGGACGCCAAAAAGTTATCTTCCTATTAAATTCTCATTAATTAACACAACTCGTTAAGGTTAAGTACATTTACTCTTCATATTTATTTTTCTTTATTGTACTTTCACAAAATAAGGTATGCATACCCGTCCGTCTGCCCCATTCATCTTCCTTGAAAGCCTTTCTTCTGTAGCCCTCCTTTAATTATTTCATTTAAACCTTAATCATGAAACATTACAAACTAATGTTAGGGCTGGCTATTGTCCTTAGCCTGATCACATCCTGCAAGAAGCACGACTACCCCCCACATGGCGAAGTATGGCAGCTGAGTAAAGTTCAACGCAGCAGCCTTGAGTACAGGTACGACAATCAACACCGCCTTACGAACATCAACAGGGTACCCTGGGGCTTTGGCCCTAATTTCCAGATCACAACCGATCAGCTGGGGCGGCCACTTACCTTAAAGGATTCCATTTCACCCGGCAGCCCTGATCAGTTTATTTACCAGTACGGCAAACTGACAGGAATCAGTGGAAGCCAGACTACACCTACTACTTTTACGTATGATTCGAAAGGACGTATCATCCGGAAAGATGGCAATGCCAATTACTACAGTTATGTGATCTATGAGTACGAAGGCAATTCGCGCAACTTCAAACGCGCCTCCTTTTTCTCCAACTCCGCAACGGCCCGTGCAACCTCAGAACCCGCTGCCGACGTGATCATAGAGTACACACGCGACAACAAAATAAACCCGTACAGCACTATTGCCAACTCGAATGTCATTCCTTTCTTTTTCGCCGAATACATGGGACCCACGTTTTATGATCCCGTAGTGCCCAACAACTCAGTAAAGGAGGAATACTTTGGAAGAGTAGATACCGGCTATTTCAAGTTTATGGAGCACCAGTACACCTATGTATATGAGAACGATTACCCGACAACCTTTACATTTCAGTACATCTCTTACAGTTTCCCCAACGGAACACCCAGCTACGCGCCTCCTCAACCCGGCGGCTACACGTACAATAAGTGGCACTATTAAGTTATTGATCGCTCCCTTTTCCTTTAAATCCGAACCGGCGGCCTATGTGGCCGCCGGTTCTATTTTCAATAATATGGAAGTAAATATAATTACTGCAACAACCGGTACGTAATACCATTGCCGTAAGCGAAGCCAATCAGTCCACGGTTCACCGTGTAGTAGGCCCTGGTGAGCTGGCTGCTGCTGTTGGAAACGCCGTTACTGATCTCCAGCACACGATTAAAAGTGGAACTACCGCCAATAGCCAATGAATCGAAGCACATTTGGCGAGGCGCATTACAGGAAGGCTGGGAAGTGCCTTCGATAGTAGCGAAATCGAAACCAGCGCCTATCTGGTAATTATCTTCAGGAGAAAAAATAGACAGGAATACAATGGGGCGGCTGTCGACAGACATATTCACAAACGGTTTTCCGCCTACGGTCATATTAACCTCCATGAACTCCTCATATACATATGCGTCACAAGTGGCGCAGGCAGACTTTTTGGTGGTGCCCCGCTTCACATTTACCGCCGCTTCGATGGTAGCTCCCTGGCCATTGGTAAACCTTACTGTTTGACCATTACCATAAGGAAGCATTTGCCTGAGTTGATCGGAAAGAAATAACGTTTGAAGCCCCTGCTCTTTTTTACTGCAGGCTGCCATTAAAAATAGTAGAAACAAGGCGCACAATGAAATGCTCGTTCTCATCATAATCATTATCTGTTAAGGGGCATACCAGTTGTTGCAACTGGCCGGTCAACGCAATAAAGAAACAAACTTTTAGCGTATCCTCAAAGCCCGTAAGGTCATCAAGCCGTATATTTGGGAACCTTCCCTGCAACCGGGAATGTTCCCACTAAAAAAATGAATTCCTTTTCCTTTGATAAGTAATGGTTATTGCAAAGATTGTGTATACAACGACTGCAAAAAACCAATACTCGCCATATGAGAATTCTTCTCTTTATCCTTCTTGTCGTGTGCACCGTCAACACCCGTGCACAATCTTTCAGCAGCGGAAACATAGTAGTGGTCAGAATCGGCACAGGCACGCTTCCTATGACAACGGGCGTAGCTCAACCCGTATTTCTCGACGAATACTCACCTTGTGGTGAGTTGGTGCAAAGCATCGCACTACCCACAGCCGTCAATGGCAGCCACCGCCGGCTCACGTTGCCTTCCACTTCGGTCGACTTCAGCGAAGGTTTCATCAGCCTTTCAGAAGACGGTCAATACCTGGCGCTGGGTGGTTATGATGCCGCTACCGGCACAACCGGGGTTACGGCTTCCATCAGCACTACCGTCAACAGGGTGGTGGCGGTGGTCGATGCTTCAGGCAGTGTGAACACCACTACTGCTTTCAGCAACCGGTTCAGCACGGTATCCATCCGCTCGGCCGTTGTGAACGGCACCAACGTTTGGGCTACCGGCGGCAATGGTGGTATTGTTTACACTACCCTGGGCAGCACAGGCTCCTCCAACACACTGATTTCCACTTCCACCGGGCGCTGTCCCGCCATTTACGACGGGCAACTGTACACCACCTCTACGGCTACCGGCCTCCGGCTGGCCCGGGTGGGTACCGGACTACCCACCGCAACCGGGACTACCCTGCAAAACCTGCCGGGCTATCCCTCCAGCGGCGGAAGCCCTTTCCAGTTCTTCATGGCCCGCCTCAATGGTAGTGACACTGTGAACGTGCTTTACGTTGCAGACAACAACGTTCTTAAGAAATATTCTCTCGTATCCGGCACCTGGACGGACAATGGTACCATTGGAGTCTTTGGCGACCGGTTCCGGGGCGTTGCCGGTGTGGAGGCAGATGGCATCGTAACCCTCTATGCCGTACGCCGGAATGACATTGGCGGTGAACTGGTTAGGTACATCGACAGCACCGGGCACAATGCCAGTTTTTCCAATCTGAAACCGGTGATTGTTGCACAGGCAGATACCAACAAAGTATTCAGGAGCGTAGCCATGGCGCCGCAGGCTTTGGCGATGGCAAAAAAGGCCGTTACAACCAATGACAATACGAGCTTCCGCGTGCTTTCCAACAGCAAAGGGCCGGTAGTAATAGCAGAGATCACAGCTGCGCGTTCACTAAATGGCGTGGTACAGGTGTACGACCTCAATGGCCGGATATTGTATACACGCAAGGTGACAGCTGAAAAAGGCATGAACCGCTTTCCGCTGGATATGCCGGCAAACGCACGCGGTCTCTTCATGGCCACCTTCATCACCCTGCAAGGTCATCTGCTCACCAACAAGTTCATCTACTAATCACCTTAAACTACTCCCATGAAACATACTACACTCCGTGCAGTCATTATATTGCTATTTCTGTGTGGCATGGCAGCCGGTAAAAGCTATGCTGTACTTAACCAACCGGCCCTGTCGGCGCCACTCAATGGCAGCACCGGTTATGTACGCAATCCCTCCTTCACCTGGCTGGCCGTTACCAATGGATACAGCTACGACATTCAACTGGCTACTGATACCAGTTTCACCAACATCATCGTTACCCGCACCAATCTCAACATCACCCGGTTTGTACCCGTAAGCCAGTTGCCGGCAGGCAAAGTGTACTGGCGTGTAAAAGCAAAGAATGAAGCCGGCACAGATTCCAGCGCCTGGTCATCACGCTTCACCTACATCGTGGCACAACCCACAAGCACTTATACCATCCCTGCAAATGCTACCCTTAAAGCGATCAAGGATACGATGCGCAAGGCCATCATGAATACGCCTTCCATACTGGCTTTTACAGCCGACTCCACTTATTACATCGAAGGCAGCTTCACGGGTTTGTTTGCCATCGATACTGCCAACATCAATGACCTTATCATAGAAGGCAACAACGCCCATATCATTATTAAAAACAATCCGCATGTGGGTTTCATGCGTATACAAAATTCCAATCGCGTAACGGTAAGAAGATTGACTGTAGACTGGGACCCGCTGCCCCATACCCTGCTGGATGTGATCAGTGTGAACAATACAGACACCACGGTGCTCAACATCAATGTGCGGCTGAGAACAGTAACGGGCAAAGCCTCCCCCTTCTACCCTGCCATCTACAACAATCCTTCCTTTACCGACCATTGGTCATGGGCTTACCTCGTTGACCCTGCCGATCCCGGGAGCCTGAAGAAGATCAACAACAATACAGTGGGGATACAACCGGCCGACGTAACACCACTGGCCTGTAAGGACACACCTGTTTACAATATCTACCACACCGGTACTAAGTCTGGTAAATACTTCAACGTGGGTGATGTGTTATCGATCGTGGCGCGCGACAATGTAGGCCCGCTCTTCAGCACCCGCAATTGTATCGACCTGGTGTTTGACAGCATCATCAACTACGCCAGCCCCATTGGCTGTTATTATTCCTATGATGGCAGCGATATGAAAGTGCTCAATTGCCAAACACCGTTGAAAGACGCCAGCAGGCTTGTCTCTGCCAATGCCGATGGCGTGCATTGCCGTGCCAATGCCATCGGCCCCTGGGTAGAGAACAGTATCTTTATCGGCAATGCCGATGATGGCGTGGCCCTGTACAACAAAGGCATATTTGTAAGGTCAAAAATAAACAGTACTACCCTCACGGTGACCAACAATGAATTTATGAACCTGAAGAAGGGACATATTTTCCGGATCTACACCCCCAAGACAGGCAAGATCATGGGCACCAACTTTACGGTAGACACTGTGTTCCTGCAAAGCGGCGCTTACCGCGTGCAGTTCTCGCCAGCTATCCCTGCCAGCGACTATGACAGCCTCGTCGATATGAACATTGCCGACCTGCAGCAGAATGTACAGCTATTCAACACGAACCTGCGCAATGAACGGTTTATGATCAGCAACAACCGCTTTACGGTGCGCGCAAGAGGCTCTATCATCCGTTCGGCCAAAGGCATGATAGAGAACAATCAATACTTCAGCTGTTCTTCACCTGCCATCTCCCTGTACAACGAAGCCGCTTTCTGGTACAACGGCCTTTACAGCCGCGATATCTGGATCACGAACAACGATATCAGAAACAGTGGGTTCGATAACCTTGGCGCAGATGCCGGCGCCATCAATGTGCGCATCAACAAAATCGATTCCGTGGCACTGAATACTTATAACGACGTGATGTCGCCCACATCAAAAGACCATGCCAACATCTTCATCAGGAACAATACGATCACAAACTTTGCGCAGCACGGCATCTCTTTGTTCAATGCAGCCAACTGCGTGATCCAGGGCAATACGTTCATCAGCACCATGAGCGGCTTCTTCTGGCCGGGCAACCATTATGGCATTTACATCAATACCACCAATGGCACATCGATCATCAGCAACAATTTCTCCGGCGATACCAGGACTCCCAAAACACTGATTCAACAAGTAAATGATAGCGGCACCACGATCGTACCCTAACAGATCCCAACCACGCAGTAAGCCGGCACAACAGTGCGCGGCCACAGGAGCGGCCTCTTGCAAGAGAGGCCGCTTTTTCATTAAATCAGTAAATAGTACCACGTTTAATCCAAACTATACCATAATAATTGCACTTTTCAAGTGTAGCTTTGTGCTGTAAACATAAGCCTCATGGCAAAAAAGAAGATCCCGGTATATGATATATGTAATATCAGCCCGGAAAAAGGCGGCAATGAAGATCTGATGGCCGACAGGTTGTCCAGCTACCTCGATAAGTATTATGCCAGCCTGCATTTTCCTCACCGGCATTCCTTCTATCACCTGGTGCTGTTTACCAAAGGGAAAGGAACCCATACCATTGATTTCACTACGTTTGAAGTAAAACCTTTCCAACTGTATTGCATGATACCTGGTCAGGTACATAGCTGGCAATTCGAGGGCAAAATGGAAGGGTATATCATCAACTTTTCCGATAGCTTTTTCAAGTCGTTCCTGCAAAATGCACAATACCTCGACCGTTTTGCTTTCTTCAGCGGCAACAGTGAAGAAAGCGTAAAACAGTTGACGATGGAAACCCATCAAGAAGCCCTGGATATATTCGAATCCATACTCACCTGGTCCGACAATGAGTATAAACAACATACGGATATGGTGCGGGTGCTTTTGGTGCAACTCTTTTTGCTGGTGGATTATACACTTGATGGAAAAGCAAACAGGGCTATTCCACAGCAAAAGCAGGTATTGCTGCGGGGATTCAGGAAACTCATCGATATGCACTACCGGTCGCTCAGGTTACCAAAAGAATATGCCGACCTGCTGTACGTAACGCCCAACCACCTCAATGCCCTGTGCCAGGATCTATTGGGCAAAACAGCGGGAGAATTGATCCGCGAAAGGGTATTGTTGGAAGCCAAGCGACTGCTCACCAATGCAGGGATGACGGTAACAGAGATAGCGTATGACCTCAACTTCGAGGACAATTCTTATTTCAACCGCTTCTTTAAAAAATACACCGGCGTAACGCCGGATGAATTCAGGAACAAACAATTTGTAGCATCAAAATAAAAGACCATGAAAGAGATACCCCTTACAGTAATGGCAACTACTCCAAAAGAAAGCAAACCCAGCGCATTGAACCTGCTCAAATGCAAATGCCCCCGTTGCCGCCAGGGAGATATGTTTGTAGACCCCAATCCCTATCACCTCAAACGCACCATGAAAATGAATGAACGCTGTCCGGTATGTGCGCAACCTTTCGATATAGAAGTGGGATTCTATTATGGCTCCAGCTATGTAAGCTATGGCTTGTCCATCGCCATCAGCGTAGCCTCTCTCATTGCGTGGTATGTATTGATCGGATTTAGCACACAAGACAATCGCTTCTTTTACTGGATGGGCGCCAATGCGGTTTTATTAGTGGTGCTGCAACCCATACTGATGAGAGTAGCCAGGACCCTGTGGCTGGCCTTCTTCATCCGTTACGATAAAAACTGGAAAGACCAACGGCCCGATGAACCGGAAAGAATTAATAAAGATCATATGAACGCGTGGTAAGCATACACTGTCACACTGAGCTTGTCGAAGTGTCGTCGAAGCGTGATCAAGGTCGCCTTCGACAGAGTTTATCCCGCCATAGCGGGACTCAGGCTGACAACAGATATTAAACCGTCTTCAGCCGCAGGAAATCATACATCACATATACAGCTTCCGACAGGAACAGGTCGCGCTTCAGTGAATTGAGCCAGGACTTATTGCTATCGTTCTTAAACTGTTCCTTGTTCTTCAGCGACTCTTCCATATCAGTAGTGTTCTTTACCTGCATAGGCCTGGCAGACACCAGTTGCTTGCGGATATCACCCACTTTGGTTTGCAACTCTTTTTCCTGAACACGGTATTTGTCCAACTGAAGTGCATAGATGCCAGAGCGGTTCTGCAGCCATTGCAGGTTCTTCGAGAGCGACAACAAAGTAGAATCCTGCTGCATGCGCAAGCCGGAAGCAGCCACTACCCTGGGAATATCACCCTGCTCGTCCATTACGGCAAAAGGAACAGCCTGAATGGTATCCCAGGCAAGCGCCGTGGGATTATTCTTCTCCTGCATTTTATAAGGCTCATAAATACCGGGCAGCTTGATATCGGGTTCGATACCCTTCAACTGTGTAGCAGCACCGGTAATACGATAATACTTTTGCAACGTTACATGCAATGTGCCGAGATCTGTATTCACATTGTTGTTGGAGCGGTTATCGCCTACGCCGAAAGGCCGTTGCACCGATCCTTTGCCATACGTAGAACTGCTGCCTACGATAATACCACGATGGTAATCCTGGATGGCAGCGGCAAAGATCTCCGCAGCAGAAGCACTCATCTCATTCACCAACACCACCAGCGGTCCATCATACAACACGGCCTTACCTTTTACGCGGCTAACATATGGCTCACCAGCGGGGCCTTTTACCTGCACCACAGGACCTTCCTTAATGAACAGGCCGATCATGTTGATCACTTCACCGAGGCTGCCGCCGATGTTATCACGGATATCGATGACGATACCTTTTACATTTTCCTGCTGCAGGCGGGCCAGCTCACGCGCCATATCTACCGCACAACTACGACCATTGGCATCGCCAAAGTCGGTATAGAATTTCGGGAAAGAGATATAACCGAGCTTCACCGAATCGTCGATGATCGCACTCTTTACAAAAGTATCGTCCAGTTGCAGCGCTTCCCGTTTGATGGTCACATCTTTTAAAGTACCATCATTCTTGCGGAAGGTGATGGTAACAGTAGTACCCTGTTGGCCACGCGTCAGCTTGATCACTTCACTCATCACAAAGCCCGCCACTTCAACCGGCTTACCACCCTGCTGGGCAACCTTCACAATAATATCCCCCTTCTCCACCTGACCCGATTTCCAGGCGGGGCCGCCGATCATCAGTTCCCCAATGCCGATCTTGCCCTGGTAATCGGCCAGCAGAGCGCCAATGCCATAATACACACCACTCAGGCTTTCCTGAAACTCTCTGCGGTCAACCGGCAGGAAGTAATTGGAGTGTGGGTCATATAAATTAGTAATGCTGTTTACATAAGTATTGAAAGCCTCTTCATCAGTCGTCAGCTTGGTGAGGTTGGCAATATTGCGCTTTTCGATCCGCAGAATAGTTTGCCGCGCCTTTTCTTCCAGCTGCGCCTCTGTTTGCTTGTTGGCAGTATCGCGGGCATGAATGTCGAGCAGGTCTTCATATTGACCCAGCACCTGGTACTTGAGGTAATTGTGCCAGCGCTTCTTCAGGTCATCGGCATTCTTGCTATAATCCAGCTTGTCCGTATTGGTATTGTAAACCTCTTGCGTAGTGAATTTGAAAGGCTGTTTCAGCAACTCTTCCACCATGAGCTCCGACTCCTTGAGCCGTTGCTTGAAAGTAGTGTTCACCACCTTATAGAAATGAACCACTTTACCCTTCATCTCATCATCGAGCTGAAGCTCATACTTCTTGAATTGATGCAAATCATCCCGCAGAAAAAAACGTTTGCCGGGGTCCAGCTGCTCCAGGTAGGAAGTAAACACCTGCGCCGAGAACTTATCATCCAGCTTCGGTGGCGCATAATGGATCTGCTGCATCATGTCGGCAGTATTGTGAAATACGAGGTCGATATTCTCGGTCACTTTACTTTTCTGAGCACAGGCCGTGGAAGCTGAGAGGACAGACAGGGAGGATAGAAAAAGGACAAACAGTTTGCTGCGACACTTCATCATACAGGACAATTTCGAATTTAGAATGTAGGATTTCGGATTCTCTGGTGTAACAGCGTAATAATATTATCGCGTTACAATTATAATCTGATCAAACAAATTTAACGTAACAATCAATTATTTGTTCTCCGTCCATCAAGTTGGCGTTTAACCGGCAACCCGAACTTCTAAATTCTACATCCGGAATTCCAAATCACCATTCCCCATAGGCCCCAAAATAAGCCGCGCCCAGCAAGCCCGTTTTATCGTTCTTGATAATGCGGATGGGAACGCTTTCCAATAGATGCTGCATGCGGTCGCAATCCATATAATGTCGGTAAAAAGCAGTCTGCAACAACAGCGGCGCGATCTTGGGTGGGATGCCACCTCCAAGGAAAACCCCGCCCGTAGCCTTCATTTTCAGCACCAGGTTGGAAGTTTCGCGGGCAATATACCGTACAAAAAGGTCCATGGTTTCCACACAAATAGCGGCTTTATTGTGCAGTGCAGCCTGGCTGATCACGGCAGAATCGTCTTTTTCCGTGGCCAGCTGTTCAGTAAGCCAGGCGGGCTCTTCTTTCTTCTTTACATCACGTAAAAAAGTATAAATGCCGGTAACGGCAGGGCCTGCGGCCACTTTTTCCCAGCTTACCACTTCCCCATTCTGCTGCAGGTGCTTGCACAATTCCATGTCGAGGTCGGTACGGGGCGAAAAATCACAATGCCCCCCTTCGGTGGGGAACGGGAAGTACGCTTTGCCATTCCAATACAGGCCGGCTTCCCCCAATCCGGTGCCGGGCGCTATGATCGCCATATTACCCACGGCATTCTCCTTGCCGGGATGGATGGTAATGAAATCTTCAGGTTGCAAAGCGGCCAACCCATAAGCCATCGACTCCAGATCGTTGATCAACACCACTTTGGGTACACCGGTATCCTTAGCAATACCAGCCTGGTCAAGTACCCAGCTCAGGTTGGTAAGGTCAACCTTCCCATTCAGCACGGGGCCAGCCACGCCAAGACTTATGCGATCAGGTGTAGGCTGATCGTAATCCGATAAAAAATGTTGTATAATAGAAGTAAGCGATTTGTATTCACCTGAAGCATAACGCGCAGCCTGTAATTGCTTAATCCCTTCCGGCGTAACCCTGTAACTGGCAAGGTTGGTTTTGGTACCTCCGATATCACCAGCCAATACGGTAAATCCATTAGCGGGCACTTCATTACGACGCGGCAAAGACAAGGGAATAGATAGCTGGCTCATTGTTATACGCTTATTGTTGATCTATATAAATGAATGAGTTGTAAAAATAGAATACAGAATTCAGAATACAGAATTCAGAATGGAAAACAACAACAAAAGACCGAAAGCCACCAATTTACATCCTACCAATTCTGAACCCCGGATCAGTAACCCCCACTCCGGATTTTTCTTCCCGCCGCGCTAAAAGCTTCTGGCTTCTGTATTCTGAATTTTGTATTCTTTCCCCTGTATTCTCAACCCTTTAACAATTTTCCGGCATGGTTATTATAATAAATCAAGGCAAGTTGTTAACTTGCAATTGACCTTGAGATAACCACCTCCATTTAAGATCCCAATTCCCTATCTCCAATCCCCTGAAATAACTACCGCTGTCGTACCACAACAATTGCTTTGGGCATTTTGGCATGCTTACTCGATGAAATATGAACAAGTATTTATTACTACGCGACAACAAGCAATCGGGGCCTTACTCAGTGGACGAGTTGGAAAAATTGGGCCTTAAATCTTATGACCTTGTCTGGTTGGATGGGAAAAGTGCTGCCTGGCGATACCCCAGTGAAATAGACGAACTGAGGCATTTTGCACCGGCAGGGGAAGAACAACCTTACGATCGCTTCTACAAGAAAAAAACTACACAGCAGGCTACAGCTGCACAGCAAACACCCGACAACGTTACACTACAGGAAACTACACATACGGAAGCAACTGTGGTTACTACACCGGTTACTGCCAACAATATTCCGCAGCACATTACTACCAAGAAGATATATGTTACGTTGCCAGCCGGCACTGGCAACCGGAATACCAATACGGTAACGGCCACCAACAATAACAAAACAGAACAGGCAAAAACACAAACAGCCGAGCAGGAAGCCAACGCTAAAATGCTCAATGAAAAATTTGCCCGCCTGCGCGAAGAAAAAATAAAACAGGCCGAAGAGATGGCGGCCAAACCAGCTATCACCAATAAAGCGATAGCCAGTCAACCCATCGCTACACAAACGGCTACGCCGGTCGTAGGATTTTCAGAAATAGTAGAACAGCACCATCCCCAACAGAAAGAAACACTGGCGCCTGCACACCTGCGCAGCCGCAACAACAAATTGCTGATGCGGAGCATCGTTGCCGCCTGCCTGGTACTGGGAGGTATCATCATAGGACTGGTGATCAGCAACAGCCGCCAGCAACAAAACAATGCAGCCCTCGATGAGATCGTGCGGAAGATACAGGAACGCGAAAAACGTCTTCAACTGGCAGCACAGACTGTTGCTATACCTATACAAACCGAGATCACGGCCAACGACCCCGGTGCTGTCAGCCAGCAGGAACCACCAGCTGAAAATGCCAGTAGCAAACAA
The DNA here is from genome assembly GCA_017744515.1 of Niastella sp. Lineage (GTDB taxonomy): Bacteria > Bacteroidota > Bacteroidia > Chitinophagales > Chitinophagaceae > Paraflavitalea. The sequence goes on from JAGIBF010000019.1 coordinate 39,790, forward strand.
GCGCTGATAGACAAGCCAGTTGATGTGCCGGCAAAAAAGACGACTACCCCTGCCAACAAAGAAACCCAGCCGGCAAAAAATGAACAACAGCAAAACATCAAGATCATCCCGGCAGTGGTGACCAACAAGCCCGAAGAAAAGGCGGTCAACCACCAGGAAATAGAAAAGACACGCCGCAATATTCACCAGCTGGTAGCGGTAGATGCCAATAAATACAAGACAGGTGTACTGGGTGGCATTTCACAACTCAAGCTCACCCTTTCCAACAACAGCCTCTACCCGTTGGACGAAGTGGAAGTAGAGGTGCGCTATCTTGGACCCGAAAAGCGGGTGGTAAAGACCCAGCTGCTTCGATTTAGTGATGTAGCGGCCGGAGAACAGAAAACAGTGGAGGCGCCCAATACCAACAGGGGCGTTACTGTCAACTACACGATTACCCGCATCAACTCCAAAGCACTGGGCCTTGCACATGCAGGGTATTAAATTGAGGTTAGCCCCCTCGCTTACATTCCCTTGGCACAGAAATTGAAAGAACATCACGCTGCGATTGCAATACGACGTTTTCCCCTCAGCCGTTTTTAACCGTTCTCTTATGGAGATTTCCTGCCCGTCAGTGCAGGAAGGGATATGATTGTACCATCGCTAAAACCATCAGTTATGAAAAAGACCATGGCCACGTTGATCGTTCTTATCATCGCGGTTGCCAGCTTGCATGCCGTTCGCGTTATGCAACAGTCTTCAATTTCAGGGAAAATTTCTCCATCAGACGGTGCCAATGTCGTGGTAGCCATCAGTGGCACCGACTCATTAAAAGTAAAGCCATCAGACGGAGGATTCAGCTTCATTGTAAAACCCGGCTCCTGGAAAATATGGGTAGATGCTAAAAATCCCCATAAAGATGTCACCATCGATGCCGAAGCAAAAGAGGGACAAACTACCAATCTCGGAGAGATCAAACTTCAACAGTAATAACTTATTATAAGGACGGCTCAGAACGAGAAAGCCGGGCTGCAATACTGCGGTCCGGTTATTCTTTTGTTATAAGTCCGAAAGACCGAAAGTCTGGAAGACCGGAAGAAGAGCAGGTAGCTCCATGTTTTACTTTCGGACTTTCCGTCTTTCCAACTTCCGGACTTTATTATATTGCATTGCATGAAACATATTGTAGTGTTTGGCGCCGGCAAATCAGCCACCTGCCTCATCGAGTACCTGACCACCACTGTGCAGGCCAACAACTGGCAGCTCACAGTAGCCGATAGCAACCTCGCAGCTGCCCGTTCCAAAACAGGCGACGCCCCCCATACCCAGGCAGTAGCCATCAATGTGGAGGATGATGCCAGCCGCAGCACCCTCATAGCAACTGCCAGCCTGGTGATCTCCTTACTCCCCCCTTCCCTGCATTTCCTGGTAGCCAAAGACTGTGTGGAATTGGGTAAACATCTGCTCACAGCCTCCTACATCGATGAACGGATTGCTGCATTAGCGCCACAGATCGAAAACAAGAAACTCCTGTTCCTTTGCGAAATGGGCCTCGATCCCGGTATCGACCACATGAGCGCCATGCAGCTCATACACCGCATCAAAGCTTCGGGAGGTCGCATCACCACCTTCAAATCACATTGCGGCGGACTGGTAGCACCAGAGAACGACGACAATCCATGGCATTATAAAATAAGCTGGAACCCGCGCAACGTAGTACTGGCCGGCAAGGCTGGCGCCATCTTCAAAGAAGACGGACGCGAGATACACCTGCCCTACGAACAACTCTTCGACCCCAACCGCGGCGTCAACATTCCCGACCTGGGCTTTTTGGCCTGGTATCCCAACCGCGACTCCCTGAGCTACATACCGGTGTACCAATTGGAAGAAGCTGCCACCTTTATACGCACCACCCTGCGCTATCCCGAATTTTGCTTTGGCTGGAAAAATATCATCGAATTAAAACTGACCGACGAAACCGAGCAATACGATACCGATGGAATGACACTCCAGCAGTTCTTCCACCAGCACTTTACCACACACGGATTTTCGGAATGGATAGAAAAACAACTCACTGCCCGCTTTGCACAAACCAGGCAATTACTGGAAAAACTACAGCAACTGCTGGAAGCAGAGAAAGAAGTAAATGAAGACGACCGCAAAGCACTGCAGGATTTCATGATGGTAGACGACAACGGCCAGCTCATGGACATCAATCTCGATGAAGTAAAAACAAAAGCAGCCGCCACCGTAGCCGGACAAATGCACGAAGCCAACCTGTCCATGAAACAACTTTTCTTCCTGGGCATGGACGACAAAGACACACTGATCAATAAAGGAACCTGTAGTACAGCAGACGTATTGCAGTTTGCCCTCGAGCATAAATTGGTGCTGGGCAAAGAAGATAAAGACATGATCGTGATGCTCCACGAAATAACCTACGAAACAGCAGACAGCATTTCCAATACCATCAGCAGCACCCTCATTGTAAAAGGACAGGACCAGCTACGCACAGCCATGGCCAAAACAGTAGGACTGCCACTGGGCATTGCAGCCAAATTGATACTACAGGAAAAGATACAACTCACCGGCCTGCACATACCCATCACAGAAGCGATCTACGAACCTGTACTCGAAGAACTGGAACAGCACGGCATTGTATTCATAGAACACATTTCATAACCCCAAAGGGTGTCAGGCTGAGCTTGTCGAAGCCTCTTTAAAGGGGCGAGACTCCTCGCCACTCTCTACTTACTCAACAGCGCCTTCAACTCCTGCACACCGGTAGTAGCTGGTTGCTCGATAACCGTGAGGTTAAGAACAGATGAAGTATAAGGCACCTTCTTATCGACAATATATTTCGGGATCGCATAAGGAGCATAATTTACCAGGCCTGCAGCGGGGTACACCACCAATGAAGTACCTATGATGGCAAATATATCAGCATGCCGTACTATGCGGGCCGCTTCTTCGATCAGCGGTACCGGCTCTTCAAACCAAACAATATGAGGCCGCAGCTGCGCGCCATCTTCCGCCTTATCACCCAGGTTGATATCCCCTTTGATCTCATACACCAGTGATTCATCCTGCTCACTGCGCATTTTGAATATCTCACCATGCAGGTGGAGCACGTTGGTTGAACCTGCCCGCTCGTGCAGGTCATCGATATTCTGCGTTACGATATGTACATCGAAAAGCTGTTCCAGTTCAGCCAGTCCATAGTGCGCCGCATTGGGTTGCGCATCCCGTACATTCTCACGACGCATATTATAAAAGTCAAGCACCAGCTTTGGGTTCTTTGCCCACGCCCGCGGCGTAGCCACCTCCGTGACCTCATACCCTTCCCACAAACCATCACTATCGCGGAAAGTCTTCAACCCACTCTCAGCACTGATACCTGCACCCGTAAGGACTACTAATTTCTTTTTCATTGGAAGATTAATATTTTTTTCTGTTGTCACCCTGAATTAGCTGTCACCCCGAATTGCTATCACCCTCTGTCACACTGAATTGCTGTCACCCTGAGCTTGTCGAAGGGTTGTCGAAGGGAACGAACATCTCCCGTAAAAATACAGAAGGCGCCTGGCAACACCAAAGCCGCCAAACGCTATTCTGCTTTATTAAGACCCAGCACCGCACACAGCGATAACTGCCATTGTTTGTTGTACATCATGGCTATACTTTTTAGCGTAAGTGAAGATTAGATGCAGTGAATTTTATTTTACATAAGATCCATTACGCAGAAAGTAAAAGCCATGCAATAAAGCGAGGTAACCCAATGAAAGTGATACTATTTTTCGCCGGCCAGTTCCATCACCACAGCCCATTCCTGGTCGGTGACGGGGCCTACCGATAACCTGCCAAGCCGGACCAGCGCCATATTGGCCAGTCGCTTGTCGCCCTTGATCCGGGCAAGCGTTACCGGTTTCTTTAATCGCTTATAAGGAGCAAGATCCACTACCACCCAGGCATCCTCTTCAGTAGTAGGGTCCTGGTAAAACTCTTTCGTTACTTTAGCTATGCCTACGATCTCCAACCCTTCGTTGCTATGATAATACAATACCTGATCGCCCTTCTTCATCTCTTTCATGAAATTGCGGGCAGCATAATTGCGCACGCCATCCCAATACGTCTCCTTATCTTTTTCGAATTGCTCCCAGGAATATTTGAAAGGTTCAGACTTGACAAGCCAGTAAGCCATGGTAGAAAATTAATGACGGGTTGTAATTAAAAAAGTAAAAATACATCCCTTGCTGCAAAAATAGAGCACCCCCGTACGGAATTCCATGAAAAATAGATTTCAGTATAACCGCATTAAAAAATAGTAACCAGTAAATCCAACATCTACTCCACTTACGTATTTAAAGCAGTTGCCACTCACAACCGCAACCAAAAGAAAGAGAACAAACCAATACCCTGCACACTTTACTGTAATAAGATTTTATCGATATGATCGATCATGTGGTGTTACCCAGGAGCTAAAAGGCTCACTCGAGGGCTGGCTTTTGCCGGCCCTCCCATTTTTTATTAATGAAGATACGAGGATGGGGCGCCCTCCAAAGGGCGGCTCATCCTCCTTATTTATCGGGCAATACTTCCCGTCTTTCCGTCATTAAACCGTTCACCCAAATCCGCCAATTCCGGCTTTTTCTTCAACATTATATTTATTTTCTAAACTTTTTTTCTTTCTGCAAAACCTTTTCAATAACACACATCGTATATAATTGCAGATCAGCATTTGTTATAACATCTCTGACCATTGCTTGTGTATTGACCTACACAGTAGTCCTTAAAACTTAAAAGTCCAAGTACTCGATATTTCATCCCTCGTCGCGTTTAAATATTTCACTAATTCATCCTCGACAGGTTGAACAATGTGCCTCCTGGTAAACATTCACTCTTGTGTACACCCATGATCATTTGTTGCATCTATCGATGCCACACGTGACCACTATTGTATCATTCAGCTAAAACAATTGTATGAAACAAAAACTCTTGAACGTTTTTGAGGATCAGCATGCCATCTCCGCAAAAGGATTGGCAAGAAGAAAATTCCTGACGCAAGCAGGCGGATTGGCATCTGTGGCCGTCCTCGCCAATGCCTGTAAAAAAGACAAAGACAACAACAACGATGGCATCGACCTTGGCAGCGGGGATATCGGCATCCTCAACTACGCCTATGCCCTTGAGCAACTGGAAGCGGCATTTTATACACAAGTCGTCATGTCGCAATTCAGCGGCATCACCGCTACCGAAACGGCCCTCCTCACCGACATCAGGGACCATGAGATCGCTCACCGCGAATTCTTCAAAAATGCACTGGGCGATAAAGCCATCCCGGGACTGGAAGTAAACTTCGCCGCTATCAACTTCAACAGTCGCGACAGTGTATTAGGTACAGCCAAAGCCTTTGAAGACCTCGGCGTTTCAGCTTACAACGGCGCCGGCAAGCTCATCACCGATCCCAATTACCTGGTACTGGCCGGTAAAATAGTATCAGTAGAAGCAAGACATGCTGCGCTGATCCGCGACCTCATTTCCAACGGAACATTTGCTGATAACACAGTCGTGGATGCCATGGGGCTCGACCTGGCCAAAGCGCCAAAAGATGTGTTGACAACAGCATCTTCCTTCCTGAAATCGAAGATCAACGCAAACAACTTACCCACTTCCTAAAATTGACACTATGAATATTCACAATATCATTTCCGAAGTTGAAAAAGTCGATCCAGAAATATATGACAGGCTCAGTCCCCGTCGTAAGGTCATACAGCAGTTTGCAAAGCTGAGCGGTAAGCTGGCTTTGAGCGCAGTGCCCTTAGCCCTTGGCAGCCTTTTTTCCAAAGCCTATGGCCGCGGAACCACAGGCACCATCCTCGAGGTGCTGCAATATGCCCTGACATTGGAATACCTCGAAGCGGAGTTTTACACGAAGGCGGTACAAAGCGGCATCGTTCCGGCAGGAGCCCCCACAGGCGCCTTCACCACCATCCGCGATCATGAAAATGCCCACGTAGCATTCTTAAAGACAGCCATCACAGCCAGCGGAGGCACCCCCATTGCCAAGCCTACTTTCGATTTCAGTGCAGGCAATGGCTCAAACAATGGACCATTCAAAGATGTGTTTACCAACTACACGTTGTTGCTGGCAGTAGCACAAACCTTTGAAGATACCGGCGTACGTGCCTACAAAGGCCGGGCAGTGGAACTGATGGCCAACAATGACGTACTCACCGCAGCCCTCCAGATACACTCAGTAGAAGCCCGCCATGCGGCCCACATCCGGTACATGCGCAGGAACCTGCTCAGCAACACGACCATCAAGCCCTGGATCACAGGCAAAGACACAGGCGGCATCGGTGCAGCCGTACAAGCCAGCTACAATGGCGAAGACCTCACTACACAAGCCACCATCAATATTGTAAACATCAACGGCAAAAGCATTTCAGCAGATGCAGCCAGCGAGGCCTTCGATGAGCCCCTGACCGACACAGCCGTGCTGGCCATCGTTGATCCGTTTATCGTTTAAAACATTAGAGGTGACACCTTTTGAAAAAGTGTCACCTCTAATGTTTTGTAAAAAATCTTAGTGATTGAGTGGAGTTCTGAATGAGAGCGGGGATCAGGCGATACCTTTACAAAAGGTGTTACCTGATCCCCGTTCTTTATGATATATTCTGTAATTACCACCCCTTCCGTTCGCGCAGCGAAGTGATGTGCGCTACGTGGTGCTTGCCATGCCAGGCATACATGCCCAGCAGGTGCCACAAGGTCATTTCCTTTTTATGTTCGGGATGGATTACAGTCCGCTGCCATTGCTCATTCGTAAGATCACGTATCGCCGAGTGCCAGCGCGTATGCAAAGCATACAACAAAGTAATAGACATATTCACCGGAACCACATTCACATCCTTCAGCTCAGCCCATTTTGCCTCATCATAAGGCTTGATGGTTGGCTTATCTTCAGTAAGACCCAGTTTGAAGCGGGTATAAGCATTCATATGACTATCGGGCACATGATGCACCACTTGCCGCACGGTCCAGCCCCCATCACGATAAGGCGTTTCAAACTGGAACTCATCAAGGTTCTCGATAGCCTGCTCCAGCAACCCGGGCAGGAACTGGATATCCTGCAGCCATTCCCGCTTTTGTCTGTCGGAAAAAGGCTGCGGCTCATATTTGCCAATGGGAAAACGTAGATCCATGCTAATTTGATAATTTGAAAATTAAAGAAAGTACGAATTAATTATACGCAAGGCCCGAGAAGAAAAAGCACTCAGAACTCTCGACTCCAGACTCTGAACTTACTACTCCCCCCTCAACGCATGCCCCGTCAAATTGATAAACACATCTTCAAGGTTGGCCTTCTTTACTTCCTTAGGTCTTTCAAAACCAGTAGCCACGAGTTCATCGATCAGTTTATCAGGCGTATCCAGTGCAATGATCTTTCCGGAATCGATGATGGCGATCCGGTCGCACAACACTTCCGCCTCATCCATGTAATGCGTAGTGATGATCACGGTAGTACCCTGTGACCTGATCTTTTGTACGAGGTCCCACAAGTTGCGCCGCGCCTGTGGGTCGAGGCCCGTAGTAGGCTCGTCGAGGAAAATGATCTTGGGTTGATTGATCAGCGTGGTAGCAATGGAAAACCGTTGCTTCTGGCCACCACTCAGCTCCTTATACTTGTTCTTCGCTTTATCTTCAAGATTCACACTTTTCAATAATTCACGCGGATCAATGTTCCGGTTGTACAAGCCGGCAAACAGATCGATCAGCTCCAGCAGGTTCAGCCCGGGATAGAAACCGGAAGTCTGCAGCTGAACACCGATGATCTTCTTGATCTCATTGGGATCACTGTCGAGGTTGAAACCATCCACGATCACTTCACCGGCCGTCTTCTCGCGCAGCGTTTCGATGATCTCCAGTGTGGTCGACTTGCCAGCCCCATTAGGTCCCAGCAAGCCAAATATCTCCCCTTCCTGCACATCGAAACTGATACCCTTCACCGCTTCAAAATGGCCATAATGCTTTACAAGACCCTTGACAGAAATGATCACCTTACTCATGAATAACGATTGAGGCTGCAATCTAATAAAGAATCCCCACTCACGGCATCGCTAAAAATTCAGCCAACCCATGAATATATTACACATATACAGGCAGAATGAGCAATAAAGCTCCCTTCCCACCTGGGAAAGAGGCTCTTTATAATTAGCAATAGAATTCCTGATTATGTCAATCGCTGACAATAAGCTTGTGCAATAGCCTTTCCCCGCTGTCTTTCCCCAATACCTGGATAATATACATACCAGACCGCAGTCCATTCACCGACAGGCTATTATGAGAATAACTATTGAATTCCTGTACAACCTTTCCGTTAAGAGCAACGATCACAATGTTCCTTGGCTGCACATCATCAAATAGAATAGTGACCTTACCCTGAACAGCCGGATTGGGCGTAACCGTCATCCGGGATTCTCCCCCCAGCCCCTTTACCAACCGGTTGCCATATACAGTCTTCGTACCGTCTTTATCGATCTGCACCAGGCGGTAAGAAGACACTTGCTTGTTGATATTGTTTTCGCGGAACTCATAAGAAAGAGGAACATCACTATTGCCATTAACGGCTTTTGAAGTAAGCGTAGCAACAGTTTGATAAGCATCACTCGCAATACTGCGTTGCAGCTCAAACCGGCTATTATTGCTCTCAGTCGTAGTAGACCATCTGACAATTATCAACTCAGCCTGACGAACGGCCGTGAAATTGGCCAACAACACCGGCAATCGCGCACTTTGATAACTTACCGTTACAGTAGCATCATCACACAAATTATCCGCTGTAGTATTAAAATCATTATCCGCGCCATCATCGCAAAGGCGGTATACAAAAGTCAGATCAAAAACGGCAGTCGAATTCCTCGTTATCGTGCAGGTACCATCCGCATTTACTACCACAATCCCATTCACCGGCTGCGATATTATAGTCCATCGAAGGTGCGAATAAGTATCATTAGGATCATTATCAGTCCCCCCCAGGTCAACCACTTTATTGCCGGCACCAGGGTAATTGATATTGGAGCCATACAAAACAGCATCGAAGCTCAACTCCCCTACGTCTGTGCGGACCAACACATCATTCAAAGCAGAAGGCGGGCAGGCATTACCCGAACAAACCTCATCCACACCACTGATCTTTACATTATCCAATACATACCTTACGCCACTTTGCGTACAACCTGCATGGAATGAAAGAAATACTTTAAAATCAGGCACCGATACATTCCCAGGAAAATTAAAGGAGAAACAATTGGTACCAGTCACCAAAGAGTAATTATCAATGCGGGCATAGATATTGGCCGGGTCTTGCGCATCCTTGGGATCAGTGACGGAAGAATTCACAAACAATACATCCATAAAAGTGGCACAAGGTAAAGCAACCTGATTGTTAAGATTGGAAGAATACACCAGGAAGTCGATGCAAACCTTAACAGAGTTGGAAGTTTTCACTACAGTGGGCGTCCCGATTACTGCGGGGTTGTTGCCACCTACACCGGGTGTTACGACAGAAGCATTTCCATTTACATTATTAATACTGGCCCCTTGTGCCAAAACCCAACCGGTAGGTGCTGGCGAAAAACCTTCCTCAATTTGTGCATGGAGATACGTGGTCACGATAAGCAATAAGCTTGCAAGTAAAATACGTTTCATAAACAATCCTTTTTAGGGTTAAAAAATGAAGGAGCTGGTCCGGACAAAATGATGTATCCGGAATGGACATAGTAACCCGATTAGTAAGAAGCTGTTTTAACAGGAAAATGGATGCCCCGCTGCAAGGCATAAAGACCATTGCAAATAAGAAGAGAAGGGCTTATGTAGAAACTAAAAACACTTACATGGGATAGGTTCTGCTCATGCAAAAACAGGAAATAACAGTAAAATCAATAAAGGATTTTGAATGTGGTAGAAGTATTACAGGAGATGTGACCTTGCTTATACTAAAATACAAATTATTTAATGGCTCGCAACCCCCTCGCCCATTACTTGATCGTAAACAATTAGCATATACAATTAAAAGAAAAAAACAATAGTTTTATATAAAACTAAACACATATGAACTTTGGGCGTAGGATAGGCTTCTTTTTCCTCTTCATAGTAGGGCTGGCAGAAGTAAAAGCACAACAAACCTTGCAGCCCGGTTTCAACCTGCCCGAATACCTTGAGGTGTTGCGTATCAGCGGTTACATCAACGACACCTCGATAACCTACGAAAAACCACCTGCACCATTACAATATAAACTTGAATACCGCTCACCCGAAACCGGATTGATGAACCAATGGGACCTCTGGTTGCGCAATGACCAAAAACTGGCAGTGATCAACCTGCGCGGCACTACCCAGGATCTGGCAAGCTGGCTCGAAAACTTCTACTCAGCCATGGTGCCGGCTACCGGGCAATTACAGATCAATGACAGCACCACCTTCACCTACAAACTGGCCGAAAGTCCCGACGCTACCGTACACGTTGGCTGGCTGGTAGGAATAGCCCACATGGCGCCCTCCATTGCCGAATACATTAAGACCTATAGACAACGCGGGGTAAAAGAGTTCATCGTCTCCGGCTTTAGCCAGGGAGGTGCATTAACCTTTCTGCTCAGGTCATGGCTGCATTATCAAACGGCCACCGGGCAACTGCCTGCAGACATCGTTTATAAGACCTATTCAAGCGCAGCCCCCAAGCCGGGCAACATGCAATACGTATACGACTATGATTACATTACCCGCGTGGGCTGGAGCTACACCGTTGTCAATGCATTAGACTGGGTACCGGAAACACCATTCAGCCTCCAATCACTCAAAGACTTCAATGAGGCCAACCCATTCATCAACGTGAGCGGCGCCCTCAAAAAACAGCCATTACTGGCCCGCTGGTACCTCAACCATGCCTTCAATTCCATGGGACGCATTACCCGGCGCTCACAAAAAAGATTTCAAAAATACCTCGGCAATACAGTATATAAACAGGTAAAGAAATTCCTGCCCCAGTTCAAAGCACCCACCTACGCTCCCGGCAGCAACTATATGCGGGCGGGTAGCCCCATCATCCTCATGCCCGATGAGCAATACAAGAAAGAACATATATTCAACGGTAAAAACATCTTCCTCCACCACATGCCCAGCAACTACTACGAACTGGCGGTAAGACTGTACAGTAAGTAAATGGGGAGTATATTTGCGGCCTCAGCCCACACCCAACATGCGCCTACAACGACTTTTAATATGTACCCTTATTTTGCACATTGGCACCCTGGCCACGGCGCAAAAAATGAACGACTACCTGTTCACCCACTTCAATACCAACAACGGGCTTGCCGGCAATACGGTCCTCAACGTGATACAAGACCATAAAGGGTTTATATGGATTGCCACTACCGATGGTCTGCAACGATACGACGGCAAACGATTTCTCACCTTTAAAAACAAACCCGGTGATCCCACAAGCCTTCCCCACGATGGCATCGAAGATGTTTACGCAGATCAACAACACAACCTTTGGATACAGACGGCCAACAACAACATAGGCATCTTCAACAGCACCCGGTTTACCTGGCAGGAAATATCTGTAAAAACGTCTGATCCCAAAGACCTGCTGTACCTGAAAGACTTCGTGGAAGACAAAGCAGGAAACCTCTACCTCCTGCTGCGTGAAAGACAACAACCCATTTATTTTTACTCAACCAAAGACCGGGCATTCATCAACAGCCCGCTGAATAAAATGATTCCTGCCGGCTGGACAGTTTCCGAAATGCTGATCGACCAACGTTCCGGCAATTTCTGGCTGGGCTGCGACTCCGGACTGGCCGTGTACGATCCTACGACCAAACAAATAAGCTATCGCGGCCACAACGTCGCCAACGATCCGGTGATCACAGCACTGGGCAATGAAAAATATACAAAGCTCCTCCACATCGACAGCGATAAAAACTTTTGGTGCACCACGCAAAACATACATGTGATGGAGGACCCGGTCGTCCATCGCTTTGATCCCACTACCGGCATACACCACAAGCATGTACCCTTCCCGGATATCAAGGCCCACTACCGGGAGATCAAAAAGATCTACACACAAAAGAACGGACGCACCTGGTTTTGCGGACTGTCCTTTCTGATGGAATACAAGAAGAAGAGCTCTGCGCCATTTGAACAGGTACCAGTCAACGACAAATGCAATCCAAAGAGCCTTACCTTCGACATTGCCGGAGATATCTATGAAGACAGGGAACAAAATGTATGGATATCCACCACACAAGGACTGTTCAAATTCAATCCCGATGCCAACTTCTTTTCCAATTACTGGTTGCAACGCGTTGGAGAATCGGCGCCGGTTGAGCAGGCAGTGACCGCCGCAGCCGAAATGAAGAACGGAGAAGTATGGATCGGCACCGTCTACAACGGAGGCCTTTACACCTATGGGAAAGACCTCACCCCGATCATCGCCAAAGGCGATCCCGCCACACGCTACAAAAGCAATTCCGTTTGGTCTATACACCAGCATAGCATCACCGGCCAGGTATGGCTCGGCTGCAATAAAGGCAACATCATTGTATACGATCCTGCCACCGGACGATCAGAACAGTTTGCCCCCGCTATTATCGCAGGCCGTACGACCTCCACTATAAAGGAAGACAAAAACGGTAACCTTTGGATGATCGTACGAACAGACAATGCTGCCGACATTATTAAATGGGACCGTCAATTGGCAGGCAATGACCCTAAAAAAGGATATGTACCGGTAAAAGCATTCAAAGAAGCCTCGCCTCCCAACCTCATTGTCGATCAAAACAACTTTATCTGGACAAACGCTACAGGCGCGACATTGTACAAGATCAACGCCACCACCCTTGAAACAGTCAGCTTCACCGATACGACAAAGCCAGCAGAATACCGCCTTACAAAAGATGGCGCCTCCGACTTCATACAATACAACGACAGCCTGATCGTCACAGCAGGAGTCGATATCCACGTGGTCAACATGAAAACCGGTCAGGTACGCGTGATCACCAAACAGGATGGTTTGCCAGCCGCTGCTGTTTCCATCATCAAAGACCATGAAGGCATACTCTGGATGGGATTGAACGGAGGAGGCATTTGCCGTTACAACCTGGCCAAAAACATATTTACGGTATACGATAAACGCGACGGCATGCTGGACGAATACTTCTCTCCAGCCTCTCACATCAACATGAAAGATGGCAGGCTGCTGTTTTACGGACGCAACTTCATGACCTTCCGGCCCACAGCCATGGTAGCAGGTCAGGCGTCACCAGTGGTCATCGCCGACTTCAAACTACTCAACATATCCCTGCCTGTCGATTCATTACAGCAACTGTCAAGACTATCGATCCCTTACGATAAGAACTCCGTCACCATAGAATTCAGCGCACTTAGTTACAAACCGCAGAACAAGATCAACTACTATTATAAAATGGATGGACTGGATGAAGACTGGATACCAGCCGATGAATCACTACGGGCCATGTACAACTATCTGCCTCCCGGCAAATACACCTTCCAGATCAAAACGGACAATGGACTTGGGCAGCCCAGCCAGATAACCAGCCTTAAGATAGTAGTAGAAGCCCCTTTCTGGAAAACATGGTGGTTCTACCTTACCCTCGTCTTGATCCTCGTTGCGATCCTATACCTGCTCGACCGGGAAAGAATAAAACGCCTTGTAGGCGTTCAAAAAATAAGAACAGAAGTAGCCCTCAACCTACACCAGGAAGTGAGTGCGGCCCTTAGCAACATCAACATGCTGGGAGAAATGGCGCGCATCAAAGCAGATAAAGACATAGAACGCACCAAAGAATACATACAACAGATCAGCGACAAAAGCAGCTACATGGTCACGGCCATGGAAGACATACTGTGGAGCCTCGACCCGGCCAACGACAGCATGGAAAAGTCACTGCTGCGCATGCGCGAATACATCGACTCCCTCGAAACCCATTATACAGCCAGCATAGACTTCAACGTCGACAAGAATGTAACGACCATCAATCTCGACATGAAAAAACGGCTGGAGTTCTTTATCCTGTTTAAAGAATCATTGAGAGCGATTGTACAATATGCACACGGCAGGCAAACACATATCAACCTCAGCCTCTCCGGCAACAAACTGCTACAACTGAACATACAGGATACAACAGCCGATACAGATACAGACTCACTGGAATTGGAAAAGCTGATCAAAGAATTGTACAACCGCTCCGCCTATATCAATGCAGAAGCAGACATTCAGCGCGACCACAAAGGCATGGCCATCATCCTGCGGGTGCCTATGGCGTAACCAGTTTTATAGACAAGTCATCAAAGTTCTTCCAAAGCGCTGTACTATTTCAATACAATGTACGTACGCTTACATAGCTGATCAGCAGTTTACCACGATGAACAAGCAGTCTATGTAAAATAAAGATAGCTCCAACAGTTTTTACTTATTTTTAATAAAAGCATAGCAAATGCCATCTACCAACGCACCCCACATCGACTGCGAAAGGCTCCATCCCCTGCTATTGGTGAGCGATATACCGGCAGCCGTCGATTTTTACACCAACAAGCTGGGCTTCACGCATGGCTTCACCTGGGGCGAGCCGCCGGAAATGGCCGGCATGAACTTTGGCGATGTGTCGATACACCTGTACAAAGGCGAGCCCAAAGGCAACTATGTATACTTTGTGGTAGGCGATGCAGATGAGCTATACGAATTTCAACGCAGCAACGGCGTGGAAGTGGTGGTAGAGCCAGGCGACAGAGAATATGAATTGCGCGACTACAGAGTAAAAGACCCCTGGGGCAACGAGCTTTCATTCGGACATTACATACAACACGTTGGCCCACCCCTTAAAATAGAACGGGTAGAGGTGCCCGTACGTCTTGAAAAACGGCTGGCCGCCCTGGTTAAAGAATTGGCAGAACACAAAGGCATGAGCATAGACAGCTTCTTCGAAGAAACACTGCTACACACCTTTGAAGTAGTAGGCAACAATACCGGCGTGGCAAGCCCACACACGAAGAAAACACACCAATTAATACAGGAGCTGAAAAAGAAACACGGCATCGACTACGATACCCATGCCAGCTATAGGTTTGTAGAATAAATATTACCCGACCCCTTTCAACCAATCCCTGATCACCTGTTGCAAGGCTTTCTCTTTGGACTTGAGGTCATCAACGCCGGCGATCTTCACCATGCGCCGGCCATCCGTGTAAGTGCCTTCCAGGATACCTGAGCCATCCTTGATACGCGCACCGGTAGGAAAGATCAGCAGCACATATTCCTTTTTATAAATGTTCACCACTGCGATATCACGCTTATACTCCTTCGGATCGAAAGGCTTCATATCACCGGTATAATAAAATGCCGGAGCATTCCACTTGATCTGCTCCCCTACCGTTTTATCAGTTTTCAGGAACACCTGCCTCACTGCTTCGATGGTCCTGGCCAGCGGCCCTTCCAGTTGCGCTATATATTCACCGACAGTAGGCGCAGTAGGCTTCTTAGCTGGCGTAGATGCCTTTTTAGCCGGTGTTGATTTCTTTGCAGATGCAGCCCTTTTAACGGGTGCAGCTTTCTTAGCAGGTACAGCTACTTTTTTAACAGCAGCCTTCGACTTTTTAGTTGCTTTAGCCATGTTGGTTAGGGTGTATGTTCAAATTTATTTCATTTTGAATACAGATCAGGTTTAACCATCTACTTTTAGAAACTTTGCCGGAAACCACCTCTTAAGGTGGTTCACTTACATGCAATCAACCCTAATTCACCCTGGTTCGTGTCCTCACGAACCAGCATACCACACTATTCAGTACTGAAAATCCTAAAAATACCTGATCCTCCCTGTTTGACCCGAGTTGTCCTAAGTTGGCAGGGTTTCGCTTCACCCGCAGTTGCGCCCATCGATTGTTAGCATTACATTTGATTAGCTCCATGATTGATGACAATTGGGCAGCAGCAATGACAGAAAGGAAGATTTTAAAAGCCGAAACAAAGGATCTGATGTAAGGCTGGAGTATAGCAGAAGTATGTCAACGGTATACCAGAAGTATAGATAGTGTATTCAAATAGTGGAGTACGCTAAAAAGTGCAGTTTTTACCAAAAACAGCAGGGTGCCTGGCGCCCGTGCTTCACTATAAACACACAACCAGTTATGTCAACCATGATCCACTTAGAAACATTTGGTCCACCCGATTACCCCTTATTGATCTCCTGGATCGACAACGCAGAAATGCTGATGCAATTTGGCGGACCAGCTCTTACCTTCCCCCTGACACCAGAACAACTCAAAAATAACCTGAGCGATCCCAACCGGTATGCTTTCAAAGTAGTAGAGAATAGTACCAACACAACAGTAGGACACGGAGAAATTTACAGCAAAGAAGACGGCACTACCTATTTATCAAGGCTATTGATCGGCGCCGAAAACACCCGCGGCAAAGGCTATGGCACACAACTCACCCACCTGCTCCTCGCACATGCATTCGATGTACTCAAACAATCAACAGTCTTTTTATTAGTGTTTGATTGGAACAAGGCCGCTATCCATGTCTACAAAAAAGTAGGCTTCACCATTGTGCCCGGCAAAACACTTTTACGGGAAGTGAATGGTAAAAAGTGGACGGCCATTACCATGTCCATTACGAAGGAAGAATGGAAAAGGCAGGATGGAGTGCAAAGGTTCGAATGACGCATCCCTGATGGGATAAATAGCCATATAAAAAGCCCCCACGCAAGCGCAGGGGCCTATCGAACCTTTGTTTTCTTCAGTATTAAAACTCCGTTTATTTCCTTTCAGGCATTTTCAGCGTCAGCGGCTTTTCATTACGCAACATCTTACCAGCCTCACCGGTCAGCCACAGGTAATGATCAGAAGGCTTGCCGTCGTTGTTGATAAAAGAAGTAACAGTACTTACAGGCGGCACATCAGTCACCTTAAAGATCGCAGTAGCCTCATTCACTTCATCGAACATGGCTACGTACAACATGGAAGCACCCACATTGATGGCAGTAGAGATCTGCTGCCAGTAAAAGCGGCCACCCTGACGCGGAATGGAACCCACCGGCTTCACATCATCCGGAAACTCATACCGGCTCAGGTTGTGCCAGCTGAAACCGGGATACATACAAGGCACGTAATCCACCTTGTTTTCCTTGCACCATTCGATATCAGCAATGGTATTATCCCTAAAACGGTCCATATCATTATGAAGGAGCGGACTATACCGCTGTACACTCCACGGCAACACGAGGTCGCACTGCCTGATGAGCGTATGCAGGTAAGGATCAGGCAGACAGTCGGCATTCAGCGTACGCCAGAAAGCAGGCACACCCAGCATTACCGCACAACCTCCATATACAGGATCATTCTTTAAGAAATCAAGTAATTTCTCCAATCCGATATTACGGATATTATAAGGCCTGTCAGGAAAACCAACACCCCATATCGCCACCACGGGTTTACCATTGTGGTGCAGGTAGGTCTTGGTGCCGGCCTGATTAGTCACCTTCAGTTTATCTACGAGGTACTTCCAATCTTCGATCAGTGCCGAACAATCCTCATTGGAGCCACGCAGGCCAGAAAGATCATACATTACGGCAATAGCCCTGTTGTATTTGGAAGCAGCTTCAAAAGCATTTTTCAATATGGAGGAAGAAACACTATCGCGCCCTTTGGCATTATTAAAGAAACGTTGCATGAACACACCATCCACGCTATACTGCTGCATCCATTTAAAATGCAGGTCTATCGTACTCTTATCGTTACTGCTGAAAAAACGGGCAGCCTTGCCATCAGGCAGCTTCCAGGGCGTTTCATACGTCTTTTCATATTCAGACACATCAGGCCACATGTCGATACCACTCCGCTCCTCATTACCATAAGCAAAACGCCGCGCATTGGTGCCATCACCCTGCGCACGGAACCATCCCTGGTAGCCGGCCATCACCAATCCCTTGTAAGAAGGATACTTAGTTTCTTTACTGTGTTTAGGTTGGGCATACAAAGAAACAGTCAACAAGAAAACAGCACTTAATAAAACGACGGATTTTGTATTCATCATTAAGAGTTATCGATTGTAAAACAGTACATCTTTATTTGTCATTTCGAACGGAGCCATTCGCAACAATAAACCAGTGCGAAGTAACGGAGCAGTGAGAAATCTGCTTGCGAAGCAAAAGATTCGAAGCAAACTCCAAAGCTCGAAGCTCACAGCTCGTAGCTCGCAGCTTCCCAAAAGAACATTCAAGCCCGGTAGGTGGATACGAACCGGGGTTGAAATGTACACTTGCATTATGGAAAACGTTTAACGAACAGGTTTGGTAGCAGAGAATCCACTTTCACCATGAAACCACTTGCCAGCCTGGCCTGTAAGCCATAAGTAATAATCAGTACTAAGATCATTGTCGATACCGATGAACTTCCGGGCGCCATGCAACGGAAGATCAGCCTCACGCGCACATTTGAAAATAGCCGTACCCTCATCGATCTCATCAAACATGGCCACATACAAACTTTGAGCGCCGGATATTTTGGCGCCAGCCACTTGCTTCCATAGGAAATCGCCTTTTAAGCGGGGAATCGAATTATATTGAGCCGGGTCCATCCGCAGGTTGCCCCAGCTGAAGCCGGGAAAAGCCAGCGGCACATACGTGATATTATTCGTATTGCACCATTGAATGTCACCAGCCAGCTCGCCGCCAGCTACGTTGTTGTAATTATCGTTGCCATACCGGCCCACAGCCCACGGCATCACGATATCACACTTCTTAATCAGCGTATGCAAAGCAGTGGAAGGATCAGTATCATTCTTCAGCGTGCGCCAGTAATAAGGAACGCCCAGCATCACAGAGGTCTTCTTCGCAGGGCCTTTGATCTTATCCACCAGCTTGTCTACATCAGACGTAGAATACTGCCTGCCATCGTTGAAGCCAACACCCCACAATACCACGAGTGGCTTTTTGTTATGCCGCAGATAAGTAGGATTGGCGGTGTTGCTGAAAAGATTGAAGAGCGTTTGCAGCTCATTCCAATCCTGCTCGATGTAAGCCACATCGGCAGCACTGCTGCCGCTCAGGTCATACATCACACAGATAGCGCGGTTGTATTTCTTAGCAGCCTTCAGCGCATTCTCCAACACCTTGTTGAAATGCCTTTTACCCTTGGTATTGGTTGGTTTTATTTCAACTACGAAACGTTGCATGAAAACGCCGTCAATGCCGTAATCCTTCATCCATTTGAAGTGCAGGTCTACACTCTCCTCGTCATAAGGACTGTACAGGTAAGCATCATTGCCATTGGCAAACTTGAAAGGCGACTTGTACATCTTCGTATACTCCGTCATGTCGGGCCAGAAATCCACCGCCGAACAGCCGGGCATAAAACCGCCACAATTGCCATTCTGGTAATGATACCAACCACGTTCAGAAGCATCACCCTGCGCGGCAAACCATCCCTGGTAGCCGGCCATCACGAGCTTGTTATAAGAAGTATACACACAACCAGTCTCATCATACACCACTTCCTGCACCGGAGGATCAGGTGGGCCAGGAGGGTTAGGATTGTCCCCGCCTCCACCCTTGGAGCAATGGACAAACAACATCCAGGCAGGCACCAATAAAAGAGCCGTCATTCTTTTCATAGCCTAAAGTTTTAAGATTACAGGTGCTGAAAGCCAGGGCACAGCCCTACTGCCTCGGACTGTACCCCTCGTTTCAGCAAAATGGTACCCCGCCCCGATCATTATCAGGATGCGGGAACTAAATACTTATTTTAACTGCCGCAGCATAATTCGGTTTTGAACCGCCAACACCAATCAGTGCACCCACCCGGAAATAATAATCATTGCCCGGTTTCAGCTGCGTACTGTTGGAAGGCAGGTCGATTTCGAGCGTATACACGGTGGCGGGATTGGTAACAGCATTGATCTGCTGTTCAGCCGCCACGAGGCGCATAGGCTCACCTACCCTTGAATCGGAATGTGCATACAGACCGATCTTCTGTACATTGTTGATCACATTCTGTTGGATCTTGAAAGTGGCAACTACTTTATTACCATTCTTCACGATGTTCACATCCTTCACGCGGATATAAGGCGTCACCTTGAAGTCCAGCGTAGTTTGCCCCTTGATCACCAGCTCCTGCTCGGCAATAGGAATAAAGTTGGGCTCGCTGATCCGGATAGTATACGTGTTGGCAAACATCAGCGTGTTGGCATACGTACCATCATTTTTCAGGATCATATACTGATTTTGCGGATTGGCATAGCCATGCTCCACAAACTCGATGCGCGTACCACGGATGATGTCCATCTGCACCAGCTCATTGGTAGCCTCATCCACGAACTTGCCGGAAAGGCCGGAGTCCGGACCATCGTAGTTATCCTTCTTACAGGAAGCAAGCGCAACGACGGATATAAAAAGAAATAATCGAAGCTTATTCATAACGATCATTGTTAGACTTTAATAATATTTATCCTGTATTGGGCGAAGTAAACGCCTCTTACAGCTGACCTCTTACCTCTAATACTGCGGATTTTGCACCAGTCCGTTGGAACCAATACCAGGAATGAACCGGTAATAAGACCTGGGCTGGAAAGTTTTGGTATTGGTGTTGGGAACATTCACACGCACAAAGATGTACTTGATATCAGGCAGTGCGCGCAGGTCCTGCAAAGGCAACAGAGAATGCAGGAAACGGTTGTTGAACTCGGTGTGGAACTCCCTTCTGCGGATCAGGTCCCAAAACCTTTTGTTCTCGAAAGCCAGCTCTACCCTTCTTTCCCTTTGTACGTTTTCCGAAGTCAACGTAATGTTGGTAGTATGGCCAGCACGCTTGCGCACATCATTCAGCGCTTTTGTAGCAGCAGCCACATCACCCTGACCACTCTCTACTACAGCCTCCGCCATATTCAGCAACACCTCAGCAAAACGAAACTCTGCCCAGTCGGAAGTACTGTTGTTCCAGCCGTTGATGACAGGAGCATTGCTAACGAGTTTCTTAAAAGAAAATCCGGTCCTTGTATTGTTACCACCATAAGTATCGAATCCGGAATACATGGACACATCCGGCGCACCATACGTATAGTAGGTCGTGCCCCCTATCGTGATCTGATCCTTCGTGCGGATGACGGCATTACCATCGGGCTTTACGTAGCCTGCCTGTATAATGATAGGCACTCCCTTTAAAGTAGTGGAAGGCAGTACAGCTGTACCCCAGAGACGTGCATCCTTGTTGGCGAATATCTCATTGGGCGTATTGAACCGGATATAATTAGTAGCACTATTGAAACCATTATAGTCAGTCACGTTGCCATCCACCCGTGTATTTACAGGCGATGCCTGTCCCGGTGTAGCATAGCTTTCATACTGATCTACAAGATCGAGTGTGGGATTCATCCGGCCGGGGTGAGGCCATCCATTAGCCAGCTGAGCAGGCGTATACCAGATGTCATAATTATGACCGAGGTTGGCGCCGCGCAGTGCAAAACCCTTGATCATGATCACCTCATCGTTGGTGGCCACATTGGGGTCCATGAAGATAGAGCGGTAGTTTTCCGCAGCTTCCGTTGGATTGGCAGGACTTGGTTTGAACAAACTATATCCGCCATTGATGATTGCCTGCGAGGCCGCAATACAAGCCTGATAATAACCATTGGCATCAGCAGCATCCATACCTACGAGCTTCTGCGTTGCAGCATCACCGGTCATAGTAATGCGGTTACCAAATTTGGCAACAGAAGCAGCATGTAAAGCCGCACGGCTTTTCAATGCATACGCAGTCCACCTGGTAGCGCGGCGGGCATTCTTGGTAGCACTCAGGTTAGCGATCGCCTGATCGCACAATTCCATCACATAATCCCAGGTTTGCTTTTCAGTACTGCGGGGCACTTTGAGCTTTTCAGGATCACCATCGAATACCTGTGACTGCTTCATGAGCGGCACACCGCCATACCTTTTAGCCAGCGCGAAGTAAGCAAAAGCCTTGATGAAAGCACTTTCACCCACAAGCGCAGCCTTCTCATCATCCCTGATCTTCAGCGTGGGGATATAATCGATCAGCAGGTTCACATCGCGGATGAGCTTGTAACCCTGGTCCCACCACTGGAAGTCGTTATCACCTACGAAGTCGCCAAATTCCGAGTGAGCAGCCTCATCCGTTTCCATCGCAGGAGCAAAACCACCATTGTTGGGATCGCCGCCATTCTGGTTAAAGCCACCACGGAAATAAGTGAAATCTTCAACAGGCAGTTGATAATACAGGTTGGCCATGAACACCTTTACCCCCTGCGGGTCGCCAAAGATGGCATCAGCCGTCAACTTATCAGTAGGCTGCAGATTCAGCACCCGTTTGCAACCCGCAAACGAAAGCCCTGCCGCCAGTACGATATATTTTATATGATTCAGTTTCATTACAAGCACTTTTAGAAGTTAAGATTAATACCGACGTTGTAGATTTTGGAAAGCGGGTAGTTGAAACCAGCGTTGAACAAACCTTCCAACCTTTCAGGATCGAAAATTTTCACAAAAGGATCAGTGATCGTTATGAGGTTGAAACCACTTGCATATATACGCAGCTTCCGGATGCCCGTACCGCTGAACCACTTGTTCTCGAATGTATAACCCAGCTCCAGGCTCTTCAACCTTACATAAGAAGCATCTTTGCGCCATACAGAGCTTTCCTTGTACATGCTGCCTACGTCGCCATTGAAGCGGGAAGCAGGCCACTTGCCGGGGATCCACTCACTCTTCGAATCATAAGGATCAGCCCTGTGCCACCTGTCGAAGAAATAAGCAGGTGTATTACCACGGAAGGCCAGCACCTCAGCATACACTTCGCTGAAACGGACAGTATACATAGCAGAGCCCTGGAAAAGCATGTTGAGGTCGAAACCCTTGTAAGAAGCACCGAGCGTAAGACCATAGTTGATCTTGGGGTTCTTACCACGGGGGTTCTGGTTGTCGTTGTTACCATTTGCACCGATGTACATAGGCAGCATATCGTTGCCATCGATCACACCATCATTGTTGATATCGGCGTATTTGAAATCGCCGGGCAGCTCACGGATATTCGCCTGATCACCATTCTGTAAAGGATAGTTGGCAATTTCATTCGCATTCTGAAACTGTCCCAGGTAAGTGTACGACCAGATGATATCGTCATAACGATATGCATTACCGTTCTTCCACCTATCCCAGCTGCTTTGGAAAGGACCTCTTTCGATATACAGATTTTGAGTACGGGCGAAGTTGAAGTTGCCCGATACATTAAAGCGGAAGTCTTTACCGATCCGGTCATTATAACCAATGGTAAACTCGACACCCTGTACGCGGTCGCTGTTCAGGTTTTCTTCGGGCAATGAAGCACCAAAGGTATTGGGCAGTGAAACGTTCCTGCGGGCAGGAATACCTTCGCGGTCCCTGCGGTAAACAGCACCTTCAAAAGTAAGCCTGTTATTGAAGAGACCGATCTCGATACCGATATCGGCAGTCTTGGCAGTTACCCAGGTAAGGTTGGGATTCACGAGTCCGGGCGCTGTAGCACCGGTAGTAAGACTACCATTGTCAAACTCATATTGTCCGCCACCGCCAAGAGAAAAACCTTGTATCCACTGGAAGGGCCCACCAGCCTGCTCACCAACCCGGCCATAAGAAGCACGCACTTTCAGGTTGGAAACAAAGTTGATATTCTTCATGAAGTTCTCTTCAGATATGCGCCAGCCACCAGAGATGATAGGGAAGAAACCCCAACGGGAAGAAGGCGGATAAGCATAAGTACCCATGTAGCGGAAAGCCAGTTCCAACAGGTACTTTTTATCAAAATCGTAGTTGAAGCGGCCCAGTACAGCCTGAGAAGCATTTTGACCTTCACTGCCAGAGTTCGTCATGTTGTTATTGGCGGCAGCATTGATCTGATCGATGGTATAGAAATCATACAACCTTCTCAGATCGGCATTGCGGCTCCACTCCTGCCTTTGCTCGAAGGCCCCCAGTACAGCAACATTGTGCTTTTGAGCAATCGTTTTGGCATAGTTGGCCTGTGCAATTACCACAAAGCGGTTGCTGTTGCCAAATCCATTCGAAATACCACCCTGACCTACACGTTGAACCTGCGGTATATAAGCACCGTTCACATAAGTATACAGCGTATAAGGCTTCGACACATCCTTACCCTGATAACTGTTGAGGTCATAAGCAGCAGTACCCTTCACGGTAAGTCCCTTCACCCAGGGCACATCATACGTAAGAGAGAAAGTAGATTGAACCTGCCTGTTCACCGTTTCACTGTAGCCGGTGATATCCCTGTTGGTCAATGCCAGCGGGTTTTGATTCGAAGGCGTTACCACCGAAGGATACAGCGGGTTACCATTAGCATAAGGCCTTTCAGTAGGCAGCGTTACACGCGTGCCCTTGAAAATATTGAAGAAGTTTTCACCCGGTGTGGTCCGCACATCATAGCGGCCACCCACCAGCACTTCCGCTTTCAGGTTCTTCACCAGCTCAGTGGTGATGTTTGACCTGAAGTTGTAGCGCTTGTACTTCATATCATCAGAACGCAGGTAGCTGCCCTCATCTACGTAAGCCAGGCCCACATAATACTGAGTCTTTTCATTACCCCCTGAAGTAGAGATGTTGTGCTGTTGCTGTACAGCAGTCTTTTTCAGTGCCACATCATACCAGTCGGTGCTTTCATAACCCGGACCACCGGCGATCCATTTGTCCAGTTCCTCCCTGGTTAAAAAAGGAGTACCCATACCATAAATATTGGCATCATTACGCATCTGCATCCACTCGCTGGCATTAGCCATGCGGGGAACATCAGTAGGCTGAGAGAAACCAACCACACCGGTATAATTGAAAGAAGCTTTTCCTTTAGCACCCTTCTTGGTAGTTACGATCACCACACCGTTGGACGAACCAAAACCGTAGATAGCAGCAGAGGCATCCTTTAAGAACGATACACTCTCGATATCATCCGCATTAAGACGCTGGAAATCGCCACCACCATCACGTACGATACCATCGATAACGTACAGCGGAGATCCAAAACCACGGATATTGATCATGTTGTCAAACGTGCCCGGCTCACCACCCAACTGGCGGATCTGCAGACCGGCAACCTTACCCTGCAGCTTTTGCGCAAGGCTCACGTTGGTAGTCGTTTGGATCTCCCGGTTGCTGATATTACTTACAGAACCGGTGAGCGTTTCCTTCCTTTTGGTACCATATCCCACGACCACCACATCCGACAGCTGGTCATCACCATCGGCCATGATCACATTGATAACGGTACGCGTACCAATCTTTTCAACGACTTCTTTTTTTCCTACGAAAGTAAATACCAGCTCAGTGGCATTGGGCGAAATAGTTATACTGAATGAGCCCTGAGCATCTGTAGTAGCTACCGACGAATACACATCGGTCGAGTTGGCATTACTGTTTCTCACTGAAACAGTAACACCCGGCAACGCAACGTTGGCAGCATCAGTCACCTTCCCGCTGATCACTTTTTGCTGCGCTGCAGCCAAAAAGGGGAAAGCACATGCCATCAACAATATGCAATACAATTTTTTCATGATAGAGTTAATGTTTAAATAAATGAAGTTTTGGTACAAAAAACCGGACATGTTCATCATGGCGGAAAAGGCGGGTCATAGTACATGGATAGCATCGTTTTGGTGATAAAAATTGGTTATCAGTTTTCCAGGGCTATGTTGTATAGCAGTTTCCCAGTCAATTATTGAAGCGTATTCTAAAAGCCGGCACTACCGGTTCCCCACGCCTTATTAGGCTTAGGGCCCATCTCCAGTTCGAGGTGCCCGCCATTCATCAGTTGTTCATGCGTAAACCACGGAGTATTCAATACCACACCATTTATTTTGGCGCTTTGGATATACTTATTCACCACAGAACAGTTGTTGGCAGTCAGCTTGAACTGCTTACCATTCTGCAAGTCGATTGTAACCTTACTGAATAAAGGACTGCCGATAGTATACACAGGCAGGCCCGGAGTCACGGGGTAAAAGCCCATCGCAGAAAACACCACAAACGCAGTCATACCACCGCCATCCTCATCACCGGGAATACCGAACACATTATCCTTGAACCATACGTCCAGCAGAAAGCGCGTAGTCTTCTGCGTTTTCCATGGAGCAGCAGTAAAGTTGTATAAGTAAGGAATGTGGAAGCTGGGTTCATTACCCATGGAATATTGACCCACCAGGCCCGTGGCATCAGGAAATTTATTCCAGAATTCATGCTTGCCCCTGCCCAGCCCTTCGCGGAACAATTGATCAAGCCTGTCTTCAAATATTTTCTTACCACCCATCAGGTCTATCAGGCCGGGCACATCCTGTTGCACCTGCCACAGATAAGTCCAGCCATTGTTCTCATCATAATAATCACGGCCACCGGGACCACCATCAAACTTCAGATCGATATTGATCCAGTTACCCTTGTCATCCTTAGGAACAAAGAATTTCCTTTCCGGGTGCCACAGGTTCTTATAATTCAGACCACGTGGAGTAAACAAATTATAATCATCCTTTTTGCCAAGGTCTTTGGCCATTTGAGCCAGTGCCCAATCATCGTAGCTGGTGCCCAGTGTAACAGCCACAGCCTGCCGTTTTTCAAAATTATCCACAAGGCTCACAGTCTCCTTTTCACCGGGAGCCAGCGCAGGGAAATAACCATGCGCATGATAGAAATCATCCAATGGAGTTTTAGGCCCATTGCGCCAGGGAATGATCGTAGCATCGGTAGCATTCTTGCGCATACCCTCATACGCCTTCTCGATGTTGAAATTCCGTAACCCCTTTCTGTAAGCATCCAGAAACACTACAGAAGAGTGAAAACCATTCATGCACGCATGATCACCAAACAACACGGGGAACGTAGGCATCCAGCCACTTTGTTCATACATCCGCACATACGATTGCAACATGTCCTCTTCCTGCGCAGGATTCAGGATCATGCGCAACGGATGATGCGCCAGGTAAGTATCCCACGACCAGTCGTCCACATAAAAAGGACGCTTGTCCGTATTCACCTGTTTATTATAACCACTATAATATTGATTACCCTCCGTAACATCCACCATCCTTTCATAACAGCGGTACAGCGCCGTATAAAAACTTCTTTTCTGCGCTTCAGTGCCACCTTCCACCTTTATCTGCGACAGCACACCATCCCAGGCCTTCCGGCCATTATCAGCAACGGCAGTAAAACTTTTGCCCTTCAGTTCAGCATCATAATTCTTTTTAGCTTGTTCGGCACTGACGTAACTAAGCGCATAACGCAGCTCCACCTCCTTTGCATTGGCGGGGAAACTGATCCAGGCCCTTGCCCTGCCACTGGTAGTCTGTTTATTTTGCAGTTCTCCATTTTCCAACACACCGGTAGTACCGGCGGTATTCCACACCCCATACAAGTAAACTTTTACATCACCATGCCAGGTCTCCAGGCCGGTGATCTCGGTAGCAGAAGGAAAACTATAAGAAGAAGGATCACCATTATATACATCCAGCAGGATGGACTTATTAGCCGATTGAGGAAAACGGAAGCGGTAAATGCCGCCCTTTTTACCAGGCGTAAACTCGACGGTCACTTCATCATCAACGAGGTAAGTAGAGAAATGCCAGGGATTATTCACTTCAAGGTCATGGTCATAAGCCATGCGGGCCTGCCAGCTTTCGCGCGTCAGCGGCTTCACGGAAGGTTTGAGGGAAAACACCTGCCCCATGCGATGAGAAACAATGTTTAAAGGGAAACTGGTGATCTGGTTATCCAGGTAATCCTTTCGTTGAGGAGCAACCCGGATCATCTGATTGGGCAACTGGATCGTAGGACGCGTAGGTTCCAGTAACTGACCCACATTACCGATAGTAGGATCAACAAATTCGAGATTGGATCGCTCCGTACCGTTCAGCGATCGCTTAGCAGGTTGACGGGCAAAAAGAATAGATACATTCCACAACAGCAGGGTTAGCAGCAGCAGCTTTTTCATATTGCAGGCAAACATTTCGTTGAATAAATCTGACTGCAATAAAGCCGCAGGAGACTAATAAAGGCATTAACAAAACTATTAATTCAGAAATTAAAAGGCTGTTTTTTAATTTTTTATGAAGAATTAGTACTAATTAAGCCATTATCACTGCCCAGTCATTTCAGCAAACGACTTATCGAAGTCCTGTCCATAATTCTCCCGGTATTCTTTGGCAAATTTGAGATAGGCATCTTTGGCCATGCCATGACGTCCCAACAATACCAGGCACTTACATTTATAAGCAAGCGCTTCCTCATTAAGCTGATCGAAGAAGAAGATGCAATTGGTGATCTTTATCACCAGCTCAGCTTCGGCAGCGAGATCAACAGTAGATATATAACTTAACAATATATCGATTGTTTTTCCCGAAACATCAGATTTAATATCATCCAGCCAGTTATAATGGATCGTGCTCAGAAAAGCGCCCCTGCCCACAATGCGAATAAGCTCCAGAATATAAGCTTTATTAATGGTCGGCTTATTAGATACCAGTTCCATGTACCGCTGATAATCCACCTTCATCGAGTTATTCAGAATTTCCAGCTTCCATTTATCCGATTCCTTGGCAATATGACAATCACCCACCTTTTCAAGAATCCCCTTCAGCTTTACCACGTTGACCGAAAAATTATTCCGCGCATCCTTGAGCGGCTTATCGCCCCACAATAACTCATATAATTTCTCAGAAGCAATCCCCTTCCCATCCTTATAAGTGTAAGTCAACACCAGCAGGAACAACTCCTTCAGCAAAGGCGTAAACATCCTGGTGATGTCATGGCCATCCTTATCGATGATCTCCAGCTGTCCAAACAAATAAATAGCAGATACATCCTTGGTCGCAACCACGGGTTCTATAGCAGGTCCATTGTTTTCCGCAACTACCGGTGCCACTACAGCGCCCGGCACAGGAACGCGCGCCAACGCCACCTCTTCATGATGCGATACTTGCCTTGCCTTTCGCTGGCGCCACATCATGAACAACACACCGGCAGCCACCAAACCTCCCGCCAGGAGAAACCATATCCAGTCGCGCGAAGCACCCGCCACCGGCGGCGCTGCCACTACCAGCTTATTAGGTGGAAAATCGATGGTATACACCTTTACATTAGTAAGATTCTGTTTGTTGGTAAACAACGTGACAGCTACCAACTTCTTGCTTACCGGGCAATAGTATAGATCGGCAAACGATTCAATATCGTGAAACGCATAAGGGATCGTATCCCCCATCAGCTGGTATTCCGGCGATTGCAAAGAACCCTTCATGAGCTGCAACACGGAGTTGAACCGGTCGATAGGATGAATAAGCGCATAAAAGTCGTGCGTGGCAGAATCCACCACGAGGCTATTGGCAAAGCAAAACTGATTAGCAGGCTCTTTCAGGTGATAGATACTCTTGAAAGCACCACTCTTCACATCATAAGCCATCAGGTCATACGTATACTTGGGATTGATGGTCTGATCGCCGGTCTTGCTGCCGAAACCACCAATGATATAAGCAGTATCGCCAGCATTATTGGTCCCCAGCGCAGCAAGATACCTCGGCATAAAGAAATCCCCTTTAGGGTCCACAGACTCCCATTCCTTCGTGGGGAAATGATACCGCTGCACTTCATTCTTATATTGCAGCTGCCCATACCCACCAATGATGTATAAGGAACTGTCGGTCGGAGACAGGAATTTATTCGCCTGCCAGTAGATCGTAAGCGGCCCGGGAGCAAAATTCTCATCCCATTTACCGGAATGAGGTTGCCAGGCACTTACCAGCTTCTCATCTATATTAATATTATACAGCGTATTGTTGGAAGAACTGAATACAGATTGATTACCCGGCGGCAAAGAATCCCGTTTCGCAGCCAGCTTTGCACCCGACAGTTGTCCATTCTTTAAGGAATACTGATACAGCGTATCGGCAGAAACAATGTATAACCGTTCCCCTTGCTTATCAAAAGCCACACTGGCAGCACCAATAGTGCTCATGGTCAAAGCCTGCACCCAGTTCTGGTGGCGGGGCTTTATCCAAACCGGGTTTTTCACGATGGCCGTTTTGCTCTTCACCTCATCGATACACTCGGTGCCGCTGCTTTCAGATAAAGGATAATAGGCTATGGGCGTATTATCGGCTGTTATCCGGATATCCCGGATGTTCATGGGCGGAATGTCGGTGATCTGGAAACCGGTAAAATCGATGGCGCCAAAAAATATACGGTAACAGGTAGCAGGAGAAATATTAGCTTTCCCTTTTCCAATCAGCTTGTTATTAATATAAAAGCCAACCTCTTTGGCTTTACCGTCAAGAGCCACCTTGCATTGGTTCCAGTTACCATACAGATGTACCGAGTCGATGGCAAATTCACCGGCAACAGTTTCGCCGATAACAAAATTGAACCGCAGGCGCTTTTGATTGAAAACAAGATCGATATTCTGGTTATTGTCCGTAACCAGTCGCATGATGTACCCGAAATAAGTGACGAGGTTGGGTGTAAAGCCAAAGTCGAAGGAAATTTCAGCCGATTGAGATAAGCACACAGGGTCTTTAGGCGTCAGGTTGAGAGAGGTCCTTTTTTCAGGCACTACCTCATGACTGGAAAACCTTAAGCCGTGTGATTGGCTAAAAACATTACTTACACATAAAATGCAGCATACCAATAAAAGAGATCTCCCCATAAGCAAGCGAAACTAAATAAAGTACAAATTACTTATTCTGTTGTATTAAACAGGATAGATACCGGCAAATTTTAGTAAAGAAATAAATGATAAGTATAAGAAGCAGAAACAGTTATTTATACCCTGGCTATAAGGACAGCTCATCGCCGGTAAAAGCCAGGGGCAATAACATGCCCGCTGCGGGAATAATGAATACTTTACCAGTTTGCCCAGCCAGTATCAACCGCACAGGACGCCCGGTGCGCTGTTCAAACTCCTGCAATGTTTGCCGGCAGATACCACAGGGACTGATCGGATGATCACTCACTACACCGTCACCCTCATAGCTGATGGCCATTGTTTCGATAGGGTCACCAGGATACGTGGCGCCGGCTGTGGAAAGTAATACCCTTTCAGCACAGACACCAGCCGGGTAAGAAGCATTCTCCTGGTTGGCCCCGATAACAACATGGCCGCCCGCCAGCCTGGCCACCGCCCCTACCCTGAAATGGGAATAAGGCGCCCACGCGTTCTTTGTTTTTTTACGGGCCTCCTCCAGCAAATACCGGTCAGCGTCACCCAGCTCATCGATGGAATCATATACCTCATAAGAAAACCTGTACTCGTTCTGTTTCATGCACACAATTTAAGGAAAGTCGGGAAGTCCGAAAGTCTGAAAGACAGAAAGACAAAAACTACAAAAGGCAATAGACCCCAAAAGCAAAAGTCCGAAAGGCTGGAAGCTTTGAATGTTTACCAAATACTTCCCGACTTTCGGACTTTCGGTCTTGCGGACTTATATTAATGAATACTGCTGAACATGCGGTTCCAGCGAACCCCTTTATCCCAGCTCATCCAAATAAGCCATGCCTCACCCACAATATGATCTTCCGGCACAAAACCCCAGAAACGGCTATCCTGAGATTGATGGCGGTTGTCCCCCATCATCCAGAAATAATCCATCTTGAAGGTGTACTGGCTGGTAGCCTGATCGTTGATGAAGATCTTGCCATCACGCCTTTCAAGCTTATTATGCTCATACACCTGGATGGCGCGTTCGTATAGCGTGAAATTATCGTCGTTCAGTGTTATCGTTGCACCCTTTTTAGGTACCCACAGCGGCCCGAAATTATCTACACCCCAAAGATGCTTTTTATCACGGGGGAATATTTTCATATCACGCCCCTGCTTCAGCAACTCGATCTTTTCAATAAGACCATTCCTGATCATTTTATCCTTGGCCTCATTGGTCAGCAACATTATGTAGCGATTGCCACCCTGCGGCACCAGTTCACTACCCTCTTCGATCTTATCGAAATCATACTCTTCACGCAATACATCATAATCCAATGGCTGCCCCTTGGTCGTCACGTCATAATACAACTGCATCTTGGGAGGCAGGAAAGCCTTCTGACCATTGATGAACAATACCCCATCGATGATCTGCAGGCTATCGCCAGCAATAGCCACGCAACGTTTGATATAGTTTTCCTGCTTGTCTACAGGACGTATGATAATAGGAAAGTTTTCCGGGCTCGACAGGATTCTTTCCCGCCCCAGATCAGGGTTTCCGTCCCCTTCCTCCAGCAAAGCATCATAATACGGGTTCCTGGACTGATACTTTTCCAGGTTGATCACCGTATCGCCAGCGGGGAAGTTGAACACCACCACATCATTCCTTTTTACGGGACTGGCAAACCAGCGCGTGTAAGGAATATGGATCAGTTCGGAATAAGATTTCGTATTCACTATTGGCAGCGTATGATGCACAAAAGGTATAGCCAGCGGTGTGTTGGGAATACGCGGACCATAACTCAGCTTGCTTACAAAAAGAAAATCATTGACCAGCAAGGTCTTTTCCATAGAACCCGTGGGTATGGTATAAGCCTCGAAAACAAACGTGCGGATCAGCGTGGCAGCAACGATGGCAAATACACCAGCATCGATCCACTCACGCACAGCCGTCTTTTTATGCTTCTTCACGATATCCGGACCATAATACTTCTCCTTTGCATCAAATCCGATCATCGGCAAGTAAGCAAATCCAACCAGTACAGTACCAGCGTGCTGCACAAACTTGAACTTGTTGAACAGTTTAACAAACTCTACCAATATCCATAAACTGATGAACCAACCCACTACAGGGATGAATTGCCAGAAAAACCAGTGCTTTTTGATACCTGTTAAACGCAACATTTCCCAGGTGTTCAGGAAGGGGACAAATGCTTTCCAGGCAGGAATACCAGCCTTTTGGAACATCTTATACAATCCTACAGAGGGCAGCAATACAATGAGCAGCGAGATGATAATAATGACGGTCAGATCGTGTAAACTCATGCTGTCTTTTTTAAAAAATTCCGGGCAAAAATACCATATTAATTGGCATTGCAACGGGGTATTAACCAGTATTTTGCCAAACCCCAGCCCCACTTCAGGGCCGGGTCTGCTTTTTGCTTAAACAGTATTTGACAAGAAATATTAGTTGTAATATCTTCCGGTTTGTTACAGTCGATATGAACTTTTTTACGATTCGCGACGTCCAAAATCTCACTGGTATTAAAGCACATACGCTCCGCATCTGGGAACAGCGTCATAGCATACTCACTCCCCGGCGGAAGCAGAGCAATCACCGGTTTTATGATAACGAGGACCTCAAATACATATTACGAATAGCCTTTCTCTATCACCAGGGATATAAAATATCCCGGATTGCCAGCCTTTCCGAGGAGGAGATTTGCCAGCTTACCCTGGAAGCCAAACCCGATGAAGACAACTATGGTATCTTCCTCAACCAGCTCACAGAAGCCAGCATTGACCTCGATGAGGAACGGTTTGAGCAGATTTTCCACAAAATAAGGGAGAACACTGCTTTCGAGGACCTGGTAATCCAAATCCTGTTTCCCCTGCTCAAGAAAGTAGGACACTTATGGCTGGCAGGTAGCATCATGCCCGCCCAGGAACATTTTACCAGCGCTATTATTATCAGGAAACTGCTGGCAGCTATCGACGAACTGCCCCGGCCGGCACCCACTGCCCTAAGACACGTCATCGTGTACACTCCACACGGAGAATTGCACGAGATCCCCCTGCTGTTTATGCAGTATATGCTCAAAAAAAATGGCACCTCCTGCGTTTACCTGGGCAGCAATGTCAATACCGCCACACTCAAAACCATTTGCGATCAGTTTGAAAAACTGCATCCCGGCAAGCCCGTTACACAACTCTATTTTCACCTCATCACCCACCTCATCAAAGACGACCTGGGCGAATACCTGCGCAAATTATCCAACACCTTTCCCGATAAAGAGATCGTCTTTTCAGGCACTAAGACCAATGGATATATCAATGGAGGGATCCCGCAAAATGTGAGAGTGCTGAAAAATGCAGAAGACCTGCTTGCCTTCAGCAAAGGCGTATGAGCTATCTTGCCAATATACTACGCGCCCACGTATACACTACAAATGAGATAAAGTAGGTCCACATAACCGCTTCAGGGATCGGAAGGCCCGAAAAAAGGAAGAAAATGATCACCAGGCCAAATAGAACGAGGCCTATAGAAAACCATTGAATTAAATGATTACCCTTCAACCGCAGCGGAAACTCCATATGACCCAACGGCAGGGCCAATGACAAAGCCACCAAACCTGCCATGACGATTACCAGTCCCGGATGCTCAGGCAGGAACAAACCAGTTACTACCATCGCAAGCCCCGATAGCAGGACAACAACCGCACAAACTGCATTGATCTTTTCCCGCTTGTTAAGCGCATATTTTCCATCTTTATGAAACAGCAGGAAGAGATTCGCCAGCGGGTTGATAACCCAGCTCATGATCACAAATAATATATACACGCCAACAATAGCCATTCCAATGTTAGCGATGTTCTCACCACCCCGCTTCGACAACTGCCCGATCGCCTGCACACCAAAATAAATACCTAATAGTATAGCCCAACGTGCATTCTTACCCTTATTGCTGATCCAGAAACTATACTGCAACAACCACCTGTAAGGAGGAATCCTGGACTTCAACGCCTGCTTCAATCCCTCACGGGCGCCCTCCATGTTGGGTTGCAGTCGCAGCGCTTCCCGGAAATGTGCAGCCGCCTCTTTATGCCGCCCTTTCTCCAGCAGGTTCCAGCCCACAGTAGTATGCGTATACGCATTCTCAGGATCTTTCTTCAACGCATCCTGCATGGTCTCGATCGCGTCATCTACCCTTCTCAATTTATTCAGGGCAGTAGAACGTACATTTAAACAAGTAATATTTTCCGCATCCACCGCCAGCCCTTCATTTGCTTTTTGCAAAGCCAGCTCGAAGTTCTTTTCTTCCAGCAAAACCAGCCCCCATAAACCCAGGAACTCGGCAGTCCACGGGCTCAACTCTACAGCCCGTTGCAGGTGGCGCAGAGCAGCCTGGTTGTTGTCGAGCTGATAATAACCAAAAGCAAGCAGATAAAAATAATAACCCTCCAGCGGAGCCAGTTGTATAGCACGTTGTATCACATCGATGCCTTCGGGGAATTGCTTCTGATCGAACTTGCAGCGTGTAAGCAGGCCCAGCGCATAATCATTATCCGGATCGAGCCGCAGCGCGTCCGCCAATTGCTTTTCCGCATCTTTAAAACGCCCCTGAGCCAATAATAAATTAGCCCGTTCCAGCAATGGCGCTACATCGGTCATGACTATTTTTTGATCTTGAGGAATTTCAGGATATCATCATACAACCCACTCTCATTGGCATACAACGCATAATTACGCGCAGACGAAAACCATTCGAGCGTAGTAGGCCGGTGCTGCTTCGCAGCCTTCAGCAGGTCCTTGGTACCCAACGGTTGCAAATTGCCACTGGCCATGGATTCACGCAGTTTATCTTCCACCGCAATATCGATCATGGCCTTTATATCGGCGCCGGAATAATCAGGCGTTTCCTTAGCCACCTTGCGCACATCGACATCCTTTACCGGCTTACCAGTCAACATAGCCTGAATAATTTCTTCCCGGGCAGCCTCATCAGGAGGTTCCACAAAGATCACCCGGTCGAAACGGCCCGGCCGGCGGAAAGCCGAGTCCACACTCCAGGGAGCGTTGGTAGCAGCCAGTATCAACACACCCTCATTATTCGATTGCACACCATCCATTTCAGCAAGGAACTGGTTGATCACATGCCGCGTAGCACTCTGGCGCAGGTCGCTCCTGCTGGCGCCCATCGCATCGACTTCATCGAAGAACAATACACAAGGCGCATTTTTACGCGCAAGCTCAAAAATGCCATGCAGGTTCTTCTCACTATTACCCACCCACATATCGAGAATATCATGAAGACCGATACTGATGAACTTCGCATTGATCTCGCCGGCAGTAGCTTTGGCGATATACGTTTTACCACATCCGGGGGGACCATACAGCAGTATCCCACCTCCTATCTTTTTACCGAACGCCTTGTACAAGTCGGGATTCTTCAGCGGTTGTATGATCTTCATGGAGATCTCATCCTTGATACGCGACATACCACCCACATGAGAGAAATTGATGGAAGGCTTTTCCAGGAAATACGAACCCGCACCGCTTCCCGTCTCCAGACTACCCTCCATACCATCCAGCTCCTCACTTTGCATACCGCCGCCACTTAAACGCAATTTGGCATCGATCTCCTCATCACGGAAATCAGGATTCAGCGTTATCACGCGCTGGTACACATCCACAGCCTGTTGCAACGACTGTTCTTTGATCAGGCATTTCACGTACAACACCATACCGTCCAACGACAGATTTGGGTACAGCTCTTCATAAATAATGATCGCAGCAGAATACTTCTGTAGATTGAAATAAGCTTCGGCCAGTCCCAGTTTAGCTTTGCCATTACCATAACTACGACGCAACACTTCACTGAACTGGTCGGCAGCGGCAGCATACTGTTTCTCTTTCAACAATGTTTCCGCCAGGTGCAACCGCAACGGGATATTGTCGGGCGAAAACTCCAGTGCCTCCTGCAGGCTTTTAATATGATCACTCATCGTTTATAATTAAAATAGCTGCGAGCAAGGCGCCCGCAGCTTAATAATGTGGCATTCCATCCGCAACTTAATATAATAACCGCACTTTAATAGTCTCTTTAACTTCTTTTAGCAATTGAAAAGCAGTGTTCGATATCTTCCTGTCTACATCCAATACCACGTACCCGATCTCGTCGTTCGTTTTCAGGTATTGCGCCAGGATATTGATATGATGCTTGGACAATTGCGTGTTGATCTCAGACAGCACCCCGGGCACGTTGCGGTGAACGTGCAGTATGCGGTGCGTACCCTCCTGCGGAGGCAGGTTGAGCCCCGGCACGGTATGAGAACCATTGGTAACACCCATTTCAAGGAACTGGAACAACTTATTGCTCACATCCTCTCCAATATTCGACTGCGCCTCTTCAGTAGAGCCCCCGATATGCGGAGTCAGAATTACGTTGGGCAATTCCTGTAAAGGAGTCTGGAACTTGTCTCCATTCTTCTCGGGCTCCCAGGGGAATACATCGATGGCAGCACCAGAGATCTGTCCCTCGGTGAGGCATTTCGCCAGCGCTTCCAGGTCAACTACTTCACCCCGTGCGTAATTTATTAAGATAGAACCCTTCTTGAAGTTCTTCAGCACATTCTTATTGATCATGTTCCGCGTAGCCGCATTATCAGGCACATGCAGCGTAATGATATCGGCCTGGCTAACCACCTCTTTCAACGTCTTTTTAGCGATAGCATTACCCAGGGGCAGCTTGGTCACCGCATCATAAAAGATCACATGCATACCAAGCGCTTCCGCCAGCACGCTCACCTGCGAGCCGATATTACCATAGCCAATGATACCCAGCGTTTTACCACGCAGTTCATAACTACCCTTGGCCTCTTTCATCCAGATACCTTTATGAGCAGCCGTATTTTTATCAGGTATGCGGCGGATGAGCATGATCGATAAGCCGATCACCAGTTCAGCCACCGAACGCGTATTGGAATAAGGAGCATTGAATACAACCACGCCATGTTCTGTGGCGCTCTTGAGATCTACCTGGTTTACACCGATACAAAAACACCCGATCGCCTGCAGCTTCTTGGCCGCTTCCAGCACCTTAGGGGTGATTTGCGTCTTCGAACGGATACCCAGCAAGTGGACGTCTTTTACCTCACGAATAAGATCCTCTTCAGTAAGGGCGCCTCCCAGCTTTCTTACCGATGCATAGCCGGCATCCTTGAAGTTCTTAACAGCAGCATCGCTGATATTCTCTAAAAAAAGGATGTTTACTTTCTCTTTCGGATAACTTGTATTTTTTTTCTCGCTCATAATGATGGCTCATCTTTTGCGTTAAACAATCACGGATTGAACCGATTGATCGCAGATTACGCTGACAATAAATATTACAGCGATAGGTACGGGAAGTTCGATAGGTTTGTCAGGAGTGAATAAAATCTACCAATCGTTTAGAAATGTTGAATAAAATTCACTTAATCTGCGAAATCATTCGAAATCTGCATAATCCACGATCCGGGGTGCAAAGATGTCGTTTAAAATTGACATGGAAAAACGAATCACAGATGAAGCAGATTGAAAGGATTACATAGACGCCTGTAGAATCATGTATTTATCAGTAAGTTATAATCGCTAAAAATCCGTGAAATCAGGCCGTAATCGCTGAAAGTCCGCGATTATTTTGGTATTTTTGTTGATCTTACTAACCCAAGTATTAAAAGGAATCCTTTTGAAAACCATGTTAAGGTTCATACCGGTAAGCCTTCTTGCTATCGGCTGTTCACAGTTTAGTGACAAACAGCCGGATTTATTAGCACAGTCCAAAGGACAGGTGACCCTGTCTGCGGCAGCCTCGTCTTCAAAAAGTTCAGACTCAACAGATTATTATATATCACTCGTAAGAGGATTTATCGATACTACCTATGGCGAAGGCCTGAATGGCAGTATCCTCGTAGCCCGCAACGGGCAGGTCCTGTACGAGAAATACGCCGGGTACGCCAACCCCCGGATGAAGGACGATTCCATTACAGCCTATACCCCCTTCCACCTTGCATCGGTGTCCAAAACGTTCACAGCCATGGGCATTTTGAGACTGTGGGACCAGGGCAAGCTCAACATCGAAGATCCGGTGAGCAATTACCTCCCCGGTTTTCCCTGCACAGGCGTAACAGTTAAAATGCTGCTGAACCACCGCAGCGGCCTTCCCAAATACGACCATTACATGGCCAGCCTGGGCTGGAACAGGCGCAAAGTGATGACCAACCAGGATGTACTGGACTTCCTCATCGCCAACCGCAAGCGGATACCCGTTGGCCGCCCCGATCGTAGCTTCAGTTATTCCAATACCAACTACGCCCTCCTGGCCCTGATCATTGAAAAAGTGAGCGGCGAGTTCTACGGCGATTACCTGAAACATACCTTTTTCGACTCCCTGGGCATGCGGGACACCTACGTGTACACCCGTGCCGACTCGGCCCGGAGCCTTCCCTCCTACTATTACAGCGGCAGGCCCTATGCCTTCGATTTCCTCGACCTGGTATATGGCGACAAAAATATTTACAGCACGCCCCGCGACCTGTTGAAATGGGACCAGGCCATGCGCAATACGCAATGGTTCAAGTCCACAACACTCGAAGCGGCCTATACTCCCTACAGCAATGAAAAGCCCGGCACCCACAACTATGGCCTCGGCTGGCGCATGTACGTGCTGAAGAATGGTAAAAAGCTGATTTACCACACCGGCTGGTGGCATGGCAACCGTACCATCTTCGTTCGCCTCCTTGAAGAAGATGTGACCATCGTGGCACTTTGCAACAACGACTCCCGCAACATTTATATGGCCAAAGAAATGGCCGACTACTTCGGAGACTATATGCAGCATGTAGACCGCGACCCGGATGCTGATACCCGTGTAGTGCGCCACGTTGTACGCAAGAAAACATCCAATAAAAAGACCCTCCTGGCAAAAGCAAGGATAAAGACCACTAAAAAAAGAAGCACCACTACCTCCTATGCTGGCAAGGCAGGAAGGAAGTAATGAATAGTCAGCGCAAAACGATGAGAAGTGTATTGTCAACTCACAACTGACCACTCACAACTCACCACTTCGTATATTAGCTTAATTATAAGCTAATCATGAACATTTATTCTGCCACCGATATACGCGCCTGGGACGAATACACCATCCTGCACGAACCGATTGCCCCGATCGACCTGATGGAACGCGCCTCCCTCGCCTGCTTTCAATGGCTCTTGAAATACCGTAATACCGAAACCTCCTTTGCCATCTTTTGCGGCAAAGGAAACAATGGAGGCGATGGACTGGCCATTGCAAGATTACTGGCAGAAAGCGATCACTCCGTAACAGTATATATCCTTGAGTTTGGCCACAAAGGCACTGACGATTTCCAAACCAACCTCGCACGGCTGCACAGCAGCAAGGCCACCATTAAATTCATCTCATCCGAAGAAAGCATCCCCACCCTCACCATTGGAGATATTATTATAGATGCCCTGCTGGGTTCTGGCCTCAACAGGCCACTGGAAGGTTTGACCGCTTCCGTAGTGAAACACATCAACAACAGCGGCAACGAGGTGGTTGCCATCGATATTCCTTCTGGCCTGATGGTCGACAGTAGCTCAACAGGCAATACGATAGTCACAGCCACCCACACCCTCAGCTTTCAATGCTATAAACCCGCCTTCCTCGTAGCCGAAAATGATTCCTTCATTGGCATCTTGCACATACTCGATATCGGCCTGCATCCGGCCTTCCCGGCAGAGCACCCTTCCACCCACCGCTGGATCGACCAGGCGCAAGTGCAATCCATCATCAAACCACGTAAGCAATTTTCACACAAAGGAACCTACGGCCATGCAGCCATTGTTGCTGGCAGTCAGGGAATGATGGGCGCCGCTACCCTTTCAGCCAAAGCCTGCCTGCGCAGCGGTGTCGGTAAACTCACTACGCATATACCAGCTGTTGGCTACAACATCATGCAGATAACCGTGCCTGAGGCTATGACCTATACTGCCGGCAAAGATTACATTGAAATGGCTGTCAACCTGGAACAGTACGATGCCATAGGCGTTGGCCCTGGATTAGGACAACACGATAGTCATAAAGCTTTGCTTGAAAACATCTTTCAACAATGCAGTAAAGCATTGATATTGGATGCCGATGCATTGAATATACTTGGCCAACACAAAGAACTCTTGCAACAACTGCCTCTCAATACGATCATCACCCCTCACCCCAAAGAATTTGAAAGATTATTCGGCAAAGCCGCCAATGATTTTGAGCGCATCCAATTAGCTATGCGTAAAGCTGCAGAGCTTAAGATCGTGATTGTATTGAAAGGCCGTTACACATTGGTAGCTACGCCCGAAGGAATAGCCTGGTTCAACAGCACAGGCAATCCCGGCATGGCCACCGGCGGCAGTGGAGATGTACTAACAGGCATCATCACAGGATTATCGGCGCAAGGATACCCGGCTACGCAGGCAGCCATCGCAGGCGTATACCTCCACGGGCTGGCAGGCGATATTGCCGTTTCCTATTCCTCACCCGAATCCCTGATCGCTTCAGATATTACCGAATACCTTGGACAGGCATTTCACCAGATAGCTATATAAACAAAACATCCCGGCCTCCCGCCTTGGGAACACCAGGATGATGGTAAGGAACGAATTAAACGGACATTATTGTTTACCGCACGACACAGGTGCTGCCTGCTTTTCCTTTTCCAATGCTTCCACTTTCTTACTCAGCTCGATCACATGTAAGGTCAGTTCCTCTATCTTCTCCAGCAGTTTGGCATTCATATCCCCCAGATCGATACCTTCTGCTTTTACTGTCGCAGCCGAAGGAACATTAGGCAGGTGATTGTTCTTTTTGATAAAAACCTCGAGGCTGGCCAGGCTCATCAACTGATAATCTTTATTGAACACATAATCAGGCCAGGGGCTTTGAGCAGTAACCTTTACCAGGCGGGCGCCAATACCTCCTTCCACTGCCAGTTTGAAACTGCCGGTCTCAGTAGTGCCAATACCCACTGATCCACCGGAAAGATTCATAACGATATTACCCCAGGAAGAGCCGCTGGCCTTGATGGCCTGCAAATAACCATAACCATTCTGACGCGCGCTAATACCAGCACTCAAAGACGTAAAGCCGCCGGTGCCAGTATTGGGTTCACCTATGATCATCCCTATACCACCAGGATCTGCAGAAGGGGTAATAGCCAAACGCGTGGAATTAGTGAAATTAGCGGGAGTCGTAATAATGGTATATCCTGGAACATTACTATAGAGATTTCCCCAGGCCTGGTCCCATATAGTTTGGGAAGATGCAGACAGAACAGCAATAACAAGGAATAAAAGGGCAATGACTTTTTTCATTTGAAAAGAGGTTAAGGTTTACAATAAAACAGGTTACCAATACCAACAATAACCCGGCTCATTGCAAATATGTGCCAAATGATCAAACGAAAAAACGCCATTGAATAACTGTGCAGACTAAATGAGTAAGTGTGCAGATTTAGCAGTAACTGCGCAGTCACGCTGCCCGCAGACAACCCGCAGAATTGACAATCAGCATCAACGATAAAGTTTAAAATAAATAAAAAAATAGTATAAACTAAACTTTTTAGTACATTTGTGGTTGAAA
Organism: Niastella sp.; assembly: GCA_017744515.1. GTDB lineage: Bacteria > Bacteroidota > Bacteroidia > Chitinophagales > Chitinophagaceae > Paraflavitalea. Next base: position 82,184 of record JAGIBF010000019.1, read on the forward strand.
CTGATTGCTGAATGCCTTTGAAAAACCACGCCATCCAATTCCTGGAGGAATTTACCATTAAAATGGACTTCTGGGGGTTACAAATCAGGACAGAACGCACCAACAGGAAAAATACAACTACACTCCTGGCCCTTGAATTCAGCTATGAACGTGTACGTCAGATATTAAAAGAATTGACTGTTGAGGATTATTCAGAAGGTCCTATACCTGATAAACTATACGGTAACACACCCATGTGGATATTTGGAAAGATGATCAAAGGACGGGAAGTATATATCAAAATACAGATGGGACATCCGAATTCAAAAACCATTTGTATTTCATTCCATTTTGCTGAATACAAAATGACTTATCCCTTTAAAACAGTATGTATATGATTAGTCCAATCACAGGCAAGCCAATGGAATTAGTAAGGGAAAAAACAACACTTGAATTCCGCAAGGAACACTTCGAAGTGATTTACCATTCGTACAGGTGCATTGACTCCGGCGAAGAATTTGAAGATGAAGAATTGAGCAACCTCAACCTTGGACAAGTATACAATGCTTACCGGGCAAAGCACAAGCTTCCCTTTACTGAAGAAATAAAGAATACGCGCCGGCAATATGACCTGCCCGCAACTACCATGTCAGAAATATTGGGCTTTGGTGTAAATCAATACCGCTTATATGAAACCGGAGACATCCCCAGTGAAACAAATGCCCGGCTTATACAAATGGCCGCTAATCCCGATGAATTTCTAAAGCTGATAGAATTGAGCAGCGCAGTAGCAGGGAAACAAAAAGAAAAGCTACTTAAAAAAATCACAGAATTAAAGCAGACAATAACACCATGGAACACCGTACAGGAGAAAATGTTGGGCGTTCATATGCCCTGTATTTTTAATGGATATAAAAAAACAAGTCCCGAAAAGGCTTATCATATGGTCCGCTTCTTTGCTGATCATATCAAACCACTAAAAACAGCAACAAATAAATTATTGTTCTATGCTGATTTTTATCATTACAAAAGAACCGGCACTGGCATTAGTGGCCTACAATACCGTGCCATACAGTGGGGTCCAGTCCCAGGACAATTCGACTACTTGTTTAAGATGGCCGAAGAAAGCAATATCATCAACTTGAAGTATGAAGTATGGGACGGAGATAAGGAAATGGTGATTATTGAGCCCACTACAGATCTGCAATTCCGGCATGACCTATTCAGCGAAGAAGAGATCAATAGTATGCAAGCTGTCCAAACGAAACTTCAGCACCTTAAAACAAATCAATTGGTGGAGGTCAGCCATCAGGAACCTGCCTGGAAAGACAATATTGAAGGCAAAAAGCTGATCAACTATAACTATGCATTTGACCTGATAGCAGTATAAACTTTTACAACTTCCGCATCAGTTCCTGCGCCTTTTTGTAATTGGGGGCATCAGCAGGTATCTTTTCCAGCCAGTCTTTAGCCGCATCTTCGTCCTTTTCTTTCAGGTAGCTAAGCGCTTCATAAAAAGTAGCCTCATACTTAAAAGCCGACTCACCTTTGATCAGTTTTTCAAAAGACGCCCTGGCCAACGGTATTTGGTTGGTTTGCAGAAGCGCTACGCCAAAGTAAAATTGAGCAAAACTATTATCAGGCTGGGTTTGCACCACTTCAGCCAGCAGTACAGCAGCCTCGGTAAACTCTTTATTATTGAACGCCGAAGTAGCCTTCTGCAAAACAGTATCGATATGACTACCCCGCTCCACCTGCGTCACCATTTGTGTGTCCGCATAGCGCTCATACAGGTCGCCGGTAAAGGGGTTCCACACCATGAGTATCACCACCAGCATAGCAGCTATCGCCGCAGCCACACCGATATAGCGTTTAAAGGCTACCACCCTGGCTGGTGGCGGAGGTGTTTCAACAACCCTTTGTTCATTAGATGGCGCCTGGGCGGTTGCACTGAAAAACTCCTGCCTCATTTGCCGCAAGGTACCCTGCAATTGTTGCCGCTGCTCGTCGGGAGCATACTGTTGCTCCAGCGTCGTATCCACATCCCGGTACAAAGCCAACTCCTGCTGCAGCTCCGTATCTGTTGCCAGAACTGCTTCAAAAGCCTGCTGTTCTTCAGCAGCCATCAGCCCTTCCTCATACCGTGCAATATCTTCGTATGTATATTTCATAAAAGAAACTTCTAAGATTAATAATGCATTCGAAAAACTCCTCTCAATCCTCCAAATCCTAAAAATCCAGGTTCTGACTAACCATCTTCACCAACGAGGCCATGCATTCGCTCTTCTTCTTGCGCAGGTACCCGTAAGTTACCTTTAATTGCTCCGCGATTTTCTCCTGGTCCTCTCCACTCATGCAACGCCTGATGATCTCTTTACAGGACTCCCCCAGCTTCTCAAAACACTGCAAAAACAACTGCATTTTGTCGTTGTTGTGCTTCAACTGCTCGGCCAGTGCAAATACATCCTCCCCTATAGATACATCGTCCACCTCTTTTGTTACCGGCTGCCGGCCTCTTTTTTTCAGCTCATTGAGCCATTTTCTTTTACATACTATAATAAGAAATGGCTCAAAAGGACAGGTAAGCTGTAACCCCTTGTTTTTTGCCTGGTTATAAATATCGATCAGGGATTCCTGGAAAATATCGGCCGCATCATCCTCACTGCCGCTGTTGGCCAATATATATTGACGAACCTTCCCGGCATACTTGCTATAGATCTCCCGGACAATAATCGTGTCGTTTTCCAGCAGGGCCTGTACATATCGCTGGTCGGTGTGAATAACAGTAGTAATAGTAAAAGATTTATAAGTGAGTGATATACACGGTACAAGCGCCCCTTTTTCCCTGCCGGTAAAAATAACCAAAAAAAAATCATCCGGATGGGGGTAACAAAAATACCAGCCTGCTGATATACCTGTGAACACGCAAGGGGCGGACGCCGAAAAGCCCCCAACAAAGAGTAGGCATTAAACACTAAAAATATACAGTTATGAAACGTTCATTATTTGCAGCCACAGTTATAGCTGCCGCAATCACCACCCTTACTTCATGTAAGAAGAACAACGATGCTCCGCAGTATGCACGCGCAGAAGCATTCTGGTCATCAAATGCAATTCCGACACAAACTTTCTCCGGTAATGCAGCCACAGGTTTTACCATCACCGGCGATAAAGGCACCAAGGTTAAATTCCCGGCCAACGCCTTTGTAGATGGCAGTGGCAATATCGTAAGCGGCAATGTAAATGTTACCCTGAAAGAAGTACTCAGCAAAAAAGACGTATTGCTCTCCGGTGTATGGACTGAGTCGAACGGCCAGATCCTCGAATCGGGCGGCGAGTTGCTGGTGGAGGCAAAGCTGGACGGCAAAGATCTGAAGATCAACCCTGCCCTCGGCGACAAAGGCATACAGGTAGAAGTGCCCAAAGTAATGAATAACCAGGATATGGGTCTGTTCGTACAAGGCCGTCGTGATCAGGGACAAGGCGGTGGTGCAAATGGCGGCGGTGGTCAGCAGCAACAAAATCCTACCACCTGGATGCCAGCACCTTATTACCCCTTCGGTAATGGCCCCAACAGCTACAGCTTCACCCTGCCTGGTTTTACATGGGTAAACTGCGACCGTTTCTACAGCGATCCTAATCCCAAAACAACCGTAACTGTGCTGCCTGCTTTCCAGGATAATAATCAGGTTACTGACCTTCAGGTGATCCTCGTATTCAAGAACATCAGCACCGTGATCACGTTCCCTTACAACTACAGCATCCAGAAATTTGAATCTTACCAGAATTCACTGCCTATCGGCTCTCAGGCAAGCCTGGTATTGATCGGCAAAGACAGCGACGGCTTCATTCAGTTTGGTACTCAAAGCATTACCATCAGCGCCAACATGCACATCGACGCACCGATCCACAAAGCCACACAAGCTGAAGTAGATGCTTTCCTGGATTCGATCCAATAAATTGTCACACTAAGCCATGTCACCCTGAGCTTGTCGAAGGGTTGTCTAAGAGCTTCAGACAGATAAACAGGCTTATCTCCGGGACTTTTCAGTCGGTTCACCGTACTTCTAAGGGTGGGTCGCCTTCCAAAGGCGGCTCACCCTTTTTAATGTCTGCCTGCCCCATCGGCCCGCTTTTTTATGTGCACTGAAAGTCGTATATTACAATTCACCGATTGCTCACCAAAACATATAAGCTGTATGAACAAAAAAGTAGCAGACATATTACTACGCAAAGGCAGTAACATTACCACTGTTCAACCCGACATCTCCGTACTGGACGCCCTGAGGATCATGGCCGATCAGAACATAGGTTCTGTGATGGTGATGGAAAATGGTCAGTACCTGGGCATTATGACAGAACGCGATTACTCCCGCAAGATCGTACTGAGAGGAAGGAACTCTACAGATACGCCGGTAGGTGAGATCATGTCCAACGATTTCCCGCGCATCACGCCCGCCGACTCCATCGACTATTGCATGCAACTCATGTCGGACAGAAATATCCGTTACCTGCCCGTATTCGATGGCGACCAGGTAATGGGCATCATCTCCATCAACGATGTGGTAAAAGAAACCATTCTTTCACACGAAGAAACTATTACCCAACTCAAGGACTACTTGCACTCAGCACGATAAACGATCTACTCTCCAATTACCCCCTGGAGAATCAAAAGCCCTGCAGCATGCGGGGCTTTTTGGTGCGTATCACCTTTTTCCTATATTACAAAGGAAGATATGTACCTTTCTGTATGCCTGATACAAAACTATTTCAGTCATTTTACAGCAGCCTGCTATTTCTGCTGGTCATCACCTCCATCAGTACGGCACAAAGCCTCCAACGCCCGGAACTCATAGGTATCGCCTCCATTGAAGTACAGGTAAGCGATCTAAAGAAAGCAACCAGCTTTTATCAAGGTTTGTTGGGTTACAGAACCACTCCGCTCGCCATCAACGGACAGCAAGCACTCCTTATCCACGTCAACCAGCGGCAAAGCATTGTAGTGCATGGTGGCCTCCACGAAGGGCAAATAGAAAGACTGGTAGCTGTCAGTTTTCAAACCCATGATGTGAAAGCCATGCAGGCTTACTTAAAAAGTAAAGGAGTATCCGTACCGGATACGCTTACAAAAGATAAAAACAATAACCTTTCATTCGCCATCCACGATCCCGAAAAGCACGGCATCAAATTCATTCAAGACGCAACTACAAACCCGCAACAGCCTGCATCAAAAGCAGGCTTACCCATTTCCTCCCGCATCCTGCATGCAGGCATTACGGTCAACAACCTGCCACTCATCGATGCATTCTACAAAGACATACTTGGCTTCTCCGAAATATGGCGCGGCGGCTCCAACGATAGCGTCACCAGTTGGATCAATATGCGCCTGCCGGAAAGTACAGACTACCTTGAATACATGCTGGTAAATACACCACCCAACAAACAACAACTGGGAAGTCTGCACCATATTGCCCTGCTGGTGCCCGATATGCAGCAGGCAGTAGACATACTGCGTTCCCGCGCCGCTAAAACAGGTTACAATATGGCCGCCCCCCGGATAGGGCGCAACAACAAATGGCAACTGAACCTCTATGATCCGGATGGAACGAGAGTAGAATTGATGGAGCCTTTTACTTTCCGGTAGAAGTTGATATCATACCATACAGAAGAACAATAAAGAGACCTATCCATTTCACGATTGCGGGGGTTCGGGAACTTTTTCCGTTACCACAGTCAGGTCGCCAAGATCGACAGTGATCGGCATCAGGCCCAGTTGCACCACAGCCTTGCGGCCACGGATCTCCTTCACCTCCCCTACCTGATGGTTCTTCTTCATCAGCACTTTATTGCCAACGACGATCTCACCACCCACTTCATCATATTTGGAGCCGATCTTCTTCTTGACCTTTTCAGTTACCTGCTTTTGATTCTGACCAAACAACAAAGCATGCAATTGCTTCATGAGGTCACGCTTATCCTCCTGGCTGCCGGCTTTGCGCCAGTCCAGCACGATCTGCTTCAGCTTACGCTCCGTATCCCGCAGGTAAGCAATACGGTCTTCCGTCACCTTGTTCTGGTGCTTCAGCAATTCCACCTGCTGATGATGACGCTCTTTATCGATCAGCGCTTCCATGTCCTTCCGCATCCGTTCATTTTCCTTCAGCAGCTTCTGCAGTTCCTTCTCCTTGATCTCGATCTCGCGCAGATCCTGCTCGGTACGGTTCAGCAACCTATCGAGTTTGAAATGATCCTCATCCACCAGTTGCCTTGCCCGTTTGATAAGTGCCGGAGGCAGACCAATACGTTCCGCAATGGAAAAAGTATAAGAACTACCCGGCTTGCCGATGATCAGCTTGTACATGGGCAGCAGGTTCTTTTCATCGAACGCCATAGCACCGTTGATAATGCCCGGCGTTTTGTTGGCCATTACCTTCAGGTTGAGGTAGTGCGTGGTCACGATACCCATAGAATGTTTACGCACCATTTCTTCGAGGATCACTTCCGCAAAAGCACCGCCGAGGTTGGGATCACTACCACTACCCAGCTCATCGATGAAGAAAAGAGTTTTACCATTCGCCACCTCCATGAAGTGCTTCATGTTCTTCAGGTGCGAGCTATACGTACTCAACTCAAACTCCAGGCTCTGCGTATCACCAATATGGATCATGATCTGCTTGAAAATGCCAAACTGCGAAGTAGGATGCACCGGCACCAGCAGACCACTTTGGATCATCAGTTGCAGCAAGCCCACCGTTTTCAGGGTAACCGTTTTACCACCGGCATTGGGACCGGAGATAACCAGGATGCGATTCTTCTCATCGAGCGTTACCTGCACGGGGATAGTCGGTTTCTGCGAACGCTTGTTGTACAAGTACAACAAGGGGTGGTAGGCCTGTACGAGATGCACATGCGCCTTATCACTCAGAATGGGCAGATTTCCGTTAACATCCACCGCCAGTTTGGCCTTGGCGCGGATAAAGTCATATTCGCCTAAAATATCATAATACGTTTTCAGCAGGGGCGCATACATCGCCAGCCGGGCCGTCAGCTCCCGCAGAATCCGGTACACTTCCCGGCTCTCCTCATTCTCCAGGGAGAATATATCGTTGTTGAGTTCGATAGTTTCCTCCGGTTCTATGAACGCCGTCTTGCGGGTATCACTTTCCCCATGCAGAATGCCCTTTACCTGTCTTTTCTGCTCCGCATACACCGCCACTACCCGGCGGCCATTGAGGAATGCCTCTTCAATATCAGCTGCATGGCCGGCTTTCACCAGCTTTTGCACGATACGGTCGAACAGGCGACGCAATTCATTCCGACGTTTGAACAGGCTCATCCGGATGCGCGACAGCTCTTCGGAAGCATTGTCCCGCACTTTACCCCCTTCATCGAGTACCTCATCGATCAATTCCAGGATGGCTTTTTCGTAATACGTCTCCGCCACCACTTTGGCCAGCGCCGGATAGGCCGTTCTGCGATCGGTATCGAACCAGCGGAAGATGCTTTGCAGGCTTTCCGCCAGTTTTCGTACCAGCATCAGCTGCTCTTCAGACAATACCGCCCCGGGAATGCCGATAAGCTTTAGCTCTTTGGCAATATTCAAAGTATAGTCGTTGGGGAAATACTGGCCATTTTGGACCAGCAGCTTGTACTCATGCGTTTGCTGCAATTCCAGGTCGATGTATTCCTTGCGGGTGTGAATCCTTAATTCTTTGGCTTTTTCTTTGGCATACAGTGTCTTACAGTGCTCTTCCAATAAAGTCTTCACCTTTTCGAACTCCAGTTGCACCAATGCCGACTCGGGAAAAAATTTCATAAACGATTATCGCTGATATCCTCTTATTTTTATGAGGTGCAAAGGTACGAAATTCGGTCCCGGGTTACAATTCCGGGTTTCGGCACCCCAAAACTGTTAACTGAATGGTAAAAGCAGCCTTCACTCAGCCGGGCTGCAAACCTATGATAGCCATTTCTCGTTTATAGAGAATAGCAAATCCAATATCTCCCATGGCTGATCTCACTAAATCACGCAGTATGAAATTGATGTTTACAACGTTGGTTATTTCGGTAGCAACCCTGCTATCCTGTTCATTAAGGGAAAATCCTCAAAAATATATGACAAGCAGTTTAACCGCTCCCACTACCACGGAAGAAACGGCGCTCAAAACAGACACCGCTACCTTTGGCACCGGTTGTTTCTGGTGCACAGAGGCCCTTTTCCAGCAGTTGGACGGTGTGTTGAAAGTAACCTCCGGCTATACCGGCGGGCATGTTAAAAACCCTACCTATAAAGAAGTATGTGAAGGCACTACCGGCCATGCCGAGGCAGTGGAAATTGTGTACGATCCTGAAAAGATCACCTTCGATGAATTACTCGAGGCATTCTGGCAGGCACATGACCCCACCACCCTCAACAGGCAGGGCAACGATGTAGGAACGCAATACCGCAGTGCTATCTTTTACCATAACGCTGAGCAAAAGGCAAAAGCAGAAAAGTACAAAGCAGAGCTGGAT
>JAGIBF010000001.1:0-189642 GCA_017744515.1 Niastella sp.
ATCCATGGCTTTTTTCATAGCATGGTCAAAGCCAAAATTGATGATCGTATTAAAAGGGATAATAGCGAGATCCTTGTAGATATTGTAGGCGGGGCGATCGTATATCTGCTCAATAAGACTGCTTACGGTAGCTACTTTCGTAGTATCTCCATTGATCAGACGGGTAGCCAGATAATAAGGATTATTAGTGGCATCCGAGTCGAATGTAATTTGGTTGCTCTGGAGTGCTTCGGTCAGCGAACGGCAATATAGTTCTGCATGTGATGCCGGTTCATTAGTTTTATCATCTTTGAAAGCCTTCATCAGTGGTCCTAAAAAAAGGATGCACCTGTTGGCTTTAATATCCCTCATTAACTGCGTCATGGCTTAGGATGTTTTATTTTGGCAGGATGCTTTTTATCCCTCTCACCACATCTATCCATCCGTCTTCATGTGTTTCCCACTTAACGATGGGCAGCATATTCTTGGGAAGGCCCTGGAAATCACTGACCTTATATTGCTGGTCGGGTACGATGTGGCTGTCGATGTCGCAGGGGCGCAACATGACCGGAATTAACTTTCTTCCTTGTTTGCGCAGTTCAAAGGCACGTGCAATTTCGACACTGTTGATGTAAGTGGAGGCTAAAAAAGATGGGCTCAGTAGGAAGAGTATGATGTCTGATCCTTCCAATGCTTTCTTGATGGTTTCGTCCCATGGATCGCCTACTGCAATTGCTTTGTCGTTCCATAATTTGATCCTTTTGGCAAATACCAATGGCTGCAGGAATTCAAAAAGTTCTTCCATCAGGGATTCGTCCTTGTGTGAATACGAGATAAAAATTGATGTTGGGGTCATAGATCATAGTTTAACAGTATGAGTGAAAGTACTGAGCACGGGAATGGGGCAGGATACCTGTAACTTAAGTATATAAGGCCGGAATGCTTTCAGGGAGAGATTATAATCAATAATATCAAAAAATTGGCATGCAATCAAGTAAAAACAGGCGCACGTATAAAATACCGTGTTTATACCGTATAAAAAATGATGGAACTACCGGTATTGCATTTGGGACGCGTCCTGCCCTGCCCTTTTTTGCAAATTGCACCTGTTTTTGGGGTTTGTGCTTAAAGTATGGACTATCTATGGAGTATCCATGGAGTATGTATGGAGTATCCATGGCCTATCCATTCTGTGTCTTGTACTGTCTTGTACTGAAAAAACCTTACAGTTGGGTATTTTATTACTGATATTACTTTACAGTGTTTCACAATAATACGGATATCGCTTTACAGGTTATCGCCAGTTTGTGTCTTTGGCATTCTTTTCTTCCATCTTTTTTTGAGTCCACCTTCTGTCAGGTGGGCTTTCTCGGGCGTAAGGTTATCGCAGCTCATATGCGGTCTTAACCGGTTGTAAAGGTCAATAGCTCTATGGGTAGCGGCAACAGCTGCATTGTAGTTTTCGAAGGTTGTATCCAGCCCCAGCTCTGCCTTAAGAATGCCATTCAGCCTTTCTGCAACAGCATTATCATAAGGGCTGCCGGATTGGGTCATACTGATACGGATACCATGCGTTTGTAAAATGCTCACATACTGATCGCAACAATACTGGATACCTCTGTCTGAATGATGGATCAGGCTTTGGCCAGCATTGTCCTTTAAAGAGCTGATCGCCTTATTAAGAGCTATAACACAGCCTCTTGCCTGCAGATGTTGGCTTACATGATAACCTACGATCTTATGAGAATAATTATCGGTGACTAAAGACAGATACAGAAAAGCTTTTGTTGTACGCAGGTAAGTAATATCACTCACCCAAAGCTGCTGTGGCTTTAAAGCCAGGAAGTTCTTTGTCAGATCAGGCCATTTGCGATAAGGATGATCTGACCAGGTTGTTCGTGCATACCTGCTTTTGCGTTTTTGCAGCATATTATGCGCTCTGAGCAGCTTAAAGAAGCCATCTCTGCCAATATGGATATTGTGCTCCTGTAAAGCAGGACCAAGCATATGCAGCAGTTTAAGGCCGCCTATCTTCGGTAGAGAGCTGCGTACTTGCTTTGCCAGCTCCAATACGACTGACTCCCGCAGGTGAGCATCTGCATGCTGCCAGCCATGTTCATAATAAGCCTGTCTTGTCTTACCAAACAGCCCGCACAGGGTAGCTATACCGGCAGGGGGATAATGTTGCTTCATTTGCCGGACTGTTTGGTACCATACTTTTTTACAATGTCTACGCCCAGCTCCTGCCTGGCATTTTCTACCAACATCTCCCAGGCCGCTACCTTCAGATTGGCTTGTTGAAGCTGTCTTCTCAGCTCTTCCACTTCCCTATCAGGAGAAGGAGCAACTGATTCGTTCACTGATATTGGGGATGATTGCTGATCGGATGAATAATGGGCTTTGTACCATTTTACAAAATAACGTACGGTTGTCAGCGACAGGCCATGTTTCTTTGCCAGCTTACCGTACCCAAGCTTACTGGTCAGGTATTCACGGGCCACGGATACTTTAAAGCCGTTATCGTAAACAGGTTCACGACCTCCTTTGTTGTCTGAGCTCATAATGGGTAAATTTAGGTTTCTACATACTTTCTACCCATTACTGTAAGCATATTTCAGGAACGAGACACCTCATTTTCTCTTCTGACTGCTCTTTCCTTCCCTTTTCGGGAATTTCTCCGATTCCTATTCTATTGCTCGCCTCTAATAGCAAGCGTCGAATATACAATACTGGTAATGCCGATTCCAAATTTTTATTTTTTGATTTCATAGTTTTTCTGATAGTTTCTGATGAAATCAAAATGAATTTATAAGGATTCATCAGAAACCGTTAGAAATGTCTTTAAATAAATTTGGAAACGGGTATCGCGATGTTGTACGTTTGTTTGGACAGTTAGTCATGACCAACTTCTTCAAAAGGTTCATTCATGTTGACGTTGCATATCACAAGCTGGTAACTGATCAATACCGGTTGAGGTTCAGCGAAGCTTGATGGACAATGTGTGGTGTTTATCTTCTGTTGTTACCTCTGGCCACGGCCAACTTAATGTATCGCTACACATAAAAACAAGGTCCGAAAGACCGCAAGTCCGAAGGTCCGGAAGACTAAACCAAGAAGGCGTCAAACGCCACCTTCTACAGTCTTTCGACTCATTCAGGATGACGCAAGCAGCACCGGCAACGGCAGTACACTGCTACCTCGCCCACACTCCGGCAATCGTTGTTCAGTAGTTGTTTAAAGTAGCTTCTTATAAGGAGCAAGCTTTTGTCAGCCTTCTGTACAACAGCCAGCCAGGATGCTTCCTGCAATCTTTGGTGGTTTTGCCGGGGTACTCGTTTCAGCAGGAACTCCGTTGCCGGGTCAAGTCGGGAAGACGGAAAGTCCGTAAGACCGAAAGACAAGCAAGCATAAAATACCGGGATACGGGAAGTAAGGAAGGATGAACCTCAGTTTTATTTTTCCTGCTTTCCGGCGTCCTGGTTATGAATATTTTACTTGTTTGCAGATAGCAGTTTTCGTATTTCATTGACCGCATTATCCGAGATCATATTGTTGATTCCCCAATCTGTATCTACATAATTAAAGTATGCGATCACCACTTCGTTTTCAGGGTCTACATACAAGGCTTGTCCGCCAAAACCGCCTTTTACCATCATCCCATCAGAAGCAAGGTCCCACTGGTATACCCATTTAAAAGGGGCTATCGGATTTTTTACCGGAGGTGCATTGAAGATCTCTTTGAGCTGTGCAAAGCTGATAAGCTTTTCTTTATTGACAGTCATTTCTCTTTTTGTAAACAGCATTCCAAAACGTGCCAGGTCTCTCAATGTTGCCGACAAGCCACCATGCGTCCAGGGCAGTCCTTTATCTGAAAGGCACACGTAAGCATTGGCCGATGCCCCCATAGGCTGCCATATCATTTCCGACACCAGGTCTGTATACTTTTTGCCGCTGATCTTTTCGGCCAGCCATCCTAACACAAACGTGTTGATGTTGGAATAGGCGGCATCCAACCCCGGAAGGGTATCTTTTTTCAATCCGGCTATATACTTGTAAACTGATGCCGGTGTATTGGGCGCTTTAGGCAAAATGCCCAGGGCAGATTCCAACTGGTAATTTTTATGTTGTGGATTTGTAAAGGGCCCGGTTTCAAAGTCGATGGAGCGAATGTCCATGCCCGAACGCATATGCAGAATATCTTTCACGGTAATTCCCTGCCAGTCGGAGCCTTTCAATTCCGGGAGGTATTTTTCAATGGGGTGTTGAATATCTATTTTACCCTGGTTGATGAGGCTGGTGATGATGGCAGACGTAATTACTTTGGTCACAGATTGAAGGGTATGCTGGTCCTGCGGAAGCATGGTGAAATACCGCTCATACACTATCGTTCCTTTGTGCACTACGATAAAGCTGGCAATGTGTAACTTTTTAAGGTAATCTTCCAAGCTAAGTGACGCAGCACCAGATTTGATCGTCAGGCTTTCCATCTTTTTATTGGGTGTGATCGCAAACAAATAAGGGTTTGCCGGCTTGTTAATAATTCCAGTTGGAAAGAACTCCGACATATACCTAAAGCTATAATGGGACAATCTTCCGCCGATGTCCCATCTGCTTTGCTGTATGCTGTCGTGAATGGCTTCCGATTCTGCAGCGGTATAGTGTAATTGCTGTGCTTTTGCAGGCAAATTCATCCCTGCCATCATCAATAAAAGGAGGTGTTTTGTAGTAGATCTCATGCTACTAAAAATAACGGGTTTACTTCATTGTGGAAATAGCGAAAAAGGGTGATATACAAAGCAAGGGCTATATTTATGTAATAAAACGAAGTGAATGCCAAGCTTATATAATCCAAATTTTAAAGTATTACCCGCAATTATCGTTCTAATGGTTGCCTGGTGCAACGGATTTCAGCCAGCCTATTCCGCACCGCCTACCCCACCTGACAACAGGCCCAACATCATTTATATTCTTACGGATGACATGGGCTTTAGTGATATCGGTTGTTTTGGGGGACAATTTCTGCCTACTCCCAATATAGACCGGCTTGCGAAAAGCGGGCGCAAGTTTACACAGTATTATAGCGCTGCTCCCATCTGTTCTCCATCAAGGGCCGGGTTTCTTACCGGCATGTATCCTGGCAGGTGGAACTTTGCGACTTATCTCGATAATAAGAAACATAATAAGGATGCAGAACAGGCGGATTACCTCGATCCCGCTGCTCCTTCTATCGGCCGCTTCTTTAAGAATGCCGGCTATGCTACCGGGCATTTCGGTAAATGGCATATGGGTGGTGGCAGGGACGTAAAGGATGCACCGGGGTTTGAACAGTATGGTTTTGATGAGCATGCCAGCACTTATGAAAGCCCCGATCCCGATCCGTTACTTACTGCCACCAACTGGATATGGTCGGATAAGGACAGCATTAAAAGGTGGGACCGCACGCGGTATTTTGTAGATAAGACGTTGGATTTCCTGAGCAGGCATAAAGGGCAACCTTGTTTTGTGAACTTATGGCCCGACGAAGTGCATACACCCTGGGTGCCGCAGGAAAGCAGGACCACGCCTATGAAGCCGGAAGAAGAAGTGGCCTTTAAACTGGTGTTGAAGGAATATGATATCCAGATGGGCCGGCTTATCGATGGATTAAAAAAGCTGGGGATCGACAAGAATACCATCATTGTTTTTACCAGCGACAATGGCCCTTTGCCCAACTTCAGGGGCGACAGGGCTGCCGGCCTGCGGGGCACCAAACTGTCTTTATATGAAGGAGGCACACGTATGCCTTTCATCATTAGCTGGCCGGGGCATGTGCCGGCAGGCACCGTTGATGAATCATCCGTGCTCAGCGCATTGGATATGCTTCCTTCTTTTGCCAAACTGGGCAAGGTGGCTATTCCCAACAACTACACCGGCGACGGGGTTGATAAGAGTGCTGTTTTGCTGGGAAAGCCTGCAGCAAGAACACAAGATATCTTTTGGGAATATGGCCGTAATGATATTGCCTACAAATACCCAGGCCCGAAAAACAAAAGCCCTAATCTTGCTGTGCGTTCCGGGGAATGGAAGTTGTTGATGAATAGTGATGGTTCGGACATTCAGCTTTTCAACATCATACAAGATAAAGGGGAAACGACCAATGTAGCAGCGCGTGAGCCGGCCATCGCTACCACGCTTAAAGAGAAATTGCTGAAATGGTGGGAGGCGCTGCCCAAATTAAAGTAGTCCTTTAATTCTTTACATACTTCTTCTTGTATTCTATGGGTGTCAAACCTGTAACTTTCTGAAAGAGGGACTTGAAAGCCTTTTTATCTGAATAGTCCAATTCGTACATAATTTCATTGATCGTCTTCCTGTCCATTTCGATCTCTTTCTTTGCCACTTCAATTTTCGTACGTTGAATATATTCAGCAATGGTGTTTTTGGTTGCTTTGGTAAATCTCCGCTCCAGTGTGCGTCTCACCACGGAGAAATCCATTGCCATCTTATCAATATTGATCTTCTCCCGGTAATTTTTTTCAATAAACCCTTGTACCTTTTCTACCAATTTATCGCCATGTTCTTTTTGTCCTTTGAACATAACGAACTCAGACTGGCTTTCCCGCGCAATATCAAGCAGAAAATATTTAGTGGCAGCAATTACGATCTGCCTGGATGTAAACTTCTCCAATAAGTATAATAGCAGGTTCCAATAAGAAGTGCCTCCTCCGCTGGAGTAAATACCGTTCTGCTCCGTAATGATCTTGTCGTGCACCAGCTTAATGTCGGGATAATAGACGGATAGCTCATGGGTATAAGCCCAATGTGTAGCGCAATGTTTTCCATTCAACAGTCCGGTAGCGGCCACGATGAATGCTCCCACACAGTAGCTTGCTATTTCCGCACCTTTTTTATACTGTTCTGTCAACCAGGGCAGGTAATGCCTGTTCAACTGAGTGCCTCGCAATACATCACCTATAATAGCAGGCACAATGATCAGATCAAACTGGTCAACTTCTGTAAGTGTTTTATCTACCTCTACCATACAGGAACCTTCATCCAAGCGTATCTGCTTTTTGAATCCCACCAGGTATATTTCAAAAAAATCTTCCCTGGTTTTCTCTTTCAGCAACTGGTTGGCAAAAGCAAACAGTCGCCTGGTATCGAGGATACTTGCAAGGGCTCCCTGATCCGGTACTATGATCGCAATTGTTTTCACGCGACAAATTTAACGTATAGATGATGTCGCAATCAACACCATAGATTGTCGCTATACCCTACCTGCAGGCTAATTCAAGACACTACTTTTATGGCGTCAATCAGGAAAACTGAAAGACAACTCAGGCAAAAAACAATTATTATATAATCAATCAACATCATGAAAAAGTTAGATCCTTACTTGAATTTCAATGGTAATACGGAAGATGTGTTCCGCTTTTACAAGTCTGTTTTCGGGGGAGAGTTTACAGCACTCATTCGCTTTAGCGACATGCCCGGGAGTGATAAAATGCCGGAAGCTGATAAGTCGAAGCTATTTCATGTGAGTCTGCCTATCGGGGATAATATACTCATGGGGACCGACATCCTTGAATCTGCCAATCAGCAGGTCAATATGGGTGATAATTTTCACCTGAATGTTTCACTGACCAGTGAAGCAGAGACGAGGGAAACATTTGATCGTCTTTCAGCCGGAGGTGTAGTCATCATGCCGTTGGCCAAAGAAGACTGGAGTCAACTATTCGGCATGTGCAAAGACAAGTTTGGCATGCAATGGATGGTAAGGTATGATATATAGCCATGAATTACCGAAGGAGATAACAGTAAAAAGCCCCCTCAATTCTTTGAGGGGGCTCTTATCTTCGATATGCTTGCGTATGTTACTCCTGAATACGGCGGAAATCAACATTCCACAGGCTGATGCCCTGTGGGCTAAAATGGCCGGCAGATGCATTGCAACCTGCCTTGATCACTATATAAATGGTTCCGCTTGCCCCAAATGTCAGGTCGAAGGTTTTGGTACCATTGAAGGCTGTCCAGGTGCCCCAGTTGATAAAGCCTATCTTCTTGTTGTCGGTATAGTCTTTACCTTCTGCCGGCACGGTTTGACCGCAATATACTTCCACCCAGGTGTCCTGCGTGGCGCCATATGAAACGTTTGTGGTAAAGCGATACGTTTTATTGGCTGTTACCTGTACAGCCTGGTAGATACCACCATTCACCTGTGCTGTTACAGGTCTTGTAGCAGTAGTAGCTGTATAAGCGTTGTTGGCCAATGTCCACACTATCTTATTGGCTGTTGCATCATACCTTCCCCAGAACTGATCGTCGCCGGCATTCATTTTACTGCCTTTGATCAGGTTGTCGTAGGCTGGGTCATTCTTAGTAGTGGTTACACTCTGTGAAGTGGCACTGTACAATTTGCCTCTTTTATCCAATGCCTGCATTTTAATGGTGTAGGTACCGGCCAACGGATAGAAAACGGTATCGGTTGTTTTGCCCATAATGGCTCCGCCACCTTTACCGATATCCCACCTTGTGCCCACTACTTCGCCTTTCGTTGTGTTGGTGATCACAAATTTGGTATCGTTGCCAGGTACAGGCGTTACCGTAAAAGTAGCTACCAGGCTGTCCACCGCTTCATACACTTCATAGCTGTTGTTGGCGTCTTTCTCACAGCCCATCAGCATGAACCCGCCCAAAGCCAAAGAGAGCGTGGCTGTCAGTATCCTGCTTTTTATTGATGATTTCATGATCATAATTTTTTAATCGTATTTATGATGGTTTATGCTTTGTGTTGAATTACCAACCTGTGTTTTGTGTCCAACCCGTTTTGGTGATCTCAGCTTCCGGAATGGGGTATAAGTACATTTTGGAAGCATCGAATACCCTGTCTTCCAGTTTGGTGGGGGTGTATACAAAATTGGACCCGTTGAGTGCGATAGAAATGCTTCTTACGGGATTGCCCAGTACGTTTCCGATCTTCCACCGGCGCACATCCCACCAACGATGTCCTTCAAAGCCCAGCTCTACCCTGCGCTCGTGAACAAGGGCAGCGGGTGTAATATCGGTCAATGCAGGCATGGTACTGCGTGTTCTTACCCTGTTGATCGCCTGCAAAGCTGTCATACCATAATTCAAAGGATCGCCATTAGCTCCGTAAGCATTGAACATAGCTTCTGCATAGTTCAACAACACTTCTGCATACCGGAAATACAGCCACTGGTGGGTAGTGGTGGTATTGTTGAGCAGGTCAACCGTGGGGTTCACGTTCTTGGCCAGGTAGTAGCCCGTTTTGGTAGCATTCAACTTAGGCTGGCCGCTATTGCCGCCAAAGTAGGTTTGAATGGTGGTTGACTTAAAGGTAGCGCCATTGAATATTACTGTTGCAGCGAGGCGTGGGTCGCGGTTAGCGTATGGGTTAGCTGCGTGTACGGTATTGGTCCAGTCGAAAGGAACCGATGTGGCGCCTGTCTTCACTTCAAACTCGTCTACAAAGTTCTGACTGGGTGTAACGCTGTTGCCGTTGGTATTTTCAAATACAATCGGGAAATTGTTTCTTTCGAAACCGTTCTGACCGCCGTATCTCTTAAAGAAGATAGCTTCTGTAGAAGTAGCATTGGTGGCTCCAAATACGTTGGTATAAGAAGCATCCAGGTTGAATATGTTCATCGCGATTACTTCACGGGCCGCCGCAGCAGCATCTGCCCAGGTATACGTAGAACCTGCCTCTTTGAATAAGGGACTTGCCGCATACAACAGGGCTCTTGCCTTGAGTGCTTTAATGGCTGCATTGGTTGCTCTTCCGGATTCATACCAGCTTGTTACCGAGCTTGTGCGAACGCTATCCGGAATAATAACTGCAGCTTTATCACACAATGAAGCAATGTATTTAAAGCACTCGTCTACCGTATTTCTTGGCAAACCCTGCCAGGTAGATGGCTGGTTGTAATCCAACGCCTGATCGATAATGGGAACAGCGCCATAGCGCTTTACCAGTTCGAAGTAGAAGAATGCTTTCAGGAAATAGCACTCTCCTTCCATTAACCTAATATTGGTAAGGTTCCTTTTGTATTCTACGGAATCGTTGTTAACGATCCTGTTGGAATAGGGAGACAGGTCTACATCGCCTTTGTGTTTCAGGTAAAGATTGGCCTGAAAAATACCATTGAAGTAGTTACCCCATACACCGTCGGGGTTATTGAACCGGTTCCACACGCCATAATTGAAGGTATGTGACCGATTGTTTACGTTCGTATGGTAGGCATCATCTGTTGCCGCTTCCATGTCAACCCATGCGTAGCCATCCGGCATATAGCTGTAGGCATTCCATACAACGCCCTGTATGTAATCGTATCTTTTGTACATCAGTTCGATCGGCATATCCGCAGGGATATTCTTCACATTCAGAAAGTCTTTCTTACATGAAGTAAGCCCTAATGCCGCGACTATGATTATGATGATATAATGATTGTTTTTCATCCTGTAAGTTTTCAATTCGTTCTAAAATTTTGCTTTAAGGCCTACGGTCACTGTCTTCATCAAAGGATAACCCATGGAAAGTCTTTCCGGCTCCAGCCCATCGATCTTTGTGCTCAACAGGTTGTTGCCGCTCAGGTAGATCCTGAATATTTCAAACTTCTTCAGGAAGCTTTTTGCCGGAAGGGTATAGCCTACTTCAACGCTGCGCAATTTGACAAATCCACCGTCGCGCAGCCAGAAGTCTGCCTGCTGGTTGTTGTTGTTGTTGACCAGAGTAGATAATCTTGGGGAAGTCGCAGTGGCAGCATTTTCAGGCGTCCACGGATTGTTGGAGAAAGCAGTGATGTTATTGTTGTTGGCCAAAGGATGTACATAATCAAAGGCATCTTCATGCAAACTAACAGTCCTGTTCGTAACTCCCTGAACGAATGCATCGAAATCGAATCCTGCATATTTAACGCCCACATTGAAGCCAACTGTAATTTCAGGAAGCCTTGCAAACTTCAATGGTGACTTATCATAATCATTGATAATACCATCGTTGTTCAGATCAACATACTTTAAATCGCCCGGACGAACCTGGCCATAGGTTGATTTGGCAATGCCTGCTTTTAAATTGCCGTTTGCATCGAAATCAGCCACCTGGTAGAAGCCTGCTTCCTGTAATCCCCTGATCTGGTTAATTCTATATCCTTTCAGGTACAGGTAGTCGTATGGCTGTGCATCCTGGGCTCTTTTGGTTATTTCATTGCGGGCAAAAGCAAACGTTGCTCCGGCATAGTATTCGATGCTTGTTGTTGTTTTATCCCGGTATTGAAGTGACACTTCAACTCCTTTATTTACCACTTCTCCGCTGTTGGTGCTTCTAAGGTCAAAACCTGTATAGGCAGGTACTCCAACCGGTGCTTCTAAAATGCCTGTACGTTTTTCCCTGAATACATCGATCGTAGCATTCAGCTTTTTCAGGAGGGTCAATTCAACGCCGATATTGGCTGTTTGTTTTTGCTCCCAGGTAAAGTCGGCATTGGGATAAGCTCCTTCGCTACGTCCGCCAACTCCGGCATTATTGGTCCCGAGGATAATACCGCCAGCGGTGATACCCCATCTTTCAAATAAGAAACGGAAGTCTTCATTGGTGTTGGCCGTTATGCCATAAGAAGCCCTTACTTTCAGGAAGTCGATCACTTTGTTATTTTTCAGGAAGTCTTCTTTGCTGGCTATCCAGCCCAATCCCAATGCAGGGAATATGCCGTAACGGTCACCTTCCTTGAAATCGCCAGAACCTGCATAGGAGAAGGAAAGGTCGGCTATGTACTTCTGATCATAGTCGTACGTAAACGCTCCGCGTACTCCCTGCTCCACCACTGCGTATGTCTGCCCATCATGGTTATAACTGGAGCGGTTTACCTGCAACATACCAGTGAAAGTATGTTTGTCGAAGGTTCTGTCGTAATTGAAGCCCAGCTGGATGCTATTCCTGTTCCAGTGTGTGTTACCGCCATCATTGATGCTCTGGCCTACCGCGCCTAATACTTTGTACACCACATTGCCACTGCCATCAATTACGGGGTTGTCAAAAGCGTCTTTCGTAACTTCATTGGAAGGTACGGTAAATCGTTTTTCATACACGCCTATGTAGAGGTTGCTATAGGAAATGCCGCCATTGAGTGATAAGCCTTTAACAAGTGCATCCAATCGCTGGTTAAAGCTCACGTTGGTCTGCAGGCTTCTCGTGTGGGAATTGTAAATACCGTTTTGTCTTAACAGCTGTACGGGGTTGAAATTGTACACTCCATTATTTCCCCAGGTGCCATTCAAATTTTTCACGGCAAATGCTGCTGCCGGTATGCGTAGCAAATTGGAAAAAAGTGATGAAGCTGTAAAGCCTGCCGGGGTGCTACGGTCTTCAGAAATACCGGATACTGTTGCTTTGATCGACAGGTTCTTCGTTGCCTGTACGTTTACATTGGCTCTCAGGTTAAGCCTTCTGTACTTGGCGTTGGTACCAAAATCAAGGTCTATGGCATCGGCATCTTTGTAGGCGCCGGCAAAATCCGTATATCCACCCAGTACAAAAAAGCGGGCTTTGTTGTTACCACCGCGGAAGGAGATGCTATAATCCTGTGTGGTAGAGCTATTGTTCAATACTTTATCATACCAGTTTACATTGGGATGAAAAGGATCGTCTTTGGCTTTGTACAATTCCGGGTTGTAATATTTAATGGGCAACCCGTCATTTTGTAATGCCTTGTTGTAGGCAGTTACATAACCATAGGCATCCATTACTTTGGGCATTGAAATAGGCCGCAGGTTTCCGTACCGGGCATTCACCTCGATCTTCGTTTTACCCACAACCGTGCCTTCTTTGGTACGAACGCTCAATACACCGGCTCCGCCATCGAATCCATAAATGGCCAGTGCAGCGGCATCTTTCAACAGGGAGATCGTTTCAATCTCGAAAGGAGAAAGTGCCTGCAGGGCATTCAGGTCTACCTGGAATCCGTCGAGGTAAATAGCGATAGCATTCCCTGCCACGTTCCAGCTGCTTTGTCCACGCATGTATAGTGTGGGGTTGTCGTATCCGGGCTCACCTGAGCCTGTAGCTACCGTTAAGCCTGGTATCCTTCCCTGCAAAGTATTCAGCAGGTTCCCGGCATTCGTTCTTGCCAACTCTTCTCCGGTGATCGTGAATATGGCGCCGGTAGTTCTCCAGCTTTGCTCTGACCTAAGTCCCTGGTCAATGAGGTTGCCAGTGGTTTTCGCGGGTACAACGATCGTATCAGGTAAGCTGGCACTGGTTGATTGTGCCTGGGTTGCCGTGAACCCACACAAATACACCACGCAAGCAAGACTTATATTTTTATATTTCATTGTTTTCGGGTTAATCTTTCTAATAAGCAGTTATTACCATGAAGGGTTTTGACCATCCCAGTCTTTTCCACCGAGGTATTTCATACTCACTTCGTTGTAAGGGAAGGGTACATAGTAATACTTGACAGGGAATGTTCTGTTGCCATAAGAAACGAGGTTCCAGTTCAGGAATGGGTTGGTTGGCTTGGGTGTAACGCCATTTGTGGAAGCAGTTACTGCAAATCCATTGAGCGGCTTATTCAACACTACGTGCGCAGTGAGCCAGCGGTGCAGATCGTTGTAACGGTGATCTTCGAAAGCCAGTTCTATTGAACGCTCATTTTGAATAGCCGTTCTGAAAGCAACCTGGTCGGGCAGCATAGATGCATCTTTATTGGGCATACCTGCGCGTTGCCTGATCAAGTTCAGGTAATTGAATGATTCGGCTGTAGGACCTTCGTATTCGTTCAGTGCTTCTGCATAACTCAGATAGAATTCAGCCAAACGGAATACAGGCCATGCAAAGTGTCCGTCGTTGTTGTTGTCGACACGGGCAATAAACTTGGCACACTCAACTGCGCTACCGGTGTTGTCGCCGGCATTGGTATCATCTGCCAATCTTCCTTTCGCATAAGTAACGCCATTATCTGTAGAGGCTTTGTAATAAGCGAGGAATGTCTTACCGCCATTGAACCATTGGCCACCCCAGGCGAGTGACTGATAAGCGCGTGGATCCAGGTTCAGGCCTTCGAAATAGGCTTTGAAATCATTTCCGGAAGGGGTGGCAGTCCATTTGGTACCGTCTCTTTTCTCATACATCTGCAGGAACTCAACGGGCACATTGTTTTTGGCGCCCCACTCCTGCATACGCACTTTGGAGGAGTTGTACCTGCCCCAGTCGGCCCATCCATCACGGTTAGGATCGTTCTGGTGGTAAGTATTTACGAGGATCATTTCAGGGTTGCCATAGGTGCCGGCAGTACCGAACACGTTGTTGCAAACAGCTTCATAATCTCCCAGGCCTGCATAGTTATCTGTTCTGACGGTAGTAGTTGGCTTACCGGTATTGTACAGCTGAACGCCTGAGGCAGGGGCCGCATCGATCACTGCCTTGATAGCTTCGGCAGCTCTCTTCCAACGTTCTTTGCTGTAAGAAGCATAGGCTAATAATGTATCTCTGCCATCGCCATAGCGGGCAGCCGCTATAGCAGCTTTCATACTTTCGGGCGTGTTGTACAAGGGGCTGGCTGCGTATAATAAAACTCTTGCCTTCAATGCCAGCGCAGCAAGGCTGGTTACCCTGCCATAATCATTAGAAGGCCTGGTAGGAGGCAACATGGAGGCAGCCGCATCACACCATTTAACCAATGTATCTACCAATGATTGAATGGAGGAACGGGGAATGTCGATCTTATCCTCGCCCGATAATACCTCAGATACGATGGGGATACCACCGTATAAACGGAAGGCGCTGTAATGGGCCATGGCGCGACAGAACATTGCCTGTCCCTTGACATCGGTCTTCCACTCGGCCGGCGCATCTATCACCTTGTCGATGTTCTTCAGGACAAGGTTGGATTTCCGGATGGCTTTATACCAATTTACAAACGCTACAGCAGCCGTGTTGCCACGCTGGGTAATTGGTCCGCGGTCAATGCTTGACGAGGGTCCCATACCACCTGCGATGTAATATTGGTAGTTTAAGTTGCCTGCTACCCAGTTGGCGCCGGGCAGCAACAGGTGTACCTGATCGGTGAGTACATCTTCGCGGCTATCGGCGGAGTTGTTCATTACAAAACCTGTAGGTATGCTCCAGCCGTACATATCTGCCACTGCGTATTGTGCCTGCATCATCGTATGAAAAATGGTGTCTACAGTAACGTCACCACCTTTCGGTTTTTCAAGGAAATCTTTTTTACAACTTGTCATTATGCCAGCCGTCATTAATCCGGCAATCAGCATAAGGGGTATATATACTCTTTTCATTGTTTTTCTTTTTTCTGTTCAGCAATTAAAATCCAACATTGATACCGGCATTGAACGTGCGGGTAAGCGGATATCCCATGAAGCCCATGTTCTCCGGATCGCCCCAAATCTTGTTCTTGTTCCAGGTATACAGGTTGAATCCGTTGGCATACACGCGAACGCTGCTGGCGCCGATCTTGCCGAGGATACCGCGTTGGAAAGTATATCCTACTTCCACATTCTTCAAACGCACGTAAGACGTATTCAGGTTGAAGAAGGTGTTTTGATATGCCTGGCGGTTGTAGGCGGCGATGGGGAAGTTGATGTCCTCACCGGCAGCATAACGCTCGGGTGTGAATCGCGTCCAGTCTACTTCAAACAATGCTTCGGTAGTACCATTGAAGTGCAGGTTGGTAGCGGGCATCGGGTTGGCCGATACACCTGAAGCTCCCTGAAACAGTACCGACATATCAAATCCTTTATAGCTGAAGCCTGCTGATATACCGTAGGTCAATCTTGGAATAGCGGTGTAACCGGATCTTTGGTAATCCCTGTTGTCGATCACGCCATCGTAGTTGATATCTTTTAATTTGATATCACCAGGCTGCAAAGGCACACCGTTGAAAGTGAGGTCTTTCTGGTAAACATCCTGACCACCGGCATTTTTATAGGCTTTACCGTCGGCGCCCTGAGCCAGTACTGGTTTAGATAAAATAGGGTTGTTGTTGGCATCTACTTCATACAGTTGAGCCCAGGAAGTGTACAGTCCATCAGCCTGCAAGAAATTTCCCTGTCTGATCGGCTTACCGGTTTGGGCCTGGTATTCCAATCCTGTGAGGATGGCTTCATCCTGGAAAACAACTTTGTTCTGGTTGGCGCCATAATTGGCCTTTACCCAGAAGTTAAAGTT
The DNA here is from genome assembly GCA_017744515.1 of Niastella sp. Taxonomy (GTDB): domain Bacteria; phylum Bacteroidota; class Bacteroidia; order Chitinophagales; family Chitinophagaceae; genus Paraflavitalea. The sequence continues at coordinate 16,160 of JAGIBF010000001.1, forward strand.
CTTGCCGATCTTATCGCGGAAAGTAAGGTCCAGTTCGGTACCCCAGTTCCTTACTTTACCTAAGTTATAGAAGGGCAGATCGGCTGCCACGATGCCGGGCACCGTTCCCTTCTTGCTGAATATACCTGATCTGTCTTCATTCCATATATCGAATTCTGCTGTGATCTTATCTTTCCAAAAGTTGGCGATAACAGCGAGGTTGGCTTTTTGAGCCGTTTCCCAGGTTACCAGGCTGTTGCCCAACCTGCTTTCATAAGCTGCCCGCACATTCGTACGGTTGGAGCCGTACTGACCAAAATAATAACCCTGCATTACAGCGCCGCTATAAGCCCATACGTCGGGCAAATACAGGAAGCGGGCATTACCGATCACGTCGTTACCTACTTTACCAATGGATCCTCTTATTTTCAGGAAAGTAACCACATCGTTCTCTGGCCAGAAATCTTCTTTGCTGGCTATCCAGCCCAATGACCATGCGGGGAACCACGCAAAGCGTCTTCCATCAGGGAAGTTCTCAGAGCCGTTGTAACCTACGTTGAACTCGGCGAGGTATTTTCCTTTGTAGGCATATGTAGCACGACCTACCAGACTTTGGTAAGCGTGGGGAAGGCTAAACTGGTAGTTGGGATCAAATCGCTTGCTGAGGTTGCCCATAGCCAGCGCCGTAAAGGCATGATCGCCAAAGGTGCGGTTGTAGTTGAGTGCGGCTTCTGCATACCAGGTACGCCACTTGCCGGAGTTCCAGTTGGCCCAGCGTTGAGAGGGAGCTTCATTGTTGAGCTGCACGAGGATCGGGTTGAGCTTATCTCCATTGGGATTCTCACGCGCGGCCCACATTACCGGGTACGACTGACCGCCAGCGGTGTTGGAGAAATAGCTGTCGTAAGAGCCTTTTACGTTGAACGTAAGGCCTTTTGTAACGAAATCGAGCTTATGAATAATGTTGAGGGCTGAGTTGAGCGTACTGTTATTATTAATATTATATGCGTTGCGCATGGCCAGGCTGTACAATGGATTGAACTGCTCGGCATTGCGCTGCCAGATGAATACGAACTTGCCATCGATGTAACCGGGAGATCCCATGGGGTTGGTCCACATCAGGTTCTTCTCATAGTTGTATCCATCGTTGTTCATACCGGATATCTGTACGAACTGGGTACCGATATCTACAGATACTTTAAGGTTGTCGTTTACCTGGAAGTCGAAGTTGCCTCTTAAGTTGTAACGATCTTTTCTGTAGTCCATCTCTTTGGAGAATGGCATGTAATCGGTTTTAAACAAACCTCTTTGTGATAAGTAACCGGCTGAGATAAAATATTTCAAGCCCCTTGTGCCGCCGGTAACGTTGACGTTGGCCTGGGTTTGTGGCGCAAAGTTTTTATAGATCTGCTCCTGCCAATCCTGATCGGGGTGGAAATAAGGATCATAATAAGGGTTGGTAGAACCATCGGCCAGTTTAGGCGTATGGGCATTCTGAAAGTACTTCAGGTCTTCATCGGTGTACTGTGGCACATAGCCTGTTTTTCTTTTCTGCACGAATGTTGCCCAGCCATCAGCCAATCCTACCACATCGGGATCGTTGGCATGTTGCTGCCAGTAGGTTTCAAAGATCTGCTCGTTGCGCAGGGTGGCATATTGATGCGAGTTTACATAGTTTGGAAGCCTGGTAAACTGGTTGAAGGCGCTTTGAACGGTAGCACTGATCTTGGGCGTACCTTCTTTACCGCGCTTGGTAGTGATGAGGATCACCCCGTTGGCGCCACGCACCCCAAACACCGCCGTAGCAGAGGCGTCTTTGAGGATACTGATGGTCTCCACTTCGTTAGGGTCGATATCGTTGTAGGTATCACGAACGATACCATCGATCATGATGAGGGGGGCCGTGTTGGTGCCGTATGTACCGATACCGCGAATGTAGAGGGTAGAAGCATCTGAACCTGGTTTACCAGTGCCTTGCAGGGAGGTCAAACCCGGTAAGCGGCCGGCCAGCGAGTTACTGATATTGGCAACAGGAGACTGTACAATCTCTTTCGCGCTGATGGTACTGATGGCTGCCGTTACTGATGCTTTCTTTTGTTGTCCATAGGCCACCACGATCACATCTGTGAGGTTGTCCGCATCGCTTTTTTGAAGGGTAACTGCGAAGACAGACTTGTTGCCTATCGTTATTTGCTGTGCCGCAAACCCCAAATTCGTTATTATTAATGTCTTATGGGAAGGATCAACGGTTAGTGAGAAGCCTCCCCGGGCATCTGTCGTTGTTCCAATGGTGGTGTTTCCGATCAATACGGAAGCATCGGCAACAGGATTTCCCTGATCGTCTTTAACGGTACCACTGATTTTTCTCGTTTGTGCAATACTTTCCTGTTGAACGACAATCGCCAGCAGCAATAGCAGCAGCCGGCACAAAAGTTGTCTTTTGTTCATAAAGCGCATTGGGGGTTGTTTTGGTGATAAATGAATTCTTACTGTAAGGCTTCTCGTTAAACCATAAAATCGTGCGTAGAAAGAATAGTCCTATGAAGGAGGCCGGATGTACTCCGGGATAAGTTTGTGTAGTTTACAAGCATTTCGTTAGCGATTTAGCAAGTGTTAAAAAATAATGATACTGGCGCTGAAATGCATTGCAAGGGATCACAGCTGTTGAGCAACAGCTGTAAAAACTCATAAGCATTTTAAGCAGCCAACGGCAATTAAACGTTATGCAATTTTGCATTAGTATGAGAGATGTCCAAAATCAGGGGTACGTCAAAACCACTACACCAAAAAATAAAAAAATTGATAATCAACCATTTACGCTACTTCACACCTAAAACAACTACTTCAAAAAGGAAAGCCCCGGCAATTGCCGGGGCTTTTTTGAGCAGCATTAATTAATGTATGAGCAATTCTCGTCGTACTTTATCGACAGGGCATGATACTATTTGAAGTCCAGCGATCAAGGCTGGTAAACAACTACGGTTGCGATGATCCATGCAATGGAGCAAACAAATTGAACGGTCACCAGCGTCTTCCACGGTAGTCCGGCACTTTTGCTTAAGTTCAACCGGTCTTTCCATGCTTCAACGGGCTTGAAGGATGATAAATAAAAAGCGGGCCTGCTGCCCGCCAGGAAGCCTGTAAATAATACATACCCCAACATGATCAACCAGAACGAAAATGATTGGTAAGGCAATACGATGGGTGCGTTCAATACTTTTGCCAAAGCCGGCAATGTAATAATAACAATGAACAGTGATAAGGCAAAAGCGCAAAAGGACGTCAACATGGCTTTCATTACAGAATGAATGATGAGCGTTTTCCGTGAAGAACCAGTGGCTTTGCCCGGCTCTGTCTCTTTGGCGCGCCTTTCGGATCTTACTGTAGACAGGTTCACAAAGCTGATACAGGTAATCACCAACACCAGCATGCCCATCAACGCAAACAAGCTAACATAGGTGATGAAGCCGTTGGCTCTTTTTCCATTCTTAAATTCGCCATACAGGTGCCAGTCCGTTAAAGGCTGCAGGATAACCTCAGCTTTACCGGTAGCATATTCCTGTGGTTGATATTTGGCATAGATCTTCTCCAGGGCAGGTTGCACCTGCTTGTATGTAACATTTTTATCCAGCGTCATATATATGTTTGACGTGGCCTGATCCCAGCTGGCAACTGCGCTGGGTTTTCCTACTATATAATTGAATTGGAGTGTCGAATTGGCCGGCACATCTTTCATGATCCCTGTCACTTTCAGCTCATGACTGTTATCGAAGCGTACCATCTTTCCGATCGGATCTTGCATTCCAAAGAGCGCCGTTGCAGTTGTTTCATTCAATACGATTGAATAAGGGGCACGCAATGCCTGGTCTTTATCCCCACGCAGCAGCGGATATTGGAGAATGTTCAGAAAATCACTGTCTGCTATGAGTCCGTTTATATAAAGCCTCTTTTCACCAACGGCCAGCTCTTGCGGTCTCAGCCACTGTGTTGCAGCCACATGCCTTATGCCCGGCACTTCTTTTTTAATGGCTTCTGCCAGGGGCGACGGCGTCATCATCGACACGTGCTTTTTACCATCTTCCGTCCACCGCTTGCCAGCTTTGTATACCAGTTCATGACCCGGCAGGAACTGGTCGAATGAACACTGGTACTGTACCCACAGTCCGATCAACAACGCTACCGCCATACCTGCGGCCAGGCTCAGTATATTCAATACACTATAGGCTCTGTTGTGGATCAGGCTTCGCCATCCGGTTTTGAGGAAGTTACGGAACATACACTTGTTTTGATAGGTCCATTATACCTTGCCAACTGATATGCCAGTTACTTATAATTTTGATAACCAATATATTAAAAGAAACCATATGCTTAACCCACTGTCCGGTAGCGATACAATCATCCCTCCTTTGTCCGGCAGCAATACATGACTGTTCAACCTTCTTCAGCGGGTTCAAATTCTTCGTGCCTTTTCGTCTTTCCGGCCATCAATTATTTTTTGAGGCAACCTATTCCTATTGGTTCGTCGCAATCTGCCTCTTAGAAAGCCGCAAATGCCCTACTCCATTATCGGCCAGCCATGGTAATTTCAGGTAGCTTAACTGATCACTTAAATCAATTTGTTATGGTAAATCAGCAACGTTTTACGCATTGCCTTTGGTATGATGACCAGGCTGAAGAAGCCGCGAAGTTCTATACTTCCATTTTTCCCAACTCCAGTATTGGCGACCTCACCCGGTATGGTGCGGCAGGCTATGAAACGCATAAACGCCCGGAAGGCTCGGTGATGACGGTAGAATTCAACATCAGCAACCTGCAATTTCTTGGATTGAACGGTGGTCCTATATTTAAGCGCAATCCTTCTATCTCCTACTTCGTGGTGTGTGAATCGGCGGAAGAAACAGCCGCGCTCTGGCAAAAGCTGGCTGAAGGTGGCATGATAATGATGTCACTTGATAAATATGACTGGAGTGAAAATTATGGTTTTCTTACAGACAAGTATGGCCTTTCCTGGCAAATCTCGCAAGGAAAGTTGTCCGATACCAACGGTCAAAAGATCACGCCTTCTCTCCTCTTTGTAGGAGAACAGGCCGGCCGGGCAGAAGAAGCGCTCAACTTATATACTTCTATTTTTGATGACTCAGCGATCAGGGGCATCCTGAAGAACGGCCCGGGCGCACAGGATCCGGAAGGCACAGTAATGCATGCACAGTTCAATATTGCCGGGCAGGAGTTTATGGCCATGGACAGCTTTGCTGCACACAAATTTGCTTTTAATGAAGCGATATCATTCGTTATTCCCTGCCGCTCACAGGAGGAGATCGACTATTACTGGAACAAACTGACAGCAAACGGCGGCGAAGAAAGCATGTGTGGATGGCTGAAGGATAAGTTCGGTGTATCCTGGCAGGTAGAACCGGTGCAGCTGGGCCAAATGCTAAAGAGTAAAGACAAAGCAAAAGCAGCACGGGTGACCAATGCCTTTCTGCGTATGAGAAAGTTTGATCTTAAAAAACTGGAAGCTGCTTTTGAGTAAGTTCAGAGTCTGGAGTTCTGAGTAAAGGCAACGAGGTTTCGTTGCCTTCTTTCTGCTGTAACATTCTCAGGGATGGTTTTATACCAAGGCCTTCAATAGGTTAATGGCAACGACGCCAGCTGTTTTGATATTGTCTGTGAGGTAGGCCAGCTTATTATCCATATCAGTATCTGCCTCTACCTGCTCCATCAGCTTTACAAAAGCTTCTTTGTCTTTTTTGGTGGGCAGTATCTCATTGATCGAATCGCGGCTAAAGCTGCTGACAGCGGCAATTTCGGTAGCGAGTTCTTTATTGGTAGCTTCTCTGGCAGCTTTCGCGGCTTCGGTAAAACGGTTTGGCATACACTTATTTTAGTTGTTAAGGTATCTGTTATTTGAATGCATCTTTGAATGCAGCCATCACACTTTCTCCATCTTTCAGTTTTTTAACGGCAGTACTGGCGGCTCCCAATCCTTTGTTGACCTTGTTTGTAATATCCGTCATTTTATCCACCAGCTCCCTGGGTACCTGGCCAACGCCCAGCTTATTGAGCAATTCATCCTGTTGCTTGCTGCGTCTTGCAGCAGCTTCCAGCCTTCCGGTGATGGTACTCTGTCCCCTGATCAGTTCGGCATAGGCTTCGCTCAGGGAAGCAACAGCTTCGGCACGCGCCTGTTCGATGGGGGCCAGCATTTCTTTTCTTTGGGCCAGCATTTCTTCGTGCGCCGCTTCTGCAAAATCCAGAATGATGCGTGCTGGTTCGTCCGTACCCAACAAAGAGCTAACGTGTATAACAGCTGCGTCAAGTTTGTTATTCTCTACAAATTTGGTAAGCACCGTACGTACAAGACCATCTTCGCCTTTCCTGGTTTCAGTTAGTTTAGCCACCAGTTCTTTGGTTGCCCGTTCAGCTTCGCTGGTATCTGTGAGGTACCTCGCGATACCGCTCTTGATGGACCTTCTTCCCCTATCGTCGATCTTAGCAACATTTTGCAACATATCCAACACCTGTGAAGTGCCGAGGAAGTTTTTCAGGAACTGTGGCTCCCAAGTGTTGGTAAGAAAGTCTTCTACTTTCTGCTTCTCCATATCGAAGTACTTTTGAATAGCCAGTTGATGGATCTTCTCCATCTCACTTAACCGCTCCCCTACCTGTGCAGAAAGTTGTACGGTTGATGGCTTGATAGATACGCAACCAACAAAAAGGGAAATAAAAAGGAAGCCTGCGAAGAAGTGCAGCGCTCCGCTTATGGAGAAGATTGATTGTCTCATACAATGGGTTATTAATATGCAAGGACAAGTTACAGATAGTTTAGCCTTCGACAGCGTGGAAGGCACTGAAATTTTCCTATGTTACAACAATAGTGTATGGTATACGCCTTCGTATTACCACTTGTGGGTATTGGCTATGTCAGCTGAATGATGTATACAAAACGAAGAGGGTGTCATCGCTGGTTGTTCACACCAGGAGACACCCTCATTATGTCAGGACCTTGTACCCTTTTACTTAGCGGCCTTTCTGCATAGCATCGGAAAGCCGCTGATAAAGTCCTTCGAGATGGGCTTTGATCAACTCATCCTGACTGGTAGTGGCCACCTTTTTACTGAGCGCCATCAGTTCGCGGGCCTGTTGCCTGATCGCTGCCCCGGCATCGAGGTACAGGTTGGTTTGCAATGCCATCAAAGCTACCAGCTCGTTGACATAGGCATTCTGTACAAAACGCCTGTTGGCTGTGATGGCCTTACCAGTCCGCAGTTCGGCGAAAATGCCCGTAGCCATACCGTTTAGCAAGTCAGTTACCGTATAAGCATTCGAAGCGTCGGCCAACTCCTGCGAACGCAGTTTTTCAAATACGCCCGGATCCAGCAGTTGTTTGATCGCATTACGCTGGATGTTTTCCACTATGCTGAAATCAGTCCTCGTATTCCGGTACATAAATTCATCGTCAAGCCATGTGGGCGTGCTGAACAATTCAGCGTTCAGAAAGGCAATGGCCTTTTGTTGTTTTTCTTTTGGAAAGAAACTGTATACAGGGCCGGGTTGCTCAGTTGTTTTTGGCGTAAAGGTTACGCCACCCACATTGGCTGTCGCGTGTTTAATATACCATTCGTATTGTCCCACCAGGGTCTTGTAAGCTTCTTCCAGCTTGTCGTAATTTTCACCGGGTTGCTGCACCCATTTTACCAGGTTCACTTTAATTCGCTGCAGATTCCGGATGCCATATTTACCGGCCAGTGTTGGATCGTCTCCGAGGTCTTCCCGTTGATTATCGGGATATTTGGCCGAAGGGTCGTCACCTATACCAAACCGATAGCGATCGCTTTTGTTCAGCTTGTCGATGATCCACTGGTTCAGCAGTTTCTTTTCGGCCATGGCATCTGCGCCAGGCGGCAACAATTTATAGCCCCATTCAATAGCCCACTGGTCATAATCTCCTATACGGGGAAAGATACCGGCATGATCAATGTGATCTTCCGGCTGCGCCACATAATTGAAGCGTGCATAGTCCATGATGGAAGGCGTATGTCCATGTTCTTCCACCCATTGCTTGTTGCGCAGCAATTCAACAGGTGTTGTAGAAGAGGAACCCCAGTTGTGGCGCAAGCCTATCGCATGTCCAACTTCATGTGAGGAAACAAACCGTATCAGCTGTCCCATCAGCTCATCGGAGAACTGTGGTTTCTGTGCGCTTGTATCAATGGCGCCGGCCTGCGTAAAGTACCATTTATAGAGTATTTCCATCACACTGTGGTACCATTGTATGTGCGATTCGATGATCTCCCCGCTACGAGGGTCCTGCAGGGTATGTCCCTGCGCGTTGGCTATAGCGGCAGCTTTGTACACGATCACATTGTGGCGGGCATCATTGATGTCGAATGTAGAATCGGAAGGTTCCACCTTCTTTGCCAGCACTGCATTTTTAAAGCCAGCTTTTTCAAAGGCTTTCTGCCAGTCGTTCACACCGGCAATGAGATAAGGCACCCATTTTTCAGGTGTGGCGGGATCGATATAAAATACGATGGGCTTTGCTGGTTCCACCAGTTCACCCCGGTAATATTTATCGAGGTCTTCCGGTTTGGGCTCCACCCGGAAACGCCAGATATTGGCTTTGGGCCGTATGCCACCGTTGGCATCCAGTTGCCTGTACTCTGAAAATAAAACTGCCAGGTACCCTACCCGGTCATCGAAAGTGCGGCCTTTCATAGGTTCTTTCGACAAAAGAATGATTGAACTGTTGTAGGTGGCCGTTAAGGTATTAGCGCCGGCAGTATAAGTGCGCGTAGTTGCTACTTCCACATTCATAGGATAGGCACGGATCGTATTGATAAAGGAACGGTCTGGAGCAAATGTGGCAGGCATAGCCATTCCTTTCAGCTCTGCCATATAACCAAATACCGGATTGTCACTGTTGAAGTAATCTGTCATATCTATCACTGCCGACTGCTTGTCTTTTCCATATGCCTTGATGGCAAAGGTTGCATATACAGGAGAAAGGTTGTTATGCATGACCGCATCATAGACGCCCTCTTCACCAGTGTCGCTCCGTTCGGTTGTGCTTACCACCTGCAGCATCAGTTTATCGCCTTCCTCTTTGGTAAAACGAAAGAGTGACTGACCAATCCAGTCGTTGCCGTAGCTGCAAAGTCCGCCAAATGGATGACGCCAGTCCTGTGGCGATTGTGTAATACGGTTCACTGTAAACAGATCGCGATTCAGCACACTATCGGGCAACTCCAGCAAATACCGGTTGTTGACTTTGTGCACGGTAATAAATCCTTTCGAGGTAACTGCACTGGCAGGCACTACTGTTTCGTAGGATTTTACAGAGTCTTTGCCTGCAACCATTCCGGGAAACTGCCGGGTGGCGCCAGCCATTGTTTCCTGTGGTGAAATCAATAAGCTATATGCTGTGATCAACAGAGCAAGTGGCATTATTGTCTTTGTTACTTTGATCTTGTTCATGGCCATTTGGTTAATTTTTCTTTGCAGTGGACTCATTTTTATAAATAGCTGCATACAGGCGCTCATACAACATGTTTACATGTGCCTGGTTGATGCCTGTGTATAATGGCTGCTTTTGCTTCAGCATGCCCAGCAATTTCCGGGCGTGGGCTCCCAGGACCGCAGGCAAGTCATTGTCGGATTTGACAAACGCATTTATCAATGCCTGCAGCCTGGTAATATATTCCTGTTGCAGTTCACGCCGGGGCAGACTGACCGGCTGGTTATTATTCAACTCAGAGAAAATGCCGGCGCTCAGGTCATTCATGAATGCCATTGGTGTATAGGCGGATGCTGCATCATTCACTACAACCACCTGCAACCTGGACAACACACCAGCGCTCATCACTTCATCCAGCATAGCCCGCTGAATATTCATTACTGAATCAAAACGCCAGATAGTGCGGCTATAGAGGTTTTTATCGGCCAGCCAGGACGGTGTTTCAAAAACCTGCTGATGCAGAAACAGAAGGGACTTTTTTTGCACCGCCTGCGGCACGAAAGAGAATACATGGCCCGGCTGATCACTGTTGCGCACATTGGTATATACACCACCAAGCTGATTCAGTACATAGCGGGTGTAGGCTGTATATTGATTCAGCAATGCTTCATACATTTCACCGGCCCGTTCATTACCGGTAGCTGGCTCACTGGTCCATTCTACCAGGTGTGGCACAATCTTTTTCAGGTTGCTAATGCCCAGTATAGCAGCCTGTGTAACGTCATTGCTAAGGTCGCCCAATTGATTCCGCGGATCGGATACCACTGTCAGGTTTGTTGGGGCATCGCCGATATAGGGTTCGGAATAGTCCGGAAGCTTTTGAACAGCTGGCTTAGAAAATTCCCTGATCCATTTATTCAGGGCTGTGTTTTCGTCGCCAGGCACGATGCGATATCCCCAGTTGATCATCCACTCGTCTGTTTCGGAAATGCGGGGTAGCAAGTTGCCAACGTCAACCTTATCTGTCGGCTGCACCACATAATTCACCAATACAGGATCGGTGACAGAACCGTTGAAGGCATGTTCCGATAACCAGCTATTGTTTCTCAGGTCGGTGATTTTGTTACCGAAAGAAGCTCCTGCATTCACTTTCAGGCCCAACAATCTTCCCATGATCTGCATCGTGTATGTTTCCACTAATTTGCCCATCAATGCATCATCAAACACTGGTTTATTGGCTGCTTTATCCAGGGCGCCGGCTTGTATAAAATATTGTTTGTACAAGGTATCGAGTGTACTGAGGTAAAAATTGAGCTGTACCTGCAATATCTCTCCGCTGCGGGGGTCTACCACTATGCTGCCCGGAGTTTTACCCGTGCCTGGCATAAACACAACGGCACTGCGTTGTACATTGTCAAGGAAGGATGTTCCGGTGGATGCTACAGGTTGTTCTACTTCTATCGCATTTTTGAACCCTGCTTTTTCAAATGCCTTATTCCAGGCTTCTATACCTGCTTTTATAGATGGTTTCCATTTAGCGGGCATAGCAGGATCAATGTACATTTTGACCGGGCGGGCGGGCGTAGTCAGTTTCCCGGCGAGATATGCCTGCCTGTCGGAAGGCTCCAAACGCCAGCGAACGATCACCTCTTTGTTAGTTACACCGATTGGATTGTTGTCGAAGTCGATGTAAGACATGCTATTCCAGCCGGTGCGCTTATCTGCAAGCCTCGCAGCCATGGGCACATCAGGCAACAGGATCATACCTGTATGCAGCTGGAAGGTATAGGGTTGTGTTGGTGCACCCAAACCTCTGCCTGTCCGGTTATAGGTGCGCATGAACGTAAAGGAAAGATTGTCCTGGTAGCTTTTTACACTGTCGAGGAATGACCGGTCGGTTAATACCGTTTGCAGTCCGGTCATGCTTTTGGTTGTTGCCGAGAAGCCAAACAGGTTATTATCCTGTCCCAGCAGATCGGTGATCTCGATCACTGTCGTATGTGTACTGTCATTAACGGCTTTCACGGTAAAGCTGTTGACGATCGGCTCCATATTGTTGCGCTCCAGTGAACGTGCCAGGCCATTGGCCGAACTATCCATCGAACGCTCCCTGTAGCTCCTGGTGCGTATGAACAGCCGGTTGCCATCTCCTTTTGCAAAGTGAAATACCTGCTGTCCGATGACATCACCTGCATAACCAATAGGTACACCACCGCCCCTGAAATCGGCCGGGGCAACGCCAATGCGATTGATGGCGAGTATTTCGCGGCCCAGCATAGCATCGGGTATTTCCATGAAATATTTTTCATCGATCTTATGCACCGTCAGGAAGCTCTTATATGATACTGCTTTGGCAGTGATCACTTCCTTGTAGGGCTTAGGCCCGTCTGTTCGTGCATTCAGCAGGGCTGATGCTGCTTTGAGGGCGGCACTGTTGTCTTTTTTCTGGCTGGTATCGCCAACAACCGGTTGAGGATTGCTGCGCCTGCGGTCTTTTTGTTGGGCTATTGTGCCGGTATGGGCACAGCAAATGATGGCCATAAGCATGCCTCCGGAGAGGAGCTTCTGTACTTTTTTTGACATGGTTTTACTTTAATGGACCGGCCTGCCGGATGGTGGCCGGTAGCTACTATGAATTGTAAATGGTGATGAGATTTAGAATTTGAATGCGATATCTTTTACTTTTCCGAACTGTTCATATACGGCTGCCGGCTGAGCCTGCAAAGTACCGGAGGTAATATTGGCCTGCAACATATACACCTTTCCCATTCCCGTACTATTGTTGTAAGTGCCTACCATCAGGTATTTATCCAGTGCGCTCTCGGATACATTCCTTCCGGGATGGGGACACATTTTTATACAGGTGATCTCTTCATTAGCCGGGATAAAAGGCCACGCATCGATGCCCTGAGAGGCGGTGCCGGTAGCGGGATCAAACACAATCTGGTATACTTTATTTCCTGCTGCATAATATATGAGCGGACCACGTACGCCGAAGGCAAAAAGCCTGGCCTGTGCAATGTTGGGCAAAGAAGAAACATCCATGACAGCTCTGGCAGTAGAAGTGAGAAAGTCCATCATGTAGACATATCGCGCGCCATTATCGACCGGGTTTTTGAATACACCATAGCACACATAGGTGCCACCAAAAGCATACGACAGATAGATGAGATCTTTACCAATATTACTAAAATTGAAAGGCGGTGATCCTTGCGTGGAACTAACATAAGGAGAAAGGGTTGTGCCAAGGGGACTGCCTTGTAAAAAGCCTCTGCTCAATTCATCATATACAACGATCCTTGCTCCCCCGAATATCGGATATGGCGAAATTTTGTAGTTGCCAGTAGCAGGCGCCAGCAGGGAGAAAGCAGATTCACTGCCAAAAGCAAATATTACCATGTTGGAATATAATTGTCCATCGTTCACCAAAAACTCGAACCCGGCACTGAATTCATAGTCATTGGTGAGGAAACCCAACGGAGCAGTATATCCCTGCGGCTTTACGGTATTGGGAGCCAGGAAGAACAGGTCTTTAAAATTCTTGCTGATCACCATATCCGCAGGCGACACAGCTACCCCATTGTTACTGGTGTAGAGGCTTATGTATTGTACATCACTCAGGTTAAACGCACCGATGGCCAATGCGTCACCAGTCAATGGAACTGTTGGATTGGCCAGGGAATACAGGTTTCTCACCACTTCATCAGCAGGCGTCAGTCCTTCCAGTAACTTCGTCTTTATGAGATCGCAGTCTACCTTGCCATCTTTTTCATACAATACCAATAGTCCAGCGCCGATGCTTTCAACAGTCATTTCATACCGGACAGCAGCACGGCGGCCGGTAGTGGAATCGGTAGCTGTAAACTCCAGGTAATACTTTGAAGGCAGATAGGGAATCGGAACAGCCAAGTCTTCCGAAGTAGAGAGCGTATCGGCCAGGTTGTCATTTACGTTGGGCACCATGAAATAAGCGCTCCAGCTGTATTTCAGCTTAGACCTGTCTCCATTGTACACCAGGTTCGATTTCAACTTCAATGTATCAAACTGTTTTACAATAAACGCACGGCCCGTACTGGCAGTATTCACATACATATCCTGCAGTTCGGTATAATCATAATTGCCTTTGTCCTTATGGCAGGCAGTAAGCAACAGGCTTCCTGTCGCCATGAGGGCAACGATCCATGTTTTTATATCTGCTGTATATTTTTTCATGATTGTAAACGTAAGTGATTAAAAAGTCAGGGGTGTACCATCATCATTGAGATAGGGCCAACCTTCAGGCCGCCCTGCATTGGCGGGGTCTTCATTATAATCCTTCAATGCTTTTCTCAGGCTTGCCTGTACCGCCAGTTGCAGGTTTAAATTGCCCCGGTATCTGTCAAACTGTGTTTCGCCCAATACGTCTATGATAAACCGGTACCTGGCCTGGCTGAACGGTCCAACAAACAATTCTATATAAGACCAGGAATTAGGTCTTGCCAGGAAATCGAACCAGGCAAGCCGGAACATATTCCTGTTCGGTTGTTCATTTAAAAAATATTCATTGGGAACAAACCGGAATACCAGTTTAGCGCGCTCTTTTTTCAGATTCAGCCCCGGCACATTCTTCTTTACGATCACCGGTATCATTGCCACAAAAGAATTGGCAGGCATTATAGTAGCACCTAATGTATAATCGGCTGGCGAAACATTGCTGCTGTCTTTCACCACTTCCAGCACAAAAGGGAGATCTATAGCCGCCGGCTTTCCGGTGAGATTAGCTGCTATATACAATGTATCGGATTCAGCAGTAGCTGGTTTCAGCATAAAGGTAGTCACTGCAGAATCAGTGAATGGATTGGGGTTCGTTGACGATGTACGGAGTCCCAACCATATCCGGGATGAAATATCCCGGTACAGGTATTCCTGCTTTTTGCACCCTGGCGTGAGGTATGCAACCAGGACCGCACATATTATGATTGTAAATCTCATTGTCTGAATAATTTAAGTTAATGCTGTTAACGGAATTGGGTCTCATCAACAGGGAGCGGCAGCACATATTTCTGTTTATTGTAATTGCCTGGCACATTTGCCATTCTATCTGCATCCAGTCTTTTATAATAATAGAACAACACGCCTTCGCAGATAAACTCACGCCTGTATTCAAGCAGCAATTCATTGCGCAGCGCAGCAGCCGGTGTGCCGGTTGGTATATCTACTTCAAAACCTCTGTTCCTGCGCAAGGTGTTGATACGGCTGCGTGCTTTTTCCGGATCAGTATCAAAAGCTGCTTCTGCCGAGATGAGGTATAGCTCCGGCAGCCTGATCAACGGCATGCGCCTCGCCAAGCTATCCCGTATTCCCTGCGGCTGGTACAACTTTGTATTGAATCTTCCGTTGCTGATGCTGTTGCGCTCATCTGTCCACATATACAGTTTACGCCAGTCGTTGGCAAATGAATAGAGGCTGTTGATATCGTTGCTCACATACCATAATGCAATACTGCCCATGCCCGCTCCGCCCATTGTCAACCGGTCAATGATATTATCGGCAAGGTGCGCTACATCCAGTACCAATACCTGCTCATCTTTGAACGAACGGTCTTTCCTGGTCTCATCCAATGTAGCGATATCGTCCAGCCTGATCCAGGTAAACTTTGATGAATTGATCACTTCATCAGCACATTGGGCGGCATTAGCCAAGTCTCCTTTGTACATGTATGCTCTTGCGAGGGCCGCTTTTATGGCATAATAATTCAGGTGATATCTGCGGTTCAGGAGATAGCCGTCGTCAACGTTAGGATTGATTACCCTGCCGGTATAGATGGGGTCTGATTGCTGCAACAGTCCTGCTGCCGCTTTCAGGTCGGCAATCACACTATCCATCACTACACTGACTGAAGCAAAGGCTGTGGGCCTGAAAGCATAATTCACTACATAAGGAATAGCCTGCGCTGCTGCATTCGCTTTGAAACTGGGGGCAAATAAACGCAACATATCAAAGT
This sequence comes from Niastella sp., assembly GCA_017744515.1. Taxonomy (GTDB): domain Bacteria; phylum Bacteroidota; class Bacteroidia; order Chitinophagales; family Chitinophagaceae; genus Paraflavitalea. The sequence goes on from JAGIBF010000001.1 coordinate 31,579, forward strand.
GCAGGAATCCGCGAAGCCCCAGCGCTTCTCCTTTGATCACATTGTAGTTATCTGCCGCAAACATGTTCCTGTCAGCCGCATTCAGGTGACTGATCAGGTTGTTCAGGTTGGCAAGTGTATTATAAGTAGTTGACCATATACCTGTGATCAACGGCTCAACCTGAGCGTTGGTATATACCCCGTCACGCACAAGAGAATAAAGGTATCCCACGTTTGGATACACGTTACCCAATGCATCTACCATTCCAAAGGTCATTTCCCGGCCATACATTTGCGCAGACGCCATATTTACATATGCTCCGTACAATACATCTTTGAAGCCGGCCTCCCTTTCGTACAATAATTCAGCGTCCACCTGTGTTTTGGGTTTCACATCCAGCCACTTGTTGCAGCCTGCCATCATCATCAACGGCACTGCTATCAGATAAAGAAGATATTTATTCGCAGTCATACGATTCGTTTTTTAGGTTAGAACATAGCCTGTATACTGAAGGAGAAAGTGCGAACGAAGGGATATGAAGTTCCCCGTTCGATCTGCACGGTAGATACCCTGGCCACGTCGTTCATATTGAATCCAAGCCTCAGCCGTTTTATGCCTGTTCTTTGAACGGACATGATCCTGTTGAGGTCGTAATACATACTTACAGAAGAAAGTTCCCACTCATTCTGATCTTCCACAAAACGTTGTGTGGCACGAGTAATGTCTCCCTGCATAATACTCTTGTAACGTGATACATCACCAGGCTTTGTCCATCTGCCGGTGAAGATGCGGCGATCTACATTGTAACGCAGATCGGCGTTTTCCACTTTATCGACCAGGGTCTGATTATAGATCTGTCCTCCGAATTTGTAAATAATGCCCACGTTCAGGCTGAATCCACTGTAATCGAAGTTGAAGCCGGCATTGCCCCTCACTTTGGGCTCTGCATTGCCTACTACTGCGAGATCATCCGCGATCCATCTGTATATAATCGATCCGTCTTTTCTTATGAATATCTCCCGGCCGGTTGCCGGATCGATACCATAGGAAGGGACTGCCCAGATAGCCGAAAGCGATTGCCCTTCGGTATACCGGACCACCGGCCTGTTGGTGATCGTTTCCGTTTGAGTTTTGTTGAATGATTCGAGAGAATTGGAGATCTTGCGTACTTTGTTGGCATTGTGCGTACCTCCTACATAAAAGCTGAAGAAATTATTTCGCTTATCTTTCCAGAGCGCATAACTCAACCTGAATTCAACACCTGTATTCTGCACCTCTCCGAGATTCTCTTTGTAAGAAGTGAAACCGGTGGAGAGTGGAACAGATACATCCGTGAGCAGGTCGTCTGTATTGGATATATAATAATCGAACCTGAAATTGAGCCTGCGGTTCAGCATCGTCAGGTCCAGGCCAAGGTTTTGATCGAATTTGCGTTGCCATTGCAGACGCTCATTTTCCAGGCCCAGCAGAAAGGCACCAAAATTACCGAGGTAATCATCATTGGGATTGTAATTGAAAGTGGCTTTAGACTGGTAGGAATTAAAGTTCTGCGATCCGGTATAACCTACCGAACCTCTTATTTTCAGCTGATCGATGTATTTGGCATTCCGCAGGAAAGCTTCTTTATGCAGGTTCCACCCGAGGCCTACTGCCCAGAACTGTCCCCAACGGTTTTGTTTGCCAAACTGTGAAGATCCATTCATACGGAAGGATGCATCCAGGAGGTAGCGGTCGTCATAGGAATAGTTCAGGTTGCTGAACACACCGAGGTCGCGTGTAGTATTTTCAAAGCCTGAAGGGCGTCCATTGAGCAGGTACTGGCGTGCGAAAATAATATCTTCCATGTAGTCGTTGGGAAATCCTTCGGCCTGGAAAGTAGTAGAGCGGTTTATTTGCTGGGTCATATTCGCACCCAGCGTGAGGTAGAAGAAATGCCCGGCAAGTGTTTTGGAATATCCTGCAAACAGATCGCCGGAAACATTGGTCCTTCTGCCATTGGTATATATGTACTGGCCTTTGCGCCTGATGAGGTCTGGCGTGGTATAGGCAAGGAATGCAGTATGACTGGCAGGATAGAATGTCTCTGCGTTAGACTCCTGGTTGCTATAACCTATACGTCCTGTCAGCTTCAGTTCCTGAGTGGCCTGGTATTCTGCATAAAAGTTATTATTGATCTGGCTATACCGCTCAAAATTTTTCGTATTGATAGTTGCATTCCACATGGGATTGCCTACCAGTGATCCGATAATGAGGTTTTCCCCTGCAATCTTTGTAGTATTACCGAAAGTATCTGTTGGCCTGAAGTAAGGATTCATGCGTGTGTAATCACTGTAGTTGCCCCAGGGTGATTCAGTGCCTTTATTGAATACCACATCAATAACATTGCGGAACAGCCATTTTTGAGTGCGGTAAGAAAGCGTAATCGCTCCTGATATAGTATTGCGGCTGGAGCCTTTCATACCGCCCGGAACATTGTTGTATTGAAAATCAATCCCATACCTTAGCTGATCGCTTCCTCCTTCTGCATACAGTGAATGCTTTTGTCCTAATGCAGTACGTACCGGTTTGGCTTTCCAATCTGTATTTACGCCCCGCAATACTTCTTCCAGTATGCGGTTGTATTCCTGGTCATACCTGTATTGCTCACCGGCATCAAAGATGGAATTTCTGGTTCGCATGTCATACAATCCTGCATTTTTTTCCACTGCCAGTTTTTCCGTAGCGTTGGTGAGGTTGTAGCTGCTCAGATCAGGCGTCACCATATTAAGGTTGCCCGTATAGGTTAGTTGTATCCTGCCGGCTTTAGGCTTTTGTGTTTCTATCACTACTACCCCATTGGCTGCTTTGGAACCATAGATGGCTTTGGCAGCCGCATCTTTCAGCAACGTGACACTTAATACACGGGTCATATCGAGGTCGATCACTCTTATGATCGACACTTCAAATCCATCGAGGATGAACAGGGGTTGATTGGGATTGGTCTGGTATTCACCTTTCAGATCAGGAAATCCTGACTGACCACGTAATTGTATTTCGGGCAACGTATTTGGGTTGGAGCCCATGGCAAGGTTTTCTACCAGGTTGAAAGTGGGATCAAGGTTTTTGAGACTCTGCAGCACATTGACATTGCCTACTTTCTGCAAGTCTTCCCGGGTGTAGGTTTGCGCTGCACCGGTAAAGCTTTCCGACTTCCGCGTATAGATACCAGTTACCACCACATCATTCAATTTAGCTTCGGCCGACTTCATCGTGATGGTTACATTGCCTGGCCGGACTTCAATTTCCTGCGTTTCAAAACCTACATAGCTGATCTGCAGTTTACCCCCAATGGGAAGCAATGCAAACACAAAGTTGCCTGCCTGATTGGTGGTAACACCTCTACCGGCACCTTTCAGCACCACGGAAGCTCCCGTAATACCAATTCCTTTTTCATCCACTACTTTTCCATACACCGTGGTCATTTTGGGAACTGTATCGGCTGGCAGAGGCGCCGGTCTGGGTTCAATATTAATTGTGGCGGGCTTTCCTGACAAGATGATGGTCTTTCCTTCGATCAGGTAGCCTACCGGTTGATCTTTCAATGCCAGCTGCAGGAAATTGTTCAGGGGCATGTCTTTGGCAGACAGCGTGACGGGTCTTACATGGGTCAACACTTCCTTGTTGGCAAACACGAAATAGCCTGTTTGCTTTTTGATGACCTGGAACACTTTGGTAAGTGGAACATTTTCTCCCGAAAACGTAATGCTTTGCGATAGGCCCGTAGCATATACATTCAGAAAGATAGTTGAGAGGAATACCGCAGTTAGATTGATTTTCATCAGCATTCTCCTTTTTAAAGTTGGGTCCGGGCCGAAAGCGATCATGCCCGCTACTACTTGTTTGGTGCTGTTTAAAAAGACCCTGTACCACCAGCGTTCCGCCCATGCGGAACCCTTACGGGACCAGGGCCCATAAGCAGTTTTTTGCATAAATTGCATTGTTTGGTTGTAAAAAACGGTATCGAGTAAACCTGTTTTGGCTCAACTGAACATCGCCGGAAGTGTTAGCGCACTTCCGGTTCTGTTTTGCAGGGATTGTGTTTGCTTGCTATTTAATCATATTTTATTATACTTGTTTTTAACTGTTTAGGGTTCTACTACTAATCGCCTGTTTTCTACAATACGAAAGTGGACATTGGTAGCATCGAGGGCCTTGAGTACTCCTGCGAGGGTCATGTCTCTGCTCATCTCTCCCACAAACCGGATATCGGGAATACCTTTTTCATACACCACCTCGATGTCGTACCAACGGGCCAGCTGGCGCATTACTTCCTGCAGGCTGGCATCCTCGAAGTCGAAGGCGCCATATCGCCAGGCCATCACTTTGTCAATATCTGCCTGTTTCAAAGTCAGTGTGGTTACTGCATCGTTGACGATCTGCGCCTGTTGACCAGGTTTAAGAACAGCAGAGGTAAGAGATAAGTGGTCGGAGGCCGGAGCGTTCGCATCCGACTTCTGACCTCTTACTTCTGACTTCACTTTTACACTGCCTTCCAGCAGCGTTGTGCTGATATTTGGTTCATCACCATAACCATTGACATTGAAACTTGTACCCAATACTTCTACCTCTGCCTGGTCATTTATTTTTACGAAGAAGGGCTTCGTTTTGTCTTTCGTTACTTCAAAATAGGCCTCGCCCGTCAGCTGAATGCGGCGCTCATTTCCGGTGAATGCTGTAGGAAAAGTGATGGAGCTGGCAGCATTGAGCCACACGCGTGTACCATCCGGCAGGGTTACATTGAACTGCCTGCCTTTGGGCGTGTACATGGTATTCCACTGTTGCTCCGCATAGCCTTTGCCAGCTGCCGCTTCATACTTCAGCTGTCCATTGTTCAGCACTACGGCTGTTCCGTTCTGGTTGGCGATGGTGCCATTGCCCAGGCTGTCGAGGATGATCTTTCTACCATCTGCCAGCGTAAGGATAGCACCATCGCGGCCCGGCGCCACATCTGTGCCAACCTGGGATAACGGGGAATCCTGGTCGACAAGGGATAAATAAGATCGCCAGATATAAGCACCAGCCGAAAGCATCACCAGAATTGCGGCAGCCCAACCCCATTTGCGCAGGAACGGGAGCCTGCGAACGGGGGCCTGCCCAGTCATTTCAGGTTTATCTGCCAGAGGCGCCCGCTGTAACAAGGGCAGCAGGGTTTCATCTGCTTCTTCCGAAGCATACACCTCCCCTCCCAATGTTTCGAAGGCAGCCAATACATTAGGATACTGTTCAGCATCGTTCAGCAGGACATGAAATTCCTGCTGTTCTTCTACGGTCAGCTGGTTGTTCATGAACTGTCCAACCAGGTAATGTAATCGTTGTTGATTCATAAGATTGTATAAAAGATGCGCGGCACAACAGGAGTGTCATGTCCGTGGAAACAATTTTTTAATAAATAATTAAAATTTAGTTGGCAGGAGGATGGATAATAATACATAGGGCAGCGGACCGAGGTGGTCGCGAATGCTTTTGAGCGTGGCGCTCAGCGTGTTGCGCACATGGCCATGAGAAAGGTTGAGCTTTTCGGCAATCTCTTTGGCCGAAAGCCCCTCCACCCGGTTGAGCTCATAGATCACCCTTCGTTGCTCGGGCATGTTGCTGATAAAATCCCGGATCTTTTGTTGCAGCTCTTTGAAGCCAATGGTTTGAGAAATGTTCTCTTCTTCGGCATGGGGTAAGACGAGGTCAGCCAGGCGCTTGTCGTAAACTGCATTTTTGCGCAGGTACATCAGCGATTCGTTCAACGTCACCTTCTTCAGCCAGGCTGGCAGGTATTGGATATTCGGCAATTCTTCGCGGTGTAGCCAGAGCTTGATAAATACTTCCTGCATCACATCCTGCCGGGCGGCCTCATCCTGCAATACCTTATTGGCCAGTATGCCCATAGAAAAGGAGTAGCGCCTGAAAAGCGCGGTAAATGCCTGTTCATCGCCCGCTGCGATGCGCAGGACCAATTCCTTTTCCCGGCCTATGCCGTCCCCGTCAATCTCCGGCATGCAAGTGATTTTGGTAAAGTTTGAATGTTACCACAATATTACCGCAATCAGTGCAAAAAAATACCTGCTTTTATCAGCATGTGACAGTGTGGTTGATCGCCCAAAAAGGAAAACAAGAATATAAGTATATTTGACAAAAGCGTATCATGTTCGAGCTGCTGTTTCAATATTTCGAGCAAAAGTCAGGATTGACACTCTCCACAACCGAAAAGGAACTTATTGAGTCTACATTCAAGCTAAAGAGGCTAAGGAAAAAACAGTACTTCCAGCAAGAAGGTGATATCTGTAAACATATGTGTTTTATCGTGCGGGGAGCTGCACGCATGTATTCCGTGGATGACAAAGGGCATGAGCATATCATCCGGTTTGGCATGGAAGGCTGGTGGTTGGGCGACTATGAAAGTTACATGCTGCAGACCCCTACCCGGTTTCATGTGGAAATGCTTGAAAATTCAGATCTGCTGATCGTGCCTAAAGAACATATGGAGCGATTGATCGAAACTGTACCGGCGATAGCAGCTACCATCAAGGTAATAGATAAACAAAGTGCGATTGCCACCCAGCAACGGATACATGCAGCCATCAGCCTGTCGGCTGAAGAAAGATATGATTCTCTTGTAAAGACTTACCCGGCTTTTCTGCAACGGTTTCCGCAAACTATGATCGCTTCTTACCTTGGTATCACGCCGGAAACATTGAGCCGTCTCCGAAATAAGAAAACACCTCATTAACCGCTTCTCCATTGGCCATTAACTTTTGACAGGTACTTCAATGCTTTAGGCGTTCCTGCAGTATTTCTGCACTAAACAACCCACTTGCTTAACATTTATCAACGCTATTTACTATTATATGTCATTGCCGAGGGAGTGGCTTTGCGGCAATTTTGTGTTATCAAATATTAATCACATAAAAACACAAAATCATGCACAACAAAGCATTCACCCCCGAAAACGCAGCCATGCTGTTAATTGATCACCAAACTGGCACTATGGGCTGGACGCATTCACATGACATCAATCTCGTTAAGCAAAATGCTATCAAGCTGGCCAACATTGCAAGTGCCTTGAAATTACCCGTCGTGTTGACTTCAAGCATGGAAGACAATGTCCAGGGACCACTCATCCCTGAATTGAAAGAAATACTGCCAGATGCCTTCGCCGCCCGGGTTAAACGGCCAGGCATTGTAAATGCCATGCACCATGAAGGTTTCAACCAGGCCGTAAAAGCACTTGGTCGTAAGAAGCTTTTCGTTGCAGGGGTTACTACAGAGATCTGTGTCACTTTTCCGGTACTGCAAATGCTCGATGAAGGGTATGAGGTTCAGGTTTCAGCTGATGCATCTGCGTCCTATACAAAATATGGTGATGATCTTGCGCTGCAACGTATGCGGCAGGCAGGCGCTATCATTACAACAGTCGATCAAATCATTTCCGAACTGGCTATCGACTGGACAAGTCCCAACGGACAAAAACTGGTTGGCATACTCGACTACCATTAATCAGATCGAACCGAATGACCGGGGGATGTTGACATATATGTTTGCTGCCCCCTCATTCCGGTTGATAAATACTTCTCTTAATCTTCCAACAACAATAGTTATGAAAGTTATAAAAGCTTCAAAGAAACGTAGTCAGGGCAATGACATTTTCCATATCGATATATTATATCCGGGTTTAGCACTTGGCTTAAGCGATACAGGCTATTATACGATTGGCCGGATAGACCATGCCTCGTTCAGGCCACCGGGCAGGGTACCGATGCATCCGCACCGTAACGACGAAATCCTTTCGTATATGCGGTCGGGGTTACAAATCCACAAAGACAGTACCGGTCATCAGGAACAGGTGAGCGCTTCAAAGTTAATGTTGATGAATGCCGGAAGCGGCATCTTTCATGAAGAAATTGCTGAAAAAGAAGTGGAAATGCTCCAAATTTTTATGCGTCCTTCGGAGAATGGACTGGCGCCTAAAGTCCAGTTTCACCAGTTTCCCGACGTCTACAGCGAAAACGAATGGCGACTGGTAGCCGGCAACGCTCCCCATGCACCACTTGAATTGAGAACCGACACCAATATTTTCGATGCGAGGTTGCCCAAGGACAAGGTGTTACAACTACCTGCCGTGTCTGAAAGGAACGTTTATCTGCTATATTGTTTCAACGGAACTGTATCTGTAGCCGGTAATATCCTTGAAAAAGGCGACAGTATCGTATTTAATAATGAAGATATATCTGTAAACGCCATTACAGAAAGTGATCTGGTATTGTTTCAGATAAAGGAAGATGCAAAGTACAGCGATACGGGAATGTACAGTGGCAACCAATTTAAATGACAATCAAGCGGGAAAAAGTGGTGAGGCCGCAGGAAGGTATTAAATTTGCTGTAAAATGAATTATGTCAAAGCTTAATCTCAATATACCACACGAACTTTCCAAAACAGAAGCGCTGGACAGGATCAAAAAATTGTTGACCAACCTGAAGGAAGAGCAGAAAGGCACTATCTCGAATGTGAAAGAGCATTGGCAGGGTGACGGAGGCAATTTCAGCTTTAGTGCCAAAGGGTTCGACCTTGCCGGTGATATCAAAGTGAACGACTCGAATGTGGAGATCAATTCAGACCTGCCTTTCGCCGTATCTTTTTTCAAAGGAATGATCAGTTCCGCCATTACAGAAAAAGCAAAGGAGCTGTTGAAGAAATAAATGTCAGGCTGAGCCCGTCGAAGCCCTTTTAAAGAATCTTATTGCTTTTAAAGACCCTTCGACAGGCTCAGGGTGACAACCTAATTGACTCAGAGTAACAACCTAACAGGTTCAGGGTGACAATCTAATTGGCTCAGGGTGACAACCTCATTGACTCAGAGTAACAACCTAACAGGCTCAGGGTGACAACCTAATTGACTCAGGGTGACAACCTAACTTTATTTAGAAATCCCGAACTCGAATACGGTTGTTGACGTGTAAGGCTCGTCAGGGCGCACAATGGTATTGGGGAAATGCCCCTGGTTCACGCTATCGGGATAACCCTGTGTTTCCAACGCCACGGCGCCATGTTGCTGATATACTATGCCCTGTTCACCACCGCTGGTCCCATCCCAAAAATTGGCAGTATATACCTGCATGGCTGGTTTGTCTGTATACACTGTTAACGTGCGGCCTGTTGTTTGTTCACATAGCACTGCAGCCTTGACAAGTCGTTTGGGATCTTGTCTGTTCAAGACAAAACAGTGATCATAGCCTCTATCTGCCACGAAGCTGCCAATGGCCCGGCCAATGGGCGCAGGCATTGTAAAATCCAGCGCTGTACCATGTACTGTCAGCAGCTTGCCAGACGGCACATTGTTATCGTTCTTTTCGAGGTACTGATCACCATATACCTGCAGCTCATGTTGCAGGATAGTGCTTTGCTCAAAACCGGTTAAGTTGAAATAACTGTGATTGGTAAGATTGACTGGCGTGCTTTTATCGGTCACTGCCTTATAAGTGATCGTAAGCCTGTTTTGATTGTCCAGCACATATTGCACCCTCACCTGCAGGTTGCCGGGGTATCCTTCTTCGCCATCAGGACTATCATAGGAAAACACAACGCCACACTCATCTTCCTTCTCAATGGTTGCTTCCAGTTTCCATATCTTATGACTCAGTCCCTGCCAGCCGCCATGTAAGTGATTGGGCGGATTGTTGGCGCCCAGCTGATAACGTTTTCCTTCCAGTGTAAAAGCGCTATTGCTGATGCGGTTGGCATAGCGCCCTACCACACAACCAAAATAATCCCTGTTTACTTTGTATAGTTCCGGGTCTTTAAACCCCGCTACGATATTCTTTTTTTTATTGTTCCTGTCGGGTGCACTGATGGCAGCAATCGCGCAACCAATGTTGGTGAGCTCTACGGTAACAGCCCCATTATCGAGTACAATAGTATAGATCGTTTCATTTGCCTTGTCTGTGTACGACGACACCGCTACCTTCAATATCTGTTGTCTTGCTAATTCCATATTGACCTTGTTATTTCTTCAAATCGGCTTCGACGGACTCCTTAGACCAGGGTGAGCCGCCCTTTGAGGGCGACCCACCCTTCGACAAGCTCCTCACACTATATCGCTATTACATTATTTGCAAAGAATGGCGCCATGTTCAAATGTGTGGCAGCGCCCTGGTGGTTGATCTCCACGGTCAATATATCCTGCAACAACGTCAATGCCCTCGCTTCATTGCCCAACCCCAGGTGGCCCAATGCTACAAGGTACATACAATGTATTTTATTGCGCCGGTTAAGATCGATATCGAACACCAGCATATCGGGCAGGGAAACAGCAAAGTAGTCGATGCGGATCTGATCGTTCATATGCTGCTCACCAAACGTAATGAACTTCTTAAAGATAATATCCGCTTTCGCAGGCTCACCCAGCTTGCGCCATGCCAGTGCCTGGTACACGATCTTATCAGGCTGCGGATCATTATAATAAATAGCCTGTACCGGTTCACTGATGCCTACTGTTGCCAGCTTGAAGTATTCGCTGGCCTTTGCGTCCTGTTGCAAACCTTCATAAGCACAACCCAACAGGTAATGAATATCGTTTTCCTGCGCACCGTACAACTTTCCTTCACCCAGGTTTTCGGGATATTGTTCCAGTGCTTTCAGCAGGTTAATCGTTTTTTGATAATCTCCTTGCAACAAAGCCTGTTTCGCTAATTCGAGGTGGCACAACAGGAACTGTCCTACCACTTTTCCTTCACCGCCTTCCCAGGGATGAAAACGGCGTGCGGCCAGTAGTGCTTTTGCATTTTCAAACCGTCCCAGGCTGTTGAGTAAAGTTATCCGTTCCAGATACAAGTCATCCCGTTGCTCCACCAGGTGCGGAAACTGATCCAGCAAGGCGATGCGTTGCTCAAAGGAACGCCCGGATAATTTATACAACTGGTCCAGTTCCATCAGCACCCGCGCATCGGTGGTATCCAGTGCAAATGCCTTTTCCAATAAGGCCAATGCTTTGCGCTTATCCTGTAGCTTGTTGTAATAAGCCAGCGACAAATTGCGGTGAACCGTTGGGAAAGCATCGTTGGCCTTTGCCGATTGCTCCCAGCATTCAACAGCTTCGGTATACTGCCGCTTATCGTACCAGAAATTGCCCAGCGCATAGGCCGCTACCGCATCGGCTGGGTTCATAGCCAAAGCAGCCTGCAATACCAGCACCTCTTCAATTTTATTGGGGAAACAACCATCTGCCTTTTGCCGGCTGGCGGTTGCAAAAAGACCGGCGGCAATTGCGGGCAGCTTATCCTGCAAAGCATACCAGCCTTTGTAATAATATACCAGCGGGGAAACAGTACCATTGCTGTTGATGAACAGCGAAAGCAGCTCACCCGCTTCGGCATACAAGCCCGCATGTGCATAATCCAGCGACAGCTCAATATAATTGTTGCGATCGTTGCGCAACAGGCGCTGTACCTGTTGCAGTGTATTTGTTGCTTCCTGCTGATCGCCCAGTTGCTTAAGGATCAGGTATCGTTCGTAATAACAACCGTTGTTGAACGGATCGATGGCAACGGATTCAGCAATCACCTGCAAAGCATCCTGTGGCCTGTTGAGCTTGCGCAATAAAGCAGCTTTCACGTGCCGGGCTGTATGGCTATGGTAATTCCTGATCAATGCTTTATTGATATGCGCCAATGCCAACTCATAACGTTGTTGCTTTGCAGCGATACGCGCCAACATCAGGAAACCACTGTGCTGCCAGGCGTCATTCCAGGTAGCTTTGAAAAAAGCTTCGTAGGCATCATTGGGCTTGTCCTGCATCAACAACGACCACCCAAGATTGTAGTATGGCTCACCATCGTAAGGGTTCGGATTCCTTGATGTAAGTGTGGCGATCGCTTTCCTGAAATAGGGTTCTGCTTTGCTGAATTGCCCACGGCGCAGCAGCAATAAGCCCATCGCATTGTTGCAACGCACATCACCCGGGCTCCTTCTCAATGCCTCTTCATAATAATCGATGGGGTTGAAAGTAGCATGACGGTACTGCTCCAGGTGCAGACCGTTCAGGAACAGCTCTTCTACCTGCTCTATCTCCGAAGGCAGCTTCGCTGCTGTAGCAGCAGCCGGAATTTCTTTTTTCCCAGTTGTGGCTTCGGGCTGCCAGCTTACCAATTCGTTCCCATTGTTGTCAGCCACCAATAACTTCCATTCCCCGATATTTACCGGCGTGCCTGTTGTATACTTTTCAATCAACACATCCGCAGGTGAAATATCCTTGATGTACTTTTTTACTTCTTTGCCATTATGGAATAAAATGATCTGGGCATTCTTGTACAGGGAAGTTGCATATACTTTCACCTGGAGCGTGTTACCTTCCGCTTCGAGGTTCAACATAGCCTCCTTCGTGGCGTTCTTCACAGCGCCCACCAATGCGTAGGGCATAAAGTATTGCTCAAAACTCTTTACTTCATTGGGCTGCAGCCAGCTGAAGTCGGGTTGGTTGTCGGTAAACACACCTGTCATCAATTCGATGTAAGGTCCATCTTCATCAGTAAGGTTTCTGTCCCACGCAAATCCAAAATCTCCATTGCCCCAGGTCCATTGCTTTTTGCCGGGCGATACATGGTGGTCGGCCACGTGCAGCATACCCGCTTGCGTATCGTGTTCATAACAACCCATGAAATCATAGCCTGAACGAATAGCCATATAAGAAGTAGGCACCGGGATGGTGCTATACCTTGAAATGTCGGTGCCTGGTGCATAATCTACTTTATAATAAGTGCCGGTAGCAATCGGAAAATCCGATACATCCCGCTTGCCGTGATCGAACACGGCATATACATCCGGAGGGAACACCGATTGATAATGCTCATTCACTTTCACGGCGGGGTTGGCCCACCACAGGAAAGTTTGTGTAAAAGGCGAACGGTTGAACAACCGGCCTTTGATCTCCAGGAAAGCCTTGCCCGGGTACAGGGTAAAGCCGGCCATACCTTTGGTGCGGAACATCAGTTCCGTTTCATTCACCCACACGGTCCTGGTGCCGTCTTCCTGTTCTTCTATCGTATAGTCTACCGGACTGAATGTACTGGGGCGGTGGTGCTGCGGCCAGTTGAATTCGATGCCGCCGGATATCCAGGGACCTGCCAGCCCTACCAGTGCCGGCTTCACCACCTGGTTATAATATACAAAATCACGTTTGCGTACTTTGTCATAAGCCCGCTGTATGCGACCGCCCAGTTCGGGCAGCACCATGATCAACAGGTATTCATTTTCAAGGAACACCGCCGTATACTCCTGGTCGTGTTTTTCGTCAGCGATCTTCTCGATCACCGGATGCGGATATACCACGCCACTACTGCCCTGGTACACGCGTTTCTCTAAAAACATCGGATTCTTTTCCGGCTCGCCAATGCCGTAAGTAGGTAAGGTTATCTTTTCAACCCATGCTTTTACACTCATACTTGACACTATTATAGATTAACATCTTTGTTTAAATCGTGAGACTTCTCACGTGAGACGTGAAACGTCAGACGTGAGAGATAGCTACTTTGCCAGTCTCTACACAAAGGTGGGCCGCCTTGCCGCGCGGCATTTGCTGCGCTGCAAGGCGACTCACCTTTAGCTCCGTGGAACAAGTTTGATCATCACTGCATCTTTCACCGGCACTTCGAGAGTAAAGGAGGTCTGTCCTTTGCTGACCTTTCCCACTTCTTTCCCGGTTAACAAATCCTGCAACACATATTCTTTATCAGGCCATTGCAACGCAGCCTGTTGAAACGTTTCTTTAAAAGGTTGCTCTCCATCAAAATTGAAAGCAGCTACCAGCATCGTATCGCCGGGCAGGTAAAAACTCAACCGCTGGTTCTGTGCATTGCCTACCGGGAAGCGTAGCGGTGTAAAAGCCTTCGGCTTGCTGAAGAATTCACACACGGCTGCATTGTTCAGGTATTTCTTTGCCCGTTCCGCCACTTCTTTATTCCGGTAATCGCTGCCATCTCCGAAGATGCTGCCGAATACCATCATGGAGAATATCCGCACTTTCACGTCCTGCTCTGAGATATCTTTGTTCTTTTGGAAGTTTTTCATCACCACCACGTCCATATTGGTGTAGGGCCACAGACTGCCTTGCGTCCACCAAAAATGCGTAGCGCTCACCATCGAAGCTGCCGTGCTGCCATAGTGCGGAAAACCTTGCTGATCATTACGCAGGTGAGAATACACATCCGTAGAGAGGAACCGGGTATGCGCATACTGATGCGGGAATAAAGGAGAGATAGCTTGGGTAATAAACACATCGGGTCCCATGATGGAGTCCACGAGGTGTTTCAACATCTTCATACCATAGTCATATGCATGGATGCCCGAGCGGATGGCTGGATTGTAACGCCTGTTCGATTCGAGGGCTCCAGCCGACAGGAAATCTATTTTGATAAAACCGGCATCGATAGCCTTTGCTTTCTTCAATTGCCCAATGATATAATCACGGGTATAAGGGTGCGTTGGATCAATGGGGAAAGCGCCCCACTCACCATCTTTGTACGGAATATAATTACGCTTTTCATCGAGTAAGATCACCTCACTCAGCGGATGATCGGTATTGGTCAGTTTCGAATTGCTGATATTGTTCTTCCAGGTCCACAGGGCAAAGGGAATAAAATAAAAGCCCATCTGTTGTCCTTTCTTCTTGCCATAGCGACTGATCGACTTCAACACTTCCGTTGAGTAAATACCCTGATCGTAAGAGTCGATGCTCAATACCGGCTGAGTGCTCTTGTTGAAGTTGTCCAGCGAATGAATGAAATCAGACACTTTCGCCACATCCAATGGCATCATCACCTTTTCATAGCCCAGCACACCTTCCACCCCAAAGCTGTTCCAGTAAAAAGGAGCAGGCTTCTTCCAACTCAGACTACCGGCAACTTTCTTCACCGTACTGCCAAACCCGGTAAGATCATTGCGTATATCCGCAGAAGCAGACAAATAGATCAACGGTGCATACACCGACTCGCCTGCCTGCGTGCCATGCGCTACATAATCATGCGTACCATCTTTTCCTCCATAGGAGTCAGGCAATGCAGGATTGTCTTTGGTGGCAACGCCGCCATACACGATGAAAGAATCTATGCTATTACCGGTTGTTCCGGTGGCATAGCGAATACCTGTTTTCCAAAAATCATGTACAAGGCTACCCACCGCAAAACCATTGCGGGTGTTCTCGTCGTAAGCGGATGCCAGCTCGTAACTAATGCCATCGACACCTTTCTGATCAACAGGCCATCGGCGGGATATCACATCCACCCAGTTGTCATTGTCAAACGGGTAATCGGTAAAGAGTGCATCGCTGCCCGGCAATACGATCCTTCCTTGCCGGGCTGGCAGCACCGTCAACGGAGAGATATTTCTTGTTTCAACTACACTCCCCTTCTCCCTGCCCGATGCTTCTACCGTCAACAACAGGAAGGGTTGCGATTCATAGATCGTAATGTATTGCACCAGCTTCACCGGCTTATCGGCTGCTTCGTGTACGAGGTTTATACAAATGCCTTTCCCCAGCGGGTCGTTGATGTTATCGGTCGTAAAGCTATGCCGGGAAAGGCTGGTGGAACTAAAGTAACCTACTTTCACATCTTCTACATAGGCAATAGTATTTTCAAACTGCGTACCGGAGGTAAACCGATAATGTACAACACCCGAATGCAGATTGGCCACTACCCGCACATGCTGATTGCTCACCACCAGGCTATCGCCCGCCACCTGCGTTTGCTGGGAACGGGCAACTGTAACAACCATCAAAAAGCACAGCAATAAAAGATAAGTCCTATTCAATGTAAGTCCTTTTATTTCTACAATGTCAGGCTGAGCCTGTCGAAGCCTTTTAATAACAGTACTCCTTTCTAAGCCCTTCGACAGGCTCAGGGTGACAATCAACTAAAACCCCGGATTCTGGTCACTCGGTTTCAACGAACGGTTCAACTCAAACTCACGCGCCGAAATAGGGAAGAACGCATTCTTCTCTGATATGTAAGGCGCCGCATCGGGGTTGTTGGCCTTCGTTTGCGTGATCAGCTTGCCCGTCCTTTTCAGGTCGCACCAGCGCCAACCTTCAAAGCCCAGCTCACGCATGCGCTCCTTCAGCAACTCATCACGCAGCTCCTGTTGCGTAGGTGTATGGCCCAGCTTCGTTTCCCAGTTCACCAGTTTGGCCCGGTTGCGAATCTTGTTCAGGTAAGTGAGCGCTTCGGATGTAGCATTCTGTTCATTCAACACTTCAGCGTACATCAGTATCGCATCTGCATAACGCAGGTAATACAGATTGCGGGAAGAAAGACCCCCGTTCAATGACTTGCCATCCGTAATATCATACTTCTTCACGTGTGGTTTGGTCACATCGGCCCACCACCAGTAGTCTACCACGTTGCCATTGGCATCATAAAACTTGTAGCGGATAGAAGCATCCTTACGGGCATCACCATCTTCAAAACTATTGGCATAATAGTCGGTAGGAATCACCACGTGGCCCCCACCACCGGAATCGGTGTTGGAAATATGCCAGCCACCCAGCGTGTTGGCCTGCGCATTGGTATTGCCATTCTCGTTGGTGTACTGTATTTCGAATAGTGATTCGATATTGTTCTCGTTCACTTCCTTGAACAGATCAGCATAATTGGCCATCAACGCCGTAGCAGTGGTGTTCATCAAAGGTTGCAAAGCAGCTTTGGCATTGGTATAATCCTTTTGCGTGAGGTATACCTTGCCCAGCAGCGTTTGCGCAGCCTCTTTGTTCACACGACCCACTTCAGCAATGCTTTTGCTATCGAGGTTAGTGGCGGCGAAGGTGAGGTCGGTAATGATCAGTGCATACACCGCATCTACTGCACTGCGTGGCTTACCACCATTGGCATCCGCCTGTGGGTCTTCCACTTCTGTAGGCAGCGGCACGCCGCCAAAGAACTGCACCAGCTTGAAATAAAAGACAGCGCGCAGAAACTTCGCTTCACCCGTCAGTCTATCTTTTACCTTCTGCGAAGCACTGGAGGTGGGAATATATTTGATAGCCGTGTTGGCATTGATTATACCCTTGTACAAAGAGTTCCACGTACCCTGCACCAGTTGGTTCTGGGCACTCAACAGGCTATTGTAACTGTTGATGCCATCATAGTGTTGCCAGTAACCGCCCCAGGTAGGCACGAATGAACTTGTTTTACCTTCATCGGTACCCACAATGCCCATGAAATAATAATCTCCATTATTGAATTCCATCATCTTCCGGTAAACACCCGTCACCCCGGCAATAGCGCCCTGCTCATCTTTATACAGGTCTTCGGGAGAGACAAAGGTTTCTGGCGTGATCTCCAGTTTCTTGTTGCAACCGGCGGCCAGCACTGCTGTGAGCAGTAAGGCAGGAATCAATCGTTGTTTTAAAAAATGTATGTTGGCAAGCATAACCATGCTGTTTAATAGATTATAAACTTAATTGTAAACCAAAGAGGAATGTGCGGTAGCGGGGATACACATCATATTGTCCCACACTGATCTCAGGATCGATGCCTTTGTACTTCGTGAACAGGAAAGGCTCTACTGCCTGCACATATACTCTTAAAGAATTGATCTTTGCTTTCGTCAATAATGAAGAAGGGATATCATAACCCAGCGTAATGTTCCTGATGCGGATGAAATCACCCTTTTGTACCATGAAGCTGGAAGTACCGGATTGCAATGCTCTTAACGAGCGGCCAAACTGGTTGGGACGCGGCACATCGGTATTTGTATTCTCAGGTGTCCAGTAATTCAGCCCATCCTTGATGGTGCGTGTAGCTGTTTTACTTGAATAGTACAGGTAATCCTGGTAAGCCTTGTTGCTGATCATATGCCCGTAGGTATAGTTGGCAAAGGCAGTCATAGAAAATTGTTTGTAGCGAACGTACGTCCAGATACCACCCCATCCTTTGGGAACAGTGCGGCCAATGATCGTACGGTCATATTGGTTGATGCTACCACTCTTGTCCAGATCCTTCACGCGTATATCACCGGGTCTTGCATCGGGATTCAGAGAGACATCATCGCCTGCCTGGTACAAACCATCATACACATAATCCACGATCAGGCTGTTGGGCGCTTCGCCTACTTTGAGGTAAGGGCTTAAAGAATCCACACCCGGCAGCAGACTGGTGATCTTTGATTTGAACTTAGACCAGTTGATATCCATCTGCCAGTCGAAATTGCGGGTCTTGATGATGTGGAGCTTCAACCCAATATCGATACCACGGGTATTCATTTCAGAGATATTGATCCACTTGCTGTCGAAACCCTGGGAAGGCGCCAGCGGATTGTTCATCAGCAGGTCGCGGATATTCTTATTGTAGTAATCAAAAGTCAGGCGGATGCGGGAGTCGACAACAGCGAGATCGAAACCAACGTTCAGCTGGTGCTGGCTCTCCCACTTCAATGCGGGGTTGCCTTCTGTACCGGTATTGAGCTGGAAGCCGGAAGTTTGTTGATTGCCATTATAAGGATAAGCGCCGGGGCTCATTTGTGTATAGATGGCCGGAATTGGAATTTCCTGGTTGCCTACCACACCATAACCAACACGGATCTTGGCATCATTGATCACCGATCTTGTTTTCAACCCGATGAAAGGCTCATCGATCAGGCGCCATGCAGCACTCACAGAGGGGAAATAACCATAGCGGTTGTCGCCGCCAAACCTGGACGATCCATCACGGCGTATCGTTCCGTTGATGATGTAGCGGTCTTTAAACTTATAGATCACACGGCCCAGCAGCGAAGCCACCGACCAGTTGAAATAATCACTGGCAATTACATCGCGGTTGCTGGCCAATCCCATGTTCTTGTAAGTAAGCTCATCGGTAGGAAATCCGGAACCTTCTTCATAATTCCATTCCTGCCTTCTGCGCTGGTAAGTGGCACCCGCCAGGAAGTCGAATACGTGATCGGCAGAAGGGGAATAATTATACGCCAGTGTATTTTCCCACAGGTAATCGCGCCAGCCGAAGTTCTGGATCTTCGCTACACCCTTTTTGGCAAAGCCGGCGCTGGTAGTGCGGGGATAATATTCAAAACGCTGGTTCTTGTACACATCCAATCCAAAGCTGCTCCGGAAAGTCATTCCCTTCATGATGCGGTACTCGGCAAACAGGTTTCCTAAGAAACGGTCATCTACATTATGCTGTGGCGTTTGCGTAAGCGTCACCGGGTTGTTGAACAACAGGTTGCCGCTGGAAGGATCGATGTTCGCAGAAGGCTTGCCCAGCGAATCATAGATCGACATGAGCGGACTGATGGTTACCGCATTATAGAATACTTCATTGCTCACTACATCGTTGGTGATATGAGACAGGTTGGTATTGACGCCTACTTTCAGCTTCGCGCTTACTTCCGATTCCATATTGGCTTTTACAGAGTAGCGCTCGAAATTGGAACCTTTGATAATACCATCCTGGTTGAGGTAGTTGCCACTGAGGTAAAACTTGTTTTTCCCAAAACCATTGGAGATGCTGATGGTATGGCTTTGCTGGGGAGCCGTTTGCGTAACAGCGCCTACCCAGTCTGTCCACCGGCCTGCCGCCATGTTGCGCCGCTCATCGCCATTGAACAACAGCGTATCGATGCCAGGACCATAAGGCCAGGCCACGGGATCTTCATCACTCAACCCGCGACGACGCAGGTTTACATAATCAGTAATATTATCTACAAAGTCATACGTCTTGATCATTTTCTGCAAGCCGTAGTAAGCATCATAGTTTACGGTTGTGCGGCCGCTGCTGGCGCGTTTGGTGGTAATGATCACCACACCTTCAGCAGCACGGGAACCATAAATGGCCGCGGCAGATGCGTCTTTCAACACATCGATCGATTCGATATCATTGGGGTTGATCTCCCGGATATCATAACTCACCACCACCCCATCTACCACATAGATAGGGCCACTGCCCTGCGTGATGGTATTGATACCCCTGATGCGCACGTTGGTGCCGGCACCGGGTTGGTGACCAGCCGTTACTACCTGCATGCCCGGAATGCGCGCCTGCAATGCCTGGTTGACGTTGGTGACGGGCAGTTCTTTCAGCTCTTTGCCCGAAATGCTGGAGATGGCGCTGGTAATGTCTTTCTTTTGTTGCTTACCATAACCAATCACCACCACTTCGCCCATGGCTTCGGAGCTGGGCTGCAGCAATACATTGATGAAGGTATCAGCCTCGGCTACATTGAGGCTTTGCGTTTTGTAGCCTACAAAGCTGATGACGAGGATCACTTTTCCCTGTACAGAAAGGGAGAATTCGCCGTCGGCGCCTGTCTTCTGCGCAGCGGCATTGCCAATGGTAGTCACTGACGCACCGGCCAGCGCGAGCTTCGTGTCCGCATCGGCCACTTTGCCCTTCAGCACTCTTGTTTGTGCCTGCATACCCATAAAAGCAATAAGGGAAAATAAAAGGAGAGTCGACTTTTTCATTGCAATCGTTTTAGGCTTTTTTGTTGGTAGCCGGGAAGCAGGAAATACCCGGTACTTAACCTGTCACCAAAATTCGTATTCCCCTTTTGCACGGGAAATAGGTTATTTTCTGAAAAAGATGGACTTTTATACGGTCATCCCAAATACCTTAAAACAGGATTATGGCCCGGCAATCATCCAGGAAAAAAGAAGGCTTTGAAGGTCAGAAGCTCATTGTGCTGCCACAAAAAATACATTCAGGCTTCCTGATGAAGGATGCTATTACGCGCCAGATATATATTACCGACATTGGCTATTATCCCAAAGCCAACCAGCATTACATCGAGCGGCCCAATGGCGTGAACCAGCACATTATAATCTATTGTGTGGAAGGTCGTGGATGGGTAACCATCAATAAAAAACGGATGGACATTTCGCCTTCCCACTTCATTGTAATACCTGCCCGCACACCTCACCGCTATGGGGCGCTGGAAGGCGACCCATGGACTATTTACTGGGTGCATTTCAAAGGAGATATTGCCACCTATGTGGTAAACCTCATCACCAACAATTCGCAGAACTATCTGCCGTACCTTTCTTACAACGAGAACCGCATCAAACTCTTTGAAGAAATATGCTATAACCTGGAGCGGGGCTATAGTGCCGATAACCTGCGGTATGTGAACATGATCTTCTATCATTTCCTTTCATCCCTGCTGTATGAAGAGAAGTATAACCGCGCAGGGAATACACAGGACAAAGATGCCATTGCACTAACCATCGAAATGATGCAGCAGAAGATACACAGCAACCCCACGCTGAATGATTTTGCAGCTTTCTCCCATTTATCCGTATCTCATTTTTCCAGCATGTTTCGCACAAGGACAGGCTTTTCGCCGGTGGAATATTTCAACCACCTGAAAGTGCAGCATGCCTGCCAGGCATTGGCCTTCACCCCCAAAGCCATCAAAGAGATTGCGGACGACCTGGGCTTCTCGGATCAATATTATTTCTCGCGGATATTCTCCCGCTTCATGGGCATGTCGCCTTCGGAATACCGCCACCGCAACAAGACAGCTTCGGGAAGTTAAATAACCAGCGGACAGATGGCATTGTGATAAAATTGTGCTAAATTATACGTAAGTGTCAGGCTGAGCTTGTCGAAGCCCCTTAAAAGTGTGCTTCACTAACAACCCTTCGACAAGCTCAGGGTGACAAAGACTACCAATAATACATGAGACGCTATAAAAAGATGTTATCAATTGCCTCGTTTGTCCTGACTGTGCTCACTGTTGCCGCCAACGACGTTCCTTTACGCTCTCTCGGCATCGAGGATGGATTGAGCAACAATGCCGTGACCTGCATTTACCAGGACTACCGGGGCTTTATGTGGTTTGGCACCTATGATGGATTGAACCGCTACGATGGATACGAGTTTAAAGTATACCGCAACCGGTTTGGCGATGTCCGGTCATTAATCACCAACAGTGTATATACTATTGAAGGCGATGAACAACACAATCTCTGGATAGGCGGACAAAAAGGGGCTTGCATCTTCGATCCTGCACAAGCTGCTTTTACCACGCTCACCTTTCTGCCTTCTGCACAGCGCTCAGCAAAACCCTTGCAGGATAATGTGCATGTGATCAAAGCGATCAACCAGGGAGCAGTATTGATAGGCACCAATCATACTGGCTTGTTGTTGTTCGAAAACAACGCGCTTACCGGTACACAAATATTATTACCACAGGGATATGCCAACCGCGATAGCTACGATGTAACCGCTATAGAAACCAACTCCGATGCTTCATCGATATGGATCTTTGTGCAGCAGGCAGGTTTGTTCCTCTACAACAGGTATGACAAAAGCCTGCGATTGGTGAACAAGGATATCGGGCAGGCCAATTGCCTCCGGATGACCAAAGCAGGCAAAATGTGGCTGGGCAATGAAAAGGGACTGTTTGCTTATGACGTACAACAAAACAAGTATTCCGACAATCATCTGACGCGGAACTACAAAGTGGTCAACATCTGCGAAGACAGAAACGCCGCATTGTGGATCGCTACAGATGGAGGCGGCCTGCTGGTGCAGGAGCAAGGTGAAGCTGTAGCCCGGCCTTTTACAGGAAGAGATGGACATTCGCTGGTGAACAGCAATGCGGTCTATTCCATTTATGAAGACAAAGAAGCCAGAAAATGGATCGGCACCTTGCGCGGAGGCATCAACATCATCGAAGTACGCGGCACTGCCTTCCGGCAAATAAGACATCCCGACAAAGGACAGAGCAGCCCTGCCAACAATTTCATTCTATCTTTCTGTGAAGACAGCCAACACAACCTGTGGATAGGCACCGATGGCGCCGGCCTGCGGTATTGGGACCGGAACAATAATACCTTCACAGAGTACCGGCATGAACAGGGTCGTGACAATACCATCAGCAGCAACTTTATTACCAGCATTGTGCGCGATGCGGCCAACCGAACCTGGATATCTACCTGGTTTGGCGGCATCAACCGCTTCAACCCTGCCACCAATAGTTTTGAACATTATACCTGCTACAACCCCGTTACCCGCTCTGCGGAGAACAATGTGTGGTGCCTGTATGAAGACGCCCAGAAAACCTTGTGGGCCAGTGCTACCAACGATGGGGCATTGTACCGCTTCAATCCGGCCAGTAATTCATTTGAATTATTTGATGAACATATTCAGAACCTGCAATGCCTGACCGGGGATCAGCAAGGTGATCTGTGGGGAGGCAACTATACATCGCTTATCCGCATCGACCGGCTACGCAAACAACACCAGGTATATCCTATTGGTTATACCATCCGCAGCATTCATGAAGACCGCTACAACAACCTGTGGGTGGGCACGCAGGAAGGAGGGCTTTTATTATTCGACCGCAAGACCGGTCAATACCAACGCTACAGTACCAATGAGGGCTTGCCCAACAATACCATCCTGCGCATGCTGGAAGATAATAAGGGGCATCTTTGGCTGAGTACCTTCAATGGCCTTTCGAAGTTTAACCTGCGCGATAAAACCTTCCGTAACTTTTCGCAGCTGGATGGCCTGCAAAGCAACCAGTTTAGTTTCAATGCAGCACTCATGTTATCCAATGGTGAGTTTGCCTTTGGCGGCATCAAGGGATTCAACATCTTTTATCCCGACAGTGTGCAGGACCTCAAAGCCATGCCAGCCGTTTTCCTCACCGGTTTGTCTATCGACAGTAAGCCAGCAGCCGCCTCTGCACAATATATCACTAACCGCCTGCTCGAAACCATTCGCGAAATTGAGGTACCGTACGACAGGGCCGTCATATCACTTGACTTCCTTGCACTTGCTTATACCGGCGCAGATAAGATCAGCTATGCTTACAACCTGGAAGGATGGGACAAGAGCTGGAACTATGTTAACAATATTCGCACGGCCAACTACTCCAGGCTGCAGGAAGGGCAATATGCTTTCCGCGTGAAAGTGAAGAATCCCGATGGCCAGTGGAGTGAACCACATTTATTATTGAACATTGTGGTGCTGCCACCCTGGTACCGTACGTGGTGGGCTTACGCTTTGTACATTATGGCTTCGCTGCTGCTTATTTATTTATACCTCCGCTATTCAAGACGGCAAGAGCGTTTACGCTATGAAATAAAACTGGCCCACATTGAACATGAAAAAGACAAAGAACTTGCCGAAAAGCAACTAAGCTTCTTTACCAATATATCCCACGAGTTCAGAGCGCCGCTTTCACTCATCATCAATCCGCTGAAAGAGATCGTACAAAAGAATACGACACAAGATGAACGCGGCCTGAACATTGTATACCGGAATGCCCGTCGATTACTAAGTCTCGTAGACCAATTGTTGCTGTTTCGCAAAGCGGATAGTGGCGCCGATGTGTTGAAGATATCCAGGCTGGACATAGTGCATCTCTGCAATGAAGTATTCCAATGCTTTGCCCAGCAGGCAAAGGCCAAAAACATTCATTATCATTTTACGGCACCTGCTGAACCAATAGATATCTATGCCGACCATGAAAAGCTGGAGATCGTGTTGTTCAATTTACTGTCCAATGCGTTTAAGTTTACACCAGATGGTGGCACCATCGAATGCAATATTCATCAGACAGCCGATACAGTAATAGCCACCATCAGCGATACAGGTTGTGGCATAGAACCGGCTGCCATCAATCGCATCTTCGAAAAGTTTCAGCAGGCCCACACCCAAAAAACCGGTTTTGGTATCGGCTTGTACCTGTCTAAATATTATATAGATAGTCATAAAGGCTCCATCACAGTTACCAGTGAACCACAAAAAGGTACTTCCTTTACAATCACCCTGCAAAAAGGCATCGCCCACCTGCCACATACTATAATCAGGGAAGAGGCCAGTACTACCCACCAAATACTGGATGAACTGATCGAAGAAGAAACGCCCGCCGAACAGAAACAATTGGTGCCTGTGACCGAAGGGAGGACTGCCGGGGAAATGATCACTGATAAAAAGACGATCCTCGTAGTGGATGACAACCCCGAGATCAGGAATTACCTTGAGCTTATTTTCCAGGAGCAGTATTTCTTATTCACCGCACAGAATGGACTGGAAGGGTTGGAGCTGGCCAAACAGCACCTGCCGGACATCATTATCAGTGATATCAATATGGACGGGCTGGACGGGCTGGAACTCTGCCGTAAGATAAAGCAGTCGGAGACCTTGGGCCATATCCCTGTGATCCTGCTCACCGCGGCTTCTTCTGCCGACACACAACTGAAAGGCATTGAAGGTGGCGCCGACGACTACATCACCAAGCCATTCGACACCCAGTTGCTGCTGGCGCGGGTGAGCACCATGCTCAAGAACCGCAACCTGTTGCAGCGTTATTTCTTTGATAACATCACCTTGCAGGAGTCGGCGGTGAAGGTGCCAGCCGAGTACCGCGAGTTCCTGAAGAAATGTATTCAAGTAGTGGAAGAAAACCTCGACGCCGAACATTTTACCATCCAGCAGTTTGCCAAAGCAATGGGCATGAGCCGGTCGGCCTTATATAATAAAGTGAAACATATTTCCGGGCAGTCGCTCAATGCTTTTGTACGGTCCATCCGCTTACGCCGGGCAGCCGTACTAATGATCAGGGAACAAATGAACGTGAACCAGGCTGCCTTCCAGGTAGGCATTGGTGACGTGCGCTACTTCCGCGAACAGTTTGTCAAGCTCTTCGGCATGACGCCATCGGACTATATCAAGAAGTACCGGCAGTCGTTTAATGGGGATTTGAATTTATTGAAGGCGGAGGAGTAAGACCTTTTATGTTAAGAGTTTATCAAAGCAGAAAATAAATATATGCATTTACAGAAAACGTTTTTTATCACTGTCTGTAAATATATTATCGTAATATTAGCTGTTAATTATCATTCTTTTTCATCTTCGATTTTATCTGGTGAATTCTTTTTAATCGGATATCCATACTTATCTACTTCGCAATGATCATCCTCGTTATCATAATATAGCATTCTTGGTTTTTGCAATATGGATATTTAATAAAATAGGTTGTGGTGTAATCTCCGCCATCTACCCACATAGAAAATTTTGGATCTGTGTATTCTCCTGTAATAACTTCTTTAAGACGATGAAAGGTATAAATTCGGAATACCGAATTATACATATAAAAGGTGGGCGTATTAATGACAAAAATACCTTCAATAGTAAATTCTTTAAGTGAAAGCGTAGTAGCTTTATATTTAAGTTTAAAATGTTCTTCTAGTACCTCTTTATGTTGTGAAATCCAATCCACCTTCCCGCGAATCCGGGCGTTATATCCTTCATTCTTTCCATCACCTATAAAATGGTCATAATCGTTTTTCCAATTAACCATATCGTATCTTCCAAGTAGATGCTTGCACTCTGTGACAAGGATCTTTTTGATTGCAGGACAAATGATAATAAAATCAATTTCACCCACACCTTTCTTCATAAGCGTATAAGATTTCTTTACAGTCACCAACTTTTTTACGCCTCTATCAAACTGTAATCTCTCGCCAATGAGAATATCTTCTACCGCATCATCAAGCCATTTATCGTGCTCGTCCTTCTTTCGATTTACATACTTTTTAATATTCTTATCCCTCTCCCACTCAACAGGGTACTTGCCCCAAGGTATAGCATTTAGCAATAAGTTATTCTCAGCTTCATTCCAGATAAATAAGCCAATCATATAAAACGCTTTCCTGTCAACAGTCCATTGGAGCAAAGGGCGATACAAATATCGACTTATGGAATGTGGCCTGCGTACCAACTCGCTTATCGGCATTTTATTATCACGATTTAAAGTCAGACCTGCTAAAAAATTTTTCAGGTTGCTCTCAACAACACTTGTATGATTAATGGCATCTTTTATAAAATGTTCGCTATACGCTGATAAACATTCACCCGGCTTCAAGTTAAAGTGAATAAACAACATTCGAAGCAACTCAAGCATTTTGTCATATTCAATTCCAAACGAACCTTGTAGTGCTATTTTAAAATCTTCAGAAGCATTTTTATCAATTACAAACTCATCTTTGCTTTTCTCCGTTTCAGTGACAATATATTTGAAGATAGATTCATAATGATGCCTCCTTTGTTGTATATAAAGATTATCTAAATCAAATGTTATATCGGAAATATCTTCTACCATGTCCTGTTCTGCGATAGACTCGCCAAATCGGTATATCATCTCACCCAAGTACAACAGATCATCCACTATCGGCTCTATTCGCTTTCTAAAAATCAAATCCTCTTTTTCACCACTCAGCATATCTACTAGACACCCCTGTTCCAGAACCATTTTAAGAATTCTACGATAACAGGAAAAATAGCCTTTATCTAAGCCTTCGGGAAGATTGTGAAAGTGATTAGACTGTCTGATTTCAACAGATTGCTCATGCCATCTAAAAATCATTTTATAAAATGTATAAGATGATTCGTTTACACAAACCTGCTCGAATGCGTTGATATAATAGTTTTGGCAAAAAATAAGTATCTCCTTCACCGTATCAGAGGTAAAAGGCCCCCTTCCAAACCGGTCAAGAATCAAGTCAGAAATTTCCTTCCGGTACTTTGGCTCAGTACTCTTATTCCCTCTTACGATTTCGAGCTTATTCGTTATCCTAAAAATCTTCATAATCGCAAAACTTTATTGTCAAAGTGATGCATTTTATTTTTACACTATATATCCTTTGTTAAATAATGACTCCCAAATTCTTAATATTTACTTGCCTGCTTTAAACATCTAATAAAACTGGCTTTCTCAACTTTATTGAGCAAAGCAGTTTTTCTTCCTTTTTTTATGGCATTAACCAACGCAGCATTTTCTTCCTCTTCAGAATGAAAACCAATATTAAGGCTGCTTAAAAATGCCTTTACGACTTTTTCCTGTTGCTTATTCCTGATATTAATTATAAGTGTCATGCCTCGATGCTGATTATCCATTTATATCCATAAAACAACTAAATATCCAATAAATTATCCATTTATATCCATTTCCTGAGCCTGCTCCGGCAACTCAAGTCCCCTTTACTTTCTATCCCGTAAAAAACCTGTCTCGCCTTTTATTATTGATTATCAATACTAATCACAGGGGACAATTTCCAAAATAGCAATTTACCCCCCTCATTTTAGCTGTTCATCCACCATCGGTCCCCTCCCCTCGCTTTTACCTTTAGTCTCGCCAACAGGCCATCGTATGTATTGACCTGTTTCGGCACTTCGACTTATTACAATATCTAAAACCTGCTTGTTTTTATGAGACGATCTTTGCCATGTCCTCCGCATGCGGGTGCCCTGACCGGCTACCGCAGGACCCTACAACTGTTCCTCACTTGCCTCTTTTCTTTTATCAGTTTTTCCGTTTTGGCCCAGCAACGCGTGAGTGGCGTTGTGCAATCGGGCGGTGCTCCGGTGGCCGGTGTCACCGTTACGGTGAAAGGCACTACTACGGCAGCCACCACCGATGAACAGGGTAAGTTTTCCATCGCTGCCGCCGACAGGGCTACCCTGGTGTTTACCCACGTAAACTATACTACTAAAGAACAAATCGTTGACGGCACCGACCTGAGCGTGCAACTGGAACTGCTGAACGGCAGCCTCGGTGAAGTGGTAGTAGTGGGTTACAATACCCAAAAGAAAGCCACTGTGACGGGCTCCGTTTCGGTGGTCAAAGGATCTGACCTTGTCAAGAGCCCGCAACCCAATATTTCCAACTCGCTGGCAGGCCGCTTCTCCGGTATCGTGATCAACAACCGCAGCGGTGAGCCGGGTTATGATGGCTCCTCTTTTACCATTCGCGGCCTGGCCACTACCGGCAACAACGATGTGCTGATCGTAGTGGACGGCGTACCCGGACAGATAGGTGGACTCGAAAGGCTGAACCCGAACGATATTGAAAGCATCTCTGTGCTAAAAGATGCCTCTGCTGCTATTTATGGAAGCCGCGCTGCCAACGGCGTTATCCTCGTTACGACCAGACGCGGCAAGAGTGGCAAGCCAACCATCAGCGCCAGCTTCAACCAGGGTTTCTCCTCTCCCACCCGCCTGCCCAAAATGGCCAATGCTGCTACCTACGCTACCATCGCCAATGAAATTGCTTATTATAATAACAGGGCCGGTGGTTTGAACCAGCAATACTCGGCAGAAGAGATCACCAAGTTTGGCAACGGCAGCGATCCGCTCAATTATCCAAACACCGACTGGACAAAAGAAACACTGAAGAAAAGTGCCCTGCAAAACCAGGCCAATATATCTATCTCCGGTGGCTCGGATAATGTGCGTTATTATGTGTCTGCCGGCACTGTTTACCAGGATGGCCTGTACAAAGACGGCGCTACCAAGTACAAACAATATAGTTTCCGTTCCAATGTGGATGCCAATATCACCAAAGACTTTAAGGTAGGTTTATACCTCTCGGGTCGTGAAGAAAACCGCCAGTTCCCGATCAGCGGTGCAGGCGATATCTTCCGTTCTATCTACAGGGCTTATTCCACGCTGCCTGCGCGGTATCCCAACGGTCTGCCTTCAAACGGTATCGAGGGCAACAACCCCGTGATGATGGCCACCAGCATCGGCGGCATCAGTAAAAATCCTACACAGGTATTCAACGGCATCTTAAAAGGCAGCTACAACATTGCCGCTGTAAAAGGATTGTCCATCGATGGGTTTGCAGCTTTCGACAGATCATGGTCTTTCACAAAAGCGTTTAGCACACCTTATTTATTATATAATTACAACAAGAGCACCAACACCTATGAAACAAGGATCGTTGGCGGCTCCAACAATGCGGCTACGCTCAACGAAAGCCAACAAAACATGTCGCAGGCCACCTACAACATCAAGCTCAATTATCAACGAGCCTTCGGCAATCACAACATCAACGCTTTCGTTGGTTATGAGCAAAGCAAGATCAACCGCGAGACGTTCGGTGCTTCCCGCATCAATTTCCTCAGCGTACTCACGCCAGAGCTTTCCCAAGGTGGCACGGCTGCTACCGACCGTGACAACAGCGGCAGCAGCTACAGTTTTACCCGTAAAAGTTATATCGGCAAGATCGCTTATGACTTCAACGAGAAATACCTCGCAGAAGTGCAGATGCGTATCGATGGTTCTTCCACCTTCCCGAAAGGCAATCAGTATGGCTACTTCCCTTCTGTGTCGGCCGGCTGGCGTATCTCGAAAGAAGCCTTTTTCAGCAATGTCTCTTTTGTCAACGATCTGAAACTACGCGCTTCTTATGGAGCATTGGGTAATGATAACGTGGGCCTGTTCCAATACTTCACCAACTACTCGCTCAAAAACCAATACGTGGTACAAACCAGCAATGGGCCCGTGATTGTGCCGGGTCTTGACCTTACCAAAATTGCCAATGAAAACATCCACTGGGAAGATGCGCGCAAACTGGACATAGGTCTTGAAGGTGTTATTATGAACGATATCTCTTTTGAGCTGATCTATTTCAGGCAGCAACGCTCCAATATCCTCGCCGTGCGCAATGCTTCCATTCCTTTTGTATCCGGTATCGTGAATCCGTTCTCCGGCGACCCGCTGGTCCCTTCTGAGAACATCGGTAAAGTAGACAACAAAGGTGTTGAAGCTACCGTGGGTTATAACAACCGGAAAGGCAAACTGCATTATAGCATCAGTGGCAACTTCACGTATGCCAAGAGCAATATCGTGTTCATCGATGAAGCGCCCGGTGTGTTGCCTTATCAACGGCAAACCGGTCATCCGCTCAACTCCTATCTGCTGTACAATGCCATCGGCATCTACCGCACACAGGATGAGATCGACAAAACGCCTCACCTGCCCAACACACAACCCGGCGATCTGATCTACCAGGATTACAACGGCGATAACAAGATCACTGCCGACGACCAGGTGAGAACGAAGTATGGCAACATTCCGCAGATCATGTATGGTGCTGTATTCTCGCTCGACTATTCCAACTTCGATCTG
The DNA here is from genome assembly GCA_017744515.1 of Niastella sp. Taxonomy (GTDB): domain Bacteria; phylum Bacteroidota; class Bacteroidia; order Chitinophagales; family Chitinophagaceae; genus Paraflavitalea. The sequence continues at coordinate 62,495 of JAGIBF010000001.1, forward strand.
TCGATGGTGTTTTCCGGACAAGCACAGGTAAGTCAGTATGTGCTGCCTGAGTCAGGTACAGTGGGCAACTTCTACAGCAGCTGGGCCGATAACCGGTGGAGCCCCACCAACATCAACGGTAGCTATCCCCGCGTAGATACCCGTACCTCTTCCTCCATCAACGGAGGTTTGTACAACAATACCTTCTGGCTGAATGATGCTTCTTTCCTGCGCCTGAAAAACGTGGAGCTGGGCTACAACCTCACCGGCAACCTGCTCTCCCGCGTGCACATGCAGTCGGCCCGCATCTACGTAAATGCCTTCAACCTGTTTACCATCACTAAAGTGAAGGATTATGATCCGGAAGGCAACAGTGGCAGCGGCCAGTTCTACCCACAGCAACGCATCATCAACGTAGGTGTAAACGTCAGGTTCTAATTTTAAAAATGCAAACAATGAAAACCAAACATATATTTTCTCTCCTTTGTGCAACAACACTGGCAGCCAGCCTGGCTTCCTGTAAAAAAGATTTCCTGGAGATCACGCCCACCGATAAGATTGCCGAAACCGCCGTGCTGGCCGACTCTGTGGTATTTGAAGCATTTGTGGTGAACCGCTATATCGGCGCGAGGCTGCAGGACAAAGAAGGCGACGGTACCGATCCTGGTTTTGGAAGAGGCTTCGAGTACAGCATGTGGAGCTCCATCACCGATGAATCTATTTATAACAACGACGACAATACCTGGCTCATCCAACGTGGTCAGCTGGCGCCGGAAAACCTCGGCATGGCCGGCACCATCTGGCCACGCAGCTACCGCAGCATCCGTGAATGCAACTTTGCCCTCAATGGTTTGGATGGCATGAAGATGAGTGATGCGCGTAAGGCAAGGCTAAGAGCTGAGCTAAAGTTCATACGTGCTTTCCGTTATCATGACCTTATCCGCAACTATGGCGGTGTAGTATTGATGGGCGATAAAGTATATTCACTAAGCGATAACCTGCAGGATGATGCACTGTTTCAACGTGCCTCACTGAAAGCAAGTATCGACTACGCTGTGGCGCAGCTGGATGAAGCAGCAGCCGGATTACCAACAGACAACAATGATAGCTGGCCACTGGGTCGTGCCACCAAAGGCGCCGCACTGGCGCTGAAAGCAAGGTTGTTGTTGTACGCCGCCAGTCCTCTGTATAATGTAGGCACCTGGGCAGCAGCCGCTACTGCAGCACAGGCAGTGATCGGCATGAATAAGTACAATCTTTACCAGGGTGGTTATGGCAACCTGTTCTTAGGAACAGACAATACAGAGTTGATCTTTGCACGTCTTTATACCAGGAACGCCGGTCACACGCACCTTGAAATCGCCAATGGCCCCAATGGCTATGGCGGCTGGGGTGGCAACCTGCCGCTGCAAAACCTGGTGGACGATTATCGCATGATGGATGGCAAACCCATTACTGATCCCACTTCCACTTACAATCCCGCCACGCCCTATGTAGGCCGCGATCCACGCTTCTATGCTACCATCCTTTACAATGGCGCCAGCTACCGTGGTGGCACCGTCGATCTGTATGTGCCCGGTGGCAAGGATAGTAAAGATGGTCCCGATAACTGGAATACTTCTAAAACAGGCTATAACCTGAAGAAGTTTATGAACGATGCTTATCCATTGCAAAACCCCTGGGGCAATGCTGGCTTCCAGCCCTGGTACTATGTGCGTTATGCCGAAGTGTTGCTCAACTATGCAGAAGCAGCCAACGAAGCCTACGGCCCCGATGTGCTACCGGCAGGTGCTACGCTCACGGCGCGTGCAGCCGTCAACCTGGTACGCGCCCGCGCAGGCGTGAACATGCCTGCAGTTGCAGCCGGCATATCGCAGGCCAACTTCCGTGATGTGGTACGCTATGAACGAAGGGTAGAGCTGGCTTTTGAAGAACATCGTTATTACGATGTAAGAAGATGGCAGATAGCCGATGTTACCGAAAACAAACCGGCGACAGGTATCATCGTTACCAAAACAGGCAACACGTATACCTATACAACCAAAGTAGCATTGGATGGACGCCATTTTGAGACCAAACATTACTGGCTGCCTATACCGAGAGCAGAAATACTTTCATCAAACAATAAACTGAAACAAAACGATAATTATTGATAATACTTGTTCAGCAATAATGCATAATATGCAATCCCTTGCCGGTCTATGCCGGCAAGGGTTAACTTACACGGCTCATGATGATAAAACATTATTTTAAAGGATTATTGGCAACAGGATTTTTGATTGGCGGTGGACAGGCAGGCGCACAATCAACCACGGCTCCCCTTACCCTGACCATCGACACCCGTACCACTTTCCAAACCATCGACAATTTCAGCGCCTCCGATGCATGGGCAGGCCAGTTCGTAGGCTTGTGGCCGGATGCAAAGAAAGACAGCATTGCCGATTGGCTGTTCAGCCTCGATACGCTGGCCGATGGCAGTCCCAAAGGCATTGGCCTTTCCATGTGGCGGTTCAACCTCGGCGGCGGCAGTACGCAGCAAGGAGACTCCAGCGGCATACGTGATGAATGGCGCCGTGCTGAATCATTCATCGGTGCAGATGGACAATTCGATTTCAACCGGCAGGCCGGGCAGCAATGGTTCCTTAAAGCAGCGAAGCAAAGAGGCGTACCACAGTTCCTGATTTTCCTGAATAGTCCGCCCGTACAATACACCAATAACCAAAAAGCCTATACGCAAGGCGGCAAATGCAATATTGAACCTGCTGTGTATGGAAAAGTGTCCGACTATATCGTTCGTTCAATAGAAGGACTGCAAAAAAAGAATGGCATATGTATTCAATACATCAGTCCGGTCAATGAACCACAATGGGATTGGAGTGATGGCGGACAGGAAGGTAATCCTTACAACAACACGCAGATTGCCGGACTGGTAAGGACCTTGAATGATGCCCTTGTCAGCCGGCGCCTGCCTGCCAAAATACTCGTCACCGAAGCAGGCCATCTTAAATACCTGTTGCGTGATGAGGACAAACCCGGTAAGGGCAACCAGGTGCAGGACTTAATGGACCCAACTGGCGCAAACTATATCGGTGGTTTGAAAGCTGTGAGCAACACCATCGCCGGTCATAGCTACTTCAGCACCTCTCCTTTCCGCGACGCTATTACGCTTCGCCAGGAACTGGCCAGGCGCGTTGCTTCGGTAAAAGGACTTTCGTACTGGCAATCGGAGTATTGCATACTGGGCGATAACGGTGGAGAGATCAATGGCAGCAGGCGTGACACCGGCATGCAGTCTGCCCTCTATGTGGCACGCACCATCCATACCGATCTTGCCATCGCCAATGCCACCGCCTGGCAATGGTGGCTGTCTATTTCACCCTACAACTATAAAGATGGATTGGTGTATATCGACAAGAGTAAAACCGGTGGTCAGTACCAGGATAGTAAATTAATGTGGGCGCTCGGCAACTACAGCCGCTTCATCAGGCCCGGTATGCAAAGAATCGCCGCCACCTTGGTATCTCCAGACAGCACCTGCCTTGCCACCGCCTACAAAGATGTGAAGACCGGCACCGTAGTAGCCGTACTGATCAATACGGCCAGGACCACACAAACTGTACAGGTGAATGAACACACCGGCAAAGCATTTACCCGGGCAAGGGCTTATGTGACCAGTCCTAACAAAAAACTACAACCACAATCCGTCAACAATACCCTTTTGCTGGAACCCGAAAGCGTTACCACACTCGTGATCGCCTCTCCACGCAAAAAGTAATACATAAAATACCCTACAGGATCATGATGAATAAAAAAAACTGGCTGATAGCGACCTTGTTGTTAGCCTCTCTGTTTACAACAGCACAAAGCAAGCATCGTTTCGATTACGACGACAATAACTTCCTGCTCGACGGCAAGCCCATCCAGATGATCTCGGCAGAGATACATTATCCGCGTGTGCCCAAAGAAGCCTGGCGGCAACGGATGAAGATGGCCAAGGCTATGGGCATTAATACCATTGGCACGTATGTATTCTGGAACCTGCACGAACCACAGAAAGGGGTATTCGACTTTTCCGGCAACAACGATATTGCTGCTTTTGTAAAAACTGCCCAGGAAGAAGGACTGTGGGTAGTGCTGAGGCCCAGCCCCTATGTATGTGCCGAGTGGGAATTTGGCGGTTATCCTTATTGGCTGCAGAATGAAAAAGGATTGATCGTTCGCAGCAAGGAACCTCAATACCTGAAAGAATACCGCACGTACATCATGGAAGTGGGCAAGCGGCTTGCACCCTACCTCATTACCCGCGGAGGTAATATCCTGATGGTACAAATTGAAAACGAATATGGTTCTTACGGCTCCGACCGGGAATACCTTGACCTCAATAAAAAGATGTTCATCGAAGCCGGATTCGATTGCCACCTGTATACCTGTGATCCGGTAAAAGACTTATCCAAAGGTTACCTACCCGGGCTATTGCCTGCTGTGAATGGCATCGACGATCCGGAAAGGATTAAATCACTCGTGCGCCAATACAATGATGGCAAAGGTCCTTTTTATGTATCGGAGTGGTACCCTGCCTGGTTCGACTGGTGGGGAGAGAAACACCACACCGTGCCTGCTCAACATTATGCCGACAGGCTCAACAAAGTATTGGCTGGCGGCGTGTCTATCAACATGTACATGTTTCATGGCGGCACCACGCGCGGCTTCATGAATGGCGCCAATTGTTATGATACCGGTTTTTATGAACCACAGACCAGCAGCTACGATTACGATGCTCCATTAGACGAAGCAGGTAATGCCACACCCAAGTTCATGCTGTTCCGTGAGGCCATTCAAAAGAACCTGCCTGCCGGACAAACACTGCCTGAAGTACCTGCCGCCAAGCCAACGATTGTATTACCCGACATTACATTCAGCAAACCAACCGGTCTCTTTTCTGTACTGCCCGCTCCCAAACAATCCACTACGCCGCTCACGTTCGAGAAGCTGAACCAGGCTTATGGATTTGTTGTGTACCGCACGCGGCAGACCGGTGGACAATCAGGTATGTTGTCCATCAAAGAACTGCGCGACTTTGGTATCGTGTTCGTCAACGGCAAAAGAGTGGGTGTGCTCGACAGACGCCTGAAACAAGACAGCCTGCAGGTGGACCTGCCCGCCGGTACAGTCACCATCGACATACTGGTAGAAAACATGGGACGCATCAACTTTGGTCCCAACCTGCTGAAGAACAACAAAGGCATTACTGAAAAAGTAACCTTCAGCGGCAAGGAATGGAAAGGCTGGCAACAATATTCGCTGCCCTTCGATAACATCAATAAATCATCCGGCACTCCCAAAGCACCGGTGGCTAATGAGCCGGTATTGCAAAAGGCTACATTTGAATTGAAAGAAACAGGCGACACCTACCTCGATATGCACAGCTGGGGCAAAGGTTGTGTGTGGATCAATGGTCATCACCTTGGCCGCTACTGGTCTATTGGTCCGCAGCAAACAATATATGTGCCTGTTGAATGGCTTAAGAAAGGGAAGAATGAAATAGTAGTACTGGAGCTGTTGAAGCCGGAACAAAATGAACTGAAGAGCTTACACAAGCCGATATTGGATCAATTGAATGCGGGCAATCAATAATACACTATTAACAACCCGTGCGTCCCCTAACGGGTCCGCTTGTTTTAATATAACGATTTCGTTTTCTACAAAGCTTTTGCTCCTACGGAGCCAGTAGCCCCGCCAGCGGTTATTCAGCCATGCGGGGCTACAGCTTTGTAGTATGATTAATTAATATTTTTGTGCGCCGTAGATGCACAACTCTTGTCCGGCTTAATGTCCCGTAAATATATTCTCCATATCCTCCAGTGATTTGCCTTTGGTTTCTTTGACCTTGCGCCACACAAACCAGAAGCCGAGCAGACAGATAACAGCGTACATATAAAAGGGAGTAAAGGCGCCCATCTTGCGGGCCAGTATCGGGAAGGTAAATACGAGCAACGCGTACGCCAGCCACAACGAGATCACCGCTACTGAAGTAGCCACCCCGCGCACCTTGTCAGGAAATATTTCAGAGATCAATACCCAGGTTACCGGCGCCAGCGACATGGCGTAGGTGGCAATGGCTGCCAGCAAAGGCCACGCTGCGGCGGGAGATTTTTGTTGCAACAAAAAGCCGCTCACGACATACAATACAGCCAATGCCGCTGCACCAAACAACATCAGCGGTTTCCGGCCTATCTTATCTACCTGCCACATAGCCAGGAAAGTAAAGGCCAGATTGATCACCCCTACAAACACTGTTTGCTTCAACTGATCATCCTGGTTGAAACCCACACTTTCAAAAATGGTAGTGGTAAAGTTGAACACTACATTAATGCCACAGAATTGCTGAAACACTGCCAGTCCGATACCAATAATCACAGCCGGCAATACCGACTTCTCCAACACAGAAGCGTAATTCACTTTGGTAATGCTCTTCACTGCATTGGCAATAGAAGCCATGGTATCTTTTGCATATTCACTACCACCAATCTTCGACAGGATGGCGGCTGCTTTTGTATGATGCCCCATCGTCAATAGCCAGCGCGGGCTTTCAGGCAACCAGGCCACCCCTATCAGGAACAGCAGTGAAGGGACTGCCCCCAGTCCTACCATCCAACGCCAGGCATCCACCCCATAATTGCGCAGGGAATAGTTGACAAGGTTGGTAACCAATATGCCGATCACGATGGTCAGTTGGTTGATGGCCACCATCCTGCCACGGATCTTTGCCGGTGCTATCTCGGCAATGTACAGGGGAGATAACATGGATGCCATTCCTACGCCGATGCCGGCCACAAAGCGTGCACCAATAAATAAACCTCTGGTAGCAGAAAAAGCCATAGCAAGGGAAGAAACAAAAAAGATAGCGGCGGCAATCATCAATCCCGGGCGGCGGCCATATTTATCGGCAACCTTGCCCGCTACCAGGCAACCGAGCACGCAGCCCAATGCCAGCGAGGCAGTAGCAAATCCTTCCCAGTATTCATTAAAGGCAAATTGTTCTTTCAGAAAAGGAAGCGCGCCGGAGATAACGGCAAAGTCGAAACCAAACAGGTAACCACCCAAAGCGGAGATAAAAGAGATGGCCAGAATATATCCGTGCTTAAACGCGTATCGTGATTCCATAACAGCAAGCAGTTGAATAACAAAAATCAGCGTATTCAATCCAAACGACAATGGACAAAAAGCGGCAAAAGATGGACATTATTACGGTCCAAAGCTGATCACGGTATTAGGACCAGGACGCTGTTTGATAATTTCAGTTCGTGGCGCAGGTGCCCAGGGCGCTTTACCAAACTGCCCAAAGTCGGGATAAGCACCCAACTGGTAGAATTGTATAAATTCAAAAGGCACTCCTTCCGCTCCCAGGGGAGAGTTGGCGTTGGCAATATGAAAGTGAAGATGTGGCCCGGTGGTTTGACCCGTAAAACCAAGCGCAGCGATCACATCACCTTGTTTCACCCGCTGCCCCGGCTTCACCCGGATACTGCCGGGTTTCAGGTGTTCATAAAAAGCAAAGTAACCATTACCTAAGTCGATAGAAACATAGTTGCCCGTTGCTTTATCTGCAGCGTAAGCCGGATGTCCCGATAAAGTGGGACTTTCCGGAAAGTCATCACGCACAGATGCCACTACTCCATAGGCCACCGCTATCACAGCTGCTCCATAACCAAACCAGTTTTTTATGGAGTCTTCTGCACCTGCGGCATAACGTCCTGATGAATCGAGTAATATAAAGTCGATGGCAAACCGCCCGGGAATGCGCTCTTTTCCATCAACTGCGTACACAACACGCCGGTGCCCGCGCTTCCAGGAAGGGTCATACACCGCTGCCCACGCACCACCACTTAGCGGCGCACTTATCAAGACAGAAGTTAATGGCAAATGATCAATACTGCCACCATAAGCAATTGCCGTCTTTACTTTTTTGGGATGTATCGTTGTGTAGGTAAGCCGGTGGTTAAACCCAGCAGGCACAATGTGCAGGTCAGCCTCTATGTAAACGAGACCGGTTTCCTGTGGAGGCAATACTGCTGTTCCGGCTTGCGATATATCCCTGCTGAATCTTTTGCTCAATTCATCATTGCCAAATGACTCTACCAGCACTTTGTCCGCAGTAAGTATATCCAGTTTTTGCAGAGTAATAGAATCCTTGCTATTGTTGGTGAGTTTAAGTTCATAATACACCGTCAGCCAGCCATCGATCATAACTACTTTGGGATCATACAATACCTGCATGCCTACCAGTTCCTTTGGTTGCTGACCAAATGTAGTTGAGAGACCAGCGATACAACCCATGGTCAACAATAGCCATACTTTTATCCGCTTCATAGCTGATAAATGTACCTTCTTTGAACTATACCGGCAAACAGGCGGATACCCCGGTATTTTGATCTCCTGTTGCAGAAAAATCTTTCCTTGTCAATGATGAACCCCGCCGGTGGATTTCGTAAATTCAGGTAGCACTACCCGGTTGGGCAGCTCCAGGCGGCCTGACTGAATTATAATTGAGAATCTGACAGTTATGAAAACAAGGGGCCTATCTCCTGACAACTCCTGCCATCGATCAGCCCTACTTGGCTGACACCCTTATCGAGACCTTATCGAGACCTTACCGAGACCTTATCGAGACTTTATCGAGACCCAGTTCCCCGGCGGTCCCTACTCAATCCCCTACCAGCTCCCTGTCAGACTCCCTCTACATCTATCCCCGCCCTCCTACTTCCTATCAGTTCAGCTAATCTTATTGCCACACTGCCCTAATGACTATTCAGCATCGATTGACCAAAAACAAAAGCCCCTTCCGGTAATCCGGAAGGGGCGTATAAGCTAAAATATCTTACTGCTCGATTATACTACCTTTTTCCATAAGGTATTGAAGCCACCCGTCATATTGTAAGGCAGGATCTCGGCGATCTGGCAATCCAGTGATTGCAGGGCCTTTACTCTTTTGGTGACGAGGGAGAAGGGGAATACGTCTTCTACGAAATTGGTCTTGCTGAAACGTATGATCTTAAATTGATTGGCGGCAGCCAGTTTTTCCAGGTCTTTCTGGGTAAAGAATTGCACGTGGTCGAGGTTATCGGCCTGAGACTGTACGGTAGTGCCTTTATAACCCAACATACGCTTCACCTTGTTGATGAAGTTTTGCAGACCGGGGTTCTTGCGGGCACGCAGCATCGGCTTTGTCACCAATGCTTCGCGTGGTCCTTTGCCATTGGGCACTGTTACCACGAGTGTGCCGTCATCTTTCAATGACCTGTATAATGTCTTCAGTAAAATTTCGGGCTGATGAAGGTGTTCCAGCACTTCGCTGCAGATCACAGCATCGAATTGCTTACCCTGAGCAATCAGGTCTTCGGCGCTGATCACATCAAACCGCACATTGGGCAGCTTGTTCTTACTGCGGGCTACTTCGATAGTCTTCTGGCTGATGTCGATACCCAGCACATTGTAGCCAAACTGGCCTAAGTGCCTGCTTATCACACCATTACCACAACCTACATCGAGGATGTTGCCACCTGCGGGAATTGCCTTTGCAAGGCTGTCTACAATGAATTTCAAGCGTTTAATATCGGTAATACGCTCGTACTCATAAGTGATTGCTGACTGCTCCATACAGCAAAGTAACGACGGAGAATAAAGATATGCAACTGCTAAGTGATCTTTTTCTTAAAATACTGAAAATCACTTAACAGCAAGCTGCTTAATAAATAACCGTAAGATAATGCCACGGTACCCAAAGACCCTATTTTTCGCCGGGCCGGGGATTGTATTTTGCTGCGAAATATTGAGCTTCTTCCTGCAGCAACTGTAATACATCGGGAGGAATATTATCGTTGTATTGATTGCTTACAAACTTATACAGGCTGCTGAAATCGTGATGCGCTTTTCTCACATCTGCGATGGCTTTCATACGGGCTGAAGTTTGCGGAGTGGCTCCTTCCAGGAAACTCTTTACTTCACTATTGGTAATTAAACTCATAGGGATAAGCGTTATGCAGTGAAATTACAACAATGCACTTTATTAGTGACAAATCAAACCACTATAAATTAAAATACCGTATTTCTCCCGTACTGTTACCCCGTAAAAAGGTCCAATCCCTATACCCGTAAGAACAGCAAGTAGTAAAAAGCGAGTTGGCTAGTAGTTTGTCCACTAGCCACTTACTACTCACTTCTTTCCTATTCTATTGCTTAATGAACCTGATCGCACTGTTTTTGTTGCCATCAAACCATACAGCCTGGTATATACCTGCGGGCAATTGGTGCACATCGATGGTACGCACCTGGCTGCCGGGCTGTAGTTGCCATTGTACCCGGTTCATCGATTTGCCGGTAGCATCATAAATGATCAGTGATACTGATTTATTACCTGGTGAATAGATGGTAAAGATGGCCTGACTGCCTGTTACCGGATTGGGTGTTAACTGAATGTTGAGTGATGGCCCTTGCCCACGATCGAGCAGGAGGATGTTGGAATAAGTAATATTACCACCGGCTTCTTTCATTTGTAAGCGATACCAGGCTTTGCCCTGTGGGATTTGCTGATCGGTAAACTGGAATGGATTTCCGCAATCAATTACAGTGGCTGGCACCACGCCTATCTGGCCGAAATGAATTCCATCGGTACTGCGCTCAACGATGAAATCTGTTTTCTCTGTACAGGAAGCTTTCCAATTCAATTTGTTTACCGATGTTTCTATCGCTCCTTTTAAATACTCCAGCTTCACCGGTAGCGCCAAATAGGATTTGCTGGCCACATAAAAAGTAGAGAAAGAACTTACCTGTGCGGTATATACATAATCCAATCCCCAGGTAGTGACTGTAGATGTCAGTGGAGCAGCCTTATGCACTATCGCCTCTCCACAAGCATCGCTGTTTTTGAAAAGTGTAAGATCGCTCACATTGATAACGCCCGAACTAGGTGTGTTTTTCAATGATTCAAATTCTGCTTTGCGGATGTAGAATCGGACACTCACCGGCGAGGCAGGTTGATTATCCACTTTGATAGTGATATTGCGATCCAGGTACAGGCGGCCTGCTTCATCCTGGCGCGTAGCACCACTGTGTGTGTAAAACTGGACCTGCACATTGCCCAGAATATTACCATTGGCATTGATCTCCAGCACTGCGTTACCTCCTTCGTCTGTGAAAGGTACCCACTGACCGGCATTGGCGGCATTAATAAGTGTAGTGCCAATATCTGTACAAGAGCCAGGTGTGCCACGCGCTACTAATGCTGGTACTGTTATCAACTGGGTAGTCAGCGGCTCGCGTCCATCCAGCGAGGTAAAACTGGTAGGTTCTTTGTAAGTATCCGACACAAGATCATATTCGAATAAAACGCCACCATAAGCAGCACCGCCATTCGCCATAGTTCCATACAGCTTATTGTTGTACAACATCATAGTGCCTTGCGTATATGATCCTCCGGGTGACAGGAACTGATGCTTCTCTGTGTAGGTATTGGTTGCCAGATCGTATTCAAACAGCACCCCATCTGTCCCCTGGAATATATCAGGATTAGTGGTACCGTACAGTTTATTATTGTATACAACCATACCGGCACTATATACCTCTCCGGCACCGGGAGAAAAATCGTATCGCTTGACAAATCCGTTACCAGCAGGTATATATTCAAACAAAGTGCCGTTATTATTAGCTCCACCTTCGGTGGTAGTGCCATACAGCCTTCCATTGTGCAAGGTCAATGTTGCACGTGGGTATCCACCAAAAGAGCCGCCGAAAGAAACCCGTACGGCGTAAGTATTCGTGGCCAGGTCATATTCATATAAAACACCCTGACCATTATTTCCACCGCCAATAGTGGTCCCATATAGTTTATTATTGTATAGTACAGGAACTCCACCAGGAAGATAACCGGTAGCCTGACTGAAATGATGCTTCACCGTATAATTATCATTCAGGGGGTCAAATTCATACAATGCGCCGCCTATAACTGTACTACCTTTCGCAATGCCATATAGTTTATTATTATACAGCATCATTCCACCCAGGTCACTGTCAATGGTACCCACATACCCAGTAGCAGCTGTCATGTGCTGACGCACGGCATAGGTTCCGGTAGCCAGGTCGTAAGAGAAGATCACTCCTTTGTCATCGCTGCCTCCGTTTTCAGTAATACCATACAGCTTACCACTGTAATAAGTAAGCTTCCCTTTCGGAATGTGACCTGTAGCAGAAGTCGAGAGGTCTATCTTTTTGGTTATTCCATTAATGACCGGGTTGTATTCAAACAAAGCGCCCGAGCTGGCAGACCCTCCGTCATAAGTAACACTATAAAATCTGTCGTTCAGCACCAGCAGCGGAGAACCTGGATGCGACCCCATCGTGGGGCCATTGAAGTTTACCTTCTTCCCATACGTGTTGGTAGCGGGATCATATTCGAAAAGGACGCCTTCATCGTTTGTGCCGCCATAAGCCGTAAGGCCATAGAGTTTGTTATTGTACAGCAGGAATGGGCTGTAGAACGCCTGTCCATTTGCCGCCGACATATCAATCTTTTTGACGAGTGTATTTTGTACAATATCGTATTCGAAGATCGTGCCCGCATCATTGATACCTCCCTGCCAGGTACCGCCATATAGTTTGCTATTGATCCGTACCAATCCGCCGCCCGGCGACTTTGCGCCGATTGTGCTCATGTCAGCTTTTTTAGTGATGGTATTGTTGGCCGGATTGAATTCGAATAGAGTCCCCATGCCATTCAGCCCTCCACCGGAAGATACTCCGTACAACCGGTTATTATAAGGAACCAACGGGCCTTCTGATGTAAACCCAACCGTACTGTTGAACTCAGCCAGCTTTGCATATACACTATTTACCGGGTCATAAGAAAAGAGCACGTTATCATTCAAGGTTGTTCCATACAATTTATTATTGTATACCACCAGTCCTGTATTCGGGCTGGTTCCGGAACCATTCTGGAAAGTATATTTTTTTGACAGCGCATTGATGGCGGGATCATATTCATATAAAACTCCATCAACAACATCAATAGTGCTTGAAGTAACCCCATACAACTTGTTTTGAAATATCACCATGCTACCTATGGGCCGGCTGGCGGTGATCCTGTAAAAATCGATCAGCTTAGTATAAGCATTTGTGACAGGATTGTATTCGTAGATAATGCCTGCATTGCGTTCGCCTGCACCAGACATTACGCCCAACAACCGGCCATTATAATTTACCAGTCCATTATTTCTGGGAGAATTTCCAGGCACCTTTAATTCAAATGCCTTATGCGGCCGTACGCCCGTGCCATCATATTTGGAAGAGAACAAAACACCTTGTCCATCAGTACCTCCAACCTCGGTTGTGCCCCAGAACTGATAAATGCCCTGTGCATGGCTGTGGAGGATACCGGACAACAGGAGGAATAAGGCTGTGTATAATTTTTTCATATCAAGTGTGTTTTAAGGAGCCACCAAATTAGGGTGAGTGGCAGGGCGCCAAAAGACATGCTTAACGGATGAGGAGTTTGGATTAACGGATACACGAGTCGGGAGTTTGGAGTCTATAGTTCAGCGCCAAAGTAGCAGCAGGAGCAGAATTATGTCAGAATATAACACGCACAGGTTAACTCATTATTATGCTTTAACTTGTATGGCATCGCGCAAAAGCTACCTGCACGGAATCAGATATATTACACCCCATAAAAAATTTGTACATGGATACAAGAAGGGAATTCCTGCGCAAAGCAGCCTTGCTCTCCGGCGGCACTGCTTTCTTTAATACGTTACCACCTGTTATTCAAAAAGCATTGGCCATCAATCCGGATGCCGGCAGTACTTTCTATGATGCTGAACACATTGTTTTCCTGATGCAGGAAAACCGTTCTTTCGATCATCAGCTGGGTATGCTGCAAGGTGTGCGTGGTTTCAATGACCCACGCGCCATTCAGTTGCCCGATAAGAACCCTGTGTGGTTGCAAACCAACAAAAATGGTGACACCTATGGTCCATTCCACCTCAATGTAAAAGATACCAAAGTGGCCTGGATGGGTTCGCTGCCGCATGGCTGGACCGACCAGACCGACGCCATGAACAATGGTAAATATGACCAGTGGCTGGAAGCAAAACGCGCCCGTAACAAAGCGTTTGGTGATATGCCGCTGACGATGGGCTATTGCGACCGTAATGATTTTCCTTTTTATTATTCACTGGCTGATGCCTTTACTGTGTGTGATCATAACTTCTGCTCCAGCATTACAGGAACTCACCCTAATCGTCATTATTGGATGACCGGTACCGTAAGGGAGCGCAATGAAGCCGCCGCCGTTGCCCACTTGTGGAACGTGAGCAATTACGAATACCCCGAGCTGGATTGGAAAACATACCCTGAGCGTCTCGAAGAGAATGGTATTTCCTGGAAGGTGTACCAGAATGAGCTGACGATGGGCTATACACTGAAAAGTGAAGAAGGTTCCTGGCTGAGCAACTTCGGCACCAATATCCTCGAATATTTCAAGCAGTACAATGTGCGCCTGCATGCCGGTGGCATTGCCAACCTGCAAACGAAGAAAGAAAATATCCTGAAACAGATCGCCGACCTCGAAAAGCAAACCGGTGATGAAAGAGCTGCCACCAGACTGGCTGCTGCCAGGAAAGTGCTGGAGCGCATTGAAGTGGCGCAAAAGAAGTTCACTGCCGAAAGCTATGACAAGCTGACTAAAGAACTAAAAGCGCTGAATGAAAAAGCATTCAGCACCAATACCAATGATCCATTCTTCCATGAGCTCACTTCTTTGAAATATGCCGACAACGGGACTGAAAGAACGGTGAGTATTCCAAAGGGCGACATCTTCCACCAGTTCCGTGAAGATGTAAAGAACGGTACTTTGCCCACTGTATCCTGGCTGATGTCTCCTGCCAATTTCTCCGATCACCCCGGCAACCCGTGGTATGGCTCCTGGTATGTGAGCGAAGCGATGGAAATATTATTGCAGAATCCTGAAGTGTGGAAGAAGACCATTTTCATTTTGACCTATGATGAGAATGATGGTTATTTCGACCACATGGCGCCTTATGTAGTGCCCAATCCTTATAAAGAAAACACCGGTAAAGTATCTGCAGGTATCGACCCCAGGCTCGACTTTGCTACCAAAGATCAGCAAACAAATCCTTCTGCCAATCCCGCCAGCATCCGTGAAGGCTCCATCGGGTTGGGTTATCGTGTGCCGATGATCATTGCATCTCCCTGGACAAGAGGTGGCTTTGTCAACTCAGAAGTGTTTGACCACACTTCTTCTTTACAGTTCCTTGAAAACTTTTTGGCAAAGAAATTCAACAAGCAGGTTAAAGAAGAGAATATCACTGAATGGCGCCGTACCATTTGCGGTGATCTTACTTCTGTATTCCGTCCTTACAATGGAGAAAAGACAGAACGTCCTGCCTTCCTCGAAAGAGATGCTTTTATAGAAAGCATTCACCAGGCGCAATACAAGGAGATGCCTGCCAACTATAAGAAGCTGTCTGCTGCTGAATTGGAAGCGGTGCAAAAAAATCCCCTCAGCTCTTCTTTTATACCCAGGCAGGAAAAGGGTGTACGGTCCGCTTGTGCCCTCCCCTATGAAATGTATGCCGACGGACAATTTGATAAAGCTACCGGACAATTTGCAGTAAGCTTTGCTGCCGGGAATAAAGTGTTTGGCAACAAGGCCGCTGGCTCACCTTTCCGGGTGTATGCTGTGAATGCTTATGAGCGGGAAGTGATGCGTGCGTGGGATTATTCGGTGAAAGCCGGTGACCGATTGCAGGATGAATGGAAGCTAAGCAGCTTCAACAATGGATTGTATCACCTGCGTGTGTATGCTCCCAATGGCTTCTTCCGTGAGTTCAAAGGCAACAATGGCAACCCGTTGCTAAAAGTGGCTTGCACTTACGAACAGGGAAGTAATCAAAAGCTCACCGGCAACGTCGTGATCATCATCACCAACGACGATACGAAAGCGCATACCGTTACGCTTAATGACAATCACTACAAAACCGGCAAGCAGGTAAAGACGATCGCTGCGGGCGCTACAGTAGCAGTACCTGTAAAACTGGCTACCTCATTCCACTGGTATGATGTCAGCGTATCAGTAAAGGATTATGACCAGTTTGAAGAGCGCTTCGCCGGTCACGTGGAAACAGGTGTTGTTTCCAAGACCGACCCGTTGATGGGTGGCGTGGTTTGAACAAGTTCAGAGTAGAGAGTCAAGAGTTGTGAGTGGCGTTTGCTTTGAATTTCCTGTAGAATACCCACTTAGTAGTATAGTAAAGGGCTCTGCAAATCAATATTTTGCAGGGCCTTTTGTTTTTGTGTAATTTTTAGGGTGTGTTTACTACTAACTGTATAAATTAGTTACCTTTCTCCAATTAAAACAACTTCATATGGGACTGTTTGATTTTATCAGGAATGAGTTTATCGAGGTCATTGAGTGGGTAGATGATACCACTGATACCGTGATCTACAAGTTTCCGGACAAGGGTAATAAGATCATGAACGGCGCGCAGCTTACCGTGCGGGAATCACAGGTGGCCGTGCTGATGAATGAAGGCGAGTTTGGTGATGTGTACATTCCCGGCCGGCATGAGCTGAGCACGAAAAACATGCCCATTACTACCACTTTGAAGTCGTGGAAATACCTGTTCGACTCGCCTTTCAAAGTTGATGTATATTATGTAAGCACCAAGCAGTTTACCAACCTGAAGTGGGGTACTTCCAATCCCATCATCGTACGCGACCCTGAGTTCAAGCAGGTACGCCTACGCTCTTTTGGTACGTATACCATGCGGGTGATCGATCCCAAGAAATTTATCAAGGAGTTTGCCGGCACCAATCCCTGGGTGCGCATCGATGGCGTAAGTGAGCAGTTGCGCAATACCATCGTGAGCAAGCTGGCGGAAGGCCTGGCTGAAGCCGGTGTTTCCGTGCTTGACCTCGCCGCCAACTTTACCGAGATCGGTGAGAAACTGAAACCTGTATTCCAGAAAGAATTTGATATATGGGGTATTGAGCTGGGCAAGTTCTACATAGAGAATGTAACGCTTCCTGAAGAAGTAGAGAAGATGCTCGACAAGACCACGCAGTTGAATATGCTGTCTGACAAGCTGAACCAGTTCAACCAGATGCAGGGTGGTATTGCGATAGAGAATTTATCCAATAACCCCGGCGCTGCCAGTACTGCAGGTATCGGCGCAGGTGTGATATTGACCAACCTGTTGCAGCCTCAGCAGCAACAGCAAGGCAACACTGCTCCGGCCAATGATCCGCAGGAGAAGCAAAAGCTGGTAGACCTGCTGAAGCAGCTGGGCGAACTGAAAGCGCAGGGCATTTTAACGGAAGATGAATTCAATCAAAAGAAAGCAGAGATACTCGGTAAATTATAACACGAATTTTAGCGAATTACACGAATAGTAATTCACGGGCTTCGACAAGCTCAGCCTGACACCCTCATGGTAACGAGATCATTAATGGAAACAGCAACCCAAGAACCTCTTTTATTATTCCCGTGCCCGGGATGTAATTCTCAGTTGTATTTCAGTGCCAAATTGCAGCAACTGGAATGTGAACACTGCGGCACCAAGGTAGCCATCGATAAGGCCACTGACCTTATCAAAGAAAACAACCTGCGCCAGCAAATGGCGGGCACTACCGATCCTGCCGTTACGGTAGAGCAATTGGTGTACAAATGTGAGCGTTGTGGTTCTCAGTCTGTCTTCACTACCGAAACACCTACATTCACCTGTAGCTTCTGCAACTTCGAAGCTGTCAATCCCGTAGCGTACAAAACCCGCATCATCCAGCCATCCGGCATGGTGCCTTTCAAGGTCGATAAGCAGCAATCCATCGATGTTTTCAAAACCTGGGTAGGCAAAGGCTGGTGGGCGCCCGGCGACCTGAAACAGTTTGCCCGTCACGATGCCTTGCACGGCATCTATCTGCCTTTCTGGACTTACGACGCGCAAACCAACAGTGAATGGAGTGGTTATGGCGGCCGTTATTATTACGAAACGGAATACTATACCGATAGTGAAGGCAGGCGACAGTCGAGGCAGGTGCAGCGTACGGAATGGATATACCGTAGCGGCACGTACGATCATTTCTTTGATGATATACTGATCGGTGGCGCTACGGAATTATCCCAAAATGAATATGAAAGCATTTTTCCTTACCAGCTGCAGGAGCTGGTGAACTTCGACGCGAAATATCTGTCGGGCTGGAAAGCTGATGTATATGATATCGCCGTGAATGATGGGTATGAAAAGGCAGAGGCCATCATGAAAGATGCCATCTATGATGCCTGCGCCGACCGCTGCCGCATCGACACTTACCGCAACCTGAATGTGGATACTGTTTATTCCAGCCAAACCTACAAGCATATTCTTTTACCGCTCTGGATATGCACGTATGCTTATAAGAGCAAGACTTATCATTTCCTGATCAACGGGCAAACCGGCAAGATCCATGGCAAGAAACCTGTATCAACCTCAAAAGTGGTGTTGGTGATACTGCTCGCGCTGCTGGTCATTGCTGCAATTGTTATGTTTTCGCAGCAGTAGAAGTGTTGCTTAATAAAAGAATTGCTCCAAGACGATCTTACCATCTTTTACTTCGTATAGCATGATCTGGTGGATCTGTATTCTGCCATGTGGATGTACGGTGATATCTTTTTCTCTTGTCAATGCAAAATGATTTCCGGTAACAATGGGCTCGCTGGTATATAGGCTGTGAACCGCCTGTATACGGCTTCCAAAGTCTTTCCCTTTTTTACCAACGTCGGCCTTGCCTTCTGCATTTCCGAAATAGGGCGAATTGGCAGGTTCAATGCTTCTAACATCATCTGCAAAGAACTCGTCCTGTATTTCAAACCATTTTTCCTGTTGGGCAAGTTCATGGAAACGGGCTGCCACCTCTTGTGTCGTCAATGTCTTTGTGTTTTGTGTTGTCATAACTATTTATTTTTTTATGATTTATATAGGTGATATTAAGCAGGTTCTCCTGTTCCGGTTTCGCAAAGGGATTTCAGGCTTTTCAGGAAGATAGCCCAGTCATAGCTACAGGCAGCAAATGTATCTGTAACAGCCCGCCATCCTGCATGGGCAAATCGCAGAATTGTCTTTCCGTCTTTTTCTTCCAGCTCAAATGAAATGGTGGTACCCACCCATTCTTCAATGGATTTGATACATTCCCAGGCTGTTTTTTTGTTGGGGGACAGCTCCGTCACTTTCATTTCATTATAGTACTGCCCGAAGATGAATATGTTCACAAAACCTACTTCCGGTTTGGCCGTCGTGTTTTTGCACCACCAGCTTTCCAATCCTTTTTGGGTGGTAACTGCTTCGTAAACTTTTTCGGGTGCAGCTTTGATGACCAACTTGTGTTTAATGTCTGCCATAGCTAAATTTTTAATTTTATTTTCTTATATTGTTATTGACAGTACAAAAGTATTGGCCAAATACGTCTTTGGAAGGGTGGTAAATAGACTTTAAAGCAGGGAGATTTGGACAGTGGATCATTTTAACATTTCAACGCATTATTGCCTGTATGCTTAAGTGGAGTTTTATATTACTGATACCAGTATTCTGGATGGCAGATAACCTTCAGCAAGATGGTATTGACGTTAAGGCTGAAGAGACTGAGACTGCTCCCTGCAAATCTTATTATGACAAAGCACTTAAAAAGCAGGTATATACACAAGTAGATATAGAGCCGGAATATATTGGTGGCGCCCCCGCCTATCAACGATTTCTAAACAAGCATATGCGGTATCCGCAGGAAGGGATTGATGAGCATAACCCACAAGATAGGATAGAAATGAAATTTATTGTAGATACTGATGGAAGCATCATTCAGCCACGCATAAATGACAAAACTGACACCACCGATTTTACACCTTTCGAAAAAGAAATGTTCAGGGTACTTAAACTGACAGGTAAATGGCAACCCGGCATCTGCCAGGGCAAGAAAGTGGCTGCAGAAGCAAAAAAATCTATGGTCGTATGCCTTAGTACTGAATAACGTCTTTGAGGTTGCAAATGTATATAAGCTGTGAACAGCCTCTATGCGGATTACAAACTCCTGGTCTTTTTACCAACATCAGTTTTACCTGCTGCATTGCCAAAATAGGGTGAACCGGAAGGCTCGATGCTTTTAACGTTGTCTGCAAAGAATTCTTCCTGTATTTCAAACCATTCTTCCTGCTGTGCAAGTTCATGGAAGCGGATTGCCACTTCCTGCGTGGTCACTGTTTTTGGGCTTTGTGTTGCCATTGTTTTCGTTTTTATTTTCTTATATTGTTATTGACAGAACAAAAGTATGGGCCCAATACTTCTTTGGAAGGGGTAAATGAACTTTGCAGGAGGGATGACTTGAACAGCGTATCTTTTTAACAATTCAATGTATTATTTCCTGTATGCTTAAGTGGAGTTTTATATTACTGATCCCGGTATTTTGGATGGCAAATAACCTTCAGAAAAATGGTATTGACGTTACGGCTGAAGAGCCTGCTACTTGTAAATCTTATTATAACAAAGCGCTTAAAAAGCAGGTGTATACACAGTATGAGTTAGAGCCACAGTTCCCCGGTGGTTCGGTAGCCTATGCACGATACATAAACAAAAACATGAAGTGTCCGCAGGAAATGATCGATAATCCCGATGATTTACCTTCATCTGTACACATGACATTTATAGTAGATGAAAGCGGAAATATTATCGACCCGCAAATGGCCCGAAAAGAGAAGTCAAGCTATACAGCGTTTGACAAGGAATTTATTAAAATGTTGAAGGCAATGCCCAAATGGTCGCCCGCCATCTGTCAGGGCAAGAAAGTGACTGCCGAAGTTAAAAGATCAACTCCCTGTATAAAGTGGGAAACAGAAGAATAAGCCCTATATGCAAATAATTGACAATGAACGAAAGACACCTTTTAAGTCTCATATTCCATTTTTAAACCCAATTCGCTCCCGATCTTCCCACCGCCGCTCTGCCGCCTTTTCATCCAACATATTTTCAAGCGCATCGTAGATTGCTGATAATTGGACATCATGTTCTCCTAAACGCTGTTTTATTTCGTTCAATTGTGTCTTTAAGTCATTCTGAATCAATGTAATACGTCTTATTTCCACAAAAGCTCTCATAATGGCAATATTCATATTTATTGCTTTATTGGAGCTCAAAATACCGCTTAACATAGCGATTCACTGCTCAGTAAAGGCATAGGGTAAATACCTGTTTCCGCCCCTACCAATCTTTGAGGTTTCAAATTGAAACCTCAAAGAATTTGGCTCATTGTCTAAGGTTTCAAATTGAAACCTTAGAGATTCAACCTCTTCTTTAGTAAGTTGGAACATAAAATCTTGCGGAAACCGCTGAATATTCCGTTTAACAGCAAGGTTTAGGACTTTAGTCTCTGTTTCATATAAAGCTGCCAAATCCCTGTCAAGCATTATTCTTTCTCCCCTTATTTCATAAATCCTATTTTGAATACTCCTGATTATTTGCATGTAAAATTTTCAACTACTTACGTGCAAGGCAAATAGTTAGATTTTATAACACGAGATATTACTGTTGTGCAAGATAAAGGAGCAAAATAATGGCAGCACTGCCAATTATTCTCGCACGGCTTCTTCAATAGCTTTCAATAATGATTTAGGTTGGTCTGATGGGACATCCTGGGTGAGTTCCCAGATCATGACACCTTTAAAACCTTTTCGTTTGGCATAGCTGGTTTTCTCTTTGATCAGGTCGGGGCCGTTGAAGACAACAAGGTTGTGTTCATTGACGGCTGGTGTGAGGAAGGGAAACCAATTTGCAATGTCTTTATACGGTACCTGGTTGGCGAGGCCGCCGGCATCGCTCCTGAACTTATAACCATAGAAGGGAAGTCCGATCACCATCTGGGAGGATTTGGTGTAGCCCTTGCGCTTCCAGAAATCAACGGCATCCAATACATGCTGAAAGCTGGAGTGGTTGCCGTAAGGGCTGGCAGCCCAGGCGCCTGCCTGGTCATACGCCATGAGTTGTATCCAGTCGGCATACTTCAATGCACGGGCAGTATAGAACTCTCCACCCCACCCGTGGGCTACAGTGGCCACCAACAGTAATTGTTGCACATGTAACTTTTCGGAAAATACTTTCATCAATGCTTCGTAATTGGCAGCATTGGCATTGTCTCTGATTTGCTCCCAATCCATGTCCACGCCCTGCAGGTCATTGTCTTTACAGAATTGAACGCAGGCAGTAGCAAACTTTTCGCGGGCTGCTTCTGTGGCAGCCATTACCGGCATGGTTTGATCGCTGCCGCCACCAAGACTAATAAATCTTTTCTTGCCAGCGGAGCGGATCTTGAAAGTGTTGAAAGCTGTTTGCTCTTCGGGTGTGAAGGCAAGGAAGCTCCCGTCGGGGTTTGCTTTTATGAATGCAAAGAATACATGGGTGAGCTTGCTGTAGTCGATGGCCGAACCGTCCTTCCATGATGGTACATAACCACCCACCATGAACTCCTGCTTCTGTGCCGTGCTTTTGGTGCAGGCAAACAGAAGCAGGAAAGAAAGTATATAGGCATTCTTCATGCAGATTTCTTTTGAGATATTTACCTATTTGTCGCAAGCAGATTTCTCACTGCGCCGCAGCTCTCTATGTTTTCGAAATCCCAGATGGCTACGTTCGAAATGACAACGTAAGAGTGTCCCCGTTTAGTTCAATGCTCTGAAGGCAGTACGGAACAAAGATTTGGTACTGTCGGCAGCATCGGCGTCCATGTACCAGCCATACATTCCTTTGTAGTTAGTGGTTTTAATATAGTCGGCTTTCGATTTGATCAAAGGAACGCCGTTGTAATAGATTCCTTTGGAGGAGTTGACAAACTCTTTACTATTGGCGGCGGCATCCAACGTCAATATATTTTTGTAGGTGGTGTAATCGTAAGCTCCCCAGCTGGCACAGTTGCCATTTGCATCCAGCTCATTGTAGCGCAAGCCAAATGCAGGGAAACCTACCACGATCTTTTCTGCAGGCACATGGAACTGACGCCACAGGTCGGCTGCTGTTTTCATAAAGTCGAGGGAAGATGCCTGACCCACCGGCGCACCTGGTCCTACATGCACACCGTCTTCAAAGGCTCGCACGTTCACCCAGTCTACAGGTGTAAGATCGGGATACTCCCAATGCTGCCAGCCTGTACCTGCTGAAATGGTAATGATGCTATTGGCAGGTAACGCTGTTCTCAACTCTTTAATGAAAAGACCCAGCGCGGCAAGGTTGGCGCTGTAGTTGGGCGATCCATTGAAGTCGGTCATCATTACTTCCACGCCATCCATCTTCGTAGTAGCCAGGTAGTTCTTCACCTGTGTTACCAATCCGGCACGGAGTGACGCGCTACGCAAAGCAGGCCCCATGTCGTCGCTTTCATAGAATGCCCAGCCATCCACCGGTGTAAGCCTTCCAAAAAGGGCCA
Organism: Niastella sp.; assembly: GCA_017744515.1. Lineage (GTDB taxonomy): Bacteria > Bacteroidota > Bacteroidia > Chitinophagales > Chitinophagaceae > Paraflavitalea. The sequence continues at coordinate 85,979 of JAGIBF010000001.1, forward strand.
GCAATACCGGTATGCCGCGTATATGTCCTCTTGCTACCAATTCATCCGCCAGTTGGTTGGCGTTGCCTCTCGTGATATCCAAAGCTCCATCGGAACTCACTCTTCCGATCTGTGCTGCGAGGTGGGTGATAAAGGGCCACTTCACATCTGTTCCGAGCCCATCATAGCTTAAATATCCCATCACCACTTTATTGAAATTCTTCCGTGTATAGGTTGCAGGCTTTACCACTACCTGTGAACTACGGGTTGATATCAATCCGTTGAGTTCTACTTCCAGCTTGATGTTGTACTCGCCTCCTGCTGTAGGCACAAAGGCAAAGCTGGTGTCATTCGACTTTACCTGATCATTCACTTTCCAGCTGATCTTTACCTTACCGGCCGGTGAATAGGTAATGCCGCCATATTTGGCTGTATCGTTCTGATTGATGATGACGGCTTGCGGGAAATTGCCCTGCGCATAAAAGATCCTCGGGTAATCGCCTTCACCGAATTCGGGATCTTCAGCAATATCCTTTTTACAGGCATGCAGCAGTGTGATAGCAGCTATCACAACTGTCATGCGGGTGAGGAGGGAAAATATTTTATGATTGATAAGTTGCATACTGTGTTGATTGATGTTGTTCATAAATGTGAACCGGTGCTACTCTTTCAGGGTGAGCCGTCCCGACTAAAGTACGGGACGCCCCAAGCTCTTGCGTTATGGCATATCCCACCACACTCTGCTGTTCCAGTCATCTTTACCGCCCATGCGGGTGATGGCTTCGCCGGCATGTTTGGCATTGAGTGATTTTTCAGAAATGGGGTATTCCATACGCCTCGGCATCTGGGTGGCATCTGAATAACCAGATTTGAATCCTGATGGCAGTACGGGGAATCCGCTTCTGCGTATGTTGGCATAGGCTTCGGGGCCATTCATGAACAGGGCGATCCACAGCTGTGTGTTGATCTGTTGCAACTCTCTGCCAGGCTGCAAAGCATTATCGGCTATGAATTTGGTGATGTCTGCATCGCTGACAGCAGGGGCATTCGGGTAAATGGCCAACTGGCGGCAGGCTGCTGTCAGACCATTTTTATAATGCTCTTCGGCTGTAGCTCCCAATTGCATGTTGAACCTTATGGAGGCATCCGCCAGCAGGAATTCGGTTTCTGCATATCCGAGGTGAAGAAAAGGTGCGTTGGGGGCAATCAGGTAATTGGATACCTGAATGAACTGTTCGTTGTTGGAAACGGGCACACCTTGTGCATCGGGTGTATTCACGTAAATGGTATTCTGCCAGTTGTCCCAGATAAAGTCGGCTGGACGCACGCCAAATGAACCTACCTGTGCTTTTACCTGCTCCGTGATATCCACCCGCTCGAAGGGCTTGAATGGTTTATCGAGGTAGTTGCGCGCCATCACGTAGAGCCGCGGATCATTGGTGTTTTGCAACTGGGTGATGAAGGTGCTCGTCATCCTGTAACCAATCAGATCACCCTGATTGAGGGCTGCAGATAAGCCGTTACCACGGAGGTCGCTGTAATCGTTCTGCACATTATCATGGCGCATCAGGCAATTGTCATCCTGTGATGCAATGACGCCCGCAGTGAATGCTTTCTGTATTTCTTCTTTCGCTTTGGTGGGGTTGCGCTTTGCAATCCGCAGCGCAAGACGCAAGCGCAGGGAGGCGGTAAACTTTTTCCACTTGGCGGTGCTGCCTTTGTAAAAGGCATCATTGCTTACAAGGTCCTGCCCTTCATTGAACTTTGTAGCGGCCGTATCCAGCTGCTTGAAGAAATCGTTGTAGATATCTTCCTGCTTGTCGTACGCAGGCGCCGGTTTGCTTTTGCTGTAAGCGGCCGAGGCGTCGGTATAGGGTATATCGCCATACAGATCGGTGAGACGGGCAAAGAGATACACCTTCATCACGCGGCACATGCCATTGAGGTTTTTAGCCGTGTTGTTGTTGCGGCTGCGCTCTTCTGCATCGAGTATGTTCTTGATCTCGTTCACATAGTTATCTTCCCACAGCAGCGAGGCATAGCGTTCCTGCTTTACATAGAACTGGCCGTATTGGTTGGCCCATGCTCCGCCGATATGACCTACCAGCGGCATCGTGAGTATCACGCCCAGCCGTTCCTGCACGTTGAGGTCGCCGGAGAACTTTTGTTGTGCGTAGCCCAGCTGGATAGCCGGATCGAGGTTGGAGGATTTTGTAGGATCGGTATTGATGTCGCCAAATTTCTTACAGGCTGTTGCCAGCATCCCGGTAAGTAATATGAGGCATATATATTTTTTCATAACAGTTTGTATTAATGTTAGATCGTTTAAGTTACCCTTCGACTTTGGACCAGGGTGAGCCGCCCCTGGAGGGCGACCCACCCTTCGACTGCCCTTCGACAGGCTCAGGGTGACAGGGGTGACAAGAACATCTTTAAAACTTAATGTTCAGGTTGATGCCCCAGCTTCTTCTGCCGGGCAATGAACCATATTCGAGACCCTGTCCGTTACCATTGTTGTAATTGGAGTCAGGATCGATGTTGGGTACTTTCTTATGAATGATGAAAGGGTTGCGGCTCACTGCTGACAGTGAAATGGACTGGGCATTGATCTTCTTCGACAAACGTGCGGGCAATGAATAGGATACAACGATCTCCCGCATCTTGATGTAGCTGGCGTCATAAATGAATGGCGGCGCAATGCCTTTGTCGTCACCGTAGTATAATGGCCAATATACGTTGGGGTCTACCGGTTTTGTATTGGCGGTGTAAACGGGTTTTCCATCCGGGTCAGTGCCTGTTTGCACTACGCCCTGGGGCACATATCCTTTTGCATTGCCGGAGGCCATCCAGGCTTCGAGGGTTTGTCCTGCCGCGAGCCTTGCTTCTTCCGATTGTATCCATTCTTTGCGTCCGGCCAGTGTCATCTTATGTTGCCCGCGTGTTACGGCGAAGAGGTTGGTCATAGAAAAGAGATCGGCGCCTGTTTTTATATCTATCACTGCGGTGAGTGAGATATTCTTGAAACGGAAGGTATTGGTAAGACCGCCTGTCCAGTCCCAGGTACCCTTACCTACCGGCACGCGGTTATCACCAGCCAACGGTTGCAAGGTGATGGGATCGAGAATGAATTGTCCGGAGGGTGCTCGCTGGTAATCGTATCCCAGTATAGTACCGTAAGGCATATTGGGCTCAGCGATCACAGAAATACCCAGCCATCTTGCATCGGAGAGGGTAATGTAGGTAACACCTTCTGCCAGCGACTTCACGGTGTTTTTATTGTGTGCTGCATTGGCGGCGATATCCCAGCTGAAGTTTTTGGTCACTACCGGTTTACCCGTCACCAATATTTCCACGCCGGTGTTGGTGATGTTGCCTGCATTGATGATCTGTGTGGCAAATCCACCGGAGAAAGGAATGTTGATGAGGTTGATCTGGTCTCTTGAATTTTGGGTGTACCAGGTAAATTCCAGCCCGAGTCTGTTGTTCAGGAACTTTGCATCTACCCCTGCTTCAAAGCTGCGGGTACGGGTTGGTTTTAGATAAGGGTTGGGGTTGGCCGCGTTGGCAATGGCTCCGATAACCGTATTGGAAGGTTGTAATGGATTGAGCTGATAGTTCAGGTTGAGCTGGTAAGGGTCGGTATCATTACCCACTTCTGCCGCCGAAGCACGTACTTTCAGGTAGTTGAGGAAACTGCTCTTGATATCCAGCGCGTCCGATACGATAAAGGATGTGCCGAGTGAAGGATACCAGTAGCTATTGTTGGCAGTGGGAAGTGAGGAAGAAATATCGCGCCGTATGGTGGCATCGAGGAACAGGTAGCCTTTGTATCCGAGGCTGAGGGTGGAATAGAAAGAATTGTTTCTTTTCCTGATATTGGTTTCTGTAACGGTGTTTGTTTTGAAACTATTGAAAGCGATAGCATCTGTTACTACCATGTTGGTACCGAGCTTGGCCGTGCCACGGTTGCGGTAAAACTCCATACTACCCCCAATGTTGACTGACCCATCAAAGCTGCCTACCTGTTTCTTCATTGTGATCAACATGTCTGCCGAAGTATAAGAGAAGCGGGTGTCGGTACCATCGAGGCGGCCAGTCAACGCGCCGGGTGTGGTAGGTGGACTAAACTTCTCAAAGCCGAGGAAAGTAAAGTCGTTGTTGATCCTGCCTTGCAGGGAGAGCCAATAGGTTGGGTTGTAATTGAGCTGTATGATGCTCATGAGCCGGTCTTTACGGGTGGTATTGCTCATGCGATTGATAACCCAATAGGGATTCAGGTGGTATTGGCCACCACCCCACTCTACATATTGACCAAACTGGTCCTGGTATCCTTTTTCAAATACTTGTTGATCTACGTTGTTGGCAAGGCCCACAAAGTTGAACCCAATGTTGCTGGGATCATCGGCCAGGCCGGGCCTGTTCTTTACGTATTCATTCATGTAAGTGGCCCGCACGTCGATGTTCAATTGGGAGCCTATTTTGCTGGTGCCGCGCAAAGTAAAGGTGTTGCGATTGAGGTAGCTTTTAGGAACGATATCGTTGTTGTACAGGTTGCTGTAGGAGAAACGGAAGCTACTTATTTCGTTACCGCCTGTAAGTGCAATGTTATTGGCAAAGGTGGTGCCTGTGCGGAAGAAGTTCTCAATGTTGTTCTTGACAAGGCCGTAGGAAGCCGTCCCGCCATCGAAGGACGGGATCTTAAGGTTGGGATCGAGCCTTGCGCCGAAGTTGGAGAACAGGGTGTTGCGGGATATCAGCTGGCTGGTAGGAATGTTGCCGTTCATGCCCTGCCCATATTCATATTGGTTGTCATCTGCACGGGTAAGCAATGTTTCGAAGGTGGCGGTTGAGTTCACTTCTATTCCCAGGCTTTTGCGTGCTAATCCTTTCTTGGTAGTGATCATGATCACACCATGACCAGCGCGGCTGCCGTAGAGTGCAGAGGCTGCCGGACCTTTGAGGATGGAAATGGTTTCCACATCATTTGGATCGATGGCTGAGATGGCATCGCCCAGGTCAAAACCTGATGCATACTTATCATTGCTGGATGCACCGTAATTGGAATTGTCCATGGGTACGCCATCTACCACATATAAGGGTTGGTTATTGCCGGTAATATCTGTGTTGCCTCTGATGAGCACTTTGGCTGCACCACCGGGACCACCCGCTGTATTGCTGATGATCAGGCCGGGTACCCTGCCTGCCAGTGTGTTGATGACGTTGGGTTCGCGGGCTTTGTCGATGGCCTCACCTTTTACTTCGCCTACTGCATAGCTGAGGGCTTTTTTCTCACGCTTGATACCAAGGCCCGTAACTACTACCTCGCTCAGGTTCTTAGCGGAAGAGGTGAGCGCAATTGTCAACGGTTGATTTAGTGATTCCACCTGCATCATCTTGTCTTCATAACCTATGCAGGTAAATACCAGGCGTGTCCTTGGCTCGGCAGGTATTTCAAAAGCACCTTCTTTATCGGATACCACAGTGACTTTCAATTTGGCGTTGTAGATGCTTACGGACGGCAGGGGATCGCCTGTATCGGTAACTACTTTACCTTTTAATGCTGTACTGACCTCGGGGGCGTCTGTACTAATTGTTTTTACTGTCACCGTGTTGTTCTTTAACTGGTAGGTAAGTCCGCCCAGGGCGCATACTTTATCCAGCAGGTCTTTCAACTTGTAACTGGCCGTGGGGAGTGTAATTTTTTTGGTGAGGTTTACTTTGCCTGCATCGTAGGCAAATCGAACGCCCGCTTTTTGGGTGATCTCACTGAATACTTTTTCCATGGGTGCCTCTGTAAATCCTATCTGCACCGTTTGGTTTTCCTGGGCAATGCCCTGCAGGGGAAGTAGTGAGAACAACAGCAAGACGGTACTGATGAGCAAAGTGGTGACTTTGCCCACAGCGTTGGTTGTGTAGGTCATAAGCAGTTTTGTTTAAGCGGCCTGGTTAAAAGGCGATGTTGACGGTTTGGTTTTGGATCGTATATTTTAAATCATAGGTAAACTCCAGGGACGATAAGATGGATTCCAACTGATCGGCCTTGAACTCTCCTGTAAAACTGATGTCTTTTGGATTGCTGGTAGTAATGACAAGCTTTTTGTCGAAATACTCTTCTATGATGCTTTTTACCTGTTCCCAATTGGCCTTTTTGAATATGACCAATCCTTTTGTCCAGTTTACGAGTGCGTCGTTATCGAATGTTGATTTTACCAGTTGTTGTTCTTTTTGATAGCTGGCTTTTTCATAAGGAACAAGGTGTACGGATGATTGTCCCTTTACATCTACTCTTACTTTTCCGGTGAGGAGCGACACCGTGGTAGGGGCCGCATTGGACGACTGGTGTATGTAAAAGGAGGTGCCCAATGCCGTTGTGCTTACTGATCCGCTGATCACCGTAAATGGTTTGTCGGGATTCTTGGCTACCTGGAAAAAGGCTGTTCCAATCAGCTGTACTTCTCTTTTTGTTTTGTTGAAGCCGGGCGCCAGGTTAATGGATGAATTGCCATTCAATATTACTTCACTGCCATCGGGTAAGGTAAAGCGCTGGATATTGTTTTGTGTGGCTGCGAAGGCCATGAAGTTCTTATCGGGAGTTACGGATTCGATGTGTGATGGATAGAAGTACCAGGTAGCGGCTGCGATAATAAGGACTGCCGCCGCGGCTGGCCACGCATAGCGCAGGAAGGAGCGTTTGCGACGGCTCTCGCTGTTCATCGAGTGTACAGGTGTTCCTGTTGCCGCAATCATTTGTTGCAGCTTTGCCAGTTCCTCCGCTTTATTGCTATCGGCTGTCTTGTGCTGCTCTTTCAGGGCAAAGAACAGCTGGGTAGCCTGCGCCAATATTACCGGGTCCAACTGGTGGGTGTCCTTTCTCTCTTTCCACAGGGCTACGTCTGCCTCATTTTGCTGGAGCAGGTAGTTCACGAAAGATTCGTCGGCCACGTAATCTTCTATGGTGTAATTCTTATAATCAGGCATACAATGGGTTACAGGGGTAAAACGCTGTGCCTGTGCCGGCAAATCATGACCCTGTATTTAATAAGATACATCAGGTAAGGAAATTTTACCGTCTGAACCAGGATTTTTTTGATTTTAGGGATTGGGAGGAAAAGTTGTGTACCGTTTGCTTCGATAGCAGGATACGGCCCTTCGACAGAGTTTATCCCGCCCAGCGGGACTCAGGGTGACAAGCTGGTCACTGTCCGAATATTTTCTTGAGGGTCTTGATGCTTTCGTGGATACTGTTGTAGACCGTGCGGACAGAGATATCGAGGTGGAGGGCGATCTTCTCGTAGCTCATTTCTTCTATGAAGCGGAGCCTGATCAGTTCCTGCTGGCGGGGTGTGAGCTGGCTCAACACCTGTGCAGCACGCTGTTTGAGCTGTTCCTGCTCCTGCAATTCGATGTGCATCTCTTCTACGGAGGCGGTGGGAATTATGAAGCTTTCGGTAGCGGCAGTGATGGGAACTAACTTATGTTGCTGTTTCTGCAGGGTGCGCAGCATCCGGTTCTTAAAGCAGGTGAAGAGGTAGGCTTTGGGATGGGTGACTGACGGTAATTGCTGACGGTTGGTCCACAGGCCGGCAAATACAAGGTTGATGGCATCTTTACTGTCGTGGGTGTTGGCGCAAAGCCTCCCGCCATATTGCAGTAATTCATCATAATATAGTTGGTACAAGGCATATAATGCTTTTTCATCCCCATGGCGTAGCTGATCCCATAAAGCAGTGTTTGTTGATGATGTCATATTACAGGCCTACGCCTAAAGTAATAAATCTTTTTAGTTCTGCATCATGCAATCTTTATAAGCGCGGGGAGTAATGCCTTCTGTCTTTTTGAAAAGGCGGATAAAATAGTTGACATCATTGAAGCCGCATTGTATACTTACCGAGTTGACACTGTTTTGCGGATTGCCCAATAACTGCTTGGCCAGCTTGATGCGTTCGTTGTTGATATAATCCAGCGGGGTAATGCCTACCTGCTCTTTGAACCATTTAAAGAACAGGTTGCGGCTTAGGTAGGCTTTTCTGCTCAGGGCATCCACTGCTATTTTCTCTGTCAGGTGTTCGTGTATGTAATGCAGGATGTAGTGCATTCTGTCTTTGTTTTTCTGTGTATCGCTTTCGATGGCTACCTGCTGCATGTGCTGGCTTTGCACCAGTCTGATCAATAATTCTTTTAGTGTGAGATCGGCAAATACATCTTTGGCTTTATCGCTGCTGCTACAAACGCGGATCAATTTATTGATCAATCCTGTTACCTCGGTATCGTTGGCAAAATGGTACTGATTGAACTGCAGCTTCCACTCACGCATTTCATCTTTGTGGTTGTAATAATGGTTCATGTAAGACATCGTCTCTGTCACATACTCTGCATCCACCGCCAGGGCAATGCATTGGGTAGGATTCTCTTGTTGCGCTTCGGGGAAATCGATCACCATGGTTTCGTGTGCAGGCACGATCACGGTTTCTCCGGGCAGGTAATCGAATGCGGGTTTATCGAAGAGGTGCATTATTTTTTTGCCTCTCACCATGCTGGTGATCACAAAATCATTAAATGTCAGCGGGATATGAAAGGCATCCTTGTATGTTTCGAAGATATTCAGCTCGCAATTCTGGAGGTTAAACACACGCCGGTTCTCCACCAATGTTTGCAGGTACTTAGGATTTGACAGATCTACTTTACTAAGGAGATTTCTGGCTGGCATGTGCAATCTTTTTTACTTTATCAATTTAAACAATTAAGACGCGCCACGCAAAAGAAAAGTACGATCGTCCTATTTTAAAAGACGATCGTGTGTGCCTTCTGCCGCTTTAAGGTGTGAAATTCAGTGTCTAATTTTCTAACGATAAATCTTCCATTATGAGTACTGCAACAGCGTCTGCACCAAAAGGCAACGTGGCCGCCCGGCCATCTTTCAAAGAAAAATACGATCACTATATTGGGGGACAATGGATTGCCCCTTCCAGCGGTGAATATTTCGACAATGTATCTCCCATCGACGGGAAAGTTTTTACCCGGGCTGCGCGGGGTAATGCCAAAGATATCGATCTGGCGATCGATGCAGCTACCGAGGCTTTTAAAACCTGGAGTAAAACTGCCGCGAGTCATCGCAGCAACCTGCTGCTGAAAATTGCGCAGGTGATCGAGGATAATCTTGAATACCTGGCTATTGTGGAAACTATCGACAACGGCAAGGCCATTCGTGAAACAAGGGCGGCTGATCTTCCGCTGGTTATCGATCATTTCCGCTATTTCGCCGGTGTGATCAGGAGTGAAGAGGGCACTATCAGTGAGCACGATGAAACTACAGTGAGTATCAACCTGCATGAGCCGATTGGTGTGGTGGGCCAGATCATTCCCTGGAACTTTCCTTTATTAATGGCTACCTGGAAAATTGCACCTGCGCTGGCAGCAGGGTGTACCGTGGTGGTAAAACCTGCCGAACAAACGCCTACCAGTATTATGGTGCTGATGGAACTGGTTGGCGACATCCTTCCTAAAGGGGTGTTGAATATTGTAACTGGTTTTGGCGTAGAGGCAGGTAAGCCGCTCGCTTCCTCTCCAAGGGTAAATAAAGTAGCGTTTACGGGCGAAACTACTACCGGCCGCCTGATCATGCAATATGCTTCTGAAAACCTCATACCTGTGACCATGGAATTGGGTGGTAAAAGTCCTAACATCTTCTTCGAGTCTGTTGCGGATGCCGATGATGAGTTTTTCGATAAGGCTGTCGAGGGTGCCGTGATGTTTGCACTGAACCAGGGTGAGGTTTGTACATGCCCTTCCCGGATACTCGTGCATGAAAACATTTATGACAAGTTCATGAGTAAGGTGATCCAACGCACCAAGGCTATTAAAATGGGTAACCCACTTGACGGTACTGTGATGATGGGCGCTCAGGCAAGTGAAGACCAATATAATAAGATCTTAAGTTATCTCGATATCGGCAAGCAGGAAGGTGCTGAAGTGTTGTGTGGTGGTGAAGCTTTTCACCAGAACAGTGGCCTTGAGCATGGCTATTATATCAAGCCTACTATTTTCAGGGGCCACAACAAGATGCGTGTTTTCCAGGAAGAGATATTCGGGCCTGTTACTTCTGTAACCACTTTCAAGACAACGGAAGAAGCTATCGCCATCGCGAATGATACGCTGTATGGTTTGGGGGCCGGTGTGTGGACCAGGGATGCGCATGAACTGTATCAGGTGCCAAGGTCAATACAGGCCGGCCGCGTGTGGGTGAATTGTTATCATGCTTATCCTGCGCATGCTCCTTTTGGCGGGTATAAGAAATCAGGGTTTGGCCGCGAGACGCACAAGATGATGCTGAATCATTACCGTCAAACCAAGAATATGCTGATCTCTTACAGCAAACAGAAATTAGGATTCTTTTAAGTGTCAGGGATGAAGAAATGTATGTTATGCCTATACCAAGAATACTGTCTACCGATAAGGCTAATGAGTTGATCGACCGGTTGAGGGCTCAAAATGGTCCATTAATGTTTCACCAGAGTGGTGGCTGTTGTGATGGGAGTCAACCCATGTGCTTCCCCGAAGGAGAATTTAAAACGGGCAGCAGTGATGTGTGTCTCGGTGAAGTGCATGGTTGTAAATTTTTCATGGGCGCCGATCAGTTTGAATACTGGAAACACACGCAACTGATCCTCGACGTTACGCCGGGCAGGGGTAGCAGTTTCTCTTTGGAAATTCCCCTGGGTGTACGGTTCTATATTCAGTCGAAGCTTTTTACGGAGGCGGAACTGGAAGACCTGGAGCCTTTGTTGGAGGTTGCTGCTACTAACTAAGCCAGGGTGAGCCGCTCCTGGACGTGAAACGTGAGAGGTGAGACGTGAAAGACGTTTGCTTCGACAACTCCTGACAAGCTGCGGGCTTCGACAGGCTCAGCCCCACAGGGCGACCCACCCTTTGAGGACCCTTCGACAAGCTCAGGGTGACAAGATTCGTCTTCGACAGGCCCAGGTTGACAAAGTAGTCTATCCGCCGTTCTTCATGATGATGAGGTTGGCGACGAGGCCCGTCCAGCCGGTTTGGTGGGAAGCGCCGAGGCCTTTGCCGTTATCGCCATGGAAGTATTCATGGAATAATACATAGTCTTTGAAATGGGGATCGGTTTGCATTTTTTCATTATCACCGAAGACTGCTCTCCTGCCTTTCTCATCACGCAGGAATATTTTTAGCAGACGATTGGCAATAGCAGTACCCACTTCTTTCAGGGTAAGGTAATGCCCTGAGGCGGTTGGGTACTCTATTTTAAAATCATCGCTGTAATAGAAGTGGTATTTGCGGAGGCTTTCGATGATGAGGAAGTTCATCGGCATCCAGACAGGCCCCCGCCAGTTGGAGTTGCCGCCATATATATTGCTGTCGCTTTCTCCCGGCACGTATTGTACTCTCAACTCTCCGCCGTTGATGTGTATGCTGTAGGGCTGTTCACCATATCTCTTCGACATCGACCGTATGCCATGATCGCTCAGGAATTCTGTTTCGTCGAGCATGCGGCTCAGCAATCGTTTCATGCGGTGGCCACGCAGCAGGCCCAACAGGTGCACATCGCGTTTTCCTTCTTCGAACCAGCGTGATACCAGTAAAGCGAGATCGGGCCGGTGCCTCAGGAACCATTGCATGCGCTCGGCAAAGACCGGGTTGTTCTTCAGTGTTTCTTCCGTGATCACTTCCACTGCAAACAAGGGAATCAGCCCTACCATACTCTTCACTTTCAGCTTTACAATGCTGCGGTCTTGTGCGCGTACCTGATCATAGAAGAATTCATCTTCTTCATCCCAGAGTCCGGTATGTTCTTTACCCATGCTGGCCATGGCGCCTGCGATGTACAGGAAGTGTTCAAAGAATTTGGTGGCCATGCCGGTGTATGCTTTGCTGCGCGTGGCCAGCTCCAGTGATATGTGCAGCATGTTGAGCGCATAGATCGCCATCCAGCTGGTTGCGTCTGCCTGCTCAATGACTGCTCCGTCGGGTAAGGAGGCGCTTCTGTCGAATACGCCAATGTTGTCCAACCCCAGGAAGCCGCCTTCGAAGATGTTGCTTCCCATTCGGTCTTTCCGGTTTACCCACCATGTGAAGTTGATGAGCAGCTTGTGGAATACCGATTCGAGGAAATCATAATCTTTGACGCCTTTGGCTCTTGCGTCCTGCCTGAACACGCGGTACACTGCACCGGCATGTATGGGTGGGTTGGCATCGCCCAGGGACCACTCATAGGCGGGCAGCATGCCAGATGGATGCATGTACCATTCTTCCGTGAGTAATTGTAACTGGTATTTGGCGAAGTCGGGATCTACCATGCCAATGGTTACGCAATGGAAGCCGAGGTCCCAGGCGGCATACCAGGGAAACTCCCATTTATCGGGTACTGATAGAATGTGTTCGTTGTTGACTTGCCGCCAATCGGCATTGCGGCCTTCCAATCGTTGTGCCGGCGGTGTGGGCATGGCTGGATCGCCATCCAGCCATTGTTGTACTTTATAGGAATAGAATTGTTTGTTCCACAGCATACCGGCGATCGCCTGCCGGTGGACTAATTTTTCATCTTCATCCTGTATAGTATGTTGCAGGTGCTCGTAGAAATTATTGGCTTCTGTTATTCTTTTTGCAAAGATGGTATCAAAGTGGTCAAAATATTCTTTTTCCTTGTGGTTGCACAGCCGCAGCCTGATGGTATGGGACTGGCCGGCAGGTATGGTGATATCATAATCTATTGCGGCTTTAGTACCTTCTTTTACGGGGTTGACTGAATCTTTTTTGTGTATGAGGAAGTCATTGATGCCGTCCTTCCGCCATGGCTTTTTGTTGTCGTAGTTATACAGGCGAACGGTGTTGGTCTCATTGTCGCAATAGAGGGTGCGGGCATTGCCTTCGTAATGCAGGCAGGCCATGGCCATATCGTTGTGCGAAAGGCCAATGGTATTGTCTCCTGCCTGGTATAGGCTTGGTTTGTAATCGTGCCTGCCCCAGCACCAGGTGTTGCGGAACCAAATGGTGGGCAACACATGCAGGCTGGCATCTTCGCCACCACGGTTGTGAATGGTGATCTTGATGAGTATATCGTCTGTACCGGCCTTGGCGTATTCTACAAATACATCAAAATATTTATTGTCGTTGAAGATACCGGTATCCATCAGTTCAAACTCTTCATCCTGCTTACCACGCCGGGCATTTTCGCGCACCAACTGCTCGTAGGGAAACTCCTGCTGTGGGTATTTGTACAGCATTTTCATGTAGGAGTGTGTGGGCGTGGCATCGAGGTAATAGTAGAGTTCTTTCACATCTTCGCCATGATTGCCTTCCTGATTACTAAGCCCAAAGAAACGTTCTTTGAGACAGGCGTCACGTTTGTTCCAGAGGGCCAATGCAAAGCATAACAACTGGTGATCGTCGCTGATGCCGGCAATGCCTTCTTCGCCCCAGCGCCAGGCCATGCTGCGGGCCATATCGTGGGTGGTATAATTCCAGGCATCGCCATTGGCGCTGTAATCTTCACGCACCGTACCCCATTGCCTGTCTGACACATACGAGCCCCATCTTTTCCAGCCTTCCTGTTGTAATCGTTGTTGTTCTGCGTTCATGGTAGTTACATTTAGCTGCGAGCTTCGAGCAACGAGCTGCGAGCCGTTTGCTTTGATAGCCATTTCTGTCAGGCAAGACTTCGACAGGCTCAGTCTGACAGGTCTTCCAACAAAGATAGCTTCCTAAGGTTGAAGTCTTAAAATAGCGGTAACTTTCGGGTATTAAAGTTTTCTAATGCAGACACATGCTGTGATAACACGCACGATCCGGAAAGTGGAAGGAGGACAGGTATTGGTGGCTGATGATGTGCTGGCCATTGAAGAACCGCTGGAAATACAATTGTCTTATGGGCCGCAACCGCTACATCGCAATGTTTCCATCACCATGCGCACGCCCGGTAATGATGAGGAACTGGCGGCAGGCTTCCTGTTTACGGAAGGGATCATTGAACAGCGGCAAGCTATCCTACATATTTCGCCTGTATTGGCCGGCATGAATAGTGTGCGGGTAACGTTGCATCCTGCTATTCAACCGCGGTTGCATCAGGCTGACCGTAATTTCTACACTACTTCCAGCTGTGGGGTTTGTGGCAAGGCCAGCATCGATGCGATCAAAACGGTATCGCCGTTCCTCAACAATTCCGATGATCGCCTGGTAATCGCTGAAGGCATGCTGCATGGATTGCAAGCCAGCTTGCTGCAACAGCAGGCTGTGTTCGAGAGTACCGGCGGCCTGCATGCTTGCGGGTTGTTTACTGCCGAAGGGGAGCTTTGTATGCTGCGTGAAGATGTGGGCCGTCACAATGCGCTGGACAAACTTATTGGTGCTGCCCTTTTGCAGGACCTGTTGCCGCTGGATAATAAGGTCTTATTGTTGAGTGGTCGCGCCAGCTTCGAGTTGATACAGAAGGCTGCTATGGCTGGCATCAAAGTAGTGGCTGCCGTGGGTGCTCCTTCCAGCCTTGCCGTAGAGCTGGCTCAGGAGAATAATATGACGCTTGTGGGCTTCCTGCGCAATCATCGTTTTAATATTTACTGTGGGGAAATACGCATTTTGACGAATTGACAACACGAATTTTGGCGAATTACACGAATTAAAACAATAGGCTATGAGTGACGATCATACTCCATCGGTGCCCGGTGCGGAAAACCCGGATCTGTTTACAGGCCTGAGGCTTGGATCTGTGAAAACAAGTGCTGCAGGATTTCCGGCTGTGTTTCATGCCTTCCAGCATGTATTTGGAGAAGCTGGTGTTGTGCGCGGATTGAAGGCATTGAGCAAGTTAAATCAGAAGGGTGGTTATGATTGTCCCAGCTGCGCCTGGCCTGACCCGGACGATGAACGCAGCGGGATTGCCGAGTACTGTGAGAATGGCGCCAAGGCGGTAGCAGAGGAAGCTACGGCCAAAAAGTTAACGCCGGATTTCTTTGCTCAACATAGTGTGCAGGAGCTGGCGGCGCTTACCGACTATGAGATCGGACGTAAAGGCCGCATTGCGCAACCCATGTTTCTTCCTAAAGGTGCTACGCATTATCAGCCTATTTCCTGGGATGCGGCTTTCGATAGGATCGCTACAATACTTAACAGCTTGTCTTCTCCCAATGAGGCTATCTTTTATACATCAGGACGCACCAGTAATGAAGCGGCTTTCCTGTACCAGTTGTTTGTTCGTGCGTATGGCACCAACAACCTGCCTGACTGCAGTAATATGTGTCATGAAAGTAGCGGTGTGGCGCTGGGTGAATCGCTGGGCATCGGTAAAGGGAGTGTGAAGCTGGAAGACTTGTATGAGGCAGAAGTGATCATTATTATGGGGCAGAATCCTGGTACCAATCACCCGCGCATGCTTTCTGCGTTGCAAAAGGCAAAAGCCAACGGTGCATTGATCATCTCCATCAACCCTCTGCCTGAAGCGGGATTGATGGGTTTCAATAATCCACAGCAATTGAAAGGGATGTTGCACATCACTACTCCCCTTTCTGATGTGTACCTGCCAGTGAAGATCAATGGCGATATGCCGCTGTTGCAGGCGTTGGAAAAGCTATTGCTGGATGCTGAGGAACAGGAGCCGGGTAAGGTGTTTGACCATGGTTTCATACGGGCCAATACATTGGGTTATGATGACTTGTTGCAACACCTGGGTGAGCTCGATATGGACATGCTGGTGCAGGCCAGTGGCATTGATCTGGTGCAACTGCAAGAGGTAGCCAATTTGCTGAAGTACAAAACGAAGATCATTGCCTGCTGGGCTATGGGCCTTACGCAGCATAAGAATGCCGTGGACACGATCAAAGAGGTGGTGAACTTATTATTGCTTAAAGGCAGTATTGGCAAGAAGGGGGCTGGTACCTGTCCCGTACGCGGACACAGTAATGTGCAGGGCGACAGAACCATGGGCATTTATGAACAGCCTTCTGTTCGCTTTCTTCAATCGATTCAGCGAACATTCGGTTTTGAACCGCCTGCCGATCATGGATTGGACGTTGTTGCCAGTATCAAAGCGATGCACAATGGCAAAGGGAAAGTATTTTTTGCCATGGGTGGCAATTTCCTCTCTGCTACTCCTGATACGTTATACACGGCAACAGCGTTGAGCAAATGCCTGCTAACCGTGCATGTGTCTACCAAATTAAACCGCAGTCACCTGGTGCATGGTGATGAAGCACTGATCCTTCCCTGCCTTGGGCGTAGCGATAAGGATATACTGAATGGTGAAGCACAGTTTGTGAGTTGTGAAAACTCCATGGGAGTTATTCAATCTTCGCAAGGAATATTAACGCCCATATCCGATGACCTGCTCAGTGAACCGGTGATTGTATGCCGTCTCGCCAAAGCCACGCTGGGCAACCGTAACCCGGTGGACTGGAACAAATACTTACAGCATTATGATCATATCCGCGATGATATCGAGCGCACCATTCCGGGCTTTGATCAATACAATAAACGGGTGCGCCTACCGGGTGGCTTTTATCTTCCCAACTGTAACCGCGAAGGCCACTTTGATACAGCAACCAACAAAGCGCATTTCAACGTTGCTATGCAGGAGCCACTTGTATTGGGCCAGGATGAATTGCTGATGATGACGGTTCGCAGTCATGACCAGTTCAATACTACGATTTATGGCCTCGACGATCGCTACCGGGGTGTTTACCATGAACGCCGGGTGATCTTTATGAATCAAAATGATATGTGGCAGCGGGGCCTGCAAAGTGGCGATGTGGTGGACCTCTTCAATTATCATGACGATGTAGAAAGGGTGGCGCACAGGTTTATCGTAATTCCGTATGCTATTCCTACCGGTTGTACTGCTACTTATTTTCCTGAAACTAATGTGCTGGTGCCCATTGACAGTGTTGCAGAAAAGAGTAATACGCCTACTTCGAAGTTTGTGGTGATAGAGGTGAGGAGGAGTCAGTCGTGAGTTCAGAGTCAAGAGTTCAGAGTCGGGAGTCAATACAAAAGGCTGTTCGTGGGGAACAGCCTTAGCGTTTTGAATATAGCCTATCGGTTTAAATGCCTGCCGATTTATCTTAGTTCTTTATTTCCTGTTTTATGAACAGGGGCTTGAGTGTAAACCAACCCAAGGCTGGAAAGAAGTGCATAGGCACGGTAAGTCCGGGGAACAATTCGGGCATTTCCACGTCGAGTGGCAGCCTTACAGCCAGTGGGGCCAGGATGCTGGCAAAGCTGAGGATGGTGAAGACCAGGTTGAAGATGATCTCTCCTTTGTCTTTCCACAGCTTATACGAAAGCACATATCCCAGGGCGGCCAATACCCCACCGCCTACTGAAGCGGCTATGATAGAGGTGGTAGCTGCTACTGTAGAAAAGTCAACGCCCAGTGCTTCGCGGTATCGCCAGGCGTATACCAGGGATGCCACGCCAGCTAATGCGCCGGATACTATACCTAATAAGAATGCTCTTTTAAACATGTGTGTACCTTTTATTTTTTAGTAACAGGTACATACACTTCTATCTTCACTAATGCTCCCGTACCTGTGGCTGGCTTGCCGATGCCGTAATCGCTGCGGTTTACTGTGAACGTGCCGGAGAATACCGCTTCATTTCCTTTGGGTACAAAGGCGAATGGGATATTGATCTCTTTCTTCACGCCATGCATTTCCAGTGTTCCGGTAGCTTGCCAGCCGGTGCCTGTTTTAGCGATCTTTGTTGAATTGAATACGATCTGCGGGTACTTTGCCGCGTCAAACCACTCTTCGCCTTTGGCATGTTTGTTCTGCATACCATTGCCGGTATTGATGGAGTTTACATCGATGCTCACAGAGAATTTGGAGGCAGCGAGGTTTTGCTCATCGAACACAATGCTTCCGGTAAAGGTTTTGAAGATGCCTTCGGCATCATCATTGGTAAATTTAATGCTATAGTCTTTTTTGATCTCCCAGCTCTTCGCTACGGAGAAAGCGAACACTGCTGTTAATGCCAGCAGTGTTGCGAATGAAAATATGATCTTCTTCATGTGACTAAGTTAGTCTTTTATGAATTCAAAATCACCTGCCAGGGCAACTTCGTCGGCCAGCATTGCAGCGGGGAAGCCTGTAGCTATGCCAAAATCGGAACGCTTGATGGTGCCGCTCACTTTAAAGCCCACCATGTCTTTCTTGCTTTGGGGGTGAACTGCTTTTCCTACCAGTACGGCATCCAGCTCGACCTTTTTGGTAACGCCATGCAGGGTAAGGTCTCCGGCCACTTTGTAGTTGCTGCCTGATACTTTCTTAAAGGATGTGCTTTTGAAAGTGAGCTGGGGGAATTGGGCAGCATCGAAGAAATCTGCGCTTTGCAGGTGCTTATCACGCATTTCGTTGTCGGTGTTGATGCTTTTCACTTCAGCAGTCATTTCTACCACAGCATCTGAAAAATCTTCTGCATTATGGCTGATGGAGATCTTGTAATCTTTAAAGCTGCCATTGAAGGTGGCGATGCCCATGTGCTTCACACTGAATCCGAATCTTGAGTGTACGTTGTCAGATTTCCAGGATATTGCAAATGGCAGGGTAAACGATAACAGCGCTACAGCTGCTACAACAGTAATTGCTTTGAACTTGAACATTGGGTGATTGTTTTTGTTTTTAAAAAGGCGTCTCTCTTTTTCCATCACAAAAGTATTTACCTTTACTATACAAAAGTAAGCACTATACAAAAGTATACCGGTATATTTTTGTATAGCAATCCCTCTAAAGGCCGATTCTACTTAAATTTGCTATTATGTCGCCGTTCGAAAAAGAGTTAAAAAATGTTAAAAGCTGCTCATCAGAATTCATCCTGGCGGTGAATGACACGCTCAACGTGTTGAGTGGCAAATGGAAACTGCCGATCATAGGTACTTTACTGTTTGGCAAGAAACGTTTCAAGGAAATAGAGCGTGGTATTCCCAATATTACTGCGCGTATGTTGTCCAAAGAGCTTAAAGAGCTGGAGCTGAATGGAATGATCAAGCGTACCGTATACGATTCTATTCCTGTGTGTATTGAATATGAGCTTACGAAATCGGGAAAATCGCTCACCATGGTGCTGGACAGTATGGCTGTTTGGGGTTTACGGCATCGGAAACTTACGATGATAGCAGAAAAAGTATAACGCTCTCTCTCCGTACCTTTACAGTATGGCAAATCACGATCATCCTACTCATTCTCATGAACATGGTAACTGTTCGCACGGTGACCATGACCACGCCTCCCCTTCCCTGCATGTGCACCCTGTCGTTAAAAATATGCGTGTGGCGCTGGTGCTCAATGTGCTCTTCACTGTTATCGAGTTTATCGGTGGGCTGTACACTAATTCTGTAGCTATTCTTTCGGATGCTATTCATGACCTGGGCGACAGCATCGCTATTGCGGCAGCACTTGTGTTGGAAAAGCAATCGGGCCAGGGCAGGACTTCTACTTTCAGTTATGGCAAAAGAAGGTTCTCCACGCTGGCGGCTTTTCTCACTTCTTTAATATTACTGGCTGGTTCTATCGTAATCCTAACGGAGGCTGTTCCGCGTTTCTTTGCTGTAGAGGCAGTAAAAACGACCGGTGTGTTGTGGCTGGCCGTAGCCGGTATCCTCTTTAACGGGCTTGCCATACTGCGCCTGCGCACGGGTGAGCGTCAATCGCTGAACCAGCGGGCTGTGATGTTGCACCTTGTGGAGGATGCATTGGGATGGATAGCTGTACTGGCGGGCGCTGTGATCATGTATTTTACGCATTGGTATTGGATCGATCCGCTGCTGTCTGTTGGCATTGCTTTATTTATTCTTTATAATGCTACGCGGAATATCCTTGCTACGTTAAAGATCTTCCTGCAGGCTGCTCCTGCTTCTGTAGATGAACAGACTATTATTACCGAGTTAAAGAAGCTGCCTGAGGTGACCGGCGTGCACGATGTGCATAGCTGGACCATGGACGGCGAAAAGAATATTCTTTCGCTTCACCTTGTTGTGAAGCAGCCTATCGATACCTATCGCCTTGGCAGCCTGCTGGAAAGGGCACGGGAGATCATCGTGGCGCAAAATGTTCAGCATCCCACTATCCAGGTAGAGCCGGACGGCATGTCTTGCGGGCTGGCGAATTGTTGAGGAAAGAATACAGAAGACAGAAAACAGCATACAGAAGGAATACAAAAATACTTTCAGGCCTCCGGTAACTCCGGAGGCATTTTTATTGGGATTGAGTATATTTATTATATGAATTGCCTGATCATCGACGACAACAAGATCGCCAGAACTACGCTTAAACAGTTGGCCAGCCAGGTAAAGGACCTTACCGTATTGGGCGAATGCAGCAATGCCATGGAAGCCTGGAACTTTATCCGGGAAGAAACGGTAGACCTACTCTTGCTGGATATCGAGATGCAGGGGATGAGTGGGCTGGAGCTGACCCGCAACCTGGGCGATAATGGGCCTCTTATTGTTTTTACCACCTCCAAAAAGGAATATGCCGCTGAGGCGTTTGAGCTGAATGTGGCTGATTATATTGTAAAGCCGGTAACTCCTGCCCGCTTTATACAGGCTATTGACCGGGTGCGTGATATGCTGGATAGTAACAAGGAGGAGGTGAAACTGGCTGAGGATGAATTCATTTTTATCCGCGACTCCAATATTGTTCGCCGGCTGGGCCTCGATGATCTTTTGTATGCCGAAGCCATGGGCGATTATGTAAAGTTGTATACCCCCACGAAGTTTTATGCCGTCCACACTACCCTGAAGGCCGTGGAGGAGCGCTTGCCTGCCGGCAGGTTTCTGCGCGTGCATCGTTCGTATATCGTGTCCATAGGCAAGATCGAGACCATCCAGGATGGCGCATTGATTATCAATGGCAAATCTCTCCCTGTGGCGGATGCCTACCGCAGTGCGCTGAATAAGAGGATGAATATCCTCTAAAGGTTCACCGACCGGATTTCGGGATTCACCGACTCATTGTGCCTGATAGCCGCCTTGCTATTGGCGGGCGCGGGATTTGATTGCATCTTTACATCAGCAAATGCGATAAAGCAAAAATGCAATAGAGCAGATACGCATAGTTCTTTAATCTTTTTTCATAAGCAGTTAGTTTTGGTTAACGGCCCTGGTTTCTACCGGGGCCTTATTTTTTAAGGTATGAAATCTTTTCTCATCATATTATTCATTGCAGACACTTGTTTACTTGTTGGTCTGACGTACTTATCCCTAAGACGGGTTGGCAAAAGGAAGCATAGGCAGGGGTGATCATTTTTAAACTACATTAGCATATTATTTAATAGCAATGACCAGTAAAAAGATCATTTACTATATACTGGCTGCCTTTATTGCCGGCAACTTGCTGCTGATCTATCTGCAATACAATTCCGCTAAAAACATCAATGGTCTTATTTCAGGTAATGAACGCCTCCTATATGAATTTGGGGTAGAGAATGAACTGCGTGCACTGGAAAAAGGGGTGCATGCCGTGGAGAATGGTGTGCTTCAAACTATTACTAAACGCGATAGTGTTGACCTGCCAGGCATAGAGCGCCAGGTGGCCGAAGTGGAAAAGGACCTGGGCATGCTACAGAAGATCAATGATGATGACAACTCTGTGAGGTTCATCGATCAACTGGATACACTGGTCAGGCAAAAGTTACTTTTCAGTCACCGGGTGTTGGATACTTTTCACAGTACGGGCAAGACAGCCGCGGAAGATCTGTTTGCCACTCCTCAAAATGCGCAGCTTACGCTGGACATCATGGCTACAGCCCGCAAGATCGACAGCAGCCGGCAGCAGCTGCTGGGCATGCTTACCAACGAGGTAGATAAGAACGGGCGTGAGGCTCGTACCGCCGGCATGGTGCTGATCATCCTGGTGCTCATCAGTGGCGCTGTTTTGTTCTGGTTCATTATTAACCGTATCGGGCAGCAGAATCAACTGATCCGTCAACTGGATGCTTCGGAGAAGAAGGTGCGTGAGGCTGCGCGTATCAAGGAAAACTTCATGGCCAATATGAGTCATGAGATCCGCACACCCATGAATGCCATCATGGGTTTTACCAGTTTGCTTCAGAAGCGTGAAACAGACCCCGTATCAACGGGTTATGTGCAGGCCATCCAAAGTTCCGGGGATAGCTTACTTACCATTATCAATGATATTCTCGATCTCTCCAAGATCGAGGCGGGCATGATGCGTATCGAGCCGACGCCTTTCAGCATAAGGGAATTACTGTATTCGGTAGAGACCATGTTTCTTGAAAAGGTGAAGGAGAAGGGGTTACAATTCACCACGCAGGTAGACAACTCCATACCTGATACGCTGAACGGCGATGCCACCCGGCTGACGCAGGTGCTGGTAAACCTGATCGGCAACGCAGTGAAGTTTACCCAACAGGGAAGCATCGCTGTGGTTATCAGTAACGAAGGTATTCAGGAGAAGAATATTTTATTGGGCATCACAGTAAGTGATACCGGCATTGGCATCGACCCTGATAAACTGCCCGGCATCTTTGAGCGATTCCGGCAGGCTGAAGATTCCATTACCCGTAAATATGGCGGCACAGGGCTTGGCCTCTCCATTGTAAAAGACCTTGTAGAACTGCAAGATGGTTCCATCGATGTGACCAGTGAGCCTGATAAGGGAAGTATTTTCCGCATCGTAATTCCGTACAAGATCACACAGGAAGTGATCAACAATCAACGCAAGTGGTCTGATGCATCGCTTAAGCATGCTGCGCCTGCCGATGTGCGTATTCTTGTAGTGGAGGACAATGAGATCAACCAGCAACTGATGCGCCACCTGCTTGGCTATTGGGAGTTGCCTTACGAGATTGCTGCGAATGGCAAAGAGGCGCTTGAAAAATTGCAGCGCCAATCGTACGACCTGATACTCATGGATATTCAAATGCCCGGCATGGATGGTTATACTGCTACTGCGCAGATAAGGCATACGTTGCAACTGACTACGCCTATCATTGCAATGACCGCGCATGCGCTGGCGGGAGAAAGGGAGAAATGCCTCAGCGCCGGTATGAACGAATATATTTCCAAACCGATACAGGAAGATGAGTTGTACCGGATGATCGTCCGGTTTACCGGGCGGCAACAAACGGAGGCGCCTGTAAAGAAAGGGTTGTATCAACCACCGCCTACCAACTACCGGCACATCGACCTTGGGTATATGCGCGAAGTGAGTAATGGTAATAAGGAGTATGAGAAAACGGTAACGGAACAGTTTCTTGAGATGATACCGGAGGACCTGAAGGGGCTGGAGCTTGCCCTGAAAAGAAAGGACTTCATTATGCTTCGTGTGCTGGCTCATAACATGAAGACTTCTGTATCGGTGATGGGGCTTACTGAAAAGCTTCAACCGCACCTCGATATTCTTGAACAGCAGGATAATACCGATGAGAGTATTTTACTGACGCATATCAAAGCTGTGCAACATATCTGTGTTCCTGCACTGAAGGAAGCACGACACTTCTATGCTTCTTTGTAAGGCTTCGACAGGCTCAGCCTGACAAAACGTTTCCATATTGCGCGTATCGCTCATGCCTGGTCAACGACTGTTTTGGCCTGTTGGCCGACTGGCGCTTTTCAAGGGGTTTTGCGGGGTGTAGCTTTACATCAGCAAATAATTCAAAACCAATTAAAATAGTTTACAATGAAAAAGCTGATGATCTCCTCACTGGCCCTTTTGCTGGCCACCGCCTCTATGCAGGCTCAAAACGAGTATGCCACTGTTAAAAAAGACATACAACAATCTAATAAAGAAGTAGCCGCCGCCAGAAAAGAAAAGAAGGAAGAACGTAAGGAATTAAGGAAACTGGAAGGTAAGGAAGTGACTTATCAATCGAAGCAACAGTTCGGCGCAGACTTTGGCAATAATATTACGGATGTAACCTGGAAGCGTACGAAGTATTTCGATGAGGCTACTTTTATGCTGGACGGGAAAAAGACTACCGCTTATTACGATATCAAAAATGAGCTGGTAGGTACTACTCAGGCAAAGACTTTTGCTGATCTTCCCGCTTCTGCTCAAAAGTATATCAACAATAAATACAAAGATTATAAGGTAGGTGAAGTGCTTATGTTTGATGATAATGAGAATAACGACACAGATATGCTGATGTATGGCCGTCAGTTTGCGGATGAGGATAATTATTTCGTAGAGCTGCAACAGGGAAGTAAAGATATCATTGTGCAGGTGGACATGGCTGGTCAGGTATTTTTCTTTACGACTATGCAGTAATCAATAATCTTATAATTGTTCCACTTTTCATAAAGGCGAGGTTAGGGTTATCAGGAAGCCTTCCCCAGATGCGGGAAGGCTTTTTTATTTCTTAGCTTTGCTTCAAAGTTGTGTTATGGCTGCAGACCTTTCTTCGCTTGATCCTACCGGCAGGTTTTCGAAAAGAGTGGATAATTATGTGAAGTATCGTCCTTCTTATCCGGAGGCTGTGCTTACTTTTTTCAGGGAGCAGTTTGGGCTGACGCATGATCATACGATTGCCGATGTTGGTGCTGGTACCGGCATTTTTGCGGAACTGTTGCTGAAAAATGGTTACCGGGTAACGTGTGTGGAGCCTAATGATGCCATGCGGGAGGCAAGTGTCGGACAGTTATCGCATTATCCCGGCTTCAGTAGTGTCAAGGGGCAGGGTGAAGCAACGGGACTGGCTTCTCAGTCTGTTGACCTGATCACTGTGGCGCAGGCTTTTCACTGGATGGAGCCTGTGGCTACCAAAAAGGAGTTTTTGCGCATTTTGAAACCTGGTGGACATACTGCGCTGATCTGGAATATCCGGCTGCAGGGTTCTCCTTTCCTTGTTGCTTATGATA
This sequence comes from Niastella sp., assembly GCA_017744515.1. Classification (GTDB taxonomy): domain Bacteria; phylum Bacteroidota; class Bacteroidia; order Chitinophagales; family Chitinophagaceae; genus Paraflavitalea. The sequence continues at coordinate 110,787 of JAGIBF010000001.1, forward strand.
AGCTGAAGTCGGATTTCGGGACAGATTATTCTACTTCCGGCCGTGATGTGCGGGATACCTTAATCGATTTCTTTGCGCCGGCAGCTATGCAACTGATCATATTTCCGCACCAGGAGAAGCTAACATGGGAAGCACTAAAGGGGCAATTACTTTCTGCTTCTTATATACCGATGCCTGGCCATGAGCGGTATGACGTAATGATGGGCGTGCTTACGGAGTTGTTCGATACCTATCAGCAGGACGGAACGATCACCATGGAGTATGAGACAAAGGTGTACTGGGCGTAAGTTTTGTTTTTTGGGGGGGGAGTATTTAACATTCCTTTGTGTGCCTGACAGCCGGGTGGTTGGCGCAATTGCCGGGTAGTGTTACCTTTGCGGCCATGGAATATTTTAAGAAGCTGCAGGAGTTATTGAAGATCGAGCAGGAGGAGGATAAGCGATTGTATCAACAGCAGGCTGAGACACTTTCGGTAACTGAGCGCCGGGCCTATGGGCTTACCTGGTATCCTATTGCGATCAGGGATACGGAAATGACGCGGGGTGATTATCTTTCTGTGGAGGTGGAGCGCACTACGCACCAGGATGTGGTGCATCAATTGCGGTTTGGCGCTTCCGCGGCGCTGTTTTCCAACCATGACCCCAAGGCTGACCGTGTGGAAGGTGTGGTTACTTTCCAAGGGGGGAATAAGCTAAAAATTACTTTACGTACTGATGAGCTGCCCGATTGGGCGCGCGACGGCAAGCTGGGCATCGACCTGCTGTTTGACGACAACAGTTATGATGAAATGCAGCAGGCGCTCAAGCTGGCTATTGCACGTAGTGAGAAGAAAGAGGAAGGGAGGCTGATACAGGTGCTCTCCGGTAATGCTGCTCCCACTTTCGAGACGGAACATTTTCCTTATACCATATCCCGGCTGAATGCTTCGCAGCAGGCTGCGGTGCACAAGATATTATCGGCTAATGATCTGGCTATCGTTCACGGTCCTCCCGGTACCGGCAAGACTACTACGCTGGTACAGGCTATCAAGGCGCTAATCAAACATGAACCGAAACAAATTCTGGTGGTGGCGCCGAGCAATGCGGCTGTGGACCTGCTGAGTGAAAAGTTATCGGATGAGGGGTTGAGTGTGCTGCGCGTGGGTAACCCTGCCCGTGTATCGGAGAAGTTAACGTCGTTTACACTGGACAGCAAGGTATCGGAGCACCCCAGTATGAAGGAGGTGAAGCGGCTGAAGAAGCAGGCTTCTTCTTACAAGGATATGGCGCATAAGTACAAGCGCAACTTTGGCAAGGCTGAGCGTGAGCAACGGAAGGCGCTTTTTGATGAGGCGCACAAGATCATGAAGGAGGTGGAGAACACCGAGCAATATATTGTGAATGATCTGCTGACACGAGCACAGGTGATAACGGCTACGCTCGTGGGCGCCAATCATTATACCGTACGCCACCTTAAGTATAGAACCGTAGTGATCGATGAGGCTGGTCAGGCGCTGGAACCTGCTTGCTGGATACCTATATTGAAAGGGAGGAAAGTAGTTTTAGCTGGCGACCATTGTCAACTGCCGCCTACGATCAAGAGCCAGGAGGCTGCGCAGAAAGGGCTGGCCACTACCCTGCTGGAAAAATGTGTGCGGCTGTATCCTGAAGCGGTGGTGCTGCTGGAAGAGCAATACCGGATGCACGAAATGATCATGGGTTATTCATCAGGGGTGTTTTATGGCAACCGGTTGAAGGCGCATGAATCTGTAGCTGGTCACTTGTTGTTTGATGCAGACAGGCCATTGTCGTTTATCGATACGGCTGGCTGCGGGTATGATGAGAAGCAGGATGGCACCAGTACTACCAACCCGGAAGAGGCTGCTTTTTTGTTCAGGCATCTTACGCAACTGGTGGCAGACCTCTCGAAAAGGTATCAACCTGACGGCTTTCCTACTATTGCTGTGATCTCGCCTTACAAGCAGCAGGTTGAATTGCTGAAAGAGCAATTGCAGCACTCGCCTGCTTTGAAGGCATACAATGGCAATATCACCGTCAATACGATCGACAGCTTCCAGGGACAGGAGCGGGATATCGTGTACATCGGTATGACGCGCAGTAACGCTGATAGTAAGATCGGTTTCCTTTCTGATATACGACGCATGAATGTAGCCATGACCCGGGCGCGGAAGAAGCTGGTTGTGATTGGTGATAGTGCTACGTTGAGTCAACTTCCTTTTTATGCGGATTTCATTTCTTATGCCGAGCAACGGAATGCGTGGCAGAGTGCGTGGGAGTTTGTGGAAGAGTGAGTACACGAATTTTGAGGGAACACGAATTTTGGCGAATTACACGAATTAAAGGCATTGAGGCTTACTGGCGCAGGGTAAGCCGCCCTTGGAGGGTGAGCTACCCTCCCACAAGCGGGACAAGTTTGAGAGCAACATACCCTGTGGGTTGCTTACTAATTTATTTAAAGTGGTGGACTAATGAAAGCCCGATAGCGCCTTGCTGGTAGAAGGGTGCAATGGCTGTGGCTCCGCCTTTTTCTTTTACGAACAGCTTTTTAACGGAAGGATACAGCCAATAAGCGAGGTCGGTGGACAGGATGCCTATTCCTGCGCCGGCTACTACATCGCTAAGCCAGTGTTTGTTGTTGTACATACGCAAATACCCCGTAGTAGCTGCAGCTGCATAACCGGCGATGCCATACCAGGGTGATACGTTCCAATACTCTTTTCGCAAAAACTCCGCAGCAGCGAAGGCAGTGGCGGTATGCCCGGATGGGAAGGAGCTTTTATCGGATTCATCGGGCCGCCATTGCCTGCTCAGGTGCTTGGTGGTGTATACCGTAGAAGCCATGATGGCAGTGGAGAGGCCATAGATGATGGTGCGGTCTCTGAAGTTGTGCTCTCCTTTAATGCCTAATGCATTGAGGCCATATACCGCAGCAGCGGGTGCAAACTGTAAGTAGTTGTCGATGTGTATCTGCCGGTGGGGCCGTTCATCCCATAATTCTTCTCTTACCTCGAGGTTCATGTTTTTCAGTTCCGGGTTTTGCAGTGATGTGACGCCATAGGTGATGAGTGAGGCGGGGATGATGAGCATGCTTACCGGGAATGCTTTTTTAACCGATGGTGTAATGCGGGTTGGCACGCCAGGCAGGGAATCGGAGAAGGACGGGCTGATGGGCTTAATAGAGTCGGTTACCTGGGCATTTGCACTAAGGGTAATTATACACAGTACGGGCAGCAGATACTTTACTGATCTTCTCATGTCTTATTGTTTAAGGGTGGGTCAGGCTTGTGCAAGCCCTGACTTTATAGAAAATCTACAGTATAGCTGTTCCGATAGGCTGTATTTTATTCGCTTTGTTTTTTATTTCTCAGTAGCCAGCTCGTGCATTGATAATAGGCTATGGCCTGATTGACCAGGCTATCGTCGATACGGGAAGCTGTGGCATTACCTGTTTTAAGGTCGGGTGTGTATTCTTTTACGGTCTTAACGGGTGATTGTATTACCAGTTTACCGTTTCGCATGTATCCCAATCCCTGGTAGGTGCTGATAAATGCGCGTTGTTTTTCAGCTGGTGTATTGAGTATATCCTGTCCGAAGAATTTTGACTTGTATTGCAACCTGAGCATACCTAATATGGTGGGTGCTACATCAATCTGTGCGGTAAGATCGCTCACCATGCGCGGCTGTAATATTTTGGGTGCGTAGATGAGCATTGGAATATGATAGCCTGTTACTGGTAAATCCACACTGCCGGCGCTGCTGGCGCAATGGTCGGCCACGATCACGAATATGGTGCTATCGAACCAGCTTTTTGTGTGTGCTTCTTTCAGGAACTTGTTGATGGCATAGTCCGTATATTTTACAGCGCCTTCTCTCGACTGGGTGGATGGTGGTATGTCGATGCGGCCATCGGGATAGGTATAGGGCCGATGGTTGGAAACCGTCATAATGTGTGTGAAGAAGGGCTTGTGCGCAGCTTCATTGGAATCGAGGGTGTGAAGGGCCAGTGTAAAGAGGTCTTCGTCGGCCACGCCCCAGATGTTCTGGTAGTGTACGTCTGCCGGCTTAATGGCTGACCTGTCGATGACTGTGTAGCCGTTGCCTCCAAAGAAGGTTTGCATGTTATCGAAATAGCTGTAACCCCCGTAGATGTATTGGGTAGTATATCCTTTTGAGCGGAAGACGCTGCCCAGGGAAAACATGTTCGCATTATCGGGCCGCTTTACAATGCTTTGTCCGGGTGTGGGTGGTATGGAAAGTGATAGAGCTTCGAGGCCACGCACCGTCCGTGTACCTGATGCATATAAATTGGTAAAGAAGAGGCTATGGGATGACAAGGAATCGAGGTAGGGTGTAATGTTCTTGTCGCTGCCGAATGCCTGCATGAAGCTGGCGCTCAGGCTCTCTACACTGATGAGTACCACGTTTAACTTTCGCTCCGGCTCCGGGTAGCTGATCTCTCTTTCGATGCTGTATGGATCATTGTCAACAAAACGGGCGTTGGGTGACTGTAGTTGTTGCCTTACCAACTTGAAGGCTTTTGTGTCGGGCAGGGTTTGGTAGAACTGGTAGAAGTCGAGCTCATTTTGGGTGAAGGCTACTGCAAATTCGTACATGCCGTTGCCGGCGAGGGAGTTGGCATATTCGTTATTGCTGAAATGGCGCCATTTTTCAGGTACTCCAACATATACCAATACCGGCATCAGCAACAGGCAGCTGGCTAACAGTGTACGCCGGCCAAATGATAAGGGCTGGCTAACGCTGTGGCGAATAAGCTGCCGGCTCATGAACGTAAGAGCGATTGCCGTAAGCACCAGCACCGTCATGATCCAAACTATGGGATAGGACTCTGCGATATTGCCCAGGACTTCGGTAGTATAGACCAGATAGTCTACGGCGATGAAATTATATCGGGTGGTGAACTCCTGCCAGAAGAACCATTCGCTCACAATATTGAGCAAAAGCAGGAATGTAACTACTACGAACCCGAAGTATAAAACGCCTGCGCGCCAGCGGGAACGGAAGGAAGCTGGTACAAAAAAGAGGACCAGGTATATAGCCCACCGAAAAACAATATAAGCAATGATGGCTGTATATAACTGGGGACTGAAATCCTTAGGGACTATTTTGGTAAAGATCAGCAGGGACAGCAAGGCCGCGAAGAAAAGGCATACAAAGGGCAGTACTCTTCTTCGGTAAATGTATTCATTCTGCAGCCAGAGGTGTAATACGAAGGGAATAATGATAAAGGAGGCTATGGCCAGGTCGTACACGATGCCAATGGAGAAGAGCCCAGTAAACTGGCCAACGGTGATGCCTGTGCCTGTAGTAGCGAATAATAAGCCTATACGGGTAAGGGTAGACAGGATGAGGTATAGGCCAATGATTACCCAAACAAATGAAAACCTGTTACGGAAAATCTTATTGTACATGCAACTACATGGATTTTAAAGTCAAGCAAATATCCGCACCGATTCTATCGAAATTTTAAAGAAAACGGACGATTAGTGGTTTCCCCTATTGCCTGTATAATAAAAATCTTATTGTGAGGCGCATCTTCTTTTTGTCTTTAGCTTTTCTTCAGGTTTCACCGGTTGTTTTGTGCTAACTTTTCGGGAGTATATCGCTTTTATTAACCAATCAATAACATCATGTGGAAATACTATGCACTGTTTTCAGCACTTTTTGCGGGGCTTACGGCTGTGCTTGCCAAGCTGGGCCTGAAAGGTATCAGCGGCAATGTGGCTACGGCTATCCGTACGGTAGTGATCCTGTTTATTTCCTGGGGTATTGTGTTGGCTGCCGGTGAGCTGAAGGAGGTCAAGGGGCTTACGCGGAATAACCTATTGTTTCTGTTGTTGTCGGGTGTTGCTACCGGTCTTTCGTGGATCTTTTATTTCAAGGCGCTGGAAACGGGCCCAGTTTCGAAGGTGGCACCTATCGATAAGCTGAGTGTGCCGATTGCGATTGGTTTGTCGGTATTGTTGTTGAAAGAGTCAATTGATGTGAAGACAATAACAGGTGCGCTGCTTATTGTAGCGGGCACCATTGTTTTGATAAAATAAAGTTTCGCACTTCGTGTGGCATGTAAGGCATTGTTTTCGCTTTCTTTATTTTGATGCAGGCTTTGGCCTTGTGCATCGCCCTGCGATGTTGTCACTTTCTTTGCCTTAATGCAAAGAAAGTAACCAAAGAAAAATCAAGTCAGGCCCGATCGCTCCGCGCGGCCTGACGGGCCAACGCCTCTCCAAGGTTTAACGTTCCTTACTTATTACTGGCAGCAAGCCACTTTTGATGTGGCTTGCTTTATTCATTATAACACCAAGATATTTTATTGCAAATACCTATTGCTTTTGCATGGAAGCTCCTTCTGCCCTGGGTTATTGATGGAATTTAAAATACATCATGGGAGGCGGTGAGGAGGTCGAGGACTTCGATCCGGGGTTCTGACTCGAGGCCGCTCTCGTCGCGCTGTTGCTGGAAGGATTTGAAAGAGGGTACTTCCAAGAGTTGTTTTTGTATTGCTTCGTTTTTGTATTGTGACAGATGCACAAAGGTCTTTCCGTCTTTTTGGATCAATACGGTGTAACGGAAATCATCGCCAAGGGTTTTGAAATCTTTCATGAACGTGTTGATGTTTTCTTTGTTCTGTTGCGCAAATGTGTCTTTTACTGTGTATGTTACTTTAACGGTGATCATAATCTTTCTGTTTGTATGTTTTATTAAATGTGTGTATTTACTTTAATAAAACACGGCAGCGGTGTAAAACGTGACAAGTCTTTATGCGGGATAGATATTTTTTAGTTTATCGGGATCGACCATAGAATAGATGTGTACTATTTTTTGTGTATTGGGGTCTATGTCAAATACCTGGCAGTTGGTGAGTATTCCATCGTTGTAGAAAAGGATGGCTGGTTGGTGATTGACAAATGACAATCGAGCGATGCTTTGTTGCTGGTAGTTGGAATATACATAGAACAAGAGCCCGGCTGTAGCCTGCCAACCTTCGACAAGGTCTCTGACGATGCTGACTTTTCCTCCTCCATCGGTGATGACAGTGACTTCCTGTGCCAGCAGTTTTTCGAGTGACTTCATATCGCCGCTCCTGATGACTGTGATGTAATTTTCGAGGTAAGCTTTTGTATCGAGGGATGTTTCCTGCACCTGTTTTGCAGGGGAGGCTAATTTGCTCTTTGCCCTGCTGAGGAGCTTGCGCGAGTTTTCGACGGTAATGGAAAGGGCCCGGGCAATGTCTTCATGTGAATAGTCGTAGGCTTCTTTGAGGATGAACGTGGCCCGCTCTCTGGGGTTGAGGTTTTCGAGGAGCACCAGCATGGAGTAGCTGATGATCTCATCGCGGTTGATGCCGGCGTCGGCATTTTCGGTGGCTACGGGTTCGGGGAGCCATAGGGGGTCGCCGGCTATCCGTTGTTTTTTCTTCCTGATGTTGATAGACTGGTTGATGACTCCTTTGATGAGGTAATTCTTTTCGTTCCCTATTTCTTTTGGGGGACCGGCAAGGTAACGGGTCATGACGTCCTGGATGGCGTCTTTGGCATCTTCGGAAGAGCCCAAAATGTTGTAGGCGTATGAGAAGAGTGTGCGTTGATAATCCTTAACCATGTTTTCTAATTATCCCGGGTAGACAAAGCTACCGGGAAAAACGTGACAGGAATCGCGGATTGGGACGATTGAAGGGGATTGCGCGGACGGCTATGAACAATAGGCCAATTTGGCAGTTTGGCTGCTGATGAATATGAAGGAAGGTGGGAAGGTGAATTTGGTGGGTGTCTGGTATGGGCCGGGTATCTACCTGGTATGGAGGATCTCAGGAGGAGGGCTCGATAAAGTCTCGATAAGGTCTCGATAAGGTCTCGACAAGGTCTGGATAAGGTCTCGATAAGGGTGTTAGCCAAGTGGGGCTGGTCAATGGCAGGAGTTGTCGGGATACAGGGTGCTTATTTTCCTAACTACATTCATAATCAATCAATTCCAGTTTTTAAAGCTGGTTTCTCAAATTTGTCGACTCTGAAAGATGGCAAGTTGTACCGTTTTGCTTCGCTGGCTGGCTTAGAATCAAAATTTATTATACCGGTCGCTACCAAGCCAAATAAATCGTGCAAGGCGAGAAAAGCTCTGCCAGATTTACAGTTCTACTTGTAATTTACGAAATCCAGCGGGGGGATTCATCGTTTTCCTGGAGGGATTTTTCTGCAACATAGGGGCAAATTTGGGGCCTTGCTCCTTGTGCAAAGGCGAGGGAGTAAGCTTCTATTTTGCGTTCCACATTTATAACAAATCATGGCCAAAGGGCGATTGTTCAAGCCTTATTTACAATCGTTTAAAATAAGTCAAAAAAGACTTTATCAGATTGCTGATTTTTTTACTTTTTATGATTAGTATTGCGCATCAGTAAGGTCTCCCTTTATTTCTTCGGCCTTTCTACATTAGTGACAAAAGTTATAGCAGCATTCTCTACAGCGCTACGCTGATTTTTCAAAAAAGTGATACTGAAAGGTATGTGACGTCTTCCAATGGAGGGCGTGTTATTGAATTATACAATTACTGGTGTAGTTCGATGCAAGATCGTATTGTTCAATTATGAATAAAGAGACTGGCAACAAGGGGTGTACAACTCTTTTAAAAGTTGCCGGGAGTTTTATATGGATATGAATTCAGCAAAAAAGCCCGGAGGCTTCGAAAGAATTCTCCAGGGCCTTATTGGAGTGTTGCACTGTGTTCGCATTGCGATCGACATTATACGCCTGCTTAGGACAGGTTTTGTATAATGATCGCGCTAAACTGGTATGTATGATGTGTTGCACCTACGCGAAGCCGGTATTTACCGGCTTTTTTTGGCTCTCCGCTAAGCCGATCGTTCTAACGGGCGCACGTTCAAGTATTTCTTCGTAAGTTAGTCCAGTCATTTGTGTGATGACCTCCATTGCTCCCAAGGTAGTGAGTGGTCCGTTGTGTTCGTTTGCGCGAATGTAACGGATGATGGTTTGTTCCGTGCGCTGCAGTACGCCTGATAATTGGTGCCGCACCGCAGGGGTGTTGACTTTGGACAAAGCAGTTGTAGTAAGCTTCATGGGCTAAGGTTATTGATCTAAAAAGTGACAATAGCCAGTACAAATATAGGTCAAATATGACATGATTGTAATTTTTAGTGACATTTTTTATAAAATTTTATTTCATTCTTTTTGAAAGGGAAGAACAGATTAGGGGAACTGCTCGATAGACTTAAACAGCGGAAAGGCTACACGATTAAAAGGGTAGCTGAACTGTTGGGAGGTGAGTACTCCTATGAAACTCTTCGAAATGAGAAATCGAAAAGGGTTCCCAGCCCATACGTAATAAAAGCAATTGAAGATAAGTTCAAGAAGGAATTAGTTGATGAGATTGACAAGAAGCCCGTAGATTACCCAATTGATGACTCCCTGGATAGTTCAATTGTTCCCCGTGAAGGAGAAGTTCAATATGGCAAGATCCACGAAGTTCTTGCTGAATTAAAAACTATCCGTGCAGAAAATAAAGAAAGGGATTCTTATATAAAGGCATTGGCTGAATATCTTGTAGGTAACACCGTAAATGGAGATAAGCAACGAACAAAAGAAGTTCTCGACAATCTTGAGCAGGTAGCTAAAAAACAGTCGACCACAACTGATGTGACTAAAGCCCCTCCTTCTAACAATCGCTCCGACGGTAAGAAAATAAAATAATTATTTGCTTTTAGGAAGTGGGCCATCGTAATCGAATAGGTCCATGATCTCTACACCTAAAGCTTCTGCAAGCCGGGCAATTGTATTAAATTCAACATTTACCTGGCCGTTTTCAATTTTGCTGATCTTACTATTGTGCATTCCTGTAGCAGCCTCCAGATTTTGAAGAGTCAATTCTTTGTATTTGCGAATCTCTTTCATTCGCTGGCCGAATCGCATTAACTGGTATGTTAGCTTATCAGGTTCCATCTTTATTAAAGATAAGGCGTGAGTTTTCTTTTAAAATAATTCAGTCTTATAAAACTGAATACAAAGAATACTCGTATATTAGATTGGTACTTGATCAGATCACTTCAGTAATGCATGCATAGTAACTGAAAAGGCTTTGGTTTTGGCGTTGTGTTTTTCTTCGGCTAACAGAGGCGTAGTCCTCAATAGCTGAAACATTATTTCACTTTCCAAAATCAGTATACATGAAAAAGGCAAATCCAACTTCTTCTAAAACCAATGAGCTTGCGCGGCTTACGAAAGAACAGAAAGAAAACCCTTTGTCGGTATTAGATAACTTCTTTGATACGTATCATCTACACGATGTGCGGGAAGTGCTTTGGGAGTGGCTGACAGCGGGGCTTACCAGTGACCGTGCTTTCAGCAGCGCCAGGGATCGCAGCAACCTGATCTTCCTTTATGAAAATGTGGAAACTCTGACTGAAGCGGCGTACCTTATATTAAAAGATAAGAAAAGCAACCTTTGACCCCTAAAGGGGTCGAAGGCTTTTGTGGAATTTTGTTGCTACAAAGCCTGGGTGCCTAGTGGCACCTGAAGGCACCTAAGATTATGCCATTGGGTATAAAAATCATAAGTGGAAGTAAGCAAGTGTTTATGGCGTTATATAGCCCTATGGCTACAGTGCATGTACCTGGTTTTAAACTCCTACTAAATCCCATCAACTTAGGTTAGAACTGTTCCCGGATCACTTTTTCTTTTGGTGTGCCGAGCTGGAGGAGGGTTGCTTCGAGCTCTTCGACCATGGGGTCGGGACCGCAGATGTAGAAATACTGGTTGAAGTCGCCCACCTTTTCTTTGAGATAGGCTGCATCTATTTTACGGTTGTCATATTGTGGTGTACTCTGCTGTGTGAGGGTGTTGATGAAACGATCGCCCAGCATGGTTGTAAACTCATCTTTGAGGATGATGTCTTTTTCAGTGCGGTTGGAAAAGATGAGCTTGTTATTATCGAGCTTGCCTGTTTTGTGCAGCTGACGCAGGATGGCAATGAAGGGTGTAATGCCTGCTCCGCCCGCAATGAAGGTGCCGGGGCCTGCATAGTGGATGGTCCCCCATACATCATGTAATAACAATTCATCGCCTGGCTGCAGCTTGCCCAATTCATTGGTGACACCGTTGTGATCGGTGTATATTTTTATGGTGAACTCGAGGTGATCCCACTCATTGAGGCTGGTGAAGGTGAATGGCCGACGCTCGTTTTTCCACTCCGGCTTATTGATACTTATCTCTGTGGCTTGTCCGGGTTCGAATTTGTAACCAGCGGGTTTTTCCAATGTGAACCGGCGCACGTTGTGGGTAACGAATTCAGCAGCCAATATTTTAACGATGTGCTCTTCTGCAGCCATAATCTTTTGTTTGTGAGCACAAAGATATAGGGGCTATGCAGGCAAATAGTTGTATATATCACTGTTTTTATTTGCCGTATTGTGGCTGCTGTGGTTTATGGCCGGCACCTCAATGGTTGCCGTGGTACCCTGTCCGGGAATGCTATCGATGTGCAGGTTGCCTTGTATGATGGCGATGCGTTTTTTCATGTTGCCAAGGCCGAGGCCTTTGTTTCCATCGCCCAGCATTGTCACGGGTTGCAGAAATCCTTTCCCGTTGTCGCTTACGGTGATCCGGAGCTTGCCGGGATGGCATTCAAGTTTTATTTCAATGACTGAGGCTTCTGCATGTTTCACTATGTTGTTGAGTAATTCCTGTATTACGCGGAACAGGACCAACTCTTTCTCCGGCTGGCTTTTGCACCATGTTTCGGCCATCTGGAAACGGGTGGTGTATAATCCTGTTTTTTCGAGGAAATGGAGCTGGTATTCTATGCAGGCTGCGAGGCCAACTTCGTTAATGAAGTCTGTATTGAGGCTTTTGGCTACGTTGCGCAAATCCTGTATGGCTTTTGTGATCAGCTCTTTCGACTCGGCGAGCTTGCTTTGCGTTTCTTCTATCTTGTAAAGATCAATGGTGTTGATGTTGAGCTTTACGAAGGTGAGCGCCTGTCCGATATTGTCGTGGATCTCCTGGCTGATGTGTTGGAGGGTTTGTTCCTGTAATTCCAACTGTGTCTTTAGTAGCTGAGCTTCCATTTCGCTGCCTGCTATTTGTCGATTGCGTGTTGCCTTCCTTCGTGTATTTTTCAGAAACCTTACCAATAGTACAATACTGAAGACTACAGCAATGACAAAATAGGTGGCTGCATTGAGGATCTTAATAATGTCGTTGTCGGGCATAGGTGTTTAATAGTTAACAGTTCCTTCGTGTGTTAACAGGTAATGCAGGCAGTGCGATGCATTCATCACAGACATGGACGTGGGACGTGTGTTTTCTTTAAAGGGGTGGGATAACTTAAAAAGGAAGGTGATACTAATGCAGGGCCGAGAGATTTGCACCACTAATATAAGTGTATGCTGCAATACATACAAACGTAAAAGCACGTATTTTATATAACGGGTATGCCTTACAGGGGTATAAAGTTAACAAGAAGCCGAAATGTGCCGATTAAATGATTTTGGTCAATTCGAATATTGGTTGATATGTGGTTCAAGAGTGTGGTGCGTGGGGACACGAACCATGGCGGGACCGCGGGGTTCCGGTGTTGCTTAACTGTAACGGTCATTCCGCCAAGGGTAGGCTGTGCTGGAGTATCCGCGCTCTTCCCAAAATCCTAATTGGTTGTGGGAAAGAAACTCTATGCGGCTGATCCACTTAGATCCTTTCCAGGCGTAGAGTTGTGGTGTGATCATGCGTACCGGTCCGCCATGTTCTTTTGGTAAGGGTTTGCCTTCTACCGTGTGTGCCAACAACACATCGGGCTTGAGTGCTTCTTCGAGGGCCACATTGGTGGTGTAATCATCGTACCCATAGCAGAGTATGTGGGTGGCTGTTTCTTTGGGCTGCACGAGGGCAGCAAGATCGAGCAAGCGTACGCCGCGCCAGTTCATATCGAGTTTGGACCAGGTGGTGACGCAATGGAAATCAGAGGTGTCGTCGGTTTGTGGCAAATCCATGAATTCCTCCCAAGTGAGGGTAACGGGATGCTCTACTTCTCCATCGATGACGAGCCGCCAATCGCTCAGGGGTATATTGGGCTGGGTGCCAAGGTCGAGCACCGGCCATTTTTGCGTAACGATTTGTCCGATTGGTACCACGGGCATTCCATGCCTGTTGGGTCTGCCGGAGCCGAGTGGCTTGTTATCGGCCACTGAGGGGGTGGTATTTATTTTTTCTTCGAAGCGGGCTTTTAGTTTCATGCGCGCTTCTACTACTCTTTTGAGCTTGTCGGACTCTTCCATATAAGAGGCTTTTACTTATACAATTTATGGTTCGTGGGGACACGAACCATGGCGTTTTGCTTTATGAATTTACTGTTATTTCCCGGGAGTTGGGAGGTGTCGTTGCTGTATTTGCATGATTGGGACAAAAGATACCGTAGGATGTACAAGGAGATTAGTTCTTCTGTAATATTCCTGCGGGGATTTTGGAGGGGGTAAACTCCAAGCCTAATAATTGTGCGATGATGGGTGCTATGTCGGTGAGGTTCATTTCGTTGATGATGATTCCTTTTGCCAGACCGGGCCCAAAGGTTACAAAGCCGGTTTGGATCTCTTTGAAGTCGGGGTAAAAGCCGTGGGTACCGCCTTTGGCTGGCTTCACGACGGCACCGGTTGTTCCGCCGCCAATCGTTGCATTGTTCAATGCTGTGATGGCGAGGGCTGCATTGGGATCGGCTCCTATTTCATCTAATTGCTTGCGCTCTATTATTTTGAATAGCTTCTTTTGCTCCACCGGCAGGTTGTTGAGGAGCTGGCGTACCTGGATGAGTGTTTGTTGATCGCTCTTGTCTTTCAGGTGCAGAAACGCTGATCCGCCAGAGGTGTGGAACTGGGCTTTCCAATCGTCTTTCTTAATGTCTTTGATCAATCCTTGCTGCGCCAGCAACACATTGGGCTGGAAGGAGGTTTTGATATCTACAAATCCATGATCCCCGGTTACGATGATGACCGTGCTGTCCATAATACCTGCGCGCTCCAACGCTTCGATGATCGTACCTAATCCTCTATCGGCGCCAGCCACTGCTTTTCTTACGAGGTGCCCTTCCCTACCCTGCTCGTGTTCATAATGATCGGTGCAAGCGAGGTGCAGGGTTGTGAATGCGGGTTTGTATGTTTTGATGATGTAGGCTCCCATGCGGGCCACGTTTTCATCCATGATCAATTCTTCGCCCACCATGTTGAAGTCGGCGGCCTCCAATATGCCGGTTGCTTTTTCCTGTATCTCTTTCCACAATCCTGCGGGTGTGGTATTGGCTCCTGTGATCTCCCGACGATCTGTCTTCAATTTAGGTGACCAGATATCGGGTACATTGTAATCAATCGGTCCGCCTACTGATACGGGCCATATTACGTTGGCTGATTTTTTTCCTGCTTTTCGTACTGCATCGAACAGTGTAGGTACTTTAATGGAATCGTAGGTGAAGTACCAAAGACCACTGGCTCCTTTGGGCTCAAAGGGTGAGTTGTAGTAAACGCCATGTTGGGCAGGTGGCACGCCTGTGATGATGGTGGTATGGTTGGGATAAGTAACGGAAGGGAAAACGCTGTTGACGCCACGTGCGCATACGCCGCTGTCTTTCATCTTGCGCAGGTTGGGCGTGCCCCAGGATGGGTCCATATAGAAGTCGGGACGGAAGCCATCAATGGTTACCAGGACTACATATTTGGCTTGTTGTGCATAGGTGCAACTGGTCAATAAAGCTGCACAAGCTATTAGTAAATATTTCTTCATTGTTCGCGGTTCGGTTGTAGAAAAGCCTGCAATTTATTCTATACGAACCGGGGATGGCAGTGTTTACGATAAATTAACGCAATCGTTTGTTGAGGCAGGTGTTAGCTTTTAGATCTTATACACAAAAGGTGAGCCGCCCTTTGGAGGGCGACCCACCTTTTGAAAACCCTTCGCGACCCTTCGACAACCCTTCGACAAGCTCAGGGTGACACGGGGTGACAGTTATGTTTATTTATCCTGAATGAGGTTGCCCTGGATTGACCAGGCGAAGTCTATTTGTATTTTGTCTTTGAAGATGGATGAATCCATGCTGATGTATTGATCGGAAGAGTATCCAATCAGGCTTTCCATGGTGGCAAGGCTGTGGCAGGTCATGCAATTGGTTTGTATTCCAAAGGGTGGTCCTGATATCAGCAAGCTGGGGATATTGAAGTCTACATTTTTATCGGTGATCGGTCCCAGGCCAGCGAATCCTGCTTCGAGGTAAGGGTTGTACCCGAGCATTGGTATTGCCCCTTTGTTGGTGCCTCCTACAATAGGTTGGTTTGGCATCACCATGGCGTAAGCGCTGGTTGCCGAGTAGTGTGAAGCTGCTCCTCTGAGTAGTGCAGGCTTGAGCTTTGCTGCGAGCCGGGAACTGGGTGAAAAAGGCATATCGGGATTGGGGTCCCAATAGAAGGACTGCCATGTCCAGTTGCTGATCTCTTTGGTAGTTACGTGCATCGCTACCAATATGGCTATTTGTCCTGCCTGTGCAGTTGTAAGTCCTTCTGTACTGTCGGAGGCATTCATGTAGGCTGCCATGGCAGAATCGATCTTGAAGTTGATGAAGTCGCTCAGGTTGCAGGTGGCTGCTGCAATGCGCGCGGGGTCTGTATCGCTCGTATCTGCGGGTATTACTTTTTTGTTTGGTTCCTGTTTGTTGTTTACATCTGCATAGACTATTGTTTTCCATACATTGAATCCATAGGCCTGCGGTGTGGGTGGCGGGCCGGGCCATACTGGTATTCTGATTAAACCGTCTTTTTGTTCGCCAACGAAGTACGTTGGTTTTATGGTAACTGCTTTTTGCGGGAACTTCGGTATTGATCCAATACCTCCTTTAACACGGTATTTCTCTACTACTGATCTTTTGAGTATCTGGTTGTTGGTAGCATAGCAGGCTGCATTGGGATCGTAAGCAACGGTGACCCAGAAATCTACCGGATTGCTGATGGAATTACCTGGTACTTTTCTTAATGCTGCCAGCCTTGCAGGATCGGAACCATGTTCAAACTGATGGGGTACATGTAGCTGGGCACGTGTTTTTTTAACGGCAGTGCTTCCGCAACCACTTCCTCCGGAAAGGATAAGGTTTCTTATATCTGTGATGCCTAACCAGGTTTCGAATATCAATAATGAATCGCCCTGGTATACTTGTCCGGAGGGTTGGGTGAGCCCTGCCCAGATGCCCCACACGTGCTGGTATACGCTGGCTGAGTCGTAATTGTTGGGCATGCTGGTATTGTTCAACCAACTGTAAATAGCATTGGAATCTTCGGGGAAGTGAAATCCGTTGAGTCCCGGAATTGTTGATGGGAGTTCGACGGGTGTAATGCTTGTTCCATCGTTGCCTTCGGTTTTAGGTGGGCCGGGATTGCAGAGTGTGATAATGGTTACGATGGCCAATAATGCCAGGATGGTGATGGCAGTCTTTCTGTTTTTCATAAATGTTTTGGTTTAACAAGGAAATTGTCAACGGTATATTGCAACCTAAGTTAGATACATTTTAAGTTGCCGACAAAACATATTATGATTGATCGTAAAGATATATCTGTTGTAGTTTATACTATCTGGCTACAATGACCGATTTTAGCTATTTAACAATTATCCAAGTGATTATTTGAGTAATTTCTTATTAAAGAAAGAGAATATAGTATGATTATTTTGGCATTAAATTTATATGAACATTCCTTTCGTAATTTAGGCATTCGCGTTTATACGAATGCTTATTTTTTATGAAACCACATGAACTGGAACTACTGATACAAGAGAAAGAAGGCTACACGATCGAGTATAAGCAATCATTCCCCTCCAAACTTAGCGAGCTGGCTACTGAATTGTGTGCATTTGCCAATGCCAGTGGCGGTGTACTATTGGTAGGGGTAAATGATCGACAGGAAGTAACTGGCATTACTTTGGATAATATACAGCGATCAAGGATACAGGGTGTCATTAATCTGATTGACCCTACTGTGGCTATAAAAGTTTCGGAACAGCACGTCAATGGAAAAATGGTCCTTTGTTTTGAATGTCCTGCAGGCGAACAGAAGCCTTATGCCGTATCGGGCAGCATTTATATCCGTAATGGTCCCAACTCTGAAAGAATCATTTCCACGGAGCAGATGAGGAGGCTTTTTCAACATTCCGATAGTATTTTTTTCGATTCTGCTCCCTGCGCATCCTTCAGGTATCCAGAGCATTTTGATTCGGATTATTTTGAACAGTTTACCAAGAAGGCGGGTATTACTACCAATATTAATGAGTATAGTTTACTTGAAAACTTAAAGCTTATTACAGCTAAAAAGCAGCTAACAAATGCCGGCGTACTTTTTTTTGCGAAAAACGTGCAAGAACATATCGAACATGCAGTTTCGCGCTGTATTCTTTTTAAGGGAATTGACAAACGGTATATTCTTGACAGTAAAGAGATTGGTGGCAATCTTGAGTTTCAATACGAGGAAGCATTGAAGTATATTATATCAAAGCTAAATCTGCGATTTGATATAGAAACTGAAGAAGGTGGTGCGCGTAAAGAAGTACTTGAAATTCCTGAAACAGCTTTCAGAGAAGCATTGGTGAATGCTCTTTGCCATAGAAGCTATTACGGCAAAGGGGGAGGTATAATGGTAGAGATATATGATGACAGGGTGCAAATCTGTAACCCAGGAGGGTTAGTCAGTATCATTACTCCAAGGGAGTTTGGAACAAAAAGTTTCTCCAGAAATCCATTGATCTTTGGATTGATGCAACGGATTGCTCTTGTTGAAAAAGCAGGGTCGGGCATCAAGCGCATGCGTGACACAATGAAGGAGGCTAATTTAATAGAGCCCAAGTTCGAGATAGGCGGCTTCTTTACTGTTATTTTTTACAGACCAGTAGCATTTGAAAAATGGCTGGAAGGATGGGGCGCATATTTAACTACTACTTTAATTAAAATATTATTAGCTATTCATGATCAGGAGAGGATCACTAAACCTCAATTATCAAATGTAGTTGGACAAGGAAAAACTTCTGTTGATAATAATATTGCCAAGCTGCGAAAGCTCGGGCTTCTTACAAGAGAAGGATCTGACAAATCGGGCAGGTGGCTTATACATCAATTGCCTCCGCCAATGGAGTGATTTGGGTGGTAAAGTGGGTGGTAAAATGAAAAAACGCGGTTGATGGGAGTTTATAAATAGGCTTGTAAAGAGCTGTAAATAAATAATTTATAGAAAGCTGGAAGAAAATAAAAATTGAGGATGTGGGTGGCAAAGTGGGTGGTAAATTATTTTTTGAGTTTCTTTTTTCCCCATCTTTCTTTGACGTAGGCGTAGGCTTTTTTCTCGTCGGCTTCGATGGGTTTTGCGAAGGCGAGGTATTGGGTGTAGTACTTGCGCGCGAGTGGTTCGTTCTTTAGTTCTACTTCATAGATGCGACCGCAGTTGTATAGGGCTATCGGGCTTTTGTATAAATAGAAGGCGGTGTCGTAGGAGGCTACTGCTTTTTTATATTGTTTGACAGCTTCATAATTCTCTCCCAGGCTGAAGTAGTACATTTCTCCGTTGGGCGAGATGGCTTTGCCGAGGCATATTTCCAACAGCTGGTTGCTTTTCTCGTATTGTTTCAGTTTGGCCAATGCTTTTGCTTCGTAGTAATACACCGCTTCTACCTGTAGCTCCATGCTGAGCATGTATTCGCATATGCGCACGCAATTTTCGTATTGCTGCAGGTTGTAATAGCCCAGCACTATTTTGGTAAGAACGCTTAAACTTAACTCCTGCTGACTTATCAATCTTTCTCCATATACCGGAATGCTTTTATAGTCTTTGGCATCATAGGCGCTTCTGATTCGTGATTTGAGCAGGGAAGCGTTCATCGAATCGCGTGTCAATCCTATTTCGAGCAAGCTATCTGCTTTGGCGTAATCTTTAATGTCTATCAATGTTTCTGCCCATGCTACGGTATTCTTAAAATCACCGGGTGTCAGCATGTATGCCTGGCTCAGGTACTGCAATGCAGAGTCTTTCATCTTCGCCCGACTGAGTTGTTCGCCCAATCCACGGTAGTAGTTGGCATTGGTGGGCTGCAACCGGATGAGCCGGGCCAGGAAGCTCATGGACAGATCGGGATCGCGGTTGTAGTAGATGGATGCGAGGTAATGATTGGCCGTGATGTTGTCGGGCTCGAGACTATGTAGTTTCAGAAAGCAATGTTGTGCTTTGAATATGTCTTCGCTCATATAATATGCATAGCTCAACAATCGCAGGGCTTGTGTGTTGGAGGAATCGATGCCAATGGCAGGCTGCAGGTAGTTGATGGCTGCTTCGTACTGCTGCTCCTGCAGCATGTCGAGTACTTTGTTTTTATCGGGCGCCGGTGGCTGCGCAGCAGCTATGAACACGAACAGGTGACTGATCGCAAAGGATAGTAATGGTTTATTCATATTTCTGTTGCCGGGTTACTAAACCGTTTTAGACTGGGTGAGATGCATGGGAAGCTTTATTCCATAAAAGAAAAGTGCATTTTTCTTTTTAGCCTTATCTTTGCGGTCTTACAACTCGAGGGGTGCCTTGTTTTCCCGTTTCGGCGGGAGACTGAAATAAAGGCTGAGATTATACCCATTGATAGAGGTTGGAAGGTTGAGAGGTTAATAGGTTGAAAAGGCTATTGACCCGCAGTCCATCGGAGCCTTCGACAGGCTCAGGCTGACAACTATAATTAACAACTTCTTTCAAGCACCTGATCCGGATAATACCGGCGTAGGGATGAGGAATAATAATTATCTGTGCGTGGAGAACGCATTCACCTCCCTTTGGGTTCGTACGATCATTTTTAATTTATTTCGTATGAACATTTCTGAGTGGTTTACTTTATTAGGTCAGCAACTGGCGGAAACGCCTTTTATTCAATGGGTAGCCCTGGCGCTGGGCGTATCGGAAGTGCTTTTTGCCAAAGCCAATAAGATATGGCTCTACCCTACCGGCCTTGCCGCTACCAGTCTTTCCATTTTCATCTTGTTTAAAGCCGGGCTGTATGCCGAGTGTCTACTGAGCTGTTATTACATTGTAATGAGTGTGTATGGGTGGTGGTATTGGGTGAAAAAGAAAAATGAGCCGCCTATCAAGATCACGCGTAGTAACCGGCAGGATTGGATAACGGTATCACTGATCGTGGTGATTGGTTTTGTGTTGTTGTCTTTCGCGCTGAAGCAATTCACCGACTCTACTGTTCCTTTCTGGGATGCGTGGGTGAGCTGTACTGCCTGGGCCGGCATGTGGCTGCTGGCCAAACGCAAGATCGAGAACTGGGTGTTGCTGAATGTATCGAATGCTTTTGCCATTCCTTTATTGTTTCATAAGCAGCTACCTCTGTATGCCGGGCTGACGTTGTTCCTGTTTATTGTGGCGGTGTTTGGATACATTAAATGGAACAAGATTATTAAGGGAGAGCAAAGCCTGGAGTCAGGAGTTCAGCGTAGGGAGTTGGGAGTAGAAGTATGAGGTAGGAAATAAGAATTACAGGTTTCAGGATAAGACTCAGTTTCACGTTAATCTTTTTACTTATTTTATTATGACTATAGCGGTTCACCCATCGGGTGTTTTATCAAGCGAATTTGTTCAATCGATCAGGTCATTATCCCCTGAAGCGGAGACGTTGGGGCGATTGCATGATGAGCAACTGGCCATTATTTATCAGCAGGGCTGGTTTAATTTATATGTACCAAAACAATATGGCGGGCTGGAGCTTTCTCTGCCTGAAGCACTGCGCATCGAGGAGGCGCTGGCCTGGACAGATGGCAGTGCTGGCTGGACTGTGACGTTGTGCAGCGGGGCCAACTGGTTTGTTGGGTTCCTGCAACCTTCGGCTGCTCAGGAAATTTATTCCAATGCAAGGGTATGTCTGGCTGGTAGTGGTAAACCCGGTGGTGTTGCCCAGCTGACCGATGATGGTTATGTGATCTCCGGGCAATGGAATTATGCTACGGGTGCTATGCATGCTACTGCTTTCACGGCTAATTGCCTTATACAAAAAAACGGTGTGCCGCTGAAAGATGCTGCCGGTAATCCGCTTGTACAATCTTTCTGGTTTCTCCCGGAAGAAGTATCGATCATAAAAAACTGGAGCAGCATTGGCATGGTTGCTACAGGTAGTCATGGTTATTCTGTGACGGATGTTCGCGTCCCTTTGAACAGAGCTTTTGTCATTGAACCGGGCAAGGCTGTTTTGCCGCATCCTGTATATCATTTTCCTTTCTTACAATTTGCTGAAGCAACGCTGGCGGTTAATTATTCCGGCATGGCTATTCACTTCCTCGATCTTTGCCGTGATCTATTTGAAGAGAAGGTAAATCGTCCTTTTCCCAGCAACCGGCCTGCCGTTCCGCCTCTTATGTCATTGCTGCAAGAGGCAGCGCTGGAGCTACAGCAGGCGCGTAATCTGTTTTATACTGCCATCGGGCAATCGTGGCAGGCAATGGTTACGGAACAGCAGGTGTGTAATAAATTACTGGCGTCTATCAGTCATACCAGCCGGCGGCTGGCTACTATTGCCCGACAGCAAGTGGATATGTTGTATCCGTTTTGTGGAATCGTTGCGGCCGATCCTTCTACGGAGATCAACCGCGTGTGGCGTGATATGCATACTGCCAGTCAGCATTCGTTGTTGGTTTTTCCGCAGGAGTAATTATTTAGCCGGTGGTGGCCAATTGTCAGTGCGGAAAGGACCGGCGGGCAAACCGTCTTTGTTGAAGAGATTGCCGGGCGGGTTATCGGCCCAGTTGTAGCGCACTGCTACAGGATTTTTAATGACGTCGCTGAACACTATTACTTTGTTTCCTTCGATGTGGGCTTTGCCCCATACAAATTGTCCGTCTTCACCGGCAATGCCAAAGCCGTATAATGGAGGATCGGGTAGTGACATTCTTATTGAAGTGCGTGCTTCCAATCCGCCGCCAACGTTTTTGAAGGTGATATGTATCTCATTTCCTTTAACCTGCATGGAACGATAAACCGGTCCTTCGTAAATGAGCTTTTTGTGGTATGCTATTGCTCTTGCAGCGATGGCTAAGCGTAAGCCTACATCCTGTTTGTTGGTAGGGTGTATGTCTCTTGCATCGCCAATGTCGGTGATCACTGCCATGCCCGTATTGGGTAGTGATAATGTTTTGGTTTGCGCCTCACGTACCCAGGCCCAATTTCCTTCGGAGGGTGTTTTGGCGGCCGGGCGATGGCTGGTGAGCTGTACAAAAAGGAAAGGAAAATCTCCTTGCTCCCATTGCTGCCGCCAATCTTTGATGAGGCGAGGAAATAAGGTGGCGTATTCCAACGCATCGGTCAGGCGATCGCCATTGCTTTCTCCCTGATACCAGATCACGCCTTTGATGGCATAGGGTATCAATGGTGCAATCATTGCGTGGAAGAGGTTGGCCGGTGCTCCAAATCCTCCGTTGGGTGGCGTAGGCGCCTGTGGGCGTGGGCCAATGGAATCTGTCAACCATTTTTTGTTGGCCGCCTGAAAGGTCGCCTGTTTTTGTGGGTATTCCTTTTGTACAGCTTCGTAGTTGTCGATGATATCCTGTCTTCTTTTGATGTGACGCGCCAGGGCTGTATCCTGCTGTAATCCTTCCACGCTTGTCCATGCCTGTGCAGGTGTGCCGCCTTTGTAACTGCCGATCATTCCTACGGGGTTGCCTGTGGTTATTCTTATTTGTTGCGCAAAGTAGTAACCGGCTGCAGAGAAGCCATGCCAGGCCCAGCTGGCAGCCATCGTGGCCGGTGAGCACACAATCCATTTACCGTTTAATGAATTGGCTGGCACTGCAGCAATGTCTTTTTGTTTTGTGAGTGACGCTGCCATCGGAACGTAGAAAAAACGGATCAAGGAATCGGTTGCCCGTTCAATAGCAAGTGTGCCATGTGCTTCTGTTTGTATGCCAAACTCCATATTGGACTGTCCGGAAGCTAACCAGACTTCACCTATGAGGATGTTCTTTATGTTTTTTTCTTCTGTGGTTCCTTTTATGTTCATTTCAAAAGGGCCGCCGGGTTTGCAGCTGCTTAGCTTTACCGACCAACTGCTATCGCTGCCTGTTGTGGTTGTAGAGGTTTTGCCGTTGAATGTAATGGTGATCTTCTCGCCCGGCGTGGCCCAGCCCCAGAGGGGTATGGGCTGGCTGCTTTGTAATACCATGTTGTCGCTGATGATAGCTGGCAGTTTCAACTGTGCAACTGTGCTGTAGGTACATAAAAGGCATGTTGCAATAAGTAAAAGGGTACGGTGTGTTGTTTTGTTCATATGGCGAGATGTTCATTATGGTTTTTGTAAGGCTGATTCCAGATCGGCGAGGAAATCAGGTTGGTTGCAGGTGAGGCGTCCGGTGAATTTCCATTCTCCTCCCAACTGGATCACTTTGATGAGGAAGTGATTCCAACCCTGGTGGAGTTTGAGCGCATCGGCTTTTGCCTTGCCATTGTCCAGATCGCCATTGCGGATGTTGCTGATGATCTGTTTTCCATTGAGCCAGACCTGTACTGCATCATCGGCTGCCACTTCCATATTTACCACTGGAATGTTTGGCTCTATCAGCAGATCGTCCAAAGCCCGCGGGCTCGACACCCAAAAGCTAAGGTAAGCGACAGCATTGTTTTTGGGGCCTTCCATTTTTACTTTGGTAAAATCAACCAGTCCGCTTTCTTCGTGTAACAGGCTCCACGGCTTGCCCTTGGGGTTTTCATTTAGCTTGATGTTATTGCCTGTGGCTGGATCGAAGAAGTTTTTTCCAGCACCGTCCTGCAGGTTTTCTATTGGCCAGGTGCCTGACACCAATGTGCGTACGATGGTACCGTTTTTCAACAAGGGCTTACCTGCATCGCTACCTGTGCCCAATGGTGTACCGAGGTTGGCCAGCAACATGCGGATGGTTTTCTCTGCTTTTGAGAGGCGTGGTGCGGCTGGTAATGTAGTTACGAGCAGACGGCCTTTGCCCATTTCTTTTGCTATGAGGACTGCGCCGGCTGGCTTGGCCTCGACTTCGGACCTGAGCACCATTCCTGTTTTTGCGTATTCGGGTTGTTTGTTCCAACGCATCCAGTCCGTTTCACTGGCCCGCAAGAGAACACGGCTTTGCTGAACGAGCGGACCTGTCAGCCCCTGCGTGGTGATCTCTGCCGGGCGTAGTTCTGAAAAATACAAATCGGGAGCGGTGATGCCTGCGACGATGCTATCGATTGGATTCTTAAACTTGATGTGGGCTGTGGAGGATTGTGCAAACTTCACCAACGAAGTAGCTGTGCGATCAGTAGCTTGTATTGATGCAGGCAGCAATTGACTCAATGCATCCTGTTTAGTTTTATCAACTCCCCACACTACTACCGTGCCTCCATTGTTTGTTACTTTTTCTATAAGGGCGCGGTTATCGGCAGCTGGTGGATTGGCTCCGTCAATGAATAGCAGATCAGGAATGCCTTCCAGTTCTTTGGTGACTAAAACGCCGGTTTGTTTAAGTGATGATGCCAGCGTGCCTCCTGTGCCCGACAGTACCTGCACCTGCTTCACTGGCTGTACTGTGGGCAGCTTTTCTGCTGCCGGTTTTGGCGCCATCCATTTGTCCACTACTTTATCTGCTGCTGCATCGCGTATGGCATCGAACAAAGGCCAGGTGGTGTATGCAGGCAGCGAAGGATCATAACCCGGGTTGAGGGTAGAGCTGTAAGGTCCCAGTCGTTCGGGTTGCACGCCTGGCTCTCCTTCTTTAAAGTGTGTGAAATAAATTCCATCATCGAGCGTCGGGGCTTTGGCAGGATCTTTCATACCGAAGGGTACAGGAGCGAGGCCATACCACACCATGTTGAAAACGCTTTGGTACACAGCTTTCCTTTCTTTCTGTGCTATGAGGGATTGGTATGATGAAGCGGCTACTCCTTCCATACGACCGAGGAACGATTCGTACGCACGGTCGCCATTGGTAGTGGCCACCTGCTCGGGTGTACCATAGTATGCGTTGCCCGCCTCTCCTACTCCCCATGGCTTGCCGCTTTTTTGTGCGCGGTTCATGGCATCGAATCCTCCATAGTGTACCACGTATACCGGCAGGTAGCCTTCGCCATCGTCTTCTCCGTCGGCTGATATCCATGGACGTGAGGGGTCGAGCTGGCGGCAAATGCCGGCCCATACTCCATAGTATTTCACCAGTGTATCTTTCATGCCGGGCGGGTTGCGCATCACACCGCGCACAATCGGCATTACTTCATTGGATACACTCCATCCAAATACGCCGGGATGGTTGCGATCGCGCAGGATGAGTTCGCTAAGGTGTGTACGGCTATCCTGCCAATAAGCAGGATCGTTGAGTTTCGGTCCACCATCGCTGGCCCATACTGCTGTTTCGTCTAATACGAGTATGCCCATTTCGTCGGCCACATCAAGGTAGAAGGATGGGTATGGCTGCGCGTGCAAGCGCACTGCATTGAGCTTTGCATCGCGCATAGCCTGATACCACGCGGCCGCATAGCGGCGTGTCATTTGTGGTATGCCGAGAAAATGCCATGAGTCGCCACGCATGACGATGGACTTTCCGTTGAGTAATACTTCTCCGTTCTGTAGTTTGATCTGGCGCCAACCGAAGCGGGTGTATTTGTTGTCGATGATTTTGCCGTTGGCTGTAGCTTGTACTACGAGTCCGTATAAATTGGGGTTATCCAGTGTCCATTGTTTCAACTGTCCTTTTACCGTTGATGATAAAGTGACCTTTGTTTCTCCGTTTGCAGGAACTGTAACAGTGATTGGCTGAGCAGACAAGGCAGGGGTAGTGGCCAGCTTGCCCGTTGCGGCCACCCAAGGGAATGCTTTGCCACCGAGTGATATGTTTGCAGTGGTATTGCTGTTGTTGGCTATTGTGATCTCTGCTTCGAGTGTACCGGCATCTACTTTCGGCTGGACGTACACATCTGTAATGTGAACCTGTGGTAATGCCACGAGGTACACATCCTGCCAGATGCCAGCGATGTGCTGTCCCCAAAATGATCCTGCCTGGTAGGTACGGCGACCGTAATCGCTTCGCTTGTCGAACAGGGATGCTTTGCGTACTCCGATCAGCAGTTCGTTTTCTTTACCAGACTCTATGGCATCGGTAACATCAACATCGAATGGCAGGAAGATGCCAAAGTGGTGTGCTATGCTCCTGCCATTGACAATGATCTCGGCATCGCCGGCCACTGCTTCGAAATGTAATTGTATTCTTTGTCCTTTCCAGCTGGCAGGTACTGTGAATATTTTGCGCAGCCAGCCCATTTTTATGTTTTCCCATGCGGCGGGATAGCTGGGGTATGTGCGGAAGTCGCCGCCCTGTCCGTTCTTATCGGCAAAGCTGTTGACGTTCCAGGGTGAAGGTATGCGGATGGGTGTTTTTTCCCAGCTTTGTGCGTTTACCGCCGGCAACGCGGGTACGGCGTCAACTCCTTCCCTAAATCCTGCCGGCAAGGCTACCGGCTGGAACTGCCAATGGCCATTGAGGCAAATATCCTGGCGGTATGGTTTCTCAGCCGGTTTTACCCAGCTTTCGGTGGGGGCGAATATTTGTTTGTATTCGGTTCGCTGGGCCTGTGTGAGGCAGGGCAGCAAAATAGCACTTAGCAATACGTTGTTCCTGATCTTTCTGACGGCACTCATTATTTCCTGTTGTTTTAAAAAGTGGTGAGCCGTTTACTTGCAAAAACGACCCACCTGATTGACACCCATTCAAAAAAAAGTTTGCAGCTTACTGTCACTTGCAGAGAGCGACAACTCTACCAGCAACACTGCAGCGGATGGCAGGATGCAATTAAAGGTGGAAGGCTTAACAGGAGGATTAATAAATCCTTAATTGGATAAAAAGAATTTAGAATACAGGAGACAGAATTCAGAATACAGAATAGACAACTTGTTTGTAAGCGTGCCTGATAGGGGCCTAGGCTCTGGAATAGGGCTGCGAGGTTTTGTAGCCTCGCAAAGCGAAAACATGCTTACTTCGAAAGGCCAGAGGCCCGACAATATCCTCACTCGCCAGAGGCGAGCGAGTGAATGGGATCATTAATTTTTATACGTGATACTGAAGAATGAAAAAGCGGCGGGAGCAGTGTTGCTGCCAAAGTGGAGAAGGCCGGGGCGTGGGCTTCTGTCCCAAGGTGGGAGGTGCCTGCCGTCGTAATATGATTGATCGCCTGCTTTGAGCTCATTCCACTGGTTGCCGTCCTGGCTCCAGAAGAACCGGCACTGATAGCCTGCTTCGACCTGCATGCGCAGGCGGATGGGCTTCTTACTTATTGCGGCTTCGGTCAATATGTGTTTCCGGTTCTTCTTAACCTCCCATACCTGCACTTTATCGTTCGTCACTCCTATGCCCACCGATTGGTTGGCATCGCCGTACAGCGTAAGTCCTTTAAGGGACGCATTGCTGTTGACTACTTCGGTGTTCAGTTCATAATCTCCCGATACCGGCCGCACAGTGATGGCTGTACCCGTGTGGTTACTGGTATCGGCATTGCCTGAAAGATATAGTGTTCCTTTGGTGATCTTTGTGACGGGTGTAGTGTGCCGGAAATCCCACTGCCAATAGATTGGAAGTTTGGCGGTGTTGAAATCGTCACGGATGCTGGAGGAGGCTGCGTATGCAGCATTGCTTCCCGGTGCTTGTACTGAAGGGCTTTTGCCATTTTTAAATTGTGGCCAGCCAATGTATTCATTCCACACCAGCTCGTCGAGTAAAGCCTGTCGGCCGGTGTACACATCATCTTTTTTGCTGTAGGCGTGGTAGAGGTAGAAGTATTTATTGGCATCTGTTTGTACAAAGGTGCCATGGCCGGGGCATTTCCATGCTTCGCCTTCGGCAAGGATGGGATTGCTTTCGTAATTGGTATATGGTCCCTGAATGGTGGCAGCTCTCGCAACCCGCACATTGTAACTGCAACCGAGCCCACAACAGCCGCCGGCTGAATAGAACAGGTAGTAGTGGTTGTTCCATTTCATGAGCACCTGTCCTTCCAAGCCCTGCCGGGCATCATCGCGCAGAAGGCTGAAGTAATCGCCTTCTCTTTTCAATCCATCGGGTGATAGTTTGCAGGCAAGTATTTCAATGGGCCGCTTGTCGAGGCCATAGGCTTTGAAGGTCATGTAGAGCGTGCCATTGTCGTTGAGTATGTAAGCATCAATGGCCTCTTTGCCATGTTCTATAATTACTCCATGATCGGTGAACCCCTTCAGCGGGTCTTTGGAGGTGGCAACGCCGATGCAGGAAATGTTATCGCTTTTTCTTCTGGCCACGTAGTACACATAGAATGTGTTGTTGTGGTAGAAGAGCTCGGGCGCCCAGAAGGATGAGCCTGTCCAGGCGGGTTTTGTATTGAATATATATCCTACCTGTTTCCAGGTGATCATGTCTTTGGATGTGAATAATGGGAAGTGTGGCGCCCACTCGGATGAGGTGCCAGTGGCATAGTAAGTGTCGCCTACCTTGATGATGGAAGGATCGGCACAGTCGCCGGGGATTACGGGATTGGTGTTACCGGCGCGAACATTAGCGGTGCCCAGGATCAACAAGCAAATAATGGCTGTATAGTACATTAACTTCTTCCTCATATGCTCGCTAAGATAACTGTTTTCGTGATAAACATTTCATTGGGCTAAAGCCCGAAGTGAGTACCTGTTTTTAACCCGGCCCTAAAGGGCTGGGCAATTCCGACTTCTTCGATATACATTTGCTTCGATATGCTTTTCCTTCGATAGCAGATTTCTCACTACGCCGCTACGACATGCTCTTTGTAGTCCCGAATGGCTCCGTTCGAAATGACAGGCAGGGAGAACCTCATTTTTATTTAGTTGTCCATGGTGAATTGGGTTTGTTGCCCATGCGGATCTTTAGTATGCCGCCTTTGATCAGGTCGCTGTGGAGGAGGTAGTTGTTTGTGTATGGCTGTCCATTTAACTCTACGCTTTGGATGTAGATATTATCATCGTTATTGTTGATGGCTTCTACGGTGAACTTCTTTCCATTGGGCAGGTTGATCGTGGCCTTGTCGAACAAAGGACTGCCAAAGATGTATTTGCCGGAGGCCGGGAATACGGGATAGAAGCCCAGTGATGTGAATACATACCAGGCAGACATTTGTCCACAGTCTTCGTTGCCAATGATACCGTCGGGCTGATCGTGGTACATGTCTTTCATGATGTGGCGGACTTTCTCTGCTGTTTTCCATGGCTGGCCTACCATCGTGTATAAATAGGTGATGTGGTGGCTGGGTTCGTTACCATGTGCGTATTGTCCAATGAGACCTGTAAGATCAACCAATGCATTGGGGTCATGAGGCGGCACCAATGTAAAGAAGGTATCCAGTCTTTTGATGAAGGTTTCGCGGCCTCCCAATAGCTTTTCCAATCCTTCTACATCGTGGGGTACCAACCAGAGGTATTGCCAGGCGTTGCCTTCTGCATAGTCATCGGCCCAGGGACGGTAGGACTTAACCGGATCGAAGGCTGGCTTCCAGGCTCCATCGGAAAGACGGCCTTTGAAGAACTGGTATGCCGGATCGAAATAAAGCTCGTAGTTTTTGGCCCGCCTTGAAAAGTATTCATAGTCGTCTGTTTTGCCCAGCGCCTTTGCCAACAGGGCAATGCTGCCATCGCTGATGCCATATTCCAATGCACGGGCTACCGAACGGGCAGAACGGTCTGCCGGTATTGGCTTGAGGTTCTTCACATACATCATGCCCAATGAATCGGACATGGCTGTGCCTTTAACTGCTTCATACATTTTCTCTACATCGTAGCCTCTTATTCCTTTCAGGTATGCTTCGGCCACTACCTGCAAACTGCTAATGCCTACCATTGTGCCCGTTTCATTGCCCATGAGGTGCCAGATGGGCAACCTGCCCTGCTGCTGGTAAATGCCCAGCATCGTGTTTATCATATCGCTTACCCGATCCGGATGGGTAATGGTGAATAATGGATTGGTAGCGCGGTAGGTATCCCATAATGAGAACACGCTGTAGTTCTGAAATTTTGCGCCGGTGTATACTTTTTTATCTGCTCCGCGGTAATCTCCATTGTGATCATTGAACAGAGCCGGGTTGATCATCGTGTGAAAGAGTGCGGTGTAGAATATCTTTTTATCTTTTGTGTTCTTCGTTTGAATATTGATACGTGACAATTCTTTGTTCCATTTGTTGTCTGCTTCTTTTGCTACTTTACTGAAATCCCAATGTGGCACTTCGGCTGTGATGTTGGCCAGGGCATTTTCAGGGCTCACCGGTGAGATGCTGACTTTTAATTGCAAGGTAGCTGGCGCCTTATCAAAGCTGATCAATCCTTTGATGGCTTTGCCCGTGCCGCTATCGGTCTGCAATGGTTGGTTGTTATCGTATACACTGAAGTGTTCGAGTGGTATGGAGGAACGGATGGCAAAGTAGAGCCATTGGTCTTTTGCCCAGCCTTTGGAGTGGCGGCGACCCAACAGGGTATACTCGTCGATCTTCCTGATATAGCTATCGGTTGTTTGATCATTGATGCCTTCTTTGAGATCGATGATCACGTGCGCTTCTTTACCTACCGGGAAATGGTATTTATGAAAAGCCACCCGCTCTGATGCGGTGAGCTCTACTTTGATGTTGTAATCGGCCAAGGTGACGGCGTAGTAACCGGGGCGGACTTTTTCCGTAGCGTGTGTATAGCGGGAAGCGTATCCACTGCCGGGTTCTTTTTCTCTTCCTTTGTCTGTTTTTACAGGCCCGGTGTAGGGCATGATGAGCACATCGGCCAGATCGCCAATACCGGTACCGTTGAGGTGGGTTTGTGAAAAACCGATGAGGACGCTATCTCCATAATTGTATCCTGAGCACCAATCCCATCCTTTGTAGAAGTTGTTTGGGCCGGGTTGTATAGCTCCGAAGGGAACACTGGCGCCTACGAATACGTGTCCGTGGCTGCCGGAACCGATGTGGGGATCGACGTATTGAGTAAATGATTGGGCCTGCGTGTTGATTGTTGCTATTCCCAACAGGGCGCACAGGCTGGTACGGATCAATGTTTTTTTGTACGAGAACATATTGTTGGTTATGGTGATTGCGGGTCGTATACGGCTACTGCCACGCGTGAGTCGGCACAGCCATAATAGAGAAACCATTTGTTTTTATAATATGCCAGTCCTTCTATGAATACTGTACCGGCGGGATACTGGCCACTTTTTTCAAAGCTTTCCGAAGGTATCAGAAAAGGTTTATCATCACGTGCGATCACTTTAAAGGGATCTTTTGCATCCATAAGCACACGGCCTGCGCAATAGCTATTTGGTGTATAGTTTTTATCGCCATGCTCTTTGTTGTTCTTACCATTGTACAGGAGCAGGATGCCTTTATCTGTCAACAGTGCGGGCGGGCCGCATTCAGTGAGATCGCTGTCGAAATATCCGCGACGTGTTTTGATGACAGCTTTCAGCTCTCCTTTTTCATCCAACACCGGCTCCCAGTTGATCAGGTCTTCCGATGTGGCCATGCTCACCTGGTACTCGCCCCAATACATGTGGTACTTTCCCTGTATTTTGGCGATGACCAGCTTACCGTTTTTCAGCGTGGTGATGATCGACGCCGATTTGGTTGGTATATTAAAGAACTTTCCTCCGTGGGCTTTTTTAAAAGCCGGACCATGCTTGGTCCAGTTTACCAGATCACGGGAAGTGGCTACGCCAATGCGTGGCACTTTTCTGTTCCACTGTGTATACAGGATCACATAGGTCCCATCTTCTGTTACTGCAATACGCGGGTCTTCGCATCCTCCGGGCCACTCCATCTCTTTTTGTGTATCGTCTGCCGGATACAATACCGGTGCAGGCTGCCGGGTAAAATTCAACCCATCTTTGCTTGCTGCCAATCCAATACGCGAGGTACGGAAGCCAATGCCTATGCCGTATTTATCTTCTGCCCGGTATAGCACATAGAGTGTTCCATCTTTTGCTATTGCTGCGGGGTTGAAGGTGTCGTTCGACTCCCAATCAACCTGCTTCTTATTCATCGGGCAATAGAAGCGGCTGTTGCTATCGGGTGTGATGACCGGATTGACATTGGCCGGACGAACAAAAGTGCCCAGTGGCCATGGGTTGTTGTTTGTTGCCTGTGAACAGGCTGATATTGTTACTCCTGCCAGCAGTAGCTGTACGAGTATTTTTCTTATGGCGTACATACAATCGGGTTTTAACCCGAATTTACTTTTTTGTCTGCAGAGTTCCTTCGGGATCTCTCCTTCAGGAGGCCGAGAAAAATTGGGCTAAAGCCCAAAGGGACTTTGTTTTTTACTCCGGCCCTAAAGGGCCGGGCAATTCCGTTTGCTTCGATAGCAGATTTCTCACTACGCTTTCGCTCCGTTCGAAATGACAGAAGAGGGAATACCGTTCGAGATGACAAAGAACTGTGTTGTTACTTCTTTACCGGTGGTGGCACTGCTGTTTGCAGGGGTTGCTGCTTTTTGAGCATGCGGCCGGCCTGGCCGGTGAGGTACAGGTAATAGTCTTCCGGAATGTCTTCTTCGAAGGTCACGAAGCGACTTTTGCCTGCGGGCGGATCTTTGGATACCTTAAAGATGGCTGTCCCCTCATCTACTTCATCGAACATAGCGATGTATAGCATGGGTACGTTTTCCTGCAGGGCTGCAACGATCTGCTTCCAGAAGAAATTCCCACGGTTGCGGGGTATCTGGTTCTGGGGACTGTTGGGGTACATGTTGTGCCAGGTGAAACCGGGATAGATGACGGGCACAAAGTCTACTTTATTGGCTGTGCACCATTCCATATCTCCTTTGACACGGGCCTGCATCTGATCAAGGTTCTTTTCTGTGAACCGGCCAACGAACCAGGGTTGTACTATATCTACCTGTCTTAACACATTGTGCAGGCTGCTATCGCTGTCTGCATCTCCCTGTAGTTCACGCCAGCGGGTGGGAACGCCTAACATAACTGCGCATCCTCCATATACCGGATCGTTTTTCAGGAAGTCGATCACGGGCTGTACATCAGCCAGCTTGTATTCACGACCTGCAAAGCCCACTCCCCATAGTGTAACCAACGGCTTGCCATTGTGGTAGATGTATGGTTGTTTCTTTCCGCCGGTAGTCATGTTCATTTTATCTACCAATGCTTTCCAGTCTTCTATTATCACTTTCACTCCATCACCGGGTTTCATACCACTGAGGTCGTACATGACGCCAATAGCACGATCGTATTTGCGGGCCGACTTCAGGGCGTTGGCCAATACCACATTGTTGTGATTGAGGCTACGCGGGTTCTTCAGGTTGCTCACGAAGCGTTGTACAAACACACCGTCGAGCCCGTATTGTTTCATCCATTTGAAATGGAGATCAACTGTGGAGGCGTCGTAAGAACTGAAGAGTTTGGCAGGGCTTCCATCGGGCAGGGTGAATGGCGATTCGTAAGTGATCTTGTATTCACGGGTATCGGGCCACATATCGAACTTGCAGTTGCCGTCCTCAAATTTGTTTCTGGCGACATAGTGGTTCCAGCCACGGTTGGCGCTATCGCCCGGGGCGTTGAACCATCCCTGATAGCCAGCCATGACCAACCCTTTGTAGCTGGTGTGCGCGGAGGTTGGGCTGTGCTTTTGAGATACAGCTATGTTTACGGCACAGGATAAGAGTACGATTAAAAGGTAACGATGCATATTTTGTGTGTTACAGGTTACGTGGTACGGGCTTCGACAGGCTCAGCCTGACAAATGCTAAAAGCCGTGGCTTTGTTGCGGGGCGGTGCCCCAGGTTTTGTTGGGCTTCGGGCCCATTTCCAGTTCCAGCCTGCCGCCGGCCATGAGCTGGGCGTGGGTGAACCAAGGCGTATTCAGGGGCTTACCGTCCAACTTCGCGCCCTGGATATATTTGTTGACTACTGATGCTTTGTTTGCTATGACCGTAAACTTCTTACCGTCTTTCAGGTTGATGGTTGTTTTTTCGAAGAGGGGGCTACCAATTGTATATAATGGTACACCAGGTGTCACTGGGTAAAACCCCATCGCTGAGAATACTACAAAGGCCGTCATGCCTCCTCCGTCTTCATCGCCGGGTATGCCAAAGATATTGTCCTTGAACCAGGTGTCGAGCAGAAAGCGTATGCGCTTCTGTGTTTTCCAGGGTGCGCTTGTAAAGTTGTAGAGGTAAGGAATATGAAAGCTTGGTTCGTTGCCCATTGAATATTGCCCTACGTTGCCCGTGGCATCGGGAAAGCTGTTCCAAAATACGTATCTGCTTAATCCCAATCCTTCACGAAACAGCTGGTCGAGTTTTTGTTCGAAGGCGTCAGTGCCTCCCAACAATTTCTTCAATCCTTCCACATCGTGCTGTACCTGCCAGAGATAGGTCCAGCCGTTGTTCTCATCGTAATAATCGCGCCCTCCTTTGCCTCCATCGAGTTTGGGATTGATGTTGACCCAATTGCCTGCAGCATCTTTCGGCATGAAGAGCTGTTCTTTTTCACTCCACAGGTTTTTATAGTTGTTGCCGCGGGCATTAAAGAATTTATAATCTTCCTGTTTACCCAACTCTTTTGCCAACTCTCCTACTGCCCAGTCGTCGTAGGCTCCGCCTAATGTAACGGCTACTGCCTGTCGCTTTTCAAAGGGGTGTACGAGAGATACAGTTTCTTTCTCTCCGGGGTGCAATGCAGG
The DNA here is from genome assembly GCA_017744515.1 of Niastella sp. Taxonomy (GTDB): domain Bacteria; phylum Bacteroidota; class Bacteroidia; order Chitinophagales; family Chitinophagaceae; genus Paraflavitalea. The sequence goes on from JAGIBF010000001.1 coordinate 145,507, forward strand.
GAAATATCCTTTGGAGTGGTAGATATCATCCAGTTCACATTTGGGGCCATTGCGCCAAGGTACCATCGTGGCTTCGTTGGCATTTTTCTTCATGCCTTCGTAGGCTTTTTGGATATCAAAGTTTTTCAATCCTTTGCGGTGTGCATCGAGGAAAGTAACGGATGAATGGAATCCGTTCATGCAGGCATGGTCGCCAAAGAGTACGGGAAAGGTAGGCATCCAACCGCTTTGTTCGTACATCTTCACATAGGAGTTGAGCATGTCTTCTTCCTGTGCGGGATTCAATATCGTTCTTAATGGATGATGCGCGAGGTAGGTATCCCATGACCAATCGTCTACGTAAAACGGGCGTTTGGTGTCATGAATCTTTTTATCGAATCCGCTATAGTATTGGTTGTCTTCTGTAATGTCGACCATTCTTTCGTAGCAGCGGTAGAGTGCTGAATAGAATGTGCGTTTCTGTGCAGGAGTGCCGCCTTCTACCTGTATCTGGTTGATGACGCCTGCCCATGCTTTTTCTCCGTTGGCTTTTAATTGCTCAAAGGTGGTGTTGGTTAATTCCTGTTGAAAGTTCTTCTTTGCCTGTTCGGGGCTGATGTATGATATGGCGTACCTGAACTCGATCTTGCCGGTAGTGCTTGCCGGAAAGCTGATCATGGTTTTGGGTGATGTACCTGCACTGGTTTGCACTGCACCCAGCTGGTTGTTCGTCACTACCTGCACTGAACCATTTGCGCTCAATAGTCCATAGAGGTATATCCTGATATCATCATGGTAGGTTTCCATGGCTTCTACTTCACGTCCATCTGTCAACTTCCAACCACCTGCGCCTTTGTTGTAGATATCCAACAGCAGTGCTTTTTGTGCGGCTTTACGAGGAAACTCAAACCGGAAGATGCCTGTCTTTTTGCCGGGGGCAAATTCCACCGTAATGTCCTCATCGATGAGGTAGGTAGAATAGTACCAAGGGCGTGTGACTTCGAGGTCATGATCATAGGTCAGTTCGTATTTCCAACTGTCTACTGTGACCTGCTTACTAAACGGCTTCATGGAGAATGCCTCGCCGAGCCGGTGTGATACCACCAGCATGGGAAAGCTGCTGATCTGATCGTCCATGTAATCGGGGCGAATGGGAAACATGCGCATTACCTGGTTGGGTAATTGTACCGTGGGTCTTGTAGGCTGCAACAGTGTGCCCACATTGCCAATGGTAGGATCGATGTAATCAAGTGCAGTAACCTGTGCCTGGATACGAACGACGGAAAGGGTAAGGTACAGGGCTGTGATTAAGGCGCAGCGCTTTGCTGATGGTATCATCCGGGTACGTGTGTTTATTTTTTGAATTGTGACTTGGTGAGCTCGAGGTATTTTTTCCCGTAGCTGAGTGCAGGTTCCAACTGCAGGTCTTCATCCCATTTGTTCCAGGAATCGATAAGGATAAGACGGGTTGCTTCGCTGGCGTTCATCTTGGCTACGTTACAGAGTTTCTTGTACATCTCTCCGTTGTCAGCTCTGCCTACTACAGGATTCGTGTTGGCCGGATTGGTAATCGTGCCATTGTATGCCGGGCTGATGGTGGGGATGTAATCGACGTTGGCCGAGTCCTTGAAATATTTGCGTGAGTACTGCCAGTTCTGATCCATCATTTGTGGCAGGAGGTAGAATCTGTCGTACTGGTTGAGGTTGGACACATATGATTGATGGAAGATAGCATCTACTCCTCCTTTGTAGCGGAAGATGTAGCGTGCAGGCGGGGTCCAACGGTCCTGCATTCCTCCTATGTACAGTTCGAAGCCCATTGCGCTGAGACGTGTGCGCAGGGTGTTGTACACCACTTTTGCATCGATCGTAAAGAGCTGGTGTGCGTTCATGATGTACAGGAGTGTTTTACCATTCACTTTCATGTAGTTGGCGTTCTGGAACCAGGATGCGAATTTCTCAATGTCTTTGCACCACTGGTCGAGACGAACAGCACTGGTATCCAGCATATTGGTTGCGCTGAGGCTATAGCTGCCTGTAGAGAAGTTGTATGCTACTGCGAATTTCATCTTGTTGTCCGTATTGGCATCGATGAAACGTTTTACCATCAGGGAATCGAACCGGAAGTTGTTGAGGTCCCTGCTGACGGAGCGTACCTGGAATACGAAGTAATCCAAACCTCCTGTGCTGGCCGTATCGATGTGTTTTTTCATGATATCGGCCGGGATGTTGCCATTGGGTGATTGGTATTTTCCTACTGTAGGTACTTCTTTGATGTTGGCGTTGAAAGTGCCCCAGGAATAGTAGAAGGCGCCTACTGTGTAATCGCTCGTGACGGGTATTTCTTTAATCTCATAGTTGAGGAAATAATCATCGACTGAAGGGCCATCGTTTTTCTTACAGGCGAATAAGCTGGTGGCTACTATTATGAGTGTGTATATCGTTTGTTTGTTCGTTTTCATACAACAAGCTTGAATCAGGGTTTGAAAGTTGAGATGAGTGTATAGGTAACTCCTGCGGCGGGCAGGTCTTCCACGTAGTTTCCATACCATTTTTGCATGTAGCGTGTGCTATAGGCAACGGGCACTGCATTCCAGTCTTTGGAAGTGTGCTCCTTCGCAAATTTCAAGGGAATGAGGGGATTGACATCGTTTTGTAGTCCGCCTAATTTATTCAATCCGTCCTGATAACCTGCAGGATTGAGGTTGATGACGGCAGTAGGATAACTGGCCCTCATGGGTATTTCGAGCCAAGGGGTTGCTATTGCAGCTCCGGGATTGGTATGTGGCGAGAAATCGAATGCACGGGTACGTCGCTGGAGGCACCATACATCAAAGGCCTGATCGGGGAAATAGTTGAGCCATTGTTGTGTGTAAATTTTAGCAAGCGGATCGGCAGCAATGTCGGCTCTTACAATGCTTACATAATCTGTAAAACCTATCCCTACAGTACCCCATTTGATGCCATCTCTTGTTTTATAGGCGTCACGCTGCGCATTGCTGATCTTCCAGTAAGCGAAGTTGGCATCAATGCCTTCGTTGTAGTATTGTTCAGCTGTTTTTGATCCGCCCAACCCTTTGGCTGCCGCTTCTGCTTTGAGCAATTGTGATTCGGCATAGGACAGGATGATGAAGGGCCGGTCAGGAGCTATTAAGCCTGTAGCAGGATCTATAGCCTGGTTATTGGCCCCCCAACCATATCCTTTCATGCGTGAGTACGTGGTAAGTTTCACGTTCTGCCCGAGGGGATCAATAAGACCATTGAGGGCTGACCATCCAGGTAGTTTCGCGGGCGATTTGGGTCTTCCAAAGTGAGGAATCCTGTAATCCACCACGCGCAGGGAATCGTCGTTCCTGCTGGGCATGGTATCTCTCAACAAGTATCTGTCGGCCGCGTTGGCTATGGGCACGGAATCAAAATACGCATCTATACGGGGATCTTTATATGACCTGAAGTGTACAAAGAGGTAATCATTCATGCTCGGTGGATCGAGGGTATAGGAACCTCTTTTGAAGCGCTGGTAGTGGGGGTTCTCATTGCCAATCACATTCTCATAACTCATTTTGGCGGTCTCTGTTTCGGCAATGATGGTATTGGCTTCATTGCTCATGACATCGCGTACGTGTTCTTCCGACAACTGTGGCAGGTTCTTGCCGCAACGTAACGCTATCTTCAGGCGCAGGGTATTGGCAAACTTCTTCCAGTTGGTAATAGAAGTAGCAGCAGCTCCATAAATGGCATCATACACCAGCCTATCCTGCGGCCTGGACAGGTCTATTTTAGCCGCTGCATCTTTTAAGGTATTCAACACATAGGCGTATACGGAATCTTCATCATCAAATTTAATGGATGCAAGGTAATCGCGGTTGTTGGCCTGGCTTTGGGGTATGGGACCAAAAGTGGCTACAAGGATGGAATAAGCATAGGCTTCCCAAATCCTGGCTATCTGTACGCGGTTATTGAAATCGGGTTGATTGCCGTAGGTGATCTTAACCTGGTTGATGGGCTCCAATACATATACATACATGTTTTGCCAGACACCTCTTTCATCGGTGCCGTAACGGCTGCCTGCATTGATATGGTTGGCCACATCCCAATAAGTGGTGTAGTTGGCATTGCCCATGAAATCATTGAGTCTTTTAAAGGTTCCCTGCAAAGCTGCTTCGGGTGTCACTTCGGTGAACTGGGTAGGATCGACGTTCATGTCCTCGAAGTTCTTCGCGCATCCATTCAATGCTATGGATGCTATGATGAATGTTATCGCTATTAATTGCTTTCTCATTTTTCTACAAGGTTTTAAAAGTTAACTTTTACATCAAAGCCATACTGCGCATAAGGGAAAGAACCACCGGCCTCAATGCCCTGGGCATTACCTGAGGTGTTGGCCGATTCCGGATCGATACCGCGCGGTGTATTGCGGTAGATGAGCCATAGGTTTCTACCTACAATGGCTGCACGCACTCCTTTTATAAAACCGTTTTTGAACATTTTGTTGGGGACAGTATAACCGATTACCAATTCTGTAAGCCTGATGGCGCTGGCATCATAGGTGAGGTATTCAGTATTATTGAGGGTGTAGTCGCCAGACAGCAATGCAGGTTCAGACCAGACATTATTGGGTTTGCCAGGTATCATGCGACCATTTTTGTCGAGCAGAATGTTGCCACTGGCATCGGTGAGGGGGAAATACGAATTTGCGTATTTTCTTCCTTTCACCCGGCTATCTGCATAGGGTACCCGATTAGCCCCTACCTGCTGACCAATGCCCATTCTTTCATCTCCGTTTTCACCGAGGATATAGTTGCTGAAGAACCATTCCTCCCGGCCCTCCAGGCTTTCAATGGTATTGCCCTGGAAATTGCCACGACCATAAGAAGCTGAATACAGGCTGCCACCCCATTTCACATTGACGAGGAAGGAAAGGTCGAAGGCTTTGTAACGGAAAGTCGATCCGATAGAGCCCAGCCAATCGGGGCGGTACACGCCTACATATTTATTGACATCCGGATAGAGACGGCCACTCGTTTGCACCAACATGGTATCACCCACATAATAAGGGATGGTACCCATGATCACACCATATGGTTTGCCTACTACTGCATTGATGGTAGCGCCCAGGTTCTGGCCCAGTTGAAGGGTAGGCACACCATCTACGAGGGACATCACGAGGTTGTCGTTCTTTGACCAGTTGGCCCTGACATCCCAGCTAAAATTCTTCTTTCTTATCACGTTTACACTGGCGGTGAGCTCGATGCCTCTATTGCGCATTTCACCCGCATTCACTACCCGTTGTTGAAATCCGCTCTCTGTAGGTGTATTGGCAGTGATGATCTGGTTGGTACTATTTGCCTGGTAAACAGTAGCGGTTATGTTCACGCGCTGTTTGAATAATCCCAACTCTACTCCTATTTCGCGGGAAACGGTTTGTTCCGGTTTCAGCTCATAGTTGTTCAAGCGGGTAGAATAGTTGAATGTTGGGTTGCCGAGGAAAAGGCCACCATTCGACCAGTTGGTGGTAAGGGAGTTGGGCGGTGCGGAGTTACCCACTTTTGCCCAGGATGCTCTTAACTTACCATAGCTAAGGAGGTCTTTGTTCTTCACGAAGTTGCTGAAGATAAAACTGAGGCCTGCTGATGGATAGAAATAGGTATTGCCTCCTTTTGGCAGTGTGGTAGATTTATCGGCACGGGCTGTAACGTCTGCATACAGGAAGTCCCTGAAACCAACTGTGGCATTACCGTATACTGAACCTATTTGTCTTCTTACGAGTGATTCGCTGGCCCTGGGTGTAGTGTTGGCATTGTGGATGCTGGGCTTATCGTGTACCAGCAGTCTGTCCATAAATGCTTCTCTTACTACCGAGTTGAAGGTTGCGAGGTTGGTAGCAGCGTTGGCTGTAACGGTGAAGTCTGCATTTATCTTCCTATTGAATTGCAGCATGGCCTCAAAGTTCCAGTTGCGTTCGTCCTGCATACGGTTGGAGAAGAATCCGTCTTTTTGTCTTAAAGAACCGAGCTCGCGGTATTCATATCCCTGGAAGGTACCGATATCGCCGGTGGCTTGTCCACGGAAGCGCAATCCTTTGGCCAGTTCCACAGTAGCTGTAACGCCTCCAATATAACGGCTTCTGGTGTCTCTGTTCTCATTTTCATAGAGCATCCAATAAGGATTTTCTACTGTACCGAATGCGCCGAGACCTGGTGCATTGCCATTGGCATCTTTCCAGGGGGAAAGTGCGGCGAGGTTAGTACTGCGAGGCAGGTATACATAGGCCGACATGGGGCTTGAAGGGTTGAGGTTGCGATAGGTACGATTTTTCATATCGTCCATGGTATATAATAGCCTGGCGTCGATTGTCACTTTGTTGCCCAGTTTGCGGGTAGCATATAGATTTAAATTGTGCTTATTGCGCTTGTTCTGGTTTTGGAGTACATCATCACTTTTGGTATAGGTATAGGAGAGCCTGAAAGAGGATACTGCATCGGACTTACTGAGGGCAATATTGGAAGTATTGGTAAGGCTTGATTTGTAGAAATCGGTGACATTATCGGGCTGTGGCCTATAGCCGCCGGGCAAGGGCTTACCGGAAAAATCATTGTAGGGCTGGCCCAACATGGGGGCGCCCCATGATCTGTCATATGTTCCGGTATTGATACCACCGGTACCGGGAAATAACTGGTTGGCATTGCCTACTAACCTTCCACCGCTGCCTTCACCATAGACGTTTTGGTAGGCGGGAAATTCGGTAATGGTGTACCACATCATGTTCTGGTTGACTGATATACCCAGGCTCTTATCGCCAGGTTTGCCTTTTTTGGTGGTAACAAGTATGGCCCCGTTGGCAGCCATGGAGCCATAGAGGGCTGCCGCGTTGGGGCCTTTCAGCACTTCGATGGATTCTATATCGTCGGGGTTGAGGTCGGCGGCAGTGTTGCCATAGTCGAGGTTGTTCCTTTCGGAAATGTTGTTGGCAATGGGCACTCCATCCACCACCCAGAGTGGCTGGTTGTTGCCGGTGATGGAGCCTTCGCCCCGGATGACCACGCGGCTGGATGAACCGGGCTGTCCGGTAGTCGTGACCTGGAGGCCGGCTACTTTTCCCATCAGCCCATTTACAATGTTTACATCGCGTGCTTCGGTAAGCCGGTCGGCATCTACGCTTTGCGATGAATAGGTCACTGATTTAGCTTTCCGGGTAAGGCCGAGGGCCGACACCACTACTACTTCATCCATGTTGTCGGCAACTGGTAACAGGGTAATCTGTATCAGGTCGTTGCCGGTAACCGGCATTTCCCTGCGGGCGAAGCCGGAATGTGAGATAATGAGGACGACATTGTTGCCGGTAACGTTGAGGCTGAATGTTCCGTCGGCTTTGGTGCTGGTACCGTTGGCGGTACCTTTTACTACAATGCTGACGCCCTGCATGGGCTTTTTTGTTTCGTCGGTAATAATGCCCCGAATGGAGCGGGATTGGCTAAAGGCCTGGGCGCTCACGAGCAGTAATGCCACGAGCAAGGGGAGGCAAATTCGCATAATCGTTAGTTTAAATATAAAAGCGGGTTTTTTTTTCATATAGCAAATCGTTGTTCACAAGCAATAACCCGCGTACCAGCGATGAGGCCGGCAGCGGGATAAGGCTTACGTGTTACAAATGTGGGATGTGGTTCATAATGAATGATTAATAAAAGATTAATGGGGCGTGGTGGGCGCAAAAAAGTTTGACTTAAACGATTAAGGGGCGGGTTGACAAGTTAATAGGTTGATAGGTTGAAAAGGCAAATTCTTCGACAAGTGCCCTACGGAGCGAGGCAAAGAGTATTGCCCCTACGGGGCAAATGGCATTTTTGATGTAATTCTCTACAAAGCTGTAGCCCTGATGGGGCAGAATACACTTTTGACCCGATTTTCTTAGACCTGCTTTGTTTAGACCTTACAGGTTTGCAGGGTCAGGTTTCGAGGATGGACTGGAAGTCGCGTGGGAAGTTTTCGCCGTAGAGGGTCTTGTATTCTTTGGCGAAATTTTCGAAGGCCGTCTTGGCGAGGGAGTGTTTGCCCTGGTGGACGAGCGCCCGGCATTTGATGGCCATGGCATCTTCGTTGACGGGATCAAAGTGGAAGATGTCGTTGGCCAGCTTGACCAGGAACTCAGGGTCATCGGCTATGGAGATCGTACCTGCAAAGTTGAGGTAGGTATCTATAATGTCGTTGGAGACATCGGCCTTGAAGGTCGCCAGCCAGGGATATTCCAAGTGACTCAGGAACCCACCGCGCCGGGTAATCGCTGCAAGGTCGTTAATCTTTTGGCGTGTGAGGGTTGTTTTGTCCTGTACGATCTGAAGACACTGGTGATAGTCGACATAGATATTTTCGTAATCTATTTCTATTTTCCAGTTCCCTGTTTCGTTGGATAGCTGGCAACCGGGCAGTTTGTCGAGAATGGCTTTTAGCTTGGCGATGTTGACTGAACGGTTATTACGGGCACTCTGTGTGGATTTATCGGACCAAAGTAGCTCGGTAAGTTTTTCTGAACTTACTCCTCTGCCTTTTCGAATGGTATAGAGTAATATGATGAGGAAAAGCTCTCTAACGAGTGGTGTAAACTGCCTGGTGATGTCTGCTCCTTCCTGGTCGACGACCTGCATTTCGCCGAATAGGAAGATGGCGTTTGTGATTTCGGGTTTCGGGTTTAGGGTTTCGGGTTCTTTAGGTCCGGAGTTGATGACGGGTATTGCTGGTTGCAGGTTCGCCGCAGTCGAAGAGTCTGGTTTTCCGGTCTGCGTATTGTTGTGAACAGACCTTTTGTTCTTGCGGAGAAAATAGTAGGTTATGGCTGCGCCAAGGATGAGCGTGATCAATAAATATATCCACCATGATAGGCCGGATGGGTTGCCGGCCATGGTATCGCCTGCTCCTACCGGCGGCGCGGCGAGTGTATATATATTAATGGTGTAAATGCCGTCTTTATCGCCGGTGGCTTGTAATGATGTAGCTGCTATGAGCTGTTTGCTAACCGGACAATAGAAAAGATCGGCAAAGGAGTTTACGTCTCTAAAGGAAAAGGGTATGGCATTGCCCACGAGGGTATAATCTGCTTTATCGAGTGATCCCTGTATCAATTGTAGCTGGCTGCTGTATTTATAGTTGGGAAAGGCAAGACCATAGTATCTATTGATCTTTTCGTCGATAACCAGTGTATTGGCGAATACCACATCTTCTTTGCCAGGTTTTATTTCAAAGAGTTTTTTAAAGGTGCGTTTTCCCGCATCGAAGTAAAGCATATCGTAATAGCTTTTCGGTGCAAGGATCTGTTGACCGGTCTCGCTGCCATAGCCTCCCAATATATAAATGCCATCGCCTTTGGCTGTGGCTCCTGCTGCTGCCAGGTAGCGCGGCAATAGTTTATCTCCCGTAACTGGCACTGTACTCCAGGTTGCTGTTGGTATGTGATAGCGTCGAACCGTATCGCGGTACTGGAAATGTCCATATCCATTCAGCAGGTAAATGGATGTATCGCCCGGTGAATAAAACTTATTAAAATGCCAATAGTCTGTAACTGGTCCTGGCTGGAATTTCTTATCCCAATCGTTGTGTGTAAAATCGTACGTAGCCACGAACCGGTGGTCTATGTACATATTATATAATTTTCCTGTGCTACTGTCGTACAGGGATTGATTGCCGCGCAGCAAGGGTTGCTGCCCGGATGTATATGCAGTGGCTGTGATCTCTCCGCTGAGCGTGGCGTAATTGTATAATGAGTCGGCTGTTACGAGGTAGAGTGTCCCCTGTTTTGGATTGAACGCGAAACCGGGGGCGCGGTGTACGGCAAACTGTCTGACCAGGCGCCACTCATAATGTGTATTTTTAATCCATACAGGATTTATGACTGCCGCATCTTTATCGTGTTTATTTTCATGTACACTATTACCTTCGCGTTCATCCAGCGGCCACCAGTATTTTACCGTTCCTTCCTTCATGATCTTCACATCTCTGATCTTCATGGGCGGGACATCTGTAATCTTTGCTTGTTTGTACTGGCTGGCGCCGAAATAATATTTGAAGCAGTCGCCCGCTTTCAATCCTACCTTTTGTTGTGTTTGGGTGATAGCGCCATTGCTGAGTATGATCTGATCGTTCTTAAAATCGAATCGTATCCGGAATTGATTCCACCGATCGTAGAGGTGGAGTGAATCGAGGGTAAATGCAATGTTGGTGAACTTACCTCCGATGACCAATTTGAACTGATTGCCGCCTGGTTGCACATCGTAGATGAGGTCTATGTGCTCCTGTTCATTTTTAATCACCCGCAATATATAACCAAAATAATCCCTGCGTCCGGGTAGTATAGTGAGGTCAAAAGTAAGTTCAAAGTCTTCTTGTGCGCAGTAATCGCCCCCCGGCAGCAGCTCCAGTGAAGTCCTCTTATCCTGTATGACCTCATGGCTGGCGAAGCCCAGGCCATAGGATTGTGCACTGGCCACGACGGCATGCAAGGTATAGATCAATATAAGCAGTAAGCAGCAAAGTATCTTTCGCGGTCCGGTGTTCATTAATGTTTGTTTGGCAGCATTCACTGTAAATATAACAGTGGTTGTGTTCATAAAAAAGTTGGGTGTTTGAGGGCGTAAAAAGGGGTTCGGCGTTCAGCGGCGAGGGCTCAATGTCAGAGGTTTGGAGACGAAAGCGGGAAGTTGATGGGTCATAAGCAGACATCTGGTAATATGAACTGCTTACCGGCTTGTTATTGTGCAACGGGGCCACACTATAAGCGATCATTCATCCGTTTACATTACTCGTTTAAAACCCTTGAACTTGTACAGCAGCATTTTTAAGGACCAGGCAAAGAAACCTGTCCATAAATTATTCCGCGAAACGCTGGACGATACGTACGACTACTGGTCGGACATCAGGGACTATGTGTTTCAAAACCGGCCGGGTGCTGAAGAGCTCTGGCATTTTTATCCAAAAGTGGGCTGGCATATCCGTATCAGGTACAACAAGCGTGTTATCGTGTATTGTATTCCTTGTGATAACTTTTTCGCTATCCTGCTCGTGTTGGGTGAAAAGGCTGTACGTGAAGCTCTCGACAGCAGTATTTCGGACGAGGCCAAGCAAATGATACAGGATGCGGGCGCTCATACCGAAGGTCGAAGTTGCTACATTAAAGTCAATGATAACTGTTTTGTCAAAGACATCAAGAAGCTGCTGGCGATCAAGTTGTTTGTGAAATCGTAGGCTTCCTATCCACATTTGTTTTCTTCTCCTACTCTTGCTACCTCCAGCATTGAGCTAAAGAGTCCAAGGATTTGTTATAATCATTAATAAAGATCAGGTAAAAGGCTGAGGAAGGTCAGTCTACAGGCTCCAAGGTGTAGTATCTTTGTTGAAACTTCGTTGCTATGGAAACGATCCTGGTTGCTACGGATTTTACCGATGCCTCTCATAATGCTTTTGTGTACGGACTGGGAATGGCAAGGGCCTTCGGCGCCAAGCTCATCCTGTTTCATGCCTGTCAACTTCCTGCTGTGGTCAATGTGGAGCCCGTTATAACATTACCGGAAACAGCCTCGGACGTCATCGTACAAGACCGGCTTCGTCAACACCTGCTGGCCGTGGATACTACTGGCATTAGCGTGGAGTTATTGCAGACAACCGGACCGGTGTCCTCTTCTATCATAGAAACAGCTACTGCACATAGGGCTGGTGTAATCATCTGCGGCATACAGGAAGGGGGTCGCCTGTTACGGAGGTTGTTTGGCAGCACTGTTACTGATCTGGCTACTCACACTCCTATTCCACTTATTGCTGTCCCCACTTCTGCTCATTACCAACCTCCGCATACTATTGCGCTTGCCAGTGATATTGTTCCCGAGGATGGTGAGCATACGCTCGACATGTTGAGTGAGATCGGTCTACGCTTTCATTCCAAAGTATATATCGTACGCGTGCTGAGTGACAGATTCGACGAAGTGTATGAATTAAAGCATCATCCAACGCATCTTCATCGCTTGCCACGGGCGCTGGAAACGCAGTATGCTTATACGCAACATAAGGATGTGAGTGATGCGTTGTCGTTCCTGGTACAGACCATGCCGGTTCAATTGCTGGCTATTGTGCCGCATCAGCATTCGATGCTGGAGAAACTTTTTTTTGGTAGTACTACCAAGGCGATAATTGGTAAGACGACGGTGCCGTTATTGGTGTTACCTGATCAAAAAGGGTGAGCCGCTTTCTTCAAAAGCGGCCCACCTTTTTTAGTTAGATTTATATAATTGGGCTAAAGCCCAGAGAGAGATTGAGTTTCGATCCCGGCCCTAAAGGACCGGGCAATATGAAGAGGCCCTTCTCTTAAATTTTCTAAATTCCGCGGGAGGCGTTGTAGAGCTCGTACCAATCCTGGTTGTCGAGGTCGATGTTGAAAGCATTGACGATGTTGCGTATGCGTTGCTCGCTCGTGGTGCCAATGAGTGGTAACGCTCCCAGCTTCACTAACCATGCTACTGCTATCGACTCCTGGTCGGCATTGTACTTCTTTCCGATCTCCTGCAACTTCGTTCTTACACGTATCGCTTTTTCGCTTTGTCCAGTAGCAATCTGTCCGGCTGCCAATGGCGCTGAAGCCAGCGGACGCATGTAGCGTTGCTTGCTGTAGTCTACCTGTCCATTGTCGAGCGCCGTCGTGTTGAGCAGGTTCAGCTCAACGTGGTTGGTAACAATCGGCGTTTTGAGGTACGATGCCAACAGCTGGTGCTGGAATACAGAGAAATTCACCACACCTATGTTCTTCACCTTGCCTGACTCTTTCAATCTTTGCAGTGTAAGTGCCGTTTCTTCCAGATTGGAAATGGGATCGAGGTTATTGAGCAGGAAGATATCAATGTAATCGGTGCGGAGTTTTTTCAGTGAATTCTCCACACTGGTCAGGATATGTTGTTTTGACGTATCACAATGGCGAACGCGTACGTTGGGACGGGCCGGATGCGGCTCCAACAGTCCGCACTTAGAGAATATTACCAGGTCTTCTCTTTTGATGGAACCTTGCGCGATGGCATTTCCAAATAGTTCTTCACACTCATAGCCGCCATATATATCTGCGTGATCGAAGGTATTGATGCCCAGCTCAAGGCAAAGGTTGATCGTCTTCTCCATTGCCTTTGCTTTGTTGTCTACTTCGTGCCAGCGGTAAAATCCATAGATCGCCGGGGATACTTTTGGTCCGGCGTCGCTCAGGTATATCTTATTCATCTTGTTGTTTTTCTGGTTAATATGGATACGCAATTAAGGGCGTTAAGATAGGAAATTCTACTGAAATGATGGGTTACTGTGCGAGGCGGACTTCTTCGCCGGCGGGATCGTCGTTGTCCCTATCGTCGAGAGAACGATCGGCGGCGATTGGTCCTGTGGCGGATTGTTCGCCTTGCGATTGTTCCACGCCGTCCTCTGCTCCGATGGTAGCCAGCTGTTCCTCGAAGGGAACCGGTGTGGCTATGGGCAGTGGCGCAAAACGGGATTCCTGTACGGCGCGGTCGGCCTGTACAAGCCGGGTGAGTTCTTCCATGTTGCTGCGGGCAGCCGTGATGTACTCTTCATCGTTGCGAATGGTGGAGAGGTATTTAAGTGCTTTTTCGTCGTGGGTAAAGAATGTTTTGGCAGCATTGTCGGCCACTTCGGCCCTGAAGCCTAATATTTTCATCACATCCACTCCTACCCGCAAACTCGTATCGAGGGTTTCGCGGTAGATGTGCAGCATACCCGCATTCATGAGGTCGTATGCATCCCAACGGTTGGATGATCGTACCAGCATCTGCAGGTTGGGAAAGTGGTTTTTAATGGTATCAATCACCTCCAACCGCTTTTTAGCATCTCCTATGGCTATCACAATGAGCTTTGCCTTGTGGGCTCCGGCTATTTCGAGGAGGTTGTGGCGGCTGGCATCGCCATAAAACACTTTGTATCCTATTCTGCGCAGCCAATCTACGTTGTCGCTATCGGTATCGAGGATAGTGGTGCTAATGTTATTGGCGCGGAGGAAACGGCCAATCGTGTTGCCAAAGTGCCCATAACCCGCAATGATGACGGGGTTGTTTTGTTCGACAAGATCGCTTTCTCTTTCTACCACCGTGGCTGCTGCTACAGCACAGAGTCGCGGTGTTATGTATTTTTCATTGACCAGTATGGCGAGTGGTGTGAGGGCCATCGTAATAGCCACTACAGCTGTGAGCGGATCTGTGACTTCTTTGGGCAGAATGCCTCCCTGTACCGAAAAGCTGATCAACACAAAGGCAAACTCTCCGACCTGGCTGAGGCTGAATGTGAAGATGCTGTTTTGCGCCGTACTCATGCGGAAGGATTTGCCAACGATGAAAAGTACAATCATTTTAAGGAGCATGACTCCCAGTACGAGGCCCAATATGAGCAGGGGCCTTTCTATGATGAGTGAAAAATTGATAGAGGCGCCTACTGCAATGAAGAAGAGCCCAAGAAGGAGCCCTTTGAAGGGATCAATATCGGTTTCGAGCTCGTGGCGGTATTCACTGTTGGCCAATACAACGCCCGCGAGGAAAGTGCCTAATGCCGGGCTAAGGCCTACTGCCGTCATGAGTACTGCAATACCCACCACGAGGAGCAGGGCTGCTGCGGTAAACATTTCACGCATGCCTGTTTTGGCAATCAGACGGAAGAAGGGTGGAATCAAGTACCGGCCTGCCACTACGATGAATAATACTGAACCAAGTACCATGAGGGTTTGTGCCCAGGCGGGCAGCGTGCCTGCGAGGCCCGATTGATGGCTTGTAACAGCGTCGCCTCCCTGCGCTCCCAACAAAGGGAAGAGGGCGAGCATAGGGATGACGGCTATATCCTGGAAGAGCAGTACGGCAAAGGAGCTTTGGCCAGAAGCGGCCTGCATCAATCCTTTTTCCTGTAACGACTGTAATACGATTGCAGTGGACGAGAGGGCAACGATCATACCCAAGGCAAGGGCTTCGCGCCAGGACAGTCCGATCAGCATGGCAATGCCTGCCACAGCAATGGTTGTAAGGGTAACCTGCATACCTCCCATGCCTACGATCGTGCGGCGCAGACGCCAGAGACGGGATGGCTCCAGCTCAAGGCCTATCACAAACAACATCATGACCACCCCAAACTCAGCAAAGTGGAGCAGGTCTTCTCCCTCCGTGCCAATGAACTTCAAACAGGCCGGGCCTATGATGATGCCTGCGATCAAATAGCCCAGCACTGAGCCGAGACCAAACCTTTTAGCGATGGGCACCATGATCACTGCCGCTGCGAGATAGATCATGGCCTGGTAGAAAAATGTTTGTTGCATGAACAGGTTTTGCTATTACAAATTTAGTTGTTTATGCCCGCAAGTATGACGCCATGCTTTGGTACCGGCCGGAATGACAGTTGACCCGCCGTGTGTGGCCTTTGCAGCTGCCAAAGCGGATGGCAAAATACAATGTTCCTGCCGTGGACGCAGGGCGGGCTCTTGCAATGGCGGTTATTTTTGTATAGTTTTAAAGTCCCGGTTTCGCGGGAATCTGTTCCTGCTGTTACTTCAACTTCTACTCAAGCAGCAGGTAGCTCCTGGCTGGGCCGGTTGTTGAAACCGTTCCGTGGCAAGGGATAATCTGCAGGCATTGTATTTTGTCGCATTTTCCTCCTGTGTTTGTCGTTTTCGCACGTCCTGATTCATGTGTGAAGGTTGTAGTTTTATGGTAGTTATTTCACTTTTAAACTCTTTTGTTTATGGCTACCAGTATGAAAAATGCACCGACGACTATCGATGCTTATATTGCCAGCTTCCCACCGGATATTCAAAAGATACTGCAACAGATACGTGCTACTGTGCGGAAGGCAGCGCCCAAGGCTGAAGAAGCAATCCGTTATGCCATGCCTGCTTTTTTGCAGGACGGTCACCTCGTGCTTTTTGCTGCGTTCAAACATCATATCGGCTTTTTTCCTGCTCCAACAGGTGTAGCCAGTTTCAAGACAGCGCTTGCCCCGTATAAGACTGGCAAGGGTTCTGTTCAATTTCCTCTTGATCAACCCATGCCTGTGGGACTGATCACCAACATTGTTAAATATCGCATCAAGAAGAATGCGGCGGCTGCGGCGGCTAAAGTGTCCAAGAAAGCTAAGCCTGCGCCTGTTCGAAAGAAGGCAACAAAGCGTAAGCAAATCTGATGGGTTTACAAGTTGGATAAGTTAACAGGTTGAAAAGGGAAGAAGAGAAGTTTAATACTACAATCCTTCCCACACAATTTCAAAGAACTGCATTTATAATGAAGCATGGGCACCAGCAGCCCTGCTGTTTTTGGTAAAAACTGCACTTTTTGGTCAACTCCACTATTTGAATACACTATCTATACTTCTGGTATAGCGTTGACATACCTCTGCTATACTCCAGCCCTACATCAAGGTCTTCGTTTCCGCTTTTAAAATGGTCCTTTCTGTCATTGCTGCTGTCCAATTGTCATCAATCGTGCAGCTCATCAAATGTAGTGCTAACAAGCAATGGACGCAACTGTGGGGAAGGCGAAACCCTGCCAACCAGGACAAACAAGCTCAATCAGGGATGAACAGGGATTTTCAGGACAAACGATGTTTTCAGGGCGGATATGCTCTTGTTAAAGGAGCTGGCAAAGGGTAAGTAATTACCATTATCTGTGATAATACAAAATATGCGTATTAGTTGAATACCATCTCTATTTGTTGGACCAAGTGGCATTTCGATGCAACTTTACAATGTAATCAAGCGTTGCTTTTCATAATTAGTGTAGTGTGTGTTTTCCCCCTAACCTTGTCCGTTGTAATTATGGTTTATTTGGTGAAGGCGATATAGGTGATGTTAGTTTTCTTCTATTGCAAGATAGAAGGCAACCCTCCAGATCCCCCGGAGGGTTTTGTTTTGTGTAAAGTTGGTAAGTTGAAAAGTTGATGGGTTGAAAAGGAGAAATGCTGAATTGCCAAGGTATAAAATAACAATGCGAGGCTTGTGGCCCCGCATTGCTTTTACTGTTTTTGTATCTGTTCTACTTTAATATTTTTTCGATTGCTTCGAGCTCGTCGCTGGTGAATGGTTTGCTTTTCAGGCATTGCAGCGAGTCGGTCAGTTGTGCCGGGCTGCTGGCGCCGATGAGTACAGAAGTCACACGTGGATCTTTCAGCAACCAGGCCAAGGCCATTTGTGCGAGTGATTGTCCGCGGCCTATGGCAATCTGATTAAGGCTTTGTATCTGTTGTATGCGTTGTGGCGTTACTTCTTCTTCTTTCAAAAAGCCGTGTGGCTTGGCTGCACGGGAATCAGCCGGAATTCCTTTCAGGTATTTGTTCGTAAGCAATCCCTGCGCCAATGGCGAGAAGGGTATGCAACCTACTCCTTCTTCTTCCAACACATCGAGTAATCCTTCTTCTACCCAACGTACAAACATCGAGTACTTGGGCTGGTGTATAAGGCAAGGTGTACCCAGCTGACGTAATATTTTGATGGCTTTCCGTGCTTCTTCTGCAGGATAGTTGGATATGCCTGCATATAAGGCTTTGCCCTGGCGTACGATCAGATCGAGGGCGCTCATGGTTTCTTCCAGCGGTGTATTGGGATCGGGGCGGTGGTGGTAAAAGATGTCCACGTATTCGAGGCCCATACGTTTGAGGCTTTGATCGAGGCTGGCTACCAGGTATTTTTTGGAACCCCAGTCGCCATAAGGCCCTTCCCACATCGTATAGCCTGCTTTGGATGAGATGATGAGCTCATCGCGATAGCCGGCAAAATCATCTTTCAATATTTTCCCAAAGTTCTCTTCGGCGCTGCCAGGGGGCGGTCCGTAGTTGTTGGCCAGATCGAAGTGGGTGACTCCATTATCAAATGCGAGGCGTAGTATTGCGCGTGAATTTTCCAGTACGTCCACATGGCCGAAGTTGTGCCAGAGGCCCAATGACAGTGCGGGTAACTGGATGCCGCTTTTTCCGGAGCGGCGGTATTGCATGTTGCTGTATCTGTCGGTAGCAGGTTGATAGTTCATATAGCGGTATTAATAACACGAATTGCACGAATTAGACGAATTGCACAAATTAAAAAACAAGGCAAAGAAAAGCCTTGTTTTATTATAATGCAAATTCGTTGTAAACAACTGTTTCGAGCTGTGAGCTACGAGCTGCGAGCCGTTTGCTTCGAGCTCTTGCCTACTCTCGACCCTTCGACAAGCTCAGGGTGACAGAAGCTTATTACTCATTTAATAATGAGCTAATAATTTCCTCAAACTCTTTTTTGAATGCTTCGTGGTGCTGGCCCGTGGCTGGTCCATCGTAGCCTGTATGTATCTTGCGGACGTTGCCCTTTTTGTCGATGAAGATCGTAGTAGGGAATCCCTTTATAGGCTCAATCTGTGGCAGGGTCTTCTCTGTACGCTTAGGATCGGACACAGCAGCAGCCGCTACCAACACCGGGTAGTTTATGCCCAGGCGTTTTTGGAATCCCGCCAGTGCTGTTTTGGAGCGTTCGAAATCAGTAGTGCGCTCGTAAGCGAGCCCCAGGAATTCAATTCCACGTTGTTTGTTTTTCTTGTAGTAATCGACCATGAATTTTGTCTCATCCATACAGTTGGGACACCAGGAGCCCATGATCTGTATAACGACTACTTTATTATTGAAGCGTGCATCATTGATGCCGATCTCTTCGCCATCAGTAGAAGGAAAACGGAAGTTGAGCTTACTTTCTCCGGGGCGCAGTTTCACCGCATCGAAGCCATCGGGCAATTTCGCGTTGGCGTCTTTATGTGCCACCCAGCTTTCTTTTCCTGTTCCGCTCGCATAGAACGTGGCCTGAGTGATGGTGCTGTCGTTATCGAGCTTCGCTGTGAAGAGATAGACATGGCTGCCATCGAACGCCGAGAGCTTGAGTGTATCTTTCAGGATGCTTCCTTCGAGGTAGCGGTAATCGCCTGTTGGCGTAAGGAAGGTCCCTGTCACTTTTCCATTGGCTCCCTGTACAAATTCTCCTACTGCTTCGGATGCGCTTTTTCCTTCTCCAAACGTTACTGCCCAACGGCCGGTAACTTTGTAAGCTGGTTTGGGAGTGGCCGGATAGCGCTCTTTGTTGTTGGGCAATGCATAGAAGGGTATTTCCGAGCGACGGTCGCCACTGAACTTGATAAACTTGCCTTCGAGCCGCCCATCGTTTTTGATAGCTGTGGCAAAGTGCGCATCAAAGAAGGGCATGGTGATCCACAGGGAATCGCCTTCCTGGCGGATATCATCTACCAGCAATCTCTCGGTGGCATTGAGCACGTATAGTACTGGCTTGCCGTTGAGGGGTTTTACTTCGAAGTTGAAGACGATCTGTTGTCCGTCGGGGCGCTGGATAATGCCTTTCCAGATGCCGTTTTTCAGCACTGCTTTGGGCGGATGGGCCGCAGCTGTGAACCCGAGGGTACCGAGTAAGAAAAGGATTAACCAGGTTTTGTTTGTTACTATGCGCATGTAGCGAATTTATATATTTAGTTTTGATCAAACCAGAGCTTTGTCAACAGGTTGTCTACACCCTGCGTTTCTACAGCCCGGGTATAATTGGTTTTGTTGAGGGCCTGTTCGGAGCCGGGATAAATGAAGCGTACCGGTATTTTTCCTTCCAATTGTCCTGCCACACCTGGGGTGAGCTGCGGATAATCGAGTCTTCTCCATTCGGCAAATGCTTCAAGCCCCTGTCCAAACAAAGCAATCCACTTCTGTTCTCCAATCGACTTTTTATAGCTGGCCGCGTTGTATTTGACGTCAGATTGGTTGGTATAATTGCTGATGACGGTAAGATCTGTTATTCCATATTGGTTTAGCGAGGCTTTAATCGCCTGGTTGTACAGGTTTTCTGCGTTCTCAGTTGTCAATCCGCGTGCTGCTGCTTCTGCCCTGCCAAACAATACTTCTGCATAGCTCACGATCACTGCCGGGGCTGTGGCTGCTGAAAAGTAGCTTCCCGGTTTGGATGTTTTCGCAAAGCCAAGGTTGTTCGCATCACTGTTAGTAAGCCCGCTCGGCACGCCTACGTAGTTTGTAACAGTTGGATCGGTGGGTTTGTTGGCAAAGATGGGCAGCCGTGGATCGTTGAGGGCGTATAGCTTATCTACCAATGTTTTGCCTATACGGAAATCGTCGCGGGTATCGAACCAGGCTGCCACGGGGTTGTGCTGTGGTGAGGCGGTATAGATAAAACGGGCCGCTTCGTCGGTAGTGCTGATCAATCCTCCTGCATCATTTAACACTTCATTGATGACCTCACCGGCTTTCTGTGGCTGGCGGTCGGCTATACGCAGGGCGATGCGCAGGCGCAGTGCGTTGGCAAACTTTTTCCAGCGGTCTATTTTTCCTCCATAGATGATATCGCCTGCAATGGCTGGTCCTGACGGATTCAGCAGGGCGCCTGCCGCTTTCAGCTCATCCAACAATCCGTAATACACTTCCTGCTGTGTGTTGTACCCGGGCGTGAGGTATTCACGAATGTTGCCTGCCTGTTTATAGGGTATGCTGCCATACGCATCGGTGAGCAATTGAAATGCCCAGGCACGGAGAATGGTAGCTACGCCTTTGTAATTATCATTGGTCCTTTCGGCAGGCAATTGGATGATGGTGTTGAGGTTGGTGAGGCTTTGCGCATACACCGTACTCCAGAGTGAGGTAAAGCTACTGTTGGAGAAGATGTACCTGTCTGGCTCTGTATATTGTATCTTGGCCCAATGCTGGATAATGAGCAGAGTGGAATTGAAATTGTTGTCTGCCCCCCAATAGGCATCTGAAGTTATTTTTTGTGTAGCGGTTAGCAGATAATCTGGCTGCGGGTTTTCAGCCGCATTGGGATTTTTGTTGATCTCTGCAAGGTCTTTTTTGCAGGAAGTGGCTGCAAGGCCTGCGATTAAGATTGTATATATGTACTTAGTCATGATCGTAATTTTTTGGTTTGTCTCTTTAAGTTCGAAGGCTTCGACAGGCTCAGCCTGACACATTCAAACTTTAGAATTTAACATTGATGTTGAATCCATAGCTGCGGGTAGTGGGCAGGGTCAGGTCTTCGAGGCCTTGCGCATTGCCGCTGGTAAAGGCTGTTTCGGGATCTATGTTTGGCACATCTTTGTGGATGATCCAGAGGTTGCGACCTACCACGCTGATAGTAGCACCGGTAAGTCCTATCTTCTTTATCCATTTCAAGGGCAGTGTATAGCCCAGTTTCGCTTCGCGGAATTTCACATAGGAAGCGCTGTATACATATTCTTCTTCGATGCTGCGCGCTGCCTTGTAGTATTGTGAAGCGGGAATGATCGTGGTATTGGGATTACCGTTGGCTGTAACGCCGTTCCAGATCATGCCATCGTCGTATACTGCTTCGCCGGATGGCGGTACTCCGCCTTTGGGCAGGGCTACTGTTCCATTGGCTTTATTATTGCCAGGGTAGTAGTAGGAAAGTCCGCCATGTTCTGCATCCCGACCGGGCAGGGTGAGTGCCAGTACACCTGTATAGCTGCCAGTGGAGTTGGTCCCTGCAAACAATGATCCGCCAATGCTGGCATCGATGAGAAAGGAAAGGTTGAAGTTCTTATACGTGATGCTGTTGTTGATGCCGCCTATCCAGTCGGGCGTAAACTTACCCAGCACTTTCTTGGACGGATCGGCTTGTGGCAGGCCATTGGAGCCAACAATGATGTTACCACCGGCATCGCGTCTGTAAGCATTGCCAAAGAGGGTTCCATAGGATTTGCCCACTGAAGCGATAACCTGTACGCTGCGGTATGAACCCAGGACATAGTTTTGCAGGCTTTTCTCTGCATCCAATATGATCAGCTTGCTTTTGTTGGCTGCGTAGTTCACATCTATATCCCAGCGGAAGTCTTTGAACTTAACTGGTGTGATGCCCAACTGTATTTCTATGCCCTTGTTGTTAAGCTCTCCTGCATTGAGGAGCTTCTGGGTGTAGCCCGTGGTAGGGCTTACGTCTACCTTCAGTATCTGATCAAAGCTATTGGTGTTGTAGAGGCTCACATCCAACCGTACACGGTTGTTGAGAAACGCTGCTTCAACACCCACTTCTGTGGAGTTGGTGCTTTCTGACTTAAGGTTTGGATTGAGATCGATGCCTGAGGTATTGAGTTGCGGATTGCCGTTGAATGGTGCGTTGAAGTTGTATACGTTGATCAACTGATATGGCGTGGCATCTGCTCCTACTTTTGACCATCCTCCCCGCACTTTCAGGAAGCTGAGGATGTTGCTTTTGATATCAAGCGCATCGGAGAGTACTACACTTGCATTGAATGAAGGATAGAAATAGGAAAGGTTTTGTTGTGGCAGTGTTGAAGAGAAGTCGTTACGGCCTGTGATGTTGATAAAGGCAAAGTTCTTGTACCCGACCTGTGCTGACGCAAAGGCACTCCATGTTCTCAGTTTAGAATAGTAGTTGGATGAGATGAGCGGATCGCGTGAATTAGTAAGGGTGTATACGTTAGCCACCGCAAGGCGGGGCGCCTGCTGATCATTCTCTTCATAGGTCTTGTTGCGCACATTGGTTCCGGCCAGCACATCAAGACTAAAGTTGCTGCTGACGTTCTTATTGTACCGGAGGATGGCTTCGGTATTGTTCTCATTGACGATGTAGTTGGTCTCCTGGTATGAACCAAAGGGTGTACCATTGGTGCCATAGGCTATT
Source organism: Niastella sp. (assembly GCA_017744515.1). Lineage (GTDB taxonomy): Bacteria > Bacteroidota > Bacteroidia > Chitinophagales > Chitinophagaceae > Paraflavitalea. Next base: position 168,170 of record JAGIBF010000001.1, read on the forward strand.
TTGATCTTGCGCTTGTCGTTGTAGTAATCGGTACCTGTTCTGAAGTTGAACGTAAGTCCATCTATGATATCGTAAGAGAGGTTGAAGTTACCAATGAAACGGTTGCGGCGCTGGCTTACCGTATTTTCATAAGCTACCCAGTAGGGGTTGCTGTAGTAGCTATTGTTCCAGTTGAAGGTATTGCCTGCTGCATCTTTGTAATCACGCAGTTGGGCCATATCCACCTGGCGGCCAAACCAGGTAAACTGCAGCATGGTGCTGGTTGCACGACGACCACCCGCACCGGGCAGGTTGGGCGCATCGTTGACAATGTAGTTGGCCCCTACTCCTACTTTCAGCTTTGGTGTAACATCGAAGTTTCCATTGAAGGACAGGTTGTTTTTCCCCGCTTCGCTGTTGGGCACGATGCCTGTTTGTTTTTCATTGTTGAAGGAAATGCGGTAATTGTATTTATCGCCTGCCCCATCGAGGGAGATACTGTTGCTGAGCAATACGCCTGTGCGGAAGTAATCTCTTACGTTATCGGGATGTGGCACAAAGGGAACCGGCACTCCTTTGGAATAGAACTGTGGTATGAGGCGGCCATCCATTTTAGGGCCCCAGCTTTCATCTACTCCATCATTGATGCCGCCGCCTTTGCCATCGACGTAGCTGAACTTTCCTTCGGCGCCTTGTCCAAATACATTCTGGTATTCGGGTAATACCAGCAGACCGGAGAAGGTAGTGTTGGAGTTGACCGTAACACCGATACCATTACGGCTGCGTCCGGTCTTTGTTTTGATCAGCACTACGCCATGTGCAGCGCGTGATCCATACAGGGCTGCGGCGTTGGGGCCTTTGAGTACGCTGATCGTTTCTATGTCTTCCGAGTTCAGGTCGGATATAGCGTTGCGGTAGTCGCGTGAGCCTCCTGCGCCCAGCTGTGAGTTATCGACGGGCACCCCATCCACAATAAAGAGTGGCTGGTTATTGTCGGCAATAGAGGTCTCTCCCCTGATGACAATGCGGGAGGAACCCATGTCGCCCTGTGTGTTGGTGATGCGCACACCAGCTACTTTTCCTGCCAGAGCATTTACGATGTTGGCTTCTTTGGCTTCCGATATGTCTTTTGATTTCAATTCCTGTGTGGCGTATCCCAATGATTTCTTTTGTTTGGAAACGCCGAGGGCAGTAACTACTACTGCATCGAGCGAGTTGTCGGATGGTGTGAGGAATACCTGTCCATCAGCAAACACGGCTTCAGCTGACTGCTGACGGGTAGCATATCCTACATACGAGAAGGTGATTTGCGCTTTACCGGAAACGGTTATTGAAAAAGCACCTTTCGTATCGGTCGTGACACCTGCAGCAGTTCCTGTAGCCTGTACGCTTACGCCGGTCAGTGGTTGGTTATTGGTTTTGTCGAGTACCGTTCCCTGCAGTATCCTGGTTTGGGCTGCGAGGGCAACAGGTAATAGCATAGCAATGGCTATGAAAGCAGTGATCCTGTTCATTGTGTATTATCGATTAAAATGTTAGGTTATAGCAAAGCAAGGGCTTTGCTATCGTGTAGATAGTCTGTTAAAAATTGTAGTTCAATGATTTAGTATCAGCAGCAACAACAACGATGCATGCATTGCATGAACATGCTCGTGTAAGAGAGGGATTTCGAACGGTGTGGGTCCAAGCGGCGCATAAGCATTTGTCTCATCGTGTAATCTTTAATGTCCATCGGATGGACAAGCAATCTTTTTCCGGTACAAAGATACCGGACAGCCTGATCCTACCAAAAAATATTTTCCTACTATTTTGGTAGGGTATTATCAACGGGTGTCGTAGCCTGCTCCTGCCGGTGGTTTTGCAGTTCTTTCATTTCTGCTTTTGCTTCGTGGAACCTGATGATGTAGTAGATGAGGAATCCGAGGAATATTTTAGAAAGTATAAATACGACCAGGAATGCAAGGCGCCAATATTTGTGTACGCGTATATACGTGGATGAGACCTCTGCAGTGATGTATTGTTTTGTCTGTTTGGTGTCGGTAAAAGGTGGTACTTCGCGATTGTCTACCCGCAAAGCCGGTAATCCTTTTATGAATTCGTACAGGTGTTCCTGAGCACCGGTTGGTGGTGGCACCGCTTCATTTGCGGCTAATGCTTCCAGCTTGTGCTGTGTATGAGCGAGTGCCAGCTGAAGTTCGGGGTATTGCAGTACAAGCTGTTCGAACCCGTTCTTTTCAACAGGTGTCATCAGCCCCAGTACGTAGGCTTCGATGGTACCATCATCAATATATGAGTGCCGGGTCACTGTAAATTTTTTCTTATGATGAGCAGACTTTCGTTCAGGAGCCGGCTAATATCGTGCACGTTTGTTTGTAATTGTACGGCCAGTTCGTCTTTGCTCCGGCCATGCAAAAATATCTCGCTGAACACCATGCGTTGTTCGGATGAGGCATCGCGTAACAGGGTGAGGTAATAAGCGTTCTTATTATACCCACTGTTTTGTTGCGCAACAATGTTGGACCTTTGTTTTTTGTATTCCAGTATCAATTTCCTTGCTTCCACCTGCATCCACATGTAGATGCTGAGGGGGGAATTAAAGGCATCGTGTAAACGGGTGGCCAATGTACCGAATACCAGCACTAATACTTTTTCTGCTTCTTTTTGCTCGGGAACGAATTGCAGGATATAACCATACAGCATGGCGCTATAGTTGGTATACAGGAGCTCAATGGCAGGTTCAACGCCTGCATTGAGTTTGGATTTCAATGTTTCTTTAGTAATAAGGGTTTCCAAATTGCAAAATGGTTTTCTCTATAACTAATTTCATAAGATATCGCACCGTTGAAAGTAAGTAATATTCATTAACTGCTTTTAAAAAATATGAATAAAATTGATGATTTACAATACTTAGCATTACCAGTGCCCTAAAAATATCCCCCTATAATCAATTCCTACCCAGATTCCTGTACCGTGTTCACGGTATAGGACAATTGTACCTTGCGTAGTTATACGTGTTTTGCAGTCCGACCAGCCATTTTGCCGGTTCATCCACCGCTTTCGTCATTTGGTAGTGTTATGCCCGAATCCGCCTTCCACTGTTGGTACTTTTACGATCTGTATCTCTTTAATTCTTTAATAATTATACGATGAAAAAGATGACCCGCATTTGGGTGGTGTGCCTGCTGGCATTGTCCACGATGGCTTTTGCTGTTGTAAAGAATGTTTTTGATCAACTGGAGATGGCTGAAGATGAAGCGCGTGAATATATTTTCGGCAACTTCAAAGAGGGTAATCTTTCTTTCCCTCATTCTTCTGTCTTGAAAGGTCTTGCCAGCGGCAAACGGGCTGGTGTAGTAAAAGAATTAAGTGACTATATCCGTAAGTACTGCAGTTCGCCTGACTTTTTACAGGCCTATAAGGAAGCGCGTGAATCGGCAAAGCCTGCTGCCCCTGCGGATAAAGCAGCGAAGGTGAAGGCAAGACTTGAAGAAATCAAAAATGATATTGCCTCGAATGAGGAAGGCATGAAGGGTGCTGTGGGTGATATGAAGAAGCTGTATGAAGCAACGATCAAAATGCTGAAAGCTGAACAGAAGGCTTTACAAGATCCGAAAGACCCTCAGCATGGCATGTACATGAGCAACCTGACTGAAGGTAATGATATGGATACTTCGCAATATGCCGAGGCTGTGGCGGCATTTGAAAAGGAATACCCCGCGAATGTGCAGGTGTTGATCAAGCGGAGGTTACAGGAATTCCTGGCTCTTACGGCTGATATGGATTTTGATGCGAAGCTGATTGATAAAGGCGGCAGGAAACGTTTTGCCGATCCCAAGCTGGAAGCAAAGGATGAAACGTGGAAGCGTTGTTTCCGCTGCGGCCGTGAAACGATCACTGCGGCACGGACATTTGCACAGCAGTGGCTCGCTGAATTGAAATAAATCTTCAATAATCTATTGTTGTTGCATCAACCTGTTTGCAACTTCTTTACCGTTGGTGAGGGCTGCTTCTACCGTGCCGGGGTGGGCACCGGTATAAAGGGCTTCGCCGGCAAAGTAAAGGGTGTTGGCAACGGGTTGCTGCAGTAATTGCCGGGCTTCCTGTGATGGCAACATATCATAGGAATAAGCGCCAAGGGTGTATGGATCGGCACCCCAGTCCGTAACTTGTGCAGCTACCAGTTGTTGTTCAAGGAAAACGAGTGGTAACCCAAATATGCCTGCCAGTGAGTAAAGGGCGTATTGCTGCATTTTCTGAGGTCCTGCCTGTGTGAAAGAAGCTGCCTGGGGTCCGTTGATCCACCCTGTGAGGAGTGGCGCCGGGTGTGGGTGTTGTGTCCACCAGGTGGGAAATATTTCTTCACTGAATATAAAGCCCAGCTCCTTTTCGTACTCCTGCCAGAAGGGTTGTTTGAATTCAAGGCTTATTTTGATCACTGCACTGAAGCCGATCTGGCGAAAGGCTTCCATTTGTGGATCGATGGCTGGTGTTATGGCGATACTGCTTTTAGCATTTTCCTGTTGCCATACGCCCAGTGGTATGGTGATGATCACCTTATCTGCTGTGAATGTGCGTCCGTCTTCGGCCACGGCTTCGACACACCTCTCCTGCCACCGGATGTGTTTTATTGGTGTATTCAGTTGCAACTGGCAACGTTGGCGCACACACTGTGCTACGAGAAAATCTGTCAGTTGTTCGTACCCTCCGGGGATATGGTATTGTTCTTCTTCCTCTTTTTCCCATTCGCTGCGGAGGGCCAACGTGCTGGCCTTGCTGATGTCGGCACCATCGTATCCTTCGGCAAAGCGCTGTACCGAGCGGCGCAATGCTTCGTAACGAGCGCCGGAAAAGTGTGTTTCCAGGAACTGCTGTACGGTCATGTCCTGTTGAAGTTCCTGCAATCGTTCCATGAGGGTATCCCATCCTTCTACAAAATGCTCCTGTCTGTGCCAGTGTCCACCCTGTACTTCAATCATACGGCCTTCTACCGGAGTATAGCTAATGTGTGCTTCCTGTAATAATTGCAGGGTAACCGGTAGTTTTCCATGTACAAACTCGGCTCCTGTTTCTACCGGAAGAGAAAATGAAGGGGTCTGTATGGTATGCATACGTCCTCCCGCGCGGTTGCGGGCTTCGAGGATGGTGACCGCATGGCCACGGGCCGATAATTCACGGGCTGCCATCAATCCGGCAGCGCCCGCGCCAATGATCAATACTGATGAAGGCATGAATAATTGTTAATGAATACGTGGCTTTACTTTCTTTAAGACCTTGGACAGCCCTTCGACAAGCTCAGGGTGACAGGGTGACAAAGCTCCCAACCCGTATTATGCAAATGTACGGCCAACAGCGATTTATATTAGTTTCCTGCCGTTTTGCCGGGCTGTATGCCTAATGCCTGCATGATCTTATTGAAGATGGCGGTGTTCTCGTACACGCCGCTGAATAGCCGGGATTGTGGGCCGTAGGCAAATACGGGTACGGGTATGGCCGTGTGGTCGTCGGTGGAAAACTGTCCGCCGATATATCCGCTTTCGTAATTGCCATCCATTAGCGTGAGTCCGCCAGTTTCATGATCGGCAGTCACTACTACGAGGGTTTCGCCATTGGTATCGGCAAACTGCATGGCCTTGCCTACGAGGCGGTCGAGGTCCATGGCTTCGGTAGCCAGCCAGGAGAGGTCATTGTCATGACCACCATGATCTACCTGTGCGCCTTCGGCCATGAGGAAGAAGCCATTTTTATTAGCTGATAGTGTTTCCAGGGATTTGCTGAATGCTTGTTGCAGCCACTCACCACGTCCTTTTGCCACTGGTTGTTGTGCGCGCTCATCCATGACTACCCATTTATGGGGTGCATTGGGCCGTACGCTATCGACGGAATTGACGACACGAAAACCGTGGTGTTTCAGGGCTCTTTCTACAGTATCATTGAATGTACTGTTGCCTGCTCCCATGATCAGTTGTACCGGCGAAGTACCAAGATCGCTAAACATACGGGCGCTGTTGCTGCGTTCTGCACTGTGGCCATAGAAAGCGGCTGGCGTGGCATCGGTCATATCGCCAGAGGTGATCAGTCCCGTACTCACTCCCTTCTTTGCTACATAATCGGGTATAAGTGTTAACGCAACTCCGGTATGGTCTACCCCTACGGCACGATTGTTTGTTTTTTCACCCGAGGCGAGGGCGGTAGCACCGGGTGCCGAGTCGGTAATAAAATTATCGTATGAACTGGTTTTCGAGAGTCCAATGCTGCGCATGTTGAATACATTGAGCCGGGCATGGTTGGCCGTGTACCCGCTGTACCATTGTGCCAGGCCTGTGCCATCGCCAATGATGAGGATCACGTTCTTCACCTTCTTTACCAGGCCATCATTTTTATATTGTGGCGGGTACAGCTCATGTGCTTTATCATTTTTGTGTATTGTCTTCGGCAGCTTTTTCAGGAAAGCGCCCAACTCTGCTATACGATCTGTATTGAGGTAATCTACTTTCAATTTCATGAGGTGGTACCATGCATTCACATTATCGGGCGTAGCCCAAAAGCGAACGGGCTTGCCCAGTGTATGGGCGCTCGTGATCATTTGTTGTATGGTGTCGAGCTCACAGGCCGGTATGCGTCCCTTGCCATTCCATTTGGAGTATTTGGTAAAGCCAATGCTCATCAAGCCTATCTTTTCCAGTACGGCTGCTGCATAGGTTTGGTTGAGGTTGCCATCAAACCAGATGAATGCGGGATATTTTGGCCAGCTTGCCGGATCGGGCCTGCTGCCTGAGATCACAAACCGGATATTTGGGTTATTGGTAAGCGTTGGATATTTCTGCAGGAGGGTGACCACATTATCAAGTACAGGCTTTTTAAGATCGATGAGTAACTGCAGTTTCCGGGTGTGGTCTGCATAGGGATACCCATTGTTCTTTGCTACTGCTTTTTCCAGTGGCTGCAGGTACAGGGATTCGAAGGAAGGATTAACGCCCGCAATAGCAGTGTCATGACCTACCAACAGGATATCGTTGACAAGGTACAGGTCTGCTTCCATGGAGCCGAAGCCTTCATTGTATGCTGCCTGAAAAGGGAATGGCTTTTCGTAATCGTTGTGTGAATGGGCATTGGCCGTAGTGTATGCAGTGGGCTGGGCCATGGCCATTATACTGTAGCAACTGATCAAACTGAGCAATAATCTTTTCATACCGGTAAGTTAAGGAGACCGGCGCAAGTTACTGTTGGTAGCAGGAGATTATTGTGGGGCTTAATTAATAAATTATTATTTAAGGCAACGAGGCATTAAGGCACCAGGGAAAACAAGACCTACTGATGTTCTGCATGGTGGTGATTTTCGAGGTATCGTTTGCCTTTGCGGGCGGCGGCAATGACGGTAAGAATGAAAGCGCCAATGGACGTGTACAGGGCAGCCTGCGCCAGCCGGGAGGATTCGCTTTGCAGCGATACAAAGATGGCGTAGGTGGCCCAGGTAATGACTGCCGGATAGATAAAGTTTTTGTACCGGATGCTGATAAAGATAGATAGTATGAGTGCGGCTGCCAATAAGATGATCGTCCAGGTATCTTCTCCCATACTGCCACCCTGCCAGCCCATTGCGACTAACCACAAGGCAATGTTTGCCATTGTGGCCACGCTGATCCAGCCAAGGAAGAGTGAGGCCGGCACCATCAGCCAGGGATTGCGGTGCTGAATCCATACGCTTTGCTGCGCGCGGATGAACAGGACCATACCTGCCACCAGCATTACGATGATGATGAGCACACTCAGGCCGATCTGATTATACCGGAATGCCAATTGCCAGCAAAGTCCCAACAGATTGATCGCTATGACCGGTACGGCTAATGCATCGTAGACAGGTTTATCTTTTTGTGCGGGTAATAGTTGTATGATGGCATATATGATAAACGCCAGGTAGATGAGTCCCCAGATGGAAAATGCATATCCCGCCGGCACAAAGAGGCTATCGTAGCGGTCGGTCACTTCGCGCATGGATTGGCCGCCAATATCGATATAATCCTGGATGCTGCTGAGTACTACATTAACGATCACACTGATGAACGTGAGCCAGCGCAGGAGTATATTGGGTGTTTTCATCTGTTGCGTTTTCCGAAAAAACATAAGAACCGTGCCAAGGATTGATCGTGAAGCTTTCGACAACCCTTCGACAAGCTCAGGGTGACATTGCTCAGGGTAACATGGTTCAGGATGACATTGCTCAGGGTGATATTGTTCAGGGTGACAGAATGATAAATTGGCAGCGTTTTTGTGGCTGGGGCAGTTTTTCAAAACCAACGTTTATGAAATATGTATTCCTGCTGCTCGCCCTATGCAGCATCCGTCTCTATGCTCAGGATAAGACTGTCCAAGGTTTACGCTCCGAATCGAGCCGTACCATCGCCAAGAATGCCAATGATACCAGCAAGCGTACCTGGAAAACCGGCGGTAGCATTGCGCTGAATCTCAACCAGGGTGCTTTGAGCAACTGGTCGGCAGGGGGTGACAAATTTTCTCTTTCGCTGACATCTTTGGCAAATGTATTTGCTCATTACAAGCATGGCCGTAATTCGTGGGACAATAATCTCGACATGGCTTATGGTATGGTGAATACCACCAGTCTGGGCCAGCGTAAGAGTGATGACCGCATCGATCTTGTTTCAAAATACGGTTACGAACTTGACAAGAAATGGTACCTGAGTGGTTTGTTCAACTTCCGGAGCCAATTTACCAAGGGTTATGCCTACCCTACCGATTCCACCAAGGTCCTTACGTCTAATTTTGCGGCACCAGCTTACGTGGTGTTATCGGCCGGTATGGACTATAAACCTGATGAGACTTTCTCATTGTTCATGTCTCCCATTACTGCCCGCTGGGTGATCGTGACCAATGATTCGCTGGCAGCCGTGGCTGCTTATGGTGTCGATAGTGGCAAGCATGTGAAGATGGAAATTGGCGCCTATGCTTCTGTAAACTGGAACAAGAATATTACGCCCACTACCAATTATAAAACGAAGCTGGACCTGTTCTCCAATTACCGCCATGATCCTTTCAATATCGATATCTTCTGGACAAACGTGCTGACCGTAAAGGTGTCGAAGCTGATCAACATGAACATTTCTGTGGATATGATCTATGACAATGATGTGCCTACTGTAAAGGCCGATGGCACGGCGGGCGGGCCCAGGCCGCAGATCAAGCAGGTACTGGGTGTTGGCTTCCTGGTCAAGTTTTAACAAGGTTTGAGATGGATTGTAGAAGCTTTGTAATTGCCGGGTGGTATATTGCAGGCTTAATAATTATTTTATACATGAGATATCTGTTTCTGGCCGGTTTGATGTGTCTTGGATTGGTAGCAGGTGCACAATCCAAAAAGACTTCCGGCAACCCTATTTTCGAAGGCTGGTACGCCGACCCCGAGGGTATCATCTTCAACAAGCAATACTGGGTGTATCCTACCTATAGCGATCGTTACGAGCAACAGGTGTTCATGGACGCTTTTTCTTCGGATGATCTGATCACCTGGACAAAGCATCCGCGCATTATCGATACTGCTTCTGTGAAATGGGCGAAGAAAGCGATGTGGGCACCGGCCATTATCGAGAAGGACAAGAAGTATTACCTGTTCTTTGCCGCGAATGATATCCAGAACAACGAGCAGCCGGGTGGCATTGGCGTTGCCGTATCCGATAAGCCTGAAGGTCCTTTCAGGGACCTGCTGGGCAAACCGCTGCTGGACAAGTTTCATAATGGTGCGCAGCCGATCGATCAGTTCGTATTTAAAGACAAGGATGGACAGTATTATATGATCTATGGCGGCTGGCGTCATTGTAATATCGTAAAGCTGAAGAATGACTTCACCGGTTTTGTTCCTTTTGAAGATGGCACTACTTTCAAAGAGATCACGCCGAAGGGTTATGTGGAAGGGCCGTTCATGTTTATGCGTGACAACAAATATTATTTCATGTGGTCGGAAGGTGGCTGGACCGGCCCCAACTACCGCGTGGCTTATGCTATCTCCAACTCTCCTTTCGGTCCTTTTGAAAGGATCGGTACCGTACTGCAACAGGATTCTACTGTAGCCACGGGTGCGGGTCATCACTCCGTAATCCCTGTGCCTGGTAAAGATGAGTGGTACATTATATATCACCGTCGCCCACTGAGTGAAACGCATGCTAACCACCGGGTGACTTGTATCGACTATATGCGTTTCGACAAGAATGGTTTGATAGAGCCGGTGAAGATCACATTTGAGGGAGTGAAGCCGAAGAAATTGAAGTGAGAAAACGAGAATACAGAATTCAGAATACAGGATACAGAATGGCTGCCGCGGTTTGAAGAGCCCTTACATTTTTAAACTTTCCTCATTTGATAAATAATGCAAAACCCGCTGAGAACATCAGCGGGTTTTGCATTATTAGCTATTTGCTAAAAGGCTTCAATCAATTCCTTATTTCTTCGCTACTACAAATCCATTGAACGTGATCGGCGTACGGTTGGTACTGGTGACCTGCAAGGTAGCCGAGCCGTTGTTGAATATGGAAAAGAAAAACTGTTGTACATCATTTACGTCACTGGGCCTGATGGTAATCTGCCATCCTTTTTTGATCTCTTTCACGTCGTATGTGAATTTGGTGGAATTGAACTGTATGCCTCCTTTCGTAGGGTCGATAGGTGCAGAGAATGAGCGGCCAAAGTAAGGCAGGTCGGACACCAGTGTATCCTTACCTACTTTCACCGTGTAGTCCGTGGTCAGCTGCACCGTGCGGCCACGCGTGGGCAACGCGGTCTGCGCTTTGAACACGTACTGTTGTGCATTGATCATTGCCGTAACGGCGGCTGCTTTTTCTTCCTGCTTTGTCTTCTTCTCGTCCTGCGCCATCAGCGTGGTGGTTGCCAGGGTGCTCACCAGCACCAGGGTCAAGGCCAGCATACGCTGCATCATCCGGTTTATCTGAATTGTTCTCATACCTGTTTATTTTAAAGCATGAACTAATACATATTAATATACAGAAATATATTTATTCTGTAATACTATGTACCAATTTCATTCCACCTGATGGGTATGTGGTTATACAGACCGGGAATTAACAGGCTGTTTGGTTAAATACGCCAGTATGTCATTGGCTTCGACAGGCTCAGCCTGACATTAGCGTACTTCAACTGCATGGTCGGCTGGCATATCCTGTCCGGTCCAAACCTTTACGGCTGTCCAAGGCTCGGCGGGCGCTGACCAGAATGGATCGGTATCGGGCAAGCCGAGTGGCAAAAAGATCGTGGTGCAGAGGTATACGCTGCCGGTGTTGATATACCCTTCAGACAATCCGGGCTGGTTGCCATAAAGGCCAATGTTGAGCCAGCCAGTTGCTGTGAATGTGGTGGCTGGTTCAAATGTCTTCTTTATCACTGCGGTTAATGCGCCTCTTACCTGTGCTGGTTTTAGTTCCTGCGGCAGTTGTTTGCGCAGGGACATATCGGCCAGGTGATGGAAAGCACCGCCACGGTAGCAAATGCTGCGACCGGTAACGGGAAAAGTACCATCAGTATTGATGAGCCGCTCCTGTATCACCGCATAACGTTTGCTGATCTGATCAAACTTAGGCACGTACCAATCGTATGCACGGGCATTCTTCGTACGCAGGGCATCGAAGATGTTGCCCATGTATGGTTGTATCACGTAGCTGTTGTAATAATCCCAGTGGTATTGCATGCCATCGGAGTATACGCCATCGCCTACATACCAGTGGTTGGCAAATTCGCGGATGCCATACTCAAGGCGCACACCATCGTATTCAAATCCATATTTGCAAAAGAAGGCTTCAATCATGCCGGAGAAAAGTATCCAGTTGCTATAGCCCGGCACAATGGTGCGGGTAGCTTTGAATGCGCGTACTACATCCTGCTGTGCTTTGGCATCGAGGTGTTCCCACAACCAGGGGCAACGTACCAATCCCAATGCCATGAAGGATGCATCGACCAATGGTTGTCCGCCTGTGAAGCGCATGTAATCTTTGCTCGTTGTGTCTACTGCATTGGCGATGCCTTTGAGTGTCCACTCGCGGTACTGGTTGCGCAAGGCTACTTCTTCTGCGTCACCTCCTTCGAGGTTGAGCCAGGGTGCAATGCCCGTCAATACCCGACCAAAGGCTTCGAGGTAGGCTACCTGCGCGCGGTTGGCCGCATTGTCGACTTTAGGCGACAGGGTAACCGGCATTTTTTCGCGGAGGGTGCCGGCAGCAAGATTCGACAAAACCGGGCGGGCCAGCTTGTCGAGGTGTTGCAACCACAATTTTCTATCGCTGACCGGAGCTGTCTCTTTAGCGGCTGTCTCCTTTGAGGCTGTCTTTCTTTTAGCTGACTGGGCTAACAGGGATATTGAACAGGAAATCAATACAATGGCGAAGAATATCTTTTTCATACGGGCTTGTTGTAAGGCCAACAAGATACGAAGGAAACGGGACGGGTTGGGTAATCAACCTGGTCAAAACTTCACAACTTCCCAATAGACGTTTTTAGGCTTAAGGTCTTTATCGAATAGCAAGGGATAGTCTTTTCTTCCACGAACGGGGAAATTATCCAGCCAGCTACCCCTGTCGGATATATTCCAGAAGGTGACGCCGGTGATGTGCTGTTTGTATTGTCGTAGTAACTCAAAGGCCATCTTGTATTTTTCCAGCTGTGCCTGTTCGCGCTCCGGCGTAAAGGCTGCGTCGTTGTCTTCCGGCCTGCGTTCACGGGCGTTGTGTTCTTTGGGATATACGGAGATATCCAGCTCTGTGATCTGCAGCTTAAGGCCCAGCTGTACGAAGTCGCGTAGTGTGCTGTCGAGTTGTGCGCGGGAAGGTTCGTTCACTGCCCAGTGAGCTTGCAGACCCACGCCATGAATGGGAATTCCTTTGCTTTGCAAGCTCTTGATCAACCGGATCATCTTTGCTCTTTTAACAGCATTGATCTCGTCGTAGTCGTTGTAAAACAACTGTGCATTGGGATCGGCTTCATGCGCCCATTGAAAGGCTTTGGCAATGTACTCCTCTCCAATAATCTCCAACCACTTTGATGGGCGCAGGTATTCGTTGGGTTTATCGGAAATGGCTTCGTTCACTACATCCCAGGCGTAGATGGTTCCTTTGTAGCGGCTAACCACCGTGGTGATGTGTTCTTTCAAACGCTGCAGTAATACCTCCTTGCTCACGTTCTTACCCGTGCTGTCGACAAACATCCAGGATGGCGTTTGGTTGTGCCAGCAAAGTGTATGGCCGCGCATCTTCAACTGATGACGTTTGGCGAAGGCTGCAATCGAATCGCCACCCGCCCAGTTGTACTGCTTTTCAGTGGGATGAACGGGCCCCATCTTTAAAGCGTTCTCAGGCGTAAGGCTATTGAATTGTGAAAGGACCAAATCCGCTTCATCGATCTTCAGTGTGCGCGGTGATACGGCTACACCTATCGGGAAGTAAGCTTTGTAATAATCTTTTAAACCTTTTTCACCGGCAGGAACTGATGCGCCTGATTGTGCGTAGCTGGCGAAAGGCAAAATGCCTGTCAACCAAAGTATGACAGGCATTAATTGCTTCCAACTACTATTCCGGAGGATTTTAATAGTATGCATTTCTTCCGGATTATTTTTGGGCACGAATTGTTACGATCGTTCCATCAGGATTGTATTTCAGCTCCGTTACTTTCACGTTGCGCAGGTGGGTCTTGCCAGACAACTGTACATCGTGGTAGAACAGGTACCACTTTCCATCTTTTTCGATGATGGAATGGTGGTTGGTCCAGCCTTCCACGGGCTCCAGTATTACACCTTTGTAGGTGAAAGGTCCGTAGGGATTGTCTCCAATAGCGTACACGATGTTGTGTGTGTCGCCGGTAGAATAAGAGAAGTAGTACTTGCCGTTGTACTTGTGTATCCAGGCCGCTTCGAAGAAACGCTTGTCGTTGTCCTTCTCTTTGTACAGGTTGCCTGCACTGTCTACGATCTTAATCTCCTTCACCGGTTCGGCAAAGCTTTTCATATCGGCGCTCAGTTTAGCTACCCGTGGCAGAATAGCGAGCTCATCTCCTTTGCGCAGCTTACCCGCTGAATCATACTTGTTGTTGTTCCAGCGTTGCAGCTGTCCACCCCAGATGCCACCAAAGTACATATAGAATGTACCGTTGTCATCTTTGAATACTGTAGGGTCGATGCTGTAACTGCCTTTGATGGGCTCTTTCTCTGCTACAAAAGGACCTTCCGGTTTCTGGCTTGTGGCCACGCCTATCCTGAACACATCCTGCTTGTCTTTCACCGGGAAGTACAGGTAGTACGTACCATTGGCAAAAGCAGCATCAGGCGCCCAGAGCTGGCGGCCAGCCCAGGGAATGTCCCTGATGTGCAGGGCAACACCATGATCGGTTACCGGCCCGCCCACGGAATCCATGGACAGGATATGGTAATCCATCATGTTGAAATGATCGCCGTTGTCATTCTCGGGTGTACCTGTAGCGGTATCGTGCGAAGGATACACATAGATGCGGCCATTGAATACATGGGCCGACGGATCGGCTGTGTATAGCTGGCTTACCAGCGGCTGTGAAAGGTATTTCTTTCCGGTAGCCGAATCGGCAGCTGGTGTTGCTTCGTTGGTTGTCGTATTGTTGCCGGCATCGCTACAACCAGTGATGGCAAGGGCTGCGAGAACAGCCGGCAGAATCGTTAGTTTGTTCATCTTATTACAGATAGTTGTTGATGATATTTTCGATGTATTCCTGTTTGCCGCTACGTACAGCCGGCTCACCATTCTTGATGGCATAAGCGCGCAGGTCTTCGAGAGAAGATTTACCTGCTTCGAATGCTTTGGCCTCAGCGCTGTCGTAAGAGCTGTAGCGGTCTTTGCGGAGCTTTTTGTAATCGCTCTTTTGCAAGATCGCATCGGCTGTGATGAGGGCGCGGGCAAATGCGTCGATACCACCGATGTGTGCGATGAACAGGTCTTCGGGATCGGTAGAGTTACGACGGATCTTGGCGTCGAAGTTGATACCACCGCCTTTGAAACCACCGCCTTCGAGGATGATGAGCATAGATTCTGTCAGTTCATTGAGGTTGGTGGGGAACTGGTCGGTATCCCAGCCATTCTGGTAATCGCCACGGTTGGCATCCATGCTACCGAGCAAACCGGTATCTACTGCTACCTGCAGCTCATGCTGGAAGGTGTGACCGGCCAGGGTGGCGTGGTTAACTTCGATGTTGAGTTTGAAATCGTTGAGCAGGTCATGCTGACGCAGGAAACCGATCACCGTTTCGCAATCATAATCGTATTGGTGCTTGGTAGGCTCACAAGGCTTGGGCTCGATGAAGAACGTGCCTTTGAAGCCATTCTTTCTTGCATAGTCTTTTGCTGTATGGAGGAAACGCGCGAGGTGTTCTTTCTCGGCCTTCATGTTTGTGTTCAGCAGGCTCATGTAGCCTTCACGGCCGCCCCAGAACACATAGTTCTCACCGCCCAGTGCGATGGTAGCATCCAAAGCAGCCTTTACCTGTGCTGCAGCATGCGTGAGCACGTGGAAGTCGGGATTGGTGGCAGCTCCGTTCATATAACGGCGGTTGCTGAAAAGGTTGGCAGTGCCCCACAGCAGCTTAACGCCGCTGGCATCCTGCTTTTCTTTTAAATATTGAGTAAGTGTAGCCAGTCTCTTGTCATTATCTTCTACATCGTTGGTATAATCTACCACGTCCACATCGTGAAAGCAATAGTAAGGCAGGCCCATTTTGGTGATAAATTCAAAAGCGGCATCAGCCTTGTCTTTGGCTCTTTCGATGGGGTCTTTCTTTGCATCCCAGGGGAAGATATGGGTAGGCTCGCCAAAGGGATCGGCGCCTGATCCAACGAAAGAGTGCCAGTAGGCTACTGCGAATCGCATCCAGTCTTTCATGGGTTTGCCGGCTACTACTTTGTTCTCATCGTACCAGCGGTAAGCCAGTGGATTAGTACTTTGCAAGCCTTCATACTTAATGGCGGGAATTCCTTTAAAAAACTCTGTTGCACCTGTAACTATTTTCATATAATCGTTTTTTGTGTTCACACAATGAGCAAATATTGTTGGATTTGCCGCCTCCTGCAACCGCTATTATGAAAAGAAAATATGCTATCTTATCAAATGATGGTACATTTATGGTCAAAGTTTGATAAAATCCTTTCTATTTACCAGTGAAGACGCTTATTCAAAAAGTAGAGCCGGATGTGAACCAGAGCTTTGCCTGCCGGGTGTATGAAACGCCCAATTTCGAAACGAACTGGCATAAGCATCCGGAGTATGAACTGATCAGTATTCTGAAAGGGCATGGCACTGCCCTGATCGGCGATCATGTATGTGATTATAAAGTAAATGATGTATTCTTCATTGCGGGCAACCTGCCGCATTGGTTCCGAAAGCACCAGGCCAAAATGACTTGCGCCGTACTGGTGATTCATTTTACGCGTGACTGCTGGGGAGAGGGATTACTGCAAATGCCGGAGATGAAAGTGATAGACGCGTTGCTCAAAAAGGACAATGGTATTCTGTTGCAAAAGAAATTGAAGAAAGATATTCTGCAGGATATGCATGCATTGCACGGAGCTAAAGGGTTCGAGAAGTTGTTGCTGCTGTTCCAATCCCTGCACAAGATCGGTTCTTCTCAGCAATATAAAACACTGACGGAGGATTTTCATGATCCGGCCAACTCTGTAAATCCGGCCATCGAGAAGATCATCGATTATTCATTCAAGCATTTCCTGGAACCTATTACGCTTACGGAGATCGCCAACGTGGTCAATATGACCATTCCTACTTTCTGCCGTTTCTTCCGGAAGAATATCAAGAAAACGTATTTCGATTTCATCCGCGACCTGCGCATCAGCCACGCCTGTAAATTGCTGGCCAATACCGACAAGCCCATACTGGAAGTGTGTTATGAAAGTGGTTATAAAAGCTGGGCGCATTTCAGCAAGCAGTTCAAGGAAGTGAAGCTTCAAACGCCCAGCCAATACAGGAAGCAGTTTATGTATGCCTGATCTTCATTACCCGTTATGCTCCAGGCACTGGTATCGGAGAGATGAAGGCAGCTCCTGACCATGTTTGCTCCCTGCTGAAAAGCACATTGTGTGAGCCAAGAATATTCCAGTAAAACATGATGTCTATATCTTTCCCTTCTTTGGGTATGATATAGGAGCTTTGCAAGGCAACAATGGTATTGATATCAGCAACGCCACTGAATACAGCTCTTCCAATCTCCACTTCTTCCTGTTGCGATGATTTCAATTTCACTATTATGGTAAAGGTGCAATCATGGCCTCCCCATGTGTACCCAAGGTTCAAGGTGGTCACTACAATGGCGGCCTGATCGGTTGAGCCAGCTTGTAAGATACCTATGTGGGGGATCAAAGTAAACTGATCGGATGTGGGTCCGATACTTTCGTCGGGCTTCAGCTTGTAGCCGTTGGCATAAACGAAATTCTGCATAGCATAAGGTTTTAATAATTAATAATGGTAAAACTATGTCGCACTACTTACTTCAACACTTCTATTTAGTAAGCGGGAACGGCGTTTTATATAATCATTAAAACAAACTATTTACATAGCAGATGTACTACTCAATTATGCGATCAGGAAATATCCAGCAGCAGCATTAAGAACTTCCAGGGAACGGGGCGTAGAACTAACCGGTCGAGCCGCCTGGCAAGGGCCGGATTGGTTAGCGAATGAAGTCCCATTAAATATATTCATCAATCATTATATGTTCGATAAAACCCCATTCTTTCTTCATTCATCTTCCGTTCTGCAACGGAAGATGAACGGAGGATCAACGGAGGATGAATGGAGAATCAACGGAAATTGATTGACCTCATACAGGTATTTTAAGGCAGGAATAGCCACAAATGCAAGGGCCGCTTCGTATGGAAGCGGCCCTTTTTATAGGTTGAAACAAAGCCTTTAAGGAGTTTTTTTAAAGCCCCCCATAGACATAAGGGGCCAAACGATTGCTTGCTTATGTAAAAACTGCTTATATCTGTCGGTCAAATGAGGCGGAACCCTTAAAGCTCTTTATATCTTTTCATTGCCTCCACGTAATAATAATCGGCATACGTGAGGGGAACATCTACTTCGGATTTGGCGGGCAGGTGGCCTACGCAATGCTCGATAATGAATCCTCCATTGGTGCCCGGCTTCGCTTTGTAGGCGGGTGAGGAGAGGGAGCGCAACATCGTTTCGGCAGCACCGAAATACTCCTTCTTCTTATCTGCATCCACATATCCCTGCAGTTCCAGCAGCGCCGAAGCCGTGATGGCGGCAGCAGAAGCATCGCGCAAGGCGTTGGGAATGCCGGGGGCATTGAAGTCCCAGTAGGGCACTTTATCGGCTGGCAGGTTGGGGTTGGACAGGATGAACTTTGCGATGTGATTAGCCTGGTCCAGGTATTTCTGCTCTTTGGTAGCGCGGTACATTACTGTGAAGCCATACAGGCCCCAGGCTTGTCCACGGGCCCAGGCTGATTCATCGGCAGCGCCTTGTGCGGTGCGCTTTTGTTGTACAGCGCCGGTTTCGGGATTGTAGTTGATCACGTGGTAAGAGCTGTAATCGGGCCTGAAATGGTTTTGGATGGTTGTATTGGCGTGGGTAACGGCGATCTTATAATAAGTAGAGTCGCCGGTAACCTGGGTGGCCCAGAACAGCAGTTCGAGGTTCATCATGTTGTCGATGATCACCAGGAATTCGGCTTTTTTGGAATCCCATGACTTGATGCAACCTACTTTGGGGTCGAAGCGGGTGATCAATGATTTGGCGCTATTGATCAGTATCTCTTTGTACTCGGGTTTGGGTTGCATGATATTGGCGTTGCCAAAGCTGCAGAACATCATAAAGCCCAGGTCGTGGGTGCTTTTGTTGTACTGCTCTTTTTTGAGCGGCTCCAATATGCGCATGGCTTCTGTATATAAAGCCTGATCCTTTGTTTGCTCGTAGAGGTACAACAACGTACCGGGGTAAAAGCCACTGCACCACCAGCCGGAATTGCTGTATTCATGTTTGCCCGTAGCGGGAAAATACGTTTTGGGAAACTTGTCGGCGGGCAGGTCTTTTGCCAGTATCTTGTACTGGGCGGCAGCATCGGTGAACTCTTTATTGAATGTTTGAACAAGGGCTTTATCCGGAGAAACACTTGCTTTCTTTTGGGTGTTGCAGGCAATGCTTGTGATCAACAGGGAAACAGACACATAACTTAACCAAGGCATTCTTCTTTTCATACTTGCATTTATCGTTTTATGGGTTGCTAAAATAACACCCATAAGGGAAACAGTAGGGGGATAATTCATTAAAAAGGGGGGCAAAATTGACTTTTGCACCCCTTCAAAACTACTACAAGGACTGTTTTTGCATAGTTTACGTTATAATACTTATCTATATAAGTGAATCTTTTATAATGCTGGCCTCAACACCCACTCTCCTTCCTCTCCCCCGTCGCCTAAAAGTAGTAACAGTTTGTAGGTCAGTTTTCCTACCTCTTCGTTTTTCTTTCTTCGTCGCTGGTCGGAAATGTCGAAGCGTAAATAATCTATTTCCTTTTTCATCGCTGAGGTCTGTGTCAGCTTCCCGATACCATTCAACCGCCTGGTAAGTTCTTCGGTACTGATCGTCTCCAACCTGATGCCTTTGTACTCCCCCGGCTTAGCATCTGCCAGCTGCAGGTCTTTCGTGCGCACCTGCATGCACAGGATGATCAATGCTTCCTGGAAAATATCTTCGGCATCCTGCCTGCTGCCACCGTGGGTACGCACCATCTTTTGCATCATAGGGAAATGCCTGTACAGAGCGGCCAGCACCTTACTGTTGCTGCCGGAACGTATCAGGTCAATGATCTTGTGGTCATCCATTTTACCGGGGTTTTAGAGATATATGGTCAAAAACGAAAAATGTCACCCCAATGGGATGACATTTTTTAAAGATATTGATAAAGACTTGATTTATAAGGGGCGTCGCTGCTTAACGCTCATCGAGCACATCGATGGCTTCCTGCACTTTTTCCCGGATGAGGGATTCTGAAAGCTGGTCTACATCTATCTGGGTAGCATCTTCGTAGTTCCATTCGTTGTTCTTATGGATCAACGTGCGCATGGCCACTTTGCCATCGCTTTCCAGCGGAGCCAGTAAAAACATACAGTAATTCTGCCGGTCGTAGCGAATGTCGAGCGATACATTGGGATGCTCGCGGTTCATGCGGTTCACTTCCTGTGCTTTGATACCATACCTGTGAAGGGATTGTACACATTTGCCGAATGCCGGCATAATTACCTGTTCCATTTTTTCCCGGAAGTTTCTGAGAAAGCAGGCCTGCTGTGCCAGGTCACGTTTCTTTTGTTCCTGTGTTACCTGTTTTTCGAGCTGGTCAACACGATGCTGTATCTCCAGCCTCTTTTTTCTGCTGGCTAAAAAGTCATCCCACATCATAAACGAGTTATTAATGGTTAATTAATGATCACTGGCTATTGTAGCTTTTTCGGGAGGATAGAGGGGAGACTAAAATGCAATCGTTTGCATCTGCTGAATAATTTAAGATACAGCTTTTTATTGACATAGGAACCAGCAGAATTATGGGCCAAGTTCCGGGTTTAGGACGCATAAAACCGCAACTGAACAAAAACTTAAACATTTGGTAAAATACCTCCTGCCACATCGTTACATTTGGATACTAAGTTTGCCGCCAATATGAATTATCAGGACTTTACCCCCGATGAAGGGATGTTGCTGGCGCAGTTGCGGGCGGGGGACAAAACTGCTTTTGATGAGATCTTCAATCGTTTTTCTGAACCGGTGCATACCTACATCCGCATGCGCCTGAATGGTTCAGAAGATGCGGATGATGTATTACAGGAAGTGTTCATACGCCTTTGGCACAAACGTCAGTCCATCGTCATCCACTCTTCCTTCCGCAATTACTTATATACCATCGTTCAGCATTGCATCAGTGATCATATCCGGGCTACCAAAAGAAGAAAGTATACCCTGACTGATGATATGCCCGAACACCAGGAAGTTACTCCCTCCCCCGACGAGCAGTATCAATACAAGCAGGTATATTATATGTGGCGCGGCGCCATGGAAAAGCTGCCCGGCCAGATGCGCCGCATCTATACCATGAAAATTGAAGAGCAGCGCTCTGTAAAAGAAATAGCCGCCGAACTGCAACTCAGTGAGCAAACGGTAAAGAACCAACTTCATACTGCGGGACAACGTATTGTGAAGATACTAAGACAAGTACAGTTGTTCTTTTTGTAATACTGTCACCCTGAGTCACGCTGGGCGGGATAAACTCTGTCGAAGGGTCTTCGAGGCTTCGACAAGGCTTCGACAAGGCTTCGACAAGCTCAGCCCGACATTCATAAGGATCAGTCACGCCTGCGGGACAAGCTCTGACATTCATCACGGCCCCAATATGACCAAATCGTTAACTCCCCTATTTTCCCTAAAAAGGTATAGTACCAGAT
>JAGIBF010000001.1:189652-194966 GCA_017744515.1 Niastella sp.
GATCTTAAGAGCGTACGTCTATTATACAAAGAAGTTTTCATGCCCCGTAAATCAAGACGAACTCATTTACCTAAAGATGATCAGCAATGGCAACAGGCATGGGAACGCCCCAACCCGATGGATGCCGACCGCAAGCAATCCTTGCTCAACAACATTCATCAACGTATTGGCAATACCCGCCGTAAGAAAAAACAAGTATTTTATATTGGCCTTAGTGCCGCAGCAGCCATTATGGTAGCAGTACTTATTAAAATGCCCTGGGCGCAACAGGAACTACCTGAAGAAGCGTGGACAGAACTGGCATCCAACGACAGCTCACACAAAGTAGAGCTGGAAGACGGCTCTGTGCTGTGGCTGGCACCGCATTCTTCCGTACGTGTATACCCCGATTTCAAAAACAAGCGGAATACTGTACTCATGAGCGGAACGGTGTTCTTCAGCGTTGCTAAAGATGCCAAACACCCTTTCGCCATTGCGGTGAACAAGCAACAGGTAACGGTATTGGGCACTCAATTTACCATCAACCGGCTCGACTCGACGGATATTCAACTGACCGTGAAGGAAGGAAAGGTAGCGCTGGACAATACAGGCGGCAGAAACATCCTTACTACCGGACAACAGGTATTAACGCATGACGGACAGACGAGCCCTATCCAAACCATCGATCCGCTTATTGCCGACTGGTGGGCACGTACAGATGTACGCCTGCACAATATTTCATTGGGAACTTTGCTACGTTGTATAGAAACTTATTACGGAATAACATTAACGTACGATCGCATTGACCTGGATATGAAAGTCAGCTTGACCTGGGACATGACCATATCGCTAAACGAGAATCTTAAAGTTGTAAATGCGTTGACAGGCTACCATATCCACTAACCTATCATTTAAATAACGTTTTTCATACACTGCCCCGCCTGGCTGCGGGGGTCAGCAGGCTAACCTATTGTCTATACTGTAATGTAAAAAACATGCAAAACGCGAAAGTAAAAGCAAGAATCAGTTTTTTGGTACTGCTGCTAACAGCGGGCTTACTGCAGGTGCAGGCTCAGGGTACCCAGCTCAAGTTCCGGCACCAGGCCGGTAACCTGGCTAAGATCGTAGAGGAATTTGGCCGCCACTTCAAGTTGCAACTGGCTTATGCCAATGAAGAGTTATCTGCTGTGCGGGTAACATCAGCCAGCTATGAGGCGCCTAATGTGGGAGATCTATTGAATAAGGTACTGGCTCCTGCTAACTTCAAAGCTACTGCCAGCGGCAATAGCTGGGTGATCAAAAAATCAGAAACGCCTATTAAACAAACGGTTGCTACCATGATCCTGCAGGCCAATATCATGGAGGGCGACGCCCCTGTTCCCAGCGCTACGGTCATCATCAAACAGGCCGGGCAAGGTTCTTCTATTGTTGTAGCCAATGAGAATGGATTTTTCAGCAAAAAGGTCCCTTTACTGGAAGGCAGTATAGAAATATCAGCTGTAGGCTACCTGCCTGTGTACAGAAAATTCAATGCTGCCGAAGTTCAGAATCTGAAGATAGACATGCTGAAAGATGAATCGCAAATGCAGAATGTAGTGGTTACTGCATTAGGCATCAAGCGTTCAGAAAGAGCACTTGGTTATGCCACTACTACTGTCGATGGCAAACAGCTGACAGACGCCGTGAGTGGTAACTGGACTGATGCGCTCTCAGGCAAAGTGGCCGGTTTGAATCTTGTACGTTCAAACGCAGGCCCTACCGGTACCAACAAGATCATCCTGCGTGGAGAGAACAACCTGACCGGCGACAACGAAGCGCTCATCGTGGTAGATGGTGTGGTAATCAATAATGGTAGCGGCCGCCGCAGCGGTATTGCCGGTGAAGAATCGTACGGTACCAGCAGTGATAACATGCCCGCCGATTATGGCAGTGGTTTAAATGATATTAACCCTGAAGATGTAGAATCGGTAACTATATTGAAAGGCCCCGGCGCTGCCGCCCTGTATGGACAGCGTGCGGCCAACGGCGCTGTTGTGATCACTACCAAATCAGGCAGCAATAAAAGGAAAGGCCTGGGTATCACGCTCAACTCCAACGTATCCTGGGAACAGATCAACCGATGGCCCGACCTGCAATGGGAATATGGTATCGGCCTGGACGGACAAGCTGACTACGACTACGGCAAGTCTGCCAACTCAAGCTCCAGCTCTGCTTACGGTCCCCGGTTCGATGGACAAATGTTCTATCAATATAATAATGGCTTACAGGGACGTGATACCGTAGCTACTCCCTGGGTGCCTTATAAAAATAAGATCCGTGAATTCTTCGATGTAGGTAATACCATTACCAACACCGTCAGCATAGACGGAGGTACTGATAAAACAACTGCCCGCTTTTCTGTAACGAATGTTCATAACAACTGGATCGTTCCCAATACAGGTTACAAACGCAATACCGTATCCTTGTCTGTTAACTCAAAAGTGAATGACAAGCTGCAGGTAAGCGCCAAAGTGAACTATACCAATAAATGGAGTGACAACCTGCCGGGAAGCGGATATGGTAACCAGTCTATCATGTATTGGTATATTTTCTGGCAACCGAATGCCGACCTCGACTGGTTAAAGAACTATTGGGTAAAAGGTCAGGAAAACAAAAAGATATTCTATCCCTACAGCTCCTTCCCTGAAAACCCTTACGCCATCGTGAATGAGTTCATCAACAGGACCAACCGCCATGGTGTCACCGGCAATGTGCAGGCCACTTACAACTTCACGAAAGAGATCAGCCTGATGTTGAGGACATCGCTCGATATGGGTTATGATCAGCGTGCGCAGCAACGTCCTTATGATGCGGGTTCAAAATACCAGAAAGGCAGCTACCGCACACAGAGTATCTTTTCTATGGAGGCCAGCACCGATTTCCTGCTGAAATATGCAAAGAAGATCAACAAGGATTTTGACTTCTCCGTTACAGCTGGTGGCAGTGCACTCAGAAACACTTACAACCGCGAAGAGACGCGTGCCGACTCACTCATCAACCCAGGAGGATATACCTTCTCCAATGCTGCAGGTCCATTGATCGCTTTGCCTTATAAATCAAAAGTTGCCATCAACAGTCTTTACGGCATATTCACCACCAGCTATAAGGATTTTCTCTACCTCGATATCACTGGCCGACAGGACTGGAACAGTGCGCTGGCTACTCCCGAGCGTACAGAGAATACCGGCTTCTTTTATCCATCAGCCAACCTGAGCTTCGTTGCCTCTGAAGCATTCCAATTGCCTAAGGACATCAGCTTTTTGAAAGTGCGCTTCTCTGCTTCCAATGTAGGTAGTGCACAAATGATCCCTTACCGTACTGCTTTCTATTATTCTTCTGCTGGCAGCTTGTATGGTGGTGGCCTTGAAAATCCCGGCGCCCTGAACAACCCCAACCTGAAACCGTTAAGAACAATTACTTACGAAGCCGGTGTGGCTATGAAAATGTTCAAGGACCGCCTGGGCTTTGACCTCGCCTTGTATTCAGGCTTTACCAAAGATCAGATACTGAACCGCCAGCTGGATCGTGCAGCGGGTTATCAATATGCTGTTATCAACATCGGCAAGGTAGCCAACAAAGGAATCGAGCTGGCCATCAATGGTACGCCCATTACTTCAAGGGATGGTTTTAAATGGACTACCGGCATTGTGTTCTCTGCCAACACCAACATCGTAAAGGAATTGCCTGATAGCTCTATCGTACTGCAAAATGGTCCTGTAGGCGGTGGCCAGATCGTTGCTAAAGTAGGTGGCAGTATGGGTGATATGTACGGCAGGGGCTATGTTCGCTCTCCCGACGGACAGATCGTGTATGACAAACAAAGTGGCGTAGCATTGATCTCTCAGGATGTTGTTTATCTCGGCAATACCATTCCCAAATGGAAGATTGGCTTCACCAACGAGTTTAGCTACAAACAATTCCGTCTGAACTTGTTGTTCGATGCGCAATATGGTGCAGTGGGTCACTCACTGATGCACTATAAACTCGCAGAGCAAGGCAAACTCGCCTCTACCCTGCCCGGCAGGTACAACGGTATCATCGGCAATGGCGTGATACAGGAACCTGATGGCAAGTACAGGAAAAATGATGTGATCGCTACAGACATCGATGAATACTATCGTTCACACTGGGGTACCGATAATGCTGAAGGCAACACCTTCCGTACGGATTACATCAAGTTCAGGGAGGCGCGCCTGGATTATACGCTCAAGCCACAACTTACGAGGAAGCTTGGCATACAGCGCGCCACGATCGGTGTATACGGCCGTAACCTCTTTATCTGGTCCGACTGGCCCATGTTTGATCCAGAGTTTGGTACGCTTAGCGGCAGTGATATTGTGCAGGGATTCGAGATCGCACAGTTCCCTTCCACCCGCACTGTTGGATTTAACCTTGTTGTAGGATTCTAATTCTTGAAAAATGAAAACGACTATCTATAAATTAACGTTGGTTGTTGTGATGTTGAGCATGGCGCTGGCATCCTGCACCAAAGACTTTACCGAGATCAATACTGATCCAAACAATACGCCTTCGTCACAACCGCATCAGTTGCTGGCGCCTGCGCTGGTAGGCATCATGGGTTATAACCAGCTGCGCAACCGTAACTTCAACAACGAGCTGATGCAGGTAACTGTAAACAGGAATGATGGTGAAGGCACTGTATTCAGGTACGACTTCCGTTCCAACTGGTCTGACAATCTCTATAATGGCTGGTATCTCGAGATGACCAACCTGAAAGACCTGCACCGGATCGCTTCGGATACAGCAACGCTCAACAAATCTTATCAGGCTATTTCGCTCATCCTGCAATCGTGGGTGTATTCCCTGCTCACCGATACGTATGGCGATGTTCCTTATTTCCAATCGAACCAGGCGAAAGACACGCTTCGTTTCGAACCGGCTTTCGATACGCAAAAGGATATCTATGCCGATATCTTTAAAAAGCTGGAAGAAGCCAATACGCTGCTGGGCAGCAGCCCACCTGCTATCGTAGCATCCAGCGATCCTGTATATAATGGTGATGTTGCCAAATGGAGAAGGTTTGGTAATTCGCTTTACCTGCGGTTGTTGCTCCGCATCTCGGGCAAAGCGGAAGTGGCTGCCGTAACTATTGCCAAGATCAAAGAGATCGTAGATACCAAGGCTTCTACTTATCCCAAGATATCCAAGAATGAAGAATCTGCTATTTTAAGGTGGACTGGTGTTGGCCCCTATGTTTCTCCTTTCATCACTGTGCGTGAACAGGATTTCAGGGCTCCCAGCCTCGGCAGCTTTTTCATCGACAACCTGACTCAAT
>JAGIBF010000020.1:0-87788 GCA_017744515.1 Niastella sp.
ATGCCGGTAGGCCAGTTCTATTTCGCTGATCACCGGTATACCCTGCTTCCTGATCTTTTTCACCAGCTCATTCTTCTCAGGAATGCCCGGGCTTTTCATTACCTCGTCGGCATTTAAGATCTCGGATTCGGTGTGTTGCCCGGCTTCATAAGCGATGTTATAAGACTCCAGCTCCGCGCGGTAATGGTCTTTAATCGCCTGGCCATCGGATACAAAAACATCATAACCTTGTTGCTTGCCCAAAATGGCTGCACCCACGCCGCTTTCACCAGCTCCAAGTATTACCAAACGTTTGCTCATAAGTACAAAATGGTACTATCCACGAATCGGATTAAAGGGGGTTTTTCGGTAGTATGAACTTTATCCAACTACTCTACTATGTTGGTTTTTCGTAAGAGGAACTTATGATACTTACTGATCAGAGGCAAAAACCTATACTACTATATATAAACTACTTACCTGATCTTCAATGTTACGATCGCGAACACGATACACAGTATGGTCACAATCCAGAACCTCGTCACGATCTTCGCTTCATGGTATCCCAGCTTCTGGTAGTGGTGGTGCAGGGGACTCATCAGGAATATCCGTCGCCCCTCCCCATACTTTTTCTTCGTGTATTTGAAATAACTTACCTGTAAAGTCACGCTCAATATCTCTACGAGGAATACGCCGCAGAAGATCGGGATCAACAACTCCTTCCGCACAATAATGGCCAGCGCCGCAATAATACCTCCCAACGTTAAGCTGCCCGTATCGCCCATGAACACCTGCGCCGGATAGGCATTGTACCAGAGGAATCCAACACAGGCTCCTATCAGGGCGCCGATGAAGATGGACAACTCACCCAGGTTGGGGATGTACATGATGTTGAGGTATTCCGCAAACCGCAGGTTGCCACTGGCGTAGGCAAAAATGCCCAGACACGCTCCGATAATCGCACTCACCCCCGCAGCCAAACCATCTATCCCATCTGTAATATTGGCGCCATTCGAAACCGCCGTTATGATAAAGATCACCACGATCACATACAGAATCCAGGTCAATCCCCTCAATGCTTCAGGCAACAACCTGGCATAGTTGAACTCATGAGACTTTACAAAGGGGATCGTCGTGATCGGCTCATTGGCCTTTACGAAATATTTTTTCTGTCCGTCCAGCGTCCTTGTAATGATCGTAGTGTCACCAGGCTTCACTACTCCGGTATATTCCCGTTCTACCTTAGTATTGTCATTGAACATCAACACCAATCCTACTACGATGCCCAGTACTACTTGTCCCAATATCTTGAACCATCCGGCCAGTCCATCCTTGTCACCTTTCTTATATGGTATACCCTGTGCCTGTGCAATTCTTTTTGCGCGCAGCTTGAGGTAATCATCGATAAAACCAACAATACCCAGCCAGATCGTGGTAAAGATCATTACCCGGATATAGGCTTTGTGCAGATCGGCCAGCAATAAGGTAGGTACCAGTATTGCCATGATGATGATCAAACCACCCATGGTTGGTGTACCTTTCTTCTGTTGCTCACCTGCCAGGCCCAGGTCACGGACCGTTTCACCCACCTGCCTTTTACGCAGGTAATTGATCAGCTTTTTACCAAACACAGCCGAGATCACCAGCGATAAGATTACCGCTATCAGCACCCGGGAAGTAATGAACTGGAACAGTGCACTACCCGGAAACTTTACACCACTTTCTTTGAACCACTCAAATAATGAATACAGCATGTTGGTTGGTTTGACCAAGAGTTAAAGAGCAGAAGAAAAAGGAAGAGGTAAGCAGCTTTCTTCAGGGTTTCTCAGATCATTCTTAGCGTTCAATTACTTCTTCATCATGGTAGTCTCTCCCTCGCTCTACCGCTCTTTTTTACTCTTAGTTTATAGTGAACCGTCCGTGAATTTTATTTTTCGTACAGTTTGTACATCTCGGCCAGTACCTGTTTGTCGTCAAAAGGATATTTTACTCCTTTGATCTCCTGGTACTTCTCATGTCCCTTGCCTGCAATCAGCACAATGTCATCCGGTTTCGCCAGGCTTACTGCCGTCTTGATCGCTTCCTTCCTGTCTACGATGGCGATGTATTTTCTTTTCGCTGCCGTATTCAGGCCCGTCTCCATATCACGGAGAATTTGCTCAGGGTCTTCACTGCGGGGATTGTCGGAAGTAAAGATCACGCGGTCGCTGTGCTCGCAAGCTACTTCACCCATCACCGGCCGCTTGGTCTTATCCCGGTCGCCGCCGCATCCTACCACCGTAATGATCTGCTCATGTCCTTTCCGCAATCCTTTGATGGTAGCCAGCACATTCAGCAAAGCATCAGGCGTATGCGCGTAATCCACAATACCGATCACCCTTTCATTCGGCGAAATGATATAATCGAACCGTCCCTCAGCACCACTTAGCTCACTCAACACACGGAGTACTTCAAACTTGTCTTCGCCCAGGCAGATGGCCGCGCCGTACACTGCCAGCAGGTTATAGGCATTGAACTCACCGATCAGACGGAAATGCACTTCCTGGTCGTTGACCGTCATCACCAGGCCGGTCAGGCTATTCTCCAATATCTTGCCTTTGAACTCCGCCATCGTACGCAGGCTATAGAAATACTTGTGGGCCTGTGTATTCTGCAGCATCACCGCTCCTCTTTTGTCATCGGCATTGGAAATCGCAAAAGCCTCCGATGGCAATGAATCAAAAAAAGCTTTCTTTACACGTATATATTCGTCAAAGGTTTTATGATAATCGAGGTGATCATGGGTAATGTTGCTGAACAGGCCACCTGCATACTTCAACCCGGCAATCCGTTGCTGATGAATGGCATGGGAACTGGTTTCCATGAACACATGTGAGCAACCGGCATCTACCATTTGTTTCAGCAGCGCATTCAGGCTAATCGCATCGGGCGTGGTGTGGGTGGCAGGTACAATCTCATTACCGATATGGTTTTGCACCGTACTCAGCAGACCACATTTATAACCCAGGCCTGAAAACAACTTGAACAGTATCGTAGCGATGGTGGTCTTACCGTTGGTACCGGTAACGCCAACCAGTTTTACACGCTCAGATGGCTGGCCATAAAAGTTATGGGCCATATAACCGGCAGCCGCACCACTGTTCTCTACCTCCACATAAGTCACTCCGTCTTTCAAAGAGGCTGGCATCACTTCGCATATAACGGCAATCGCTCCATTCTCTACTACACTGTCGATGTACTGATGCCCGTCTGCAGCTACACCCCTGATGGCAATAAACACATCACCTTTTTCCACCTTACGGGAATCCATATGAAGGGCCTTTGCCTCCACGGCCAGATTGCCGTGCACAGAGCGGATCCTTACTTTATATAATATGTCCTGTAAAACTGCCATATATATTATCGTCCCGGTGACGCTGTCAACGCGATTGTTAATTAATTCAATTCGATGATCACCGGCTGATTCTTCATAAAAGATGCTCCCGGCGTCACACTTTGTGTCTTCACTTTACCCCTGCCCCTCACAATTACTTTGGCCTGCATATTCTCCAGCAGGAACAAGGCATCTTTCAAACCCATACCCCGCACATCGGGCATATTCTTTTTAGATACAGGCTGCCCATTCAACACCGGCTCATAATTAGCGGCATATAGCCTTGTCCATTCATGAGCGCCTACAGAATCCCTGTACTTCCATTGCAGGGTGTTCATCACCTGTTGCATATCTTCGGCAGCGCCTGCATATAAATAATAAGAACTATCTTTTTTAACCGGGATGGACTGTGGCGCTTTCCTATCCTTATCAGCATTCAACGCATACAGCTTATCTGCCAGCTCCTTGAATACCGGTCCCGCGATCTTTGCTCCATAATACACCGGCGCAAATGGTTTATTCTTCACTACCACGATGCAGCTGTACTGTGGATTATCTGCCGGAAAGTAACCTGCAAAGGACGACTGGTAAATATGATCGGCATAACCACGGTTGCCATTTGCCATCAATGAGGTACCCGTTTTACCAGCTACCGAATAAGGCGCTCCTTTGAACAGGCTGAATCCTGTACCATGCGGCTCGTTGCACACTGCTTTCAGGCACTCCTGCAACAACCTCAATGTTTGCTCGCTGCACACTGCCTGCTCCAGCACTTCCGGTTGATTTTCTTTTACTACCAATCCGTTCTCCTTTATCGCATTCACCAGGTAAGGTTTCATCATCTTACCGTCGTTGGCAATAGCATTATAGAGCATCAGGGTTTGCAAGGGACTTACCAGCACTTCATAACCAAAGCTCATCCAGGGCAGTGAAGTAGCGCTCCATGTTTTCGACTTAGGTGTTTTAACGATCGGTGTCGTTTCACCCAGCAGATCGATCCCGGAATATTCGTTGAAGCGCATCTTCTTCAGGTGATCTACAAACTGTGTTGGCTTTTTTGAATAGTATGCCATCACCAGCTTGGCCATCCCCACATTGGAGCTCATTTGAAAAGCCTCTTTTATCGAAACATCATATCCGTGGTTCTCACTGTCGTATACTGTTCTGCCATTCACCTGCCAGGTACCGCCTTCGAGGTTCACCCGGTGGTTGAGCGCGATATACTTGTCTTCCAACAGGGCCAGCATGGTGGCCAGCTTGAAAGTAGATCCCGGCTCAGAAGCGCGGATGGCATAGTTCATGTCTTCAAAGTAGGAGCCATCAGGTCTCCGGCCCAGGTTGGCAATCGCCTTGATCTTTCCCGTCTTCACTTCCATCACCAGGCAGGTGCCGTATTCGCATTCATTCGTCGCCAGTGTCTTATACAAAGCCGTCTCGGCAATGTCCTGTATGTTTACATCCAGCGTGGTGATGATGTCTTTCCCATTCTGTGGTTCGATCTCGGAACCATCTACCGGCACAAACACACCCGCTGCCACTTTACGCATCAATCGCTTGCCTATCTCGCCTTTCAACACTGTATCGTACGTTTTCTCCAGCCCTACGTTCGTATTCTTCATCTTCCCCTCGCTATCGATATACTCTCTCGACAGGCCGATCGTTCTGTTGGCCAGCAGGCCAAATGGGTTCAGGCGTTTATCCTTTACTTCAGGAATAAACCCGCTCTTATCCCTACCCTGCCTGATCAATGGCATGGTGCGTAACTCCTTATATTGCCGGAACGAAAGGTTCTTCTTAAAAAGGAAATACCGGTCTTTCCTGCGGTACCCCTGTTGTAACAGCTGCTTATATTCCGAGCTGCTGCGGTCTTTAAAATAATCTGCCAGGCTGGAGGATAGCGAATCGACGTTATCCCTGAAGCGCTTGCCATTCTTCTCGCGCAGACCCTCGGCCATGAAATCGATATATATATTAAAGAACGGGATCGATGTGCTGAGCATGCTTCCATCTTCACTGTAGATCGTTCCCCGCTCAGCATCTATTTCTACAAATTTTTGCTGGTCTTTTTTAGCTTCATTGATCCAGTGAGTACCTTGTATCTGCTGGATATATACTGCCCGCATCAATATTATCACGCTGAACACCACTATGCCGATAAAGCACAGGTACACTCTCCATAATATGTCGCGTTTGACTTCCAAGGGACAGGCCGTGTATGTAGTTACTGATTATTTTAATTATTGTTCTGACGGCTTCTTTGTAATAATCAGTAATTATTAATTAATAATTATTGATTACTGCTTTTGCTCAGTTACTCTTTTTACTCATCGAATCTGTTAATACGATGGGTGGAACGATCAGTTCTTTCAACCCCAATCCCAACCGCTCTACCTCCTTGGCTACCTCACTTTGTTTACTCCGGAACATCACATCACTCCTAAGCGTCTTGTATTCGTATTGCAATTCCTTCAACTCCTTGCTCACCTTGTTGATGTTGCGGATGGTCTTGTCCGCATAGTGCCCGTTATATATATATACAACCGCGAGCGCCGACAGAAACAGGAAGAACGGAATATTTTTGACTATCCAGCGATAGCTGAACAGCCGCCTCCGCTCTTTCTTGCGTGCGGTTTCCTTTACTTCTTCTTGTTCTTTTTCTTCGCTCATGATTCTTTAAGATTAGCGGCTGAACAGTTACTCACCGTCCAACCGCTAATAAAATTGCTGAATGTTCTCCTGGCCTTCATTCAGACATTGGATTTGTACCCTTTATTTTGATGATAAGAACTCGCTTATACCTTCTCGGCAATACGCAACTTGGCGCTCCGCGAACGCGGGTTGCGCTTTATCTCTTCCTGCGTAGCAGTGATTGGCTTTTTGGTAATTATTTTCAGCGGCGACTCAGCAACATCCCGTCCAAATGGATCAATCTGCTCTGATTCCTCTGTATCACCTTTCCGGAAATAGTTTTTAACTATCCTGTCTTCCAGCGAATGAAAGGTAATGATGGCCACCCGGCCACCTGGCTTTAGTAGTGAAGGAGTTTGTTGCAGCATCTCTTTCAAGGCCCCCAATTCATCATTCACTTCAATGCGCAATGCCTGAAATACCTGGGCAAAGTACTTGTTGGGATTCCCTTTCACCACCGACTGAACGGCTTGTTTAAAATTGGCAATTGTTTTCAACGATACGGTTTGCCGGACCTGCACAATGGTACGCGCCAGGGTTTTTGAGTTGGTCACTTCGCCGTATTGCTCAAATAATTTGTGCAATCGCTGCTCGTCGTAAGTACTCACCACTTCGAAGGCGGTTAATTCCTGCCGCTTGTCCATTCGCATATCCATATCACCTTCAAAACGAATAGAGAAACCACGGTCCGCCTCATCAAACTGGTGACTGCTTACACCGAGATCGGCCATAATGCCATCTACCTGTGCCACCTTGTGCAGTCGCAAAAACCGTTGCAGGTGCCGGAAGTTGTGCGGCACAAAGATGATCCTTGGATCATCCGGCACATTCTGTTTAGCATCTGCATCCTGGTCAAAAACCAGTAACTGCCCATTTTTACCAAGCCGCTTTAGTATTTCGCCGGAATGACCACCACCACCAAATGTGCAATCCACATATATGCCATCTGGTTGTATGTTGAGTCCGTCTACCGTTTCCTGCAGCAATACCGGAATATGATAATCCGCATTGCCCGGGGAGAAAGATGCAGCGTTATGGTTGTCCTTATCGCTCATCTGCTTAATGTTGACTTCCCGGTAGACTGGCCGCAGTCATTACCTGTTGCGCCAATTGACTAAAGGCTTCGGGTGAAAAAGATTCAAAGAGCTGTTGGTACTTATCCTTATCCCAGATTTCAATTTTGTTCATGGCCGCTACCAGCACGATATCCTTCTCCAGCCCGGCGTGATCCTTTAAGTTGGGCGGCAACAACAACCTGCCTGCACTATCCAGCTCCAGCACCGTTGCCCCGTTCAGAAAGTATCTTCTGAATTCCCGAACTTTGGGATCAAAATCATTCAATTTGCCCAATTCAGTGAATATGGGATCCCAGCTTTTCATGGGATACAGCGTAAGGCATTTTTCGAAGCCTCTGTTAACAACAAACTGGCTCCCGGCCTCTTCCGGCAACTGCTTTTTAAAGCCAGCCGGCAAGAGGAAGCGACCTTTTGTGTCCAAAGTTGCTTCGTATTCGCCTATGAAACCATTCATTCTTAATCACTTAACCCCTTATCGCTTTTAATTACCACAAAATAACACTTTTTCCCACTCTCTAACGAGGATTTGGAATTTTTATTTTTTCCACAAGTCTTGATTTGTATGTAAGTAGCGCTCCTGCTTCATTCCAGGCCCTTTCGCCTGGTGGGAGCCAATATTACCGTGCATTTACTGTGAATTGCCGGGCAAATCCTGTGGATAAGCCTCTTCTTCCTGTGCATTACCTGTGATCATGGTTTTATTCGTAGGCTATCTTCAGGTTATAGTAGGGTTATTGCAGGCTTTAGACCCAAAGAAAATGGGAAGAAAACCCCAGGAAGACCCTAAGATGACCCCAGGATGATGGGTTTATGAAAGAGAGAACAATACCTCCATGAGCAATGAGATCAACTGGGTCGTACATTTGCAATCCGGCCTATTAAATCCGGATTTGGCAGTAACAGGCCGATCCCCCCAGCCCCCGCTGAAAAACCGAGCAACGGTATATTGAAGAACCCTATCCGTTATAACCTGTGAACGATCGTTGAGCGACCTGATATAAGTAGCACTAACAGCAAAACGATAAAAATGACGGCAATAAGCCGTACCCCCATATGCATCCGAAGAGTATAGCCATTAAGGATTTCACTTATCAGTTACCGGAAGAGCGGATTGCCCGGTACCCGCTGCCTGAAAGGGACAGCTCCAAACTATTGATCTACAAAGACAAAAAGCTCCAGGAAGATATTTACCGTCATATCGACGAATACCTGCCGACAGATTCTTTACTCCTATTTAATAATACAAAGGTTGTGGAGGCGCGGCTGTTGTTTCAAAAGCCTACAGGTGCTTCCATCGAGGTCTTCTGCCTTGAACCTCATGCTGATTATCCGGATATTACCACGGCCATGTCGCAAAAGGGGCGGGTAACCTGGATGTGCCTTATCGGTGGCGCTTCCAAATGGAAAAGCGGCCAGATACTGGAGAAGCGCATTGCTCATGGCAGCGAAATCATTCTCTTACAAGCGAAATACCTCGAAAAAGTAAAGGACAGCTTTGCCATCGAATTGTCGTGGGCGCCTGACACGCTGAGCTTTGCAGAAGTACTGCACCTGGCCGGCATCATTCCGCTGCCTCCGTATATCAAAAGGGCAGCTGAAGTAACAGACGCTACGCGTTATCAAACGATCTATGCGCAGTCCGATGGTTCCGTGGCAGCGCCAACTGCCGGGTTGCACTTTACGGAATCACTGTTCGAGCGGTTACAAGCGCGAAATATTCAACGGAGTTATGTAACGCTGCATGTGGGGGCAGGCACTTTCCAGCCGGTGAAAAGCGACGTGATGGATGGCCATGAAATGCATGTGGAATTTATAGACGTGCCGGCTACACTTATTCAACAACTTATAGATTATAGCGACAAACATATTACAGTAGTGGGCACTACTTCGCTACGCACTGTAGAAAGCCTTTACTGGCTGGGAGTAAAAACCATTCTTCACCCTGATATTATACCCGGTGAGCTGGTTGTTCGTCAATGGGATGCTTATGAGCTGGATGCCACTCATATAACCGCAGTTGATGCGCTCAACTCCTTGCTGCAGTACATGCAAAAGCATCAATGGGAAAGGCTGATCACCAAAACACAATTGCTGATAACGCCCGGTTATACCATCCGCATACCACGGGCACTGGTCACTAACTTTCACCAGCCTCAATCTACTTTGTTACTGCTGGTAGCGGCTTTTGCCGGCAATGAATGGAGAAGTATTTATGAGTATGCACTGGAACATGAATTCCGGTTTCTCAGTTATGGTGATGGATGTCTGCTGTTTCGGTAACAGCTTTCTTCTTCAGTAATGGAAGTTCCAATGTAAAGGCAGATCCTCTGCCCAATACGCTTTCCACCTTGATCTTTCCCTGGTGTGCGTCAACAATGGTTTTCACATAGCTGAGTCCGAGACCGAATCCTTTTACGTTATGGAGGTTACCGGTATGTGCGCGGTAGAACTTTTCAAAAATGCGGCGCACTGTTTCTTTGCTCATGCCTATTCCATTGTCTTCCACCCTGATCACAAGGTTCTTACTGGTACTATGGGTAGTTATTTTTAATACAAGGTTCTCTTTGGAATATTTCACCGCATTGTCGATGAGGTTGGAGATCAGGTTGCGGAAATGCACCGGATCGGCTTCTATATAATCCTGGCGGGCGCTCAGGTTCAGGTCGGCCTGACCTTGCTTTTCATCCAGTTGCAGGATATAGTTGTCCATGATCTCATGAATGAGGTCGTGCACATGGATGGGTTGCTTATTCAGCTGCAGCTCCTGCCTGTCCATCACAGCAGCCTGGAGGATGGTTTCCACGTGCTTGTTCATCCGTTTGTTCTCTTCTTTGATGATGCCGCTGAAATAGTCCATCTTCGTGCGGTCCTGCAATACTTTGTCATTACGCAAAGCATCTACAGCCAGTGATATAGTAGCGAGGGGTGTTTTGAACTCGTGGGTCATGTTGTTGATGAAATCGTTCTTGATCTCACTCAGTTTCTTCTGGCGCAACAAGGCAGTCACCGTTACATAGAAGGCTGCAATGATCATGATCGTAAAGAACACGGCTCCCACAATCATCCACTTCATCTGCTGAAGGATGATCTTCTTCACGTTCGGCACTATCACCGACATGATCTCTTCGGGCACCAGGTTTTCGAGGTCGCTACCACTGGGTGGCTGGAATACGTAAATGAAATGGAAATAATCGGCCGCTAATGAGTCGCCGCCTTCTGCGAGGTTGAGTTCTTCCTCGGCTTTCAGGTAACCTCTGGACTTCAATTCGTAGGAAAGCAAACTAACATTGGAGGTGATGGCAAATTCGAACTTCAGGTTTTGGAGGCCCTGGTTCTCGAACGATTTGCGCAGCTTTTCATCTACTTCAAATTCAGTAAACTTCTGTGCTATGGTTGGCGGCTTCATCAGCTCCATTTGGAACTGTTCGGAAGGCCAGTTGAAATTGGGTTTAGTGCGAAAGTTCTTGAGTGAGGGAAGTGTGCCTTTCTGGTCCATGAGCATCTTGCCCACGTCGTGTATACCGCGTTCCATCTTGTACTTGAACTCTTCCTGCTTATCGACCAGCATCGTTTGCAACCAGTTGTACTGCACGTAAATGGTGCCTATCAGCGACAGGCTGATCAAGACAATGATAATGGGAAATATTTTCCGTAATTGCAACTGATATGATTTTAACGCCACGTCCATTTACCTGCCTGTTTCTCAATAACTCAGCATTACAGAGAGTTCCCGGTCACGTCAATTTTCTCCTGCAGGTAATTTTCAATCGGCAAATTTAATAAACAGGTTACAGAACCGCTAAGGAGCAGGACGGGGATGGTTTGATTTAACTAAGTTTTACCACGGAAAAGGCTGGTTAACCCCGGAGGCCCCTGCCAGCACCGCTTCTCCCCTTGTGCGCCCGAGTGCTAACTTAGTAAGTTTTGCGCAACGAATCCCATTTTTTAAACAATCATTTTGTCAGCAGCAAGAAAGTCTTAATTTAGGAATATGATAAAACCGGGACCTGGAACGTTGTTGATAGCCGAGCCTTTTTTGAAAGACCCCAATTTTATGCGCACGGTTGTGTTTCTCTGCGATCACCAGGAAGAAGGGAGTTTTGGTTTTGTCCTGAACAAGGCTTACGAGCACACGCTTAATGAGTTGATGAACGATCTCGATGAGTTGAAATTACCTGTTTTTTATGGCGGTCCGGTACAGATGGATACCATCCATTTCCTGCACCAGTACCCTACCCTGATCCCCGGCAGCTTCCAGGTGCTGGATGAGATCTATTGGGGAGGTGATTTTGAAACGGCTATCAATCTTATCCGTGATGGGTCGATCGACATCAACAAGATCCGGTTCTTCATCGGTTATTCCGGTTGGGGAAGCGGACAACTGAATGATGAATTGAAGGAGAATTCCTGGCTTACCACCGAAGCGACCAAGAAGCTGGTGTTCCACCGCAATACGAATGAAATATGGAAGGAAGCCTTGAAACACCTCGGCGGTGATTATGAAATGATGGCCAACTTCCCCATCGACCCGCAGCTGAATTAGGACGTGAGAAGTGAAATGTGAGACGTGAGACGCAGACAAGTTCCGAGGCAGGCTGTGAATCGTAGATGAATTGATCTTACTCTATTATAAAAAAACGAGGCCCCGCAAAAATGCGGGGCCTTTCTTTATCAAACTTCAGCACCTAATATTTTACACTATTGTAATGGGAACTTCACGCCGATGCCAGCGCCCCAGTTGCTCATTCCATCGAGGTCGTTGTACTTAACCGGCATGTAGTTGTAATCGGCCCGCAGGGTGATTCCGGAAGGACCGCCCTTGCGGAAAGGCACGAAGATTCCTGCTTCGGGCCTCGCCGCAAAGCCAAATTTGCTTTTACTATTTTCAAACTCTCCAACATATTGGCGATACAGCACCAGGTTGCCACCCACACCTACACCAACATATGGTTGTATGGCCGACTGTGGCGTAAAATTATACTGTACTTGTGCCAACACAGGGATTGCCTGTATAGAATTCGTTAATACTGCGGAGATATCACTGCCATCGTCCAACTTGTATACCTGGCGCGGATACTTCTGATAGAAGTCCTGGAAACCGGTACCCAAACCTATCGACAGCTTATCGTTGATACCATACAGCAGGCTGGCTGCCCAGCTGCGATAAGATGTCTTATCGATCACATCTTTAAAATTGCCGGTAGGTGTATTGATGGAGTAATTGATGTTGAGGTTCAACCGCCCTTCCTGGGCCTGTGTTACTCCGGCTGTAAATAAGCCGGCTATCAACACTGCAATTATCTTATAGGAAGTTTTCATTGTCGTAATCTTTTTTGTTCAGGGAATTATTGTCCTGACTTAAAGTAAGTCGATTGATCGAACAGGCTCTTGATATGGTTGGCCGCATTCTGTGTGCGGAACACACCTGATCCACGCACCAGTCCCATCCATACGCCTTTAATCTGTTTTTCGGCTCCTGCATCTTTCAGGTCGAGCGCATCAATGGAGAGGGCGCCTTCTGTGATCTGGTAAGAACCGTACCAGGTAGGAAATCCATAACCGTAACCTGGGTAACCCCAATAGAAAGGATCCCAGTATCCGTAGTAGCTGCCCCAATAATCAGGATAGCTTACAATGCCCGAATAGGTGTTGTAAATACGGCTCACGTTGATGCCAATGTCAGGGCTTTGGCTTTTACTGACCAGTGTGTAGCCTTGTTGTTGTAAGCGTGTTTTCAATGCGTCGATCACGGCTGCATCATAGGCTGTGATGTCTTTTCCTTCCAGCCGGTTGTTGCTGATGACCGATACGGAATCTACAATGCTGAATGTGGTATACGAACTGAAGTTGGCGCTACTATCGCGATTGGTGATATAAATGCGGCTCTCGTCTTCTGTGAGGTTATTGAGTGGTTCTTTGGTGCAACTCCCCAACAAACCCATGACTGCCGCTGCGCTAATCGTTAAGAGTATGCTTTTCATTACGTTGTTTTTTACATCTATTAGACGAAAAAACATGTGCCACGGTTTGACTAATGGAGATACTTAACAGTGCTATAACAGTTATTAAAAGGGGGTTAAAAGTATGAGTGGTTACTGCCTTACTTTCCTGCACAGCCATAATATGATCAAGCCGAGGAGAGATAATAGCAATAATGCATAACGCAATCCTGTTTGATGGGCAATGAAACCTATCATGGGTGGTCCGACAAGAAAGCCAGAGAAGCCTACGGTGCTGACAGCAGCCAGTGCGGCGCTGGTGCTCATCGTAGTCGTTTTGGCGCTAAGGCTGTACACAATGGGTATTACTGTGGCCACTCCAAATCCGATCAATCCAAACCCGATGAGCACAGCAACGGGATGTGCTACCGATGTAGCCAACAACAAGCCTATTGTAACGAGTGATCCATCGAGCATCAGTGCTTTTTTGTAACTCAACTTACCAATTACGCCATCTCCTACCAGCCGCCCCAGCGCCATCATACAGGCAAAGACCATATAACCGCTCGTGCTCACACGCTGCAAATCGTTCAACACTTGTTTATAGTACAACGAGCTCCAGTCGGCCATGGCGCCTTCGCAGATGGCGCAACAAAAACAGATAGCGCCCAACAGCCATAGTGTTTTATCGGGCCATGCAAATATCTTTTGCTCACCAGCCGGTTTGGTTTTCCTGATCAGGTAAAAAACCATGGCAGAAGATATTACCGTCACGATCACAGCTACTGTCATAAAATGTTGTGTGGTGGTAGCGCCGATCTTCATGGTATATCCTCCCAGGCCCGCAGCTGTCATCGCTCCAATACTCCATAGTCCATGAAATGAAGACAGTAATGATTTATCATACATCTCTTCCTGCACCAGGAGTGCTTGTGTATTCATCGCGATATTGAGTACGTTGCCGCAAAAGCCAAACAGGAATAACGCAACTGACAACATAAATACTGTACTGCTGTAACCAATGAAGAGTAATACAAGGGCATAGGCAATGGCTGATGCAAAGTTCATGAGCCTGCTGCCCAACACCGATACTGCCCAGCCCGCAAAGGGGAGTGCTACCAGAGCGCCCAGCGGCAGCATGAACAATACTGCACCGAGCTCTGCTTCATTCAATCCGAATTGCTCTTTGACAGCAGGTATGCGGGAGGCCCAGGTAGCAAAGACAAAGCCGCAAACAAAAAAGAAACAGGAAGCAGCAACGCGGTGTATGATGGGTTTGTGGAGGGCCATATCGTGACAAAGATAGCCTGCGTACGCTGTCTGGATGTGATTTTTCCGTATAAGGATTTTACCAGCAAATCGATGTGGGTTTTACGATGGGCCTGCAAAACCCCTCGATTTTGCGTTGTTTGGCGAATAGTAACACGCCAAAACCCCGTATGGTACAGTAATTGCCAGCTTTAGGGGTACATCATTAATCCGTATCGGGGCGCTGTATAATGGTCGGCATTATATAGCATATCAGGCCCTTCGTTTTGACCCAAAATCGAACCACTATGAAAACCACTCTACTCGTGGCAGGCATCCTATTGTCTGTATTTGCTTCCGGTCAACAGGTAGCAAAAGGTCTTACTGCTTCTAATGGTACTTTCATTGGCTTCTATCAGTACACTCCCGTTGATTACAATGCTACTGGCGAAAAGTACCCGCTTATCATCTTTCTGCATGGTATCGGGGAACGGGGTAATGGTACTACTGATTTACCAAGTGTAGCCAACAATGGTATTCCCAAGTACATCAGGAACGGGCACAAAATGCGCTTCTTCTGGAATGGCAAATGGCAAACATTTCTCGTACTGTCACCACAGCTTAGTCCTAATTACGGCTGGTGGTACAACTTCTATGTGGAAGAAATGATCAAGTATGCCAAAGCCAACCTGAATGTGGATACCAATCGTATCTCGCTCGCCGGTCTTAGTCTTGGCGGGGGTGGTGTATGGTCTTATCCGAAGGAGTCTCTCGCGAAGGCTAAACAGCTCAATGCCATCGCGCCTTGCTGCCCTACCTGTGAAACGATCGATAATTGTAACATCACCCAGGCGAATCTGCCCTTGTGGGCTTTTCATGCGCAGAATGACCCTACGACTCCTGCCAACTGTACTTCGGCCTCCATCGACAGGT
The DNA here is from genome assembly GCA_017744515.1 of Niastella sp. GTDB lineage: Bacteria > Bacteroidota > Bacteroidia > Chitinophagales > Chitinophagaceae > Paraflavitalea. The sequence continues at coordinate 15,237 of JAGIBF010000020.1, forward strand.
TGAATACCACTTGTGGCGCTGCTGTACCGGCTTATAAAACCATCTGGCCCGATGGCGGGCATGGTGTGTGGGATAGAGCTTTCGATACTGTATATAAATGGCAAAATCCCAATGTATATGAATGGATGCTGGGGCAGGATAAAAGCAAACCTGTGAACATTCGTCCGCAAGCCAATGCCGGCTCTAACCTGACGATCTCTACCACCACGGGTTATGCTAACCTTAGTGGCGCCAGCTCTACTGATGCAGACGGAACTCTTGAACGTTTTGTGTGGAAGCAGGTATCTGGCCCTTCCAACAGCACTATTGTTTCTTCGGTATCAACAAATGGTCTGACACGGGTGAACGGTCTCACCACTGCAGGCACCTATGTTTTTGAACTGACTGTAGTAGACGACCGCGCTGACTTTGTAAAAACCACTGTTTCTGTAACTGTAGTAAGCGGAGCCACCTCCAACATTCCGCCAGTTACGGTAGCTGGTCCCAATATTAGTACTGCTGTAGCCAGTGTGACGCTGCATGGCAGCGACTCTTATGATCCTGATGGAACGGTAGTAAATTATAAGTGGACTAAAATATCCGGCCCGGCTGTTTATAATCTTTCCAATGATGCCGTAGCCAACCCTGATCTTTCCAACCTGCTGATCGGCACTTACCAATTCCAGTTGGAGACGACTGATAACCTGGGCGCTAAAACGCAGGGGGTAGTAACGGTCAACTCTTCTTCTTCCACCTTGCCTACCACGCTCGCTTATTTCAAAGGCAACGCCTCCACCGGTGCAGCCAAACTGACCTGGGCAACTGCGCAGGAAGAAAATAATAACCGCTTCGAGGTGGAACGTAGTAGTGACGGAAAAAGCTTTGCTGTAATTGGTGTTGTACAATCGGCGGGCAATAGCTCAATGCAGCAAACGTATGCTTACACCGACCCGCAAGAGGCTCGTGGCACGCTGTATTACAGGCTGCGACTTGTAAACACCGATGGCAAGACCATTATGTATTCACCCGTGGTTCCTATAACCAGCAACCGCGCTAAGGCAAGGTTGGAATACTTTCCCAACCCGGTTAAAGAAAGTATTACTGTATTGGTGAGTGATAACCAACGTGGGTTGCTACAAATACGCCTGATCGGCATGGATGGTAAAGTGATTCAGCAGAAGCAATGGATGAAGAAAGAGGAAAGTATTACTGCCATCATGGATGCAGCGCGATTACTGCCGGGTATCTACCTAATGGAGGTTACTGTTGGTGACCAGCTGCGTGAGATCAGGAAGATTGTGAAAGAGTAACACGAATATGCTTTAACACAAATTAAAGCGAATTGCACGAATTGAGCTAAGAGCTTTTTGGATTACATACAACCATGAATGATGATTAACGCCGGGCTGCTTAGTGCAGCCTGGCTTTTTTACGCATCAGCCCTGTTTGACAATGATCACCTAAAGGGTTGATAGAAGGAATGTGTTGCCAGCGCCAGCATGGGTTTGTCTCCGCTGGTATCGCCGTAGCAGTAAATGCTGTTGTATTGGGAGAGATCGTATGCTTCGCGGATGCGGCGTACTTTTTCTTCTCCATGGCAGTTGTTGCCTTTGATCTTACCCGTGATCTTTTCTTTGTTCACCTCCAGGCGGGTGGCCAGTAAGGGGAGGTTGAGTGTAGCGCACCAGGGGCGCAGCCAGTTTTCGGGCGAAGCGGAAACGATCACCACTTCGACGCCGGCCTGTTTCAGCTTGTCTATTTCTTTGAGGGCTTTCTCCCGTATCAGTGAAGGAATAGCTTCTGCTGCAAACTGCTCACAGAAGGTATTGAAGTCTGCTTCTTTCATACCGCCAAAGAAGAACTGTAATGTTCTTTCTTTAGCCAGCTGGTTGGATATAATCCCGGCTTTATACGCCACCAGGAAAGGGCTGTTGAGCAGGAAGACGAAGTAGAACTTCGCTTTCCCATGCCTGTACTTGAATATTTCCAGCAGGGTATCTTTGGTAGTAATGGTACCATCGAAATCGAAGAATGCAATTGACCGGCTCACATTTTCAGTTTTTTGAACATGAATTCAGGAATACTCTTAATGATCAGCATGATCCAGCGCCAGAACCATTTCACGTATACTACGTTCTTTTTCTTTGCTACTGCTTTGTAAACGGTATTGGCCACTTGTTCGGGCATTGCCGTCAACAAAGGGGGTAACGTAAGATTGGCTGTCATGGCCGTATATACAAAGCCGGGTTGCACGCTCACTACGTGTATACCTTCATGGAACATGCGGTTGCGCAGGCCCGACAAGTAGGCCGTGAAACCTGCTTTGGCGCTACCATAGATGTAATTGCTTTGTCTGCCACGCTCACCTGCCACGGAGCTAATGCCGGCAATCACGCCTTTCTTCTGTGCTGCGTAGTAATTGCTCACTACATTGAGGATAGAAACGGCGCCGGTATAATTGGTGTGAATGATCTTTTCGCTTTCTGCCCAGTTTGCTCTCGCTGTTTCATTTTCACCGAGGTAGCCAAATACGCAAATGGTGATATCGGGCTTTACGGGCAACTGGTCGAAGAATGCCTGGTGTGCTGTAAAGTTGAGGGCATCGAATTCATGTGCCGTACAGGTCACATTGTGGCGGATAGCAATATCCGACTGCAGGGCTTTCAGCCTTTGTGCGTTGCGGGCAGCCAGTTGTATTGCATGGCCTTCTGCCGCATATTTGTTAGCAATGGCCATCGCCATGTCGGAGGCGGCGCCAAGTATAAGGATGGTAGACATTGATTGGTTGTGATGGGTTTTAAGCGTTGACCTGTTCTTTTGCTCCTGTAACCTGCACTCTGGAACCTGTTGTCGCTATTCCCGGCGTCAGTAACAAGCGGTCTGATTGTACTGAACGGAACTTACCGTCGGGATTGTATTTTTTTACAATGGCTTTAAACTCGTCGAGCCTGGGGTAACCTGCTTCCAGCACTTCGGGCTTCATACGGGCATCTTTGCTCATGTACAGGCGACCGCCGTATTTCAGTACGATCTGGTCCAGCTCGTCGAGAATTTCAAAGAGGCCTTTACGCACAGGAATGTCCAGCGCCAGCGTATATCCTTCTTCGGGGAAAGAGATAAGGCTTTCCTGCTTGCCAAATACTTTCAATACTGCGAGGAAAGAGCCAAGGCCTTTATCGCTGATGCGTTTTAATATTTCGATCAACCCTTGCTTGGCGTGCATGGGTATTACAAACTGGTATTGTACAAATCCCGGTTTGCCATAGCCTCTGTTCCAGTGGAGGATGGCATCGAGTGGATAATAGAAGGGTTCGTAGCCTACTACGTTGTTGATCTCTTTCTTGAAGTTCTTGCCGTAGTAGAGGAAGTTGAAGGCTTTTACCGTGAAGGCGTTCAATACCCAGGAAGGAAGATTGAACGGGAAGGTGATCTGCTTCTTTTTGGGCAGTTGAAGCGGGTCCTTACGTTGTTTCTCATTCAGGTCGTTCACCGTAGCATGTTCTCCCAATATCAGGATGCTGCGGCCAAAGCCTTTGCCTTTCTTCAGGCAGTCGATCCAGGCTACTGAATAGGTATAATGCTGGTATTCTTCGAACAGTTGTATGATGTGTTCGAGGTTATCGGCCTTGATCTGTTTTTGTTTGATGTAGGAGGTCTCGATCTTTTTGAGGCGGAATTTCACCCGGCTGATCATGCCTGTAAGGCCCATGCCTCCGCAGGTGGCTTCAAACAGGTCTACGTGTTCGGTAGGTGAGCAAGTCACGACTTCTCCGCTGCTCAGGATCACGTCCATGTCCACAATGTGATTGGAAAAGGAGCCGTCTACGTGGTGGTTCTTTCCGTGTACATCACTGCCTACAGCGCCGCCTACCGTGATGAACTTGGTACCTGGTGTTACGGGCAGGAACCAGCCTTTGGGCACGATCACTTCCAGTATTTTGTCCAGCACCAGTCCGCTCTGGCATTCGAAAACGCCTGTTGCGGTATCAAAAGAGAGTATCTTATCGTATTTGAGGGTGGAAATGGTTTGGGGTGCCAGGGAGGCATCGCCATAGCAGCGGCCATTACCACGGGGAATGAAGTGTGTGGTTTTCTTTACCAGCTGCACAAGCTGGTCATCAAAGCTGAACTGCTGTTCATCACTTTCCATCACGGGGTAATTACCCCAGTTGGCAATTGATTTCTTCATGCGAATAGTCGTTTTTTATTTGAACACGGTGATATCCTTCAAATAAAGGATAAAATAAAAACTGGCTATCCATAGAACGAGGGTAAGCTGAATGAAACGGTCTTTATAAAGGATTTCGGTAGGTGACCCTGCCTTGTTCAACACAAAGGCGATCTGCAGGTAGCGCATGATACCGGCGATCACGAACAGGGACGTATAATATAAACGGTGCCCGAACTCTTTGTACAACGCACCGGATACGGTATAGTTAATGTAAGATACGATCAATATGGCGCAAATAAGCCCCAACATGATGTTCAGGAACTCGAGGCTATATCCTTTGATCGATTTCCGCATATCGGCACCGGTAGCTACTTTCAGCATCACATCATCCCGGCGCTTGGCGATGGCCATGAACAGGGCCAGCAGGAAGGTCATGATGATCAGCCATTCGGTGGTATCGATCGACCCCAGCGATGCTCCTCCTTTTACCCGCAGCACGAAACCGGCCGATACGATCAGGATATCTACAATGGATATATTCTTTAATCCAAAACAGTAACCAAGGTTCAATACGTAATATATACCCGTAATAAACAAGAACTTATACGTAGGATCGATCATGTAACTGATACCCAGGCCGGCAACAGCCAGCAGTATACAAATGGCCAATCCTACTCCTTTCTTTACTTTGCCCGAGGCCAATGGCCGCTTGCTCTTTTTGGGATGCTTGCGGTCGTCCTCTATGTCCCTGTAATCGTTAATGATGTAAATACTACTGGCAAGGAAGCTAAATGCAATAAAGCCGCCGATCAGCAACAAGAATTGCTCTTTAAACTCCGAAGGGTTAAACAGTTTGCCTGCAAAGAATGAGGGGATGAACAGGAAACCGTTTTTTGCCCAGTCTTTGGGTCTTAATAATTTGATATAATCCCGCATTGAACGTCTATTCCGGGCACAAGATACAGCACAAAATGCTCTGATGCAAGCCCCTGCGGCAGAGACTGTATGAAGCAGCCGTTAATTCTTCTGAACCGCGGCCGAATTTACCCAATCTCCTTTGAGTTGAGAGTCGATAGCCAAGAGTTCAGCGTAAAGACAACAAGCGAAAGGCGGGATTAAAATTGGTCTTTGGAGGGGAAGTATTTGATAAACAGGGGGCAATAACTTGCAATTTATTTATTCATAGGCTACTTTCGCATAACCTTAAACCGCCATTCGGTATCCCTACATTATATTTCAACTTACATGAAACGAATATTATCCGCCGCAGAGATACTGGTCATAGTTATTATCGCCATCGTACCTGTATTCGCCAGTTTCCCTTACCGTATCAATATCTTTTTATCCTGGGAAGGGGCTTACCGCATGTCTCAGGGTCAGGTGCCGTACCAGGATTTCGGTATGCCGGTTGGGTATATGTATTGGGTGATACCTGCTATGTTCTTTAAGATATTCGGCGCCCAACTGATCACGTTGATCAAAGCGCAGGCTTTTATCAACTTGTTGGCGGGGCTCGCCTTCCGTTCCATCTTTAAAAGCATTGGTGTGCAGCCGGGTATTCGTTTTGCCTCGGTGCTCGTATTCTGTCTTTCTTATACTTTCTTCAATTACTGGCCCTGGTATAATCATACGGTTATCGTGTATGAGCTGATCGGTCTGGCCTTCCTGATGAAGTTCCTGTTTGCTGCAGAGAACCGCTGGAAATATGCCTGGCTGGTAGCTTCGGGCTTTTTTATATTCTGTTCTTTCTTTACCAAGCAGGATGGCGGCGCCCTGGGTATGCTGATCTGCCTGGCTTTGCTGGGATATACGGCGCTTACTGAAAAGAAATGGCTGCCACTGGTGATCTTCGTTGCCACTGTGTTCGTTACCGGTCTGGCCATGATATTGCCTGTTACCGGTACTTTCGGTTACTGGTTCAACCACGGTCAGCCGCCTCATAGCTCGCGCATGTCGATCAGTGATATCCTGCGTGATTTTCTGGCGGGATCGCAGTGGCTGAAATTCTACCTTGTGATCATCGTATTGTTGCTGATGGTGGCTATCAAGAACTGGAAAGAGTACTGGCTGAATAAGCGGCAGATGATCTTTACATTGCTTACGCTGGGTATCCTGGCGGAGGCTGCTATCTTCCAGGTGACCAGTTATGTGCCGGTGGATAATAATATCTTCTTCCACAGTTTTGCTTTCGTATTTATCATATCACTGTTCTCGTTGTTATTGCCTATCAAGTTCGATACCTGGAAGCCGGCGATTGTGTTGGCGGCTGGTGTGTTGCTGTGGTGGAGCCAGGCTTACTGGAAGTACATCGACCGTTTTGTGTTGAAGAGCAGTGGCGAATCTTATACCACCATGACGCACGGGGGGCATACTTATGCCAACGTGGTTAACCGCAATACTTACATCATCGATCTGGACACCACCGATATTCCGCTGGACCAATGGCGTACGCCCAAGTTGAAGTCGTTTGAAAAGGTGTTGTTGCCTAACCCTACTGTTGATGGCATCGAACGCCTGATGAATATGGACCTGGTGAAGAACGGCAAGAACCTAAAGGTGCTCAACATGTCGGAGCTGACGCCGCTGGCTGCAGAAATTCCTTTTGAGCTGGAGCGAGGATCTGAATATCCGTTGTGGTTCCACAAAGGTGTGGGCATGTTTGACAAAGAGACCAACATGTTCATCGATCGCATTAAAAACAAGCATTACGATCTTGTATTGTTTGAATATATTCCTTATCTCAATAACTTTTATCCCTTCTCTGTGCGGGAGGCCCTGCAAGCCAACTATAAGAAAGTGGATGTGTTTGTGGCTCCCCGCAAGCCCAGCTCCGATGCGTGGGTGGAGGTGTATGTGAAGCCGTAAGGAGAATCGTAAACCCTTCGACAGGCTCCTTCAGACCAGGGTGAGCCGCCCTTTGAGGGCGACCCACCCTTCGACAGGCTCAGGGTGACAGTTTAATTACTTCCACAAGGCTGCTGCGCCAAGCATGGGCGCTTGTTCTCCTTTTTGTGCGGGCAGTACCTGCATGGCACAACCGTTGTTTGCCAACACAGCTTGCATGGGCGGAATGAATAAATCCCAGGCGCGGGCAATGTTGCCGCCGATGATGAGGACATCCTGACTGCCGGGAGGGAATTGTTTTAAGAGAACGCGGGCGAGGTTTTCACCGAATGTGGTGAACAGGTTGCGTATTTCTGATTCCGTGGCATACTTGTCTGCCAGCTCCCGAACGCCGCTAACCTGACCGCTGTATTGTTGCAGGAACCACCGTGTAGAGATGTAATCTTCCGCCATGCCATCGAGGTAAGGCAGTTTGTATAATCCGCAAGCATGTGTAACTCCGTTGTGGTACCACGCAGAGCCAAGGCCAGTGCCGAGGGTAATGCCTACTACGCGTTGGCGGCATAAATCTTCCCGGTCACAAATTTCACCGAGCAGGTATGCCGTAGCATCGTTCATCATTCTGATGTGTGCAGTGGCAATGCCCAGCCGCTCTGCCAGCATTGTCTTTATGTTCAATCCATACAACTGCTCATATTTGCCGAGTCCCTGTATGTGACTAATGCCTTGTTCGTAATCAAAGGGGCCGGGCATAGCCACTCCGAGGTGTAGTTGTGCTGACAGTGGCTGCGCAAGGCTTTCGATGATCGTTGTTGAAAGTACGTCCAATATCGTCTCCGGCGATGCAGCCGGGTCTATTACATGGCGGCGTGTACTGCCCGGAATGATCTTCATCGTGTGCAGATCAGCAGCGCAGGCTGTGACATGGGAACCGCCCACATCAATACCTATTACGGTTTTAACAGCGGCCATCTTCTCTACTGTAGTTTTATGGTAATGATGCCTTTGGCTGGTAGCACAAATACGTTTTGCAAAGTGGCAATGTCTTCTTCAAGCAGGTTGCTTTGTGTGATCGTTACCGGCTGTTTTCTTTTGATCGTAACCGTACTTTCTTTATCGCCGCTGTTGACAAGGTGAACCAGGGTGCCTTTGCCATCATAGCAGGGCTTAACGCCTTCCACATAAACATTGTCTCCTTCTACTTCGAACAAGGACGCATTGGAAGCATTACCCTGTGCAGGCGCTGCCACCAATGGACGATGGTTTTCCATGCCCGTGCGGTTGGCCTGGTGGGTATTGAACTGTTCGTGTACTGTGATGTAATAACGGAAGGTAACGGGTCCTTCCTGATCGGCGCGGAAGTTGGTATGCCACAGGTTGTTCATGACCCATGAATAAAGGTGTGATGACTGGTTGGTATACCTCATCCACAAGGGAGAGAGTCTGAGACCTCCCAGCAATCCACCGGTAGTTATATTGCCGATCTGGAACAGGGGCGCATCGAGGCTGGACAGCGTAACGCCATAATCGGCATTGGAGATATCTACCCAACGTTGCATCGTGTACCAGTTGCGATTGGAATGGGCAAGCTGGTCAGCTTCTGCTTCTATGCTGCCCCAGGGAATGTTGTAACGTACTTGTGGTTTATCAACCGTAAAGGGGAACGCAAAATGCACGGCTTCTTTGGAACGGATCGCCTGCTTGTCGACCATATTGATCACTTCAATACGATCGATGCCATTGATCAATCTTATTTCTGTTTCCAGTTTTTTAGCTCCGGGGGCGTCGGCTGTTATCAAGAGGCTCATCAATACCGGTCCAATCTCTTTTATGGTGATCTTCGCGTTGCGGGCTGTTACCATTTTACTTACTGAATCGCCGGGTAGGTAGATGTATTTATTGAAGCCTGCGCCGTCAACCAGTTTTCTGTTGCTGCCTTTTTTCTCAATACGCTCAATGGTGCCTGTGGCTTTGTCAATATTTATTTTGTATAAGTCGTTTTCAATGGCGGCAGCAGAGGAGGGAGCGCTTATTGCTGCTGCTTTACCTTTTTGAATGGTGAACCTGCTTTTACCCAACGCCGGAACATTTTCTGCTACGAAGACCAGTTCTCCCGTAGAGAGTCTTTGTGCCGGTACCTTCTCTCCTTTTTCGTTGACAACTATATCTCCGGTTTTACTCATAGCCGCCGTAACGGTTACGAGATCAGTACGCGGCCATGACAGGGTATTGAACACGTCGATGTTATTGCCGGAATTCTTACTCATGTCCAGCGCTTTGCGCATCAGCTCTTCTGTTTGTTTTTGTGCATCGAGTGCAAAGGATTGTTTGATCCTCCATTGTTCTTTCACTTTAGGATCATCGGGCTCTCCTACACTGTTGTGTGCTCCCCAGGTGTGCTCACTGAACAGGAGCAGGTTTTTCCAGGCTGTGCGGAAATCATTGCCCGGGTAGGCTGCTTTATTCTTAATGGCCCAGATAGCATCGGCCTGTTGCAGCTTATCGGAGGTTACACGGTTGATGCCGGTTTCGCGGGCGGCGGAGCCAAGTCCATCGGTCCAGTATTCCGTGTAATCGCCGGACAGTTCGGGTATACTGCTCTGGTACTTCTGTTCAAAGGCATCGAAGAACTGCCGGGTGGTGGTGATCACCAGTTTGGGGGAAGCGTATTTTTCATTCCATGCTTTTACGGCATCGGGCAATTCCGGATCGATGGGCGCATTATCGCTCATGGCCCAGGTGAGTATCGTCATGTCGTATGGAAAGGCCTTTTGTTCCAGGCCTGACAGATAGCCAAATAAGTACGGATTAAGAAAGTTCTCTGAGGGTTTACCGGTATAGAAGGGTTTGGGGTCTTCAACTGTAAAGAAGTTGGGAATCTTGCTTCCTTTCAATGCGTAGCCTATCGAGTAGGGCTGGCATTGCCAGAACAGCATCTTATTTTTTCCGGAGGGTGCTATGAGGTAAAAGGGCTTGTCCTGCCATTGGGCCAGGTGGCCAATTCGATCGGAGGCGTTGGGACCAGAAAGGAAATATTTGATCCCTGTTTGTTCCGCTTGTGTGGCCAGTCCCCAGGATGAGCCTGGCACATCACCCTGGAACAAGGTCTTGATCGTGACTCCCTGCAGTTTTGCTTCTTTCGTGGCGTCATAAAACATCTGCATCAGCTGGCGCGAATCGGTAACGCTCGTATTGATGTTACCATAAGCGCCATCTACACCAATCCATCCTTTGCGTACGGCATCCCAGAAGTTCTTTTTCTTTGTTTCATCTGCCTGCCGGAGATAGTTGTCTACTACCCACATGGCTTCGGTATTCCATTTAAAGCGTGCTTCTGCAGGGTAACTTTGTGTTTTCGCCGCTAATGCAATGGACTCATCAATATTGTCCATGTGCAGCTTCAAGACTTTAGGTTGTACATTGGTATAGCCTACGTCCACGTGTGAATGTGGCAGCACATATACCGTCCATTTGCGTGAAGGGGGCACTATGCAGCGGGCGTGCAATGTTTGCCGGCCAGCCTGTACGGCAACGGTTGCCTGTACATCTTTGGTAACGGGCGCACCAGGTAAGGGCAGCTCAAATGATTCCAACCCTTCCTGAGCGGCAGGGATCATCACTTGTTCGGTAAGGCCGTTAAAAGAAACTGTTACCACTGTTTCGGTGAAGCATTTACCGCCTTTAAATGATAACCGGGCCATGCGGCATTCTTTGCCGTTGTAATTCAGGTAGGCTGTTGCCGGTTGCAGCTCAACAGCTGTAAAAGTGCCGCCCGGTGAGGTTTGACGGGCAAAAGTGGTTACGGAAATCAGGGCAAGGATCAATATCAAACAGGATTTACCTTTCATGGGGCTGCTTTTATCGTTGGCTTTTAATTAGTTAATTACTAAAATAAGAATATGTTTGTACATATATGGATACAAAAGCGTCTATATGTACAAACATATGGCATTTGGAATCAACTTCAATAAATTGTTTTTACTTATTTCTATGAAGGCTTTGACTTCCATGATACCGGATCGCAGTTTGCCGGTGAGACGGGATTGTGGCAAAAATGGAGAATCTGTCGGGGAATAGCCGGGAGCTGTGTGGAGGAAGTGATAAAGCGCTGGTATTTGACCAGGGGATGGTCTATACACCACCCTACTACTGTCAATAGGGTATCTCAGGAGTATCTATGGATAAAACCCTCTATAGTACCTCTATAACTCCTCTATAGTAGCTCTATAGTACCTCTATAGTTTTTTATGTTTTTGCGACTTTTTTTATTGACTCCGTGGGAGTGGAGTGTCACTGTGTGGAAGTGTTTTAAAGTTACATTTTTCCGTGCTAAAAACAAAGTTCTGTTATCCCGGTCAGGGTGCCGATTTTCGGGTAAGGCGGGAAAGCAGGAAGAAGAGGCAAAGTAGTTTTAGCGAGGACGCTTACATTTGCGCAAAGAATTCACTATCAGCAGCAGGGGAACAAATATTCTGGCCAGTCCGATCGAATACCTGAAGGGGGTTGGCCCCCAACGGGCCGAGCTTTTGCAGAAAGAGCTGGGAATCTTTACGTTCAAAGACCTGCTGGAGCATTTTCCTTATCGCCATATCGACCGGACCAAGGTAAGCCTGATCCGGGAAATCAACCCCGGGACGGACTTTATCCAGATCGCCGGCCGGATTACCAGCGTGGGTATCATGGGCGAAAAACGGGCTAAAAGGCTCGTAGCTGAAATACGCGATAGCTCCGGTATTTTGGAGCTCACCTGGTTTCAGGGTATTACCTGGATCGAAAAGATGCTTTCTATCGGGAGCACCTACCGGGTGTTTGGGAAGGTGAGTTTTTTTCAGGGTTCGGCACAGATGACACATCCGGAAATTGAACCTGTAACGGAGGAGGCCAACACCGGCCGCAACTTCCTGGAACCCGTCTATTCCACTACCGAAAAGCTGAAGGCCCGCGGGCTGGGTGCCCGGCAGATCGCCAAGCTCACGCAGTCGCTGTTCATGCACCTGAGTGAAAAGGAGCTTCCGGAAAACCTGCCTGATTATGTATTGCAACCGCTTCAACTGGTGCCGCGCTACCGGGCGCTTTCTCATATTCATTTCCCGCCTTCGACTGAGGCGTGGGAGCAGGCCATGAACAGGCTGAAATTCGAAGAGTTTTTCATTGCTCAGTTGAGGATGCACCTGGTGAAAGCCAAACGGCATCGCTATTCGCGTGGTGTGGTTTTTGGCCAGGTGGGTGACATTTTCAATACTTTTTACGAAAAATACCTGCCTTTTGAACTGACGGGGGCGCAGAAAAGGGTGATTAAGGAGATCAGGAAGGATACTGGTAGTGGCAAGCAGATGAACCGCCTGCTACAGGGTGATGTGGGCAGCGGAAAAACCATCGTGGCGCTGCTGGTGATGTTGCTGGCGGCTGATAATGGCTACCAGAGCTGCCTGATGGCGCCTACTGAAATACTGGCGCGTCAGCACTTTGCAGGGCTTACCCGGTTGTTGAAGGATCTTCCGGTAAACATCCGCATTCTTACCGGTACCACCAAGGCTGCCGAACGGCGGGCCATCCTGAAGGGTCTGGAGCAGGGCGAGGTTCAATTGCTGGTAGGCACGCATGCTGTGATAGAGGATACTGTTCAATTCAAAAACCTGGGTATTGCCATCGTGGATGAGCAGCACCGGTTTGGCGTGGCTCAACGGGCCAAGTTGTGGGCCAAAGCCGCCATTCCTCCGCATATGCTGGTAATGACTGCCACTCCTATTCCGCGTACGCTGGCCATGACGGCTTATGGGGACCTGGATTACAGTGTGATGGACGAGCTGCCCCCCAACCGCAAACCTATTTTAACCGTACATCGTTATGAGACGGCCCGCAGCCAGGTCATGGGTTTTATCAAGGCTGAAATTGAAAAGGGCCGGCAGGCTTATATCGTTTTTCCGCTCATCGAAGAATCTGAAAAGCTGGATTACGAGAACCTGATGAAGGGGTATGAAAATGTGAAGGCTTATTTTCCCGAACCCAAGTATTGGATGAGCATGGTGCATGGACGGCAGACGACTGATATACGGGAAACCAACATGCAACGTTTCAAGAACCACGATACTCACATAATGGTTGCCACCACCGTGATCGAAGTGGGTGTAGATGTGCCGAATGCCAGTGTAATGGTGATAGAAAATGCAGAGAAATTTGGGTTATCGCAATTGCATCAGCTGCGTGGGCGTGTGGGAAGGGGGGCCGAGAAGAGTTTTTGCATTTTATTAACAAGCTCTAAACTCAACAATGACGCTACTGAACGGTTAAAGACCATGTGTGAGACTACTGATGGTTTTAAGGTGGCAGAAAAGGATCTTGAATTGCGTGGTCCAGGTGATATTGAAGGTACGCGTCAAAGTGGTGTATTGAATTTCAAACTGGCTAACATCCTGGCGGACAGGCAATGGCTCGAGGCGGCCCGGGAAGTGGCAGAAAAGATTGCAGAAAATGATCCGGACCTTAGTTCGGCAGAAAATTTGCGGCTAAAGGAATATCTGCAATCCCTACAGGGTAAAACTGCCTGGAGTAAAATTTCGTAGATTATAAGCTCATATTCTGTATCCGATCATACATATATCCAATTCTATTGAAAAAAAGCTACTCTTTTATAGCTTGACAGCCCCAATAATCAACTGTTTATACTGGTTAAAAATTGTATTAAAAACCCTTCATTCTCAATAAGAACGGGGGAGTTCTGACGTTTTTATTAAGTAATTTGTAAAAAATACATCTTGGGCAGGAAAAGTTTGATAGTCGCTGTGCTCCTCGTTACCACCACCCTACAGATCGCTGCGCAGAGTGGTAATTCATCTTTTGAATTCACGGAGAATAAGGGTCAGTGGAACAAGCAGGTAAGGTTTAAGGGTGAAGTTTCTGCGGGTGCTTTTTACCTGCAAAAGAATGGTTTTACTGTTGTTCAACATAATGGCGATGACCTCAATAGTTTTTTTCATCGTCATCATGATGCTGATGACAAGCCGGGTGGCATCAACCGCCCCGACCGTGGTCCTGACAAGGGTAAGCCCGGCACCGGACAACCCGCTCCTATTCCACCAGTGATACGTTCTCATGCTTATCGTGTACAGTTTGTGGGTGCTGATGAGAACAGTATTGTTGTACCGGATAAACAGGTTCAAACGAATACCAGTTATTTCATCGGTAATGATCCTTCCAAATGGGCTGCGAATGTACCTGTTTACCAAGCTGTCGTTTATAAGAATATTTATCCCAACATCGATGTGCGTTATTACTCTGAGTATGGCCGGCTGAAGTATGATATCATTGTTCATCCGGGTGGCGATGTAAGTAAGATCACCATGAAGTATGAAGGGGCTGATAAATTATCTGTCAAGAAGAATGAGCTGATCATTAAAACTTCTGTAGGTGAATTGAAGGAGCTGTATCCTTACACTTATCAGTTTGACATGACCAATGGTAAAAAGGAAGTGGGTTGTTATTATGAACTGATCGATGGTAATACCATCAAATTCCGTGTAGACAATTATTCCAAAACCAGCACGCTCGTCATCGACCCCACGCTTGTGTTCTGTTCTTTCACCGGTAGCCCTGCCAATCAATATGGCTATACGGCTACGCCCGGCCCCGACGGCTCTCTTTACTCAGGGGGTATTGTTTTCGGCGCCGGCTTCCCTACTACGCCTGGTGCTTATCAAACGGGTTATGTGGGTGGTGATGATGTGGAAGGGCTGGGTGGTATCGATATGGGTATCTTCAAATTCACGCCCGATGGCCGCCGCTCTTACGCTACTTATCTCGGCGGCAACAGGAACGATTATCCGCATAGTCTTATTTGTGATAACCAGGGCAACCTGATCGTAATGGGTAAAACTTATTCTACCAACTGGCCGGGCACTTTAAGGGGTTCCGGTGGCGGATCGGATATTGCGGTAGCTAAATTGAATGCCAATGGTACCGGTATTATCGGCGCTCTTCGTATTGGTGGCGGCGCAGATGATGGTGTGAACATTTCCAATCAGATCGAGAGTGGCGGGTCTCAAAGGTCTACTGTACGTTTTTATGGTGATGACTCCCGGAGTGAAGTGATACTGGATAATGCCGGCAATATTTACATTGCCGCGCAAACGCAATCAACCGGCAACAACAACCGTTTTCCGGCGTCTGCCACTTCTTTCCAACCTAACCCTGGTGGCAACCAGGATGGCGTGGTGATCAAGATCAACCCCACCTGTACTGATATGATATGGGCCAGCTTTCTCGGAGGGACCAAGGATGATGGCGCCTTTGTATTGGCGATCAATCCTGCCGACAACGATATTTATGTAGGTGGGGCTACTACCAGTGACGATTTTCCTCCCGCCAGTAAGCCGGGGGTTTATCAAGGTACTTACCAGGGTGGTGTTGCGGATGGTTTCGTAGCACGCATTTCCAATGACGGTACTACTTTGCGCAACAGTACTTATTTAGGCACCGGCTCATTTGATGCGGTATATGGTCTCAAGTTTGACAGGAACAATATTCCTTATGTAATGGGTGTTACGGAAGGCGCCTGGCCGGTAGTAAACGCTACTTATAGTGTTCCCAATTCAAAACAGTTTGTGGCCAAACTGCAGCCCAATCTTTCGGGCTTTATTTATTCTACTGTATTTGGCAATGGTTCTGCAAAGCCCAATATTTCTCCTGTGGCTTTCCTCGTAGACCGTTGTGAGAATGTATATATATCCGGCTGGGGTGGGTGGCTGGAGCCAACCAACCGCGATCCTTACAACATGGACGGCATAGCTAATATGCCTCTGACACCCGATGCTATCAAACCTACTACGGACAACCGTGATTTTTATTTCATTGTGATCAAGCGTGATGCTACGCAATTGTTGTATGGTACTTATTTCGGACAAACCGGTGGGGAGGGTGAACACGTGGATGGAGGCACCAGCCGGTACGATTCGGAGGGTGTTATTTACCAGGCCATTTGCGCCAACTGTTTTGGTTCGGCTGAATATCCCATTACTCAGTCTTTCCCCACTACGCCGGGCGTGTGGGCTGAAAGGAATGGTAGTCCTCAATGTAACCTCGCGGCTGTAAAGATCGCTTTCAACTTTGCAGGGGTAGGTTCTGGTCCCAAGGCTTATTTCAACAACCTGCCTGATACTGTTGGTTGTGTGCCTTTCACGCTCAATTTCCGGGATACCGTACGTAATGCGCAAAGTTATGAGTGGGATTTCGATGGTGATGGCGTAACAGATCTTACTACATCTACTTACAATGCAACGTATACTTTCAATGCGGTTGGTGCTTACCGGGTAAGGCTTATCGCTGTTGATCCGAATAGTTGTAATCAACGTGATACGGCTTATGTGACCATCCGGGTAAAGAATGATCCGGCCGATCTTAAATTCCATGCAGTGAAAGATGGTCCCTGCGAATCTTTGGGCTTCAACTTTATCAATGAATCTGTTGCTCCTCCGGGCAAACCGTTTGGCCCCAATAGTTTTGCGTGGGATTTTGGTGATGGTACGCCTATCGTTCCTACCAACCAGGACCCTGTGAAACACTATTTCACAGCAGCGGGCACTTACCCGATCCGGTTGATATTGCTCGACACCAGTTATTGTAATGGTGGCGACTGGCTGCCTTTGAACCTTGGTGTTGTAGCGAATGTTGATGCACGGGTTAATACGCCTGCGATGGGTTGTGCTCCATATAATGCATTATTCGACAACATTTCCTTGGGCGGGCATGATTATTTCTGGGATTTTGGTGACGGTACTACTTCCACTGAAATGAGCCCTACGCATCTTTACAACAATATTGGTAAGTATACTATCAAAATGATCGTACTGGACAGCAATACCTGTAACAAGAAGGATTCACTGACTTTCGAGATCACGGTGAATACCAAGCCTACTGCAGCATTCAGTGTAACGCCTATTCCGCCACAGATCAATAAACCCACGACATTCCTGAATCAATCCATCGGTGGTAATGAATATCGCTGGTTTTTTGGGGATGAGGATACGCTTGTTACCAGGACCATGGCAAATGTAACTCACCAATATAATACAGCGGGCAGGTTTACGGCCCGGCTGGTCACCTTCAACGAGTTTGGCTGTACTGATACGGCTTTCCAAACGGTGGAATCATTGATCGATCCTTTGCTGGACGTTCCTAATGCTTTTACGCCGGGCAGGGGCAACAGGGCCAGCGTGGTGAAAGTGGCAGGTTTTGGCATCATCAATATGAACTGGCGCATTTATAACCGCTGGGGGCAGAAGGTATTCGAGACCAACAACCGTAATACCGGATGGGATGGTACTTTCCAGGGCAAGCTACAGCCGATGGATGTGTACACTTACACGCTGGACGTGGTGTTTAGTGATGGCAGGACACAGCGGAAAACGGGTGATATAACATTGATACGATAGGGAATTAATGATTGGTTAAAGCCAACCACTTGAGCGGGTATAACCGTATATTTAATAACGCAAGGTTGAGGAGGTTCCGGGAACCTTAACATTAAAAAATTGACTATGTGTGAGCAAAGGGGGTACTTTAAGACATTTATTGTTTTACTGCTGGGCGGATTGCTGATCAATCAGCGATCGAATGCGCAGGACCTGCACTTTTCTCAATGGTTCAACTCTCCGCTGACTACCAACCCTGCAAATACCGGTTTTATTCCTGATGCCGATTACCGGATCGGCGCCAATTACCGCAATCAATGGTCGAACGTAATGGCCGTTCCTTACAAAACTTTCAGTGTATGGGGTGATGCCCAGGTGTTTCGCGACCGGATTGAAAGTGGCTGGTTGGGGCTGGGTGGCGTGATCCTGCGTGATGTGGCTGGCTCCAGTCAACTGACTTCTACCAAAGTATATGCTTCTGCCGCCTACCACCAGATGCTGGGTATAGCTCACCTGCTGTCTGCGGGTTTCAACGTGGGTTGGTCGAACAAACGGATCAATACTGCCGCGCTGAAATTTCCCGACCAATTTGACGGCAAGTTCTTCGATTCCAACTTCCCTTCGGATGGGATACCGGATGCTACCAACGTCAATTATTTTGATGTGCAGTTTGGTGTGAACTATGCTTTTTTCCCTACTGATAAGATCTATATCAATGGTGGCGTGAGTGCCTGGCATATCAACAGGCCGCGGGAATCTTTTTTCAACAGTGATCCCATAGGGTATGATTCACGGATATCGCCCCGGTACAATGGGTTTATAAATGCCAGCCTGAAAGTGACTGATGACGTGATCATCAACCCGATGGCCTACTATAGCATGCAGGCAAAATCCAACGAACTGGTGGCCGGTGGTTATGCTCAATATGATCTGTCGGGTGACGGTGAGATGCAATTACTGGGTGGTTTGTATTACCGGCCCGGCGATGCTTTTGTGCCTATGCTCGGCTTTGAATATAAAAATATTCGTCTTACCTTCTCTTACGACGCGACAACATCCTCCCTGAAACAATATAACAATAGCCGGGGTGCTTATGAGTTTTCATTGATGCACCGGGGCTTTTATGATGAATACAATGGCGACAAGAGACAGTCGCTTTGTCCTACATTCAAATATTAAGCTTTCAGGGATTGTGTAGCTGCGAAGCCTGGTCTTTTATGCAATTATAAAAGCGATCCCTTGAACAGGAAACACCTGATAGTTATTCCTATACTGCTTGCCGCCTTGCAATTGACTGCACAGCGTGGTGCTTCTTCATTTGATTTCATCGAGAATAAGGGTCAGTGGGAAAAACAGGTACGTTTCAAGAGCAGCTTATCGACCGGCGCTTTCTTCCTCCAACAGAATGGTTTTACCGTAGTACAACATAATGGTGACGACCTGAATAGTTTCTTCGACCGTAACCATGAAGATGAAGTTTCCCGACTTAGCCGGCCCGACAGAGGGCCCGGAAAATCTTCCAGCCCTCCTCCTGCTCCATTGGTTGTTCGTTCTCATGCTTACCGGGTACAGTTTGCCGGGGCTAATGAAACGAGTGTAGCCGTACCGGAAAAGCCTGTTCCTACGCATACCAGTTATTTCATGGGGAATGATCCTTCACAATGGGCTACTGATGTACCCGTGTATCAGGCTGTCGTATATAAAGATATTTATCCCAATATCGATATCCGTTATTATTCTGAATATGGGCGTTTGAAGTATGATCTTATTATTCGTCCCGGTGGCGACGTCAGTAAGATTGCCATGCAATATGAGGGGGCCGACAAACTCCAGGTGAAGAATAATGAACTGATCATTAAAACATCGGTGGGTGATCTGAAGGAATTGTATCCTTACACGTATCAGTTTGATATGGCAACGGGTAAAAAGGAAGTGACCTGCCGTTATGAGCTGGTGAATGGTAATACCGTCAAGTTCCGTGTAGATAATTATTCCAAAGCCAGTACGCTGGTGATCGATCCTACACTGGTATTTTGTTCTTTCACTGGCAGTACTGCCGATCAGTATGGCTACACAGCCACGCCTGGTCCCGACGGCTCTTTGTATTCCGGCGGCATTGTATTCGACAGGGGTTTTCCTACTACTACGGGTGCTTACCAGGTAGATTTTCAAGGTGGCACCAGCACAGCCGGTGGTAAAGGTATCGACATGGGTATCTTTAAATTTACTCCTGATGGCCAACGTTCTTATGCTACTTATCTCGGCGGCAATGGCAACGATTATCCTCATAGTCTTATATGTGATGCACAGGGGAACCTCGTTATCATGGGAAAAACCACTTCGACCAACTATCCCGGTATTCTGAAGGGTAAAGGAGGCGGTAGCGATATCGTGGTTACCAAGCTTAATGCAGGTGGCACTAATATTATCGGTTCTCTGCGCATCGGCGGCACAGCCAACGATGGCGTGAATATCAAAGATCAGGTGGGCGCCAGCATGGCTCCTAATACCACTTTCCGTTTTTATGGTGATGATTCGCGGAGTGAAGTAATACTGGATGGGAATAACAATATTTATGTGGCTGCTCAAACCCAATCATCCGGCGCTACTGATGGCATGCCTGTAACAACCGGTGTGTTTCAGGCGGGCTACGGCGGCGGCCAGCAGGATGGAACTGTGATGAAGATCAATGCTGCCTGTAATGATATCATCTGGTGTAGTTATATTGGCGGCACCGGAACCGATGGTGCTTTTGTGTTGTCGCTCAATCCTACGAATAATGAGTTGTATGTGGCAGGTACTACTACCAGCACTGACCTGCCGCCGGCCAATAAGCCAGGTGTTTATCAACCGACTTATACAGGTGGCTTAACAGATGGTTTTATTGCCCGTATATCCAATGATGGAACCACCCTCATCAATACTACTTACGTAGGTACTGCCTCTTTTGATGCGGTTTATGGTCTTAAGTTCGACAGGAGCGGCATTCCTTACATTATGGGGGTTACGGAGGGTAACTGGCCTGTGCAGAATGCCGCGTATAGTGTTGCCAATTCAAAGCAATTCATTGCCAAGGTAAAGCCTGATCTATCGGGGTTCATTTACTCTACCGTCTTTGGGAATGGCTCGGCAAAGCCTAATATATCGCCCGTAGCTTTCCTTGTAGATCGTTGTGAAAACGTGTATATCTCCGGCTGGGGTGGGTGGCTGGTGCCTAATACCAACAATGCCAATATGGATGGGATCGGCAATATGCCGCTTACGCCGGACGCTCTAAAATCTACTACTGATAACCGCGATTTTTATTTCATCGTGATCAAACGTGATGCTACCGGCTTGTTGTATGGTTCTTATTTTGGTCAGACAGGTGGATTTGGCGAACATGTGGATGGTGGCACCAGCCGTTATGATGAGCAGGGTGTTATTTACCAGGCTGTTTGCGCCAATTGCGGGCAAGACAGGGACTATCCTATTACGCAGCGTTTTCCCACTACGCCGGGCGTATGGGCGCCTACCAGTGGCAGCAGGGAGTGTAACCTGGCAGCTATCAAGATCGCCTTCAACTTTGCCGGTGTGGCTTCTGGTCCCAAGTCTTATTTCAATAACCTGCCGGATACTGTTGGTTGTGTTCCTTTCACCATCAACTTCCGTGACACTGTTCGCAATGCCAAAAGTTATGAATGGGACTTTAATGGTGATGGTGTGACTGATCTTACCACGACTGACTTTAATGCTACTTATACTTTCAATGCTATAGGGACTTACCGGGTAAGGTTGATCGCTGTGGACCCTGCCAGCTGTAACCAGCGGGATACTGCTTACGTTAATATACGGGTGAGGGATGATCCGGCGGACCTCGACTTCAGGGCTGATAAGGATGGGCCTTGTGAATCGCTCGGGTTCAAGTTCACCAACTTGTCTGTGCCACCACCGGGTAAGCCATTCGGCCCGAATACTTTTGCCTGGGATTTTGGCGATGGCACTCCTATTAGACCTACTGGTTCTGCCCCCGTTACGCATGTGTATACTGCAGCCGGGTCTTATGCCGTACGCCTGATTTTGCTGGATACCAATTATTGTAATTCGGGTGACTGGAAGCCGCTGAAGCTGGGCGTGGTAGCCAACGTGGATGCACGGGTAAATACGCCTTCTATGGGTTGTGCTCCTTACAATGCGTTCTTCGACAACATCTCGCTGGGTGGCCATGATTACTTCTGGGATTTTGGTGACGGCACTACTTCTACTGAAATGAGCCCTACTCACCTTTATAATAATATCGGCACGTATACTATCAAGATGATGGTGGTGGACAGCAACACCTGTAATAAAAAGGACTCGCTCACTTTTACGCTTACCGTGAATACGAAGCCTACTGCTGCTTTCAGCATATCTCCTACTACTCCGGAAGTCAATAAGCCTACCAACTTCCTCAACCAGTCGATTGGTGGTGTCAGGTACAAATGGCTGTTTGGTGATGGCGACAGCACCATCACTAACTCTATGCAAAATGTGTCGCATCAATACAATGCCACCGGCGAATATCTTGCTTTGTTAGTCACCTTTAATGAATTTGGTTGTACGGATACAGCGCGCCGTATGGTAATGGCGTTGATAGACCCGCTGCTGGATGTGCCCAACGCTTTTACTCCGGGCAGGGGCAACAGGGCCAGTGTGGTAAGAGTGGCCGGGTTTGGCATCGGCAGAATGAGCTGGCGTATTTACAACCGCTGGGGGCAAAAGGTGTTCGAGACCAGTGACCGCAATGCCGGATGGGATGGCACCTTCCAGGGCAAGCTGCAACCCATGGATGTATATACTTACACGCTGGACGTGATGTTTACCGATGGAAGGACTCAACGTAAGACAGGGGATATCACACTGATAAGATAGAGTGCAGAGGTAAGAGGTAGGAGGTAAGACGTTTAATTTGACTAATGGTAATCTTCGCAGGCACTATTTTGGTTATTTTGTAGCAAATAGCCTTCTCATGAAAATCTTATTGCCTTTCCTCCTGCTTGCCTGCACCATTTCTTTGGTGGCTCAGGACTTACCGGACTCCCGGAAACAGGAGATCGTTTTCCGCAACGTGAATGTGATCCCCATGGACAAGGAGCAGGTACTGCCCAATCAGGTAGTGATCGTGAAGGATGGTAAAATATCTCTTATAGGTGATGCGCGTACTGTGAAGTATGGCGCTAATGCACTGGTGATCGATGGCACCGGTAAATACCTGATGCCGGGCCTTGCGGAGATGCATGCGCATGTGCCGCCTAATGATAACGTGGAAGCGAATAAAGAAGTGGTATTGTTGTTTGCCCTGAAAGGTGTTACTACTATCCGTGGCATGCTGGGGCATCCGTATCACCTGGAGCTGCGTAATAAATTGCAAACGGGAGAGATCACCGGTCCCCGGCTTTATACTTCCGGGCCTTCTATCAATGGGCAAACTGCCAGTACTGCCGCTGCTGCTGAAAAACTTGTGCGTGACCAGAAAGCTGCTGGCTATGATTTCCTGAAGCTGCACCCCGGTCTTACCGTAGACAATTTCAATGTGATCGTGAAGACGGCTAAAGAAGTAGGTATTCCTTTTGCCGGGCATGTATCTTATGCTGTAGGTGTTTGGCGGGCCATCGATGCCGGCTATGCTTCGATCGATCACATGGATGGTTTTGTAGAAAGCCTCGTGCCGGGTATTGAAAATATAACGGAACAACAGACAGGGCTTTTTGCCACGTTCATCGGCCATCAGGCTGATGAGTCGCGGATTCCGAAACTCATGAAGGGCCTGCACGATCATAATATCTGGGTGGTGCCTACTCAAGCGTTGGCGGAAAGATGGATATCTCCGGATAAATCGCCGGAAGCATTGGGCCAGGACGCAGAGATGGTGTACATGTCACCCAACACTGTCAACAGCTGGGTGAATACCAAGAAGAACCTGATCAGTAATCCTAATTATAAGCCTACTGATGTGCGCAAGTTTATCGAGGTGCGCAGGAAGCTCATCAAGGCTTGTCAACAAAACGGTGTAGGAATATTATTGGGTTCGGATGCGCCGCAGGTGTTTGACGTGCCTGGGTTTTCCCTGCACCATGAATTGCAATATATGGTGGATGCAGGGCTTACGCCTTATGAGGCTTTGCGCACCGGCACTGTTAATCCTGCTACTTTTCTGAAGCGGACTGATGCGGGTGTGATCAAGCACGGCGCTGTGGCTGATCTCTTGTTACTGAACAGCAATCCGCTGAAAGATATCAAGGCGACTCAACAGATTGAAGGGGTATGCCTCGATGGGCGGTGGCTTGGTAAGGGGTATATCGATGGGGCGTTGAAGAAGCTGGAGAAGAAATAATCGCTGATTTGCGGATTAGGATTGATTACACGGATTATTAGCTCTGACAGACTTTTACAGAACGACCCAGCTTGCAATGAATCAGACCTGACAGGTTTTGCTCAGCTCCGTAGCCCGGCGAAACCTGTCAGGTCTTTTAGGTACCCTTCGACAGGCTCAGGGTGACAGTCTTATCGATGCTGGTCATAAAAATTGGGAGGGATCGATTGGCGTAACAGTTCCAATTCTTCGTCGGATAATATGGGGGATTCAATGGTTTTTACTGCTTCTTCCAATTGCCGGGCAGTGCGTATGCCCACTACTGCTGCCGTAACACCACGTTGCTGTAATACATAACGCAAGGCTACCTGTGTGGCGCCGCGCAGCGGCGTAGTCAGCGAGTGAATGGCCGCGGCAGCACGGGCCACTTCTTCTTCTGAGTGATCAAGGTAAGCGGCAGCCGGTTTATCGATCAGTAATCCTTTTGCTACGCTTCCCCGCGTCACCACGCCGATGTTATTTTCCTTCAGCATAGACAGGCAACTTTCTTCCGGACGCCTGTCGAGCAGGCTGTACTGCATCATCACGCTGGCTATTTTCGAGCGCTGTATATATTCCCGTATAACATTGGGTCTGATGGATGATATTCCATAATAACGGATCTTTCCCTGCTGCTGTAATAGTTCAAATGCTTCAATGGTTTCATCAATGGGGTCTTCGATGGTGCCGCCATGCAACTGGTAGAGATCGATAAAATCGGTTTGTAACCTTCTCAGGCTTTCTTCTACGGACGCCAGTATATATTCTTTGCGTGGATTCCAATCCCAACCTTTGCCATCGGAGCGTGGCTGGTTACCCACCTTGGTAGCAATGAGCACTTCCTGCCTTCTATCGGCTACTGCTTTGCCCAGTATCGTTTCATTACGTCCCTGCTGGTATATATCTGCCGTATCAAAGTAGTTGATGCCGGCCTCTATGGCCTGATGAATAAGCTGTGTATTGACTGCATCATCGTCTCCTAACGACATACAACCAAATCCTATTGCACTGACTTCGAGGGTGGATTGTCCTAATATGTGGTAATTCATACGTGGTAATTAAGGCTTTAACTGTTCTATAACATGCTACATTATGATTTCTTTAATAAACCTGTGCTGTTTTTCCAGTCTATGTATTAAAGCAACTCATTAACGTAATCATTAAAAATAAAGTTATGAAAACGATCTTATCATTCCTGATGCCGCTTATCGCTATCGTGACCGGTATTGCCAGCTATAATTTTTTCACAGATACTAATTATTATCTGTCTGCCATTTTCACCGTAGTATCCTGGTTGTCGGCCAGTGTAGCAGTGTATCTGGTACTTCCAAAGACGAAAGTGGCCGTACATTAATCATATTGTTTTTACAGGGTTTTAACAGGGTTTATTTTCAGGTGTTTCATCGGGGTGCCGTATAGCATCCCGATGTTTTTTTAGTGGATACTCAATAAAAGCATGCCAGGGTAGATCACGGCCTTACTCACTGATAATTTTGTATATTGGCATTATGAAAAAGATCATTATCAACAGCGTTCTTGCCTGCCTTGTTGGAACAGTTATTTCTGTGAGCAGTTTTGCTCAAGCACAAAAGCCGACCCTCAATCATATTGCTTTATCGGTATCGAATCTCGCCAAAAGCACAGCTTTCTATAGCAAGATCATACAACTCGATACTATTCCCGAACCATTTCATGATGGCAAACATACCTGGTTCAGTATTGCTGAACGCAGCCACCTGCATCTTATAGAATATAGTGATCCTATTATCGTGCCCAAGAAGGGTACTCATTTATGCTTCAGCGTTCCTTCTATCGAGACCGTTATCCAACGACTGGAAAAAAATAATATCCCCTACTCCAACTGGCAGGGTGACAATAAATCGGTGACCACCCGGGTAGATGGTGTAAAACAGCTTTACCTCCAAGACCCTGACGGTTACTGGATCGAGATCAATAATGATAAGTAAAAACCTCTATACGATGTTGGATGTAACGGCAACAAGCAAGGGGAAATTCTTGATCTAAGACAAAAAATGAAGCTCTGAAAAGAGGCTGCTCTAAAAATCCGTAATACTACGGAGTGTTGCGCGGTATGATGCCGGTAAATTGGATTACGATTAGTTTATGTAACCCAAGCTTTACTGACCTATGACCGCCAAACTTTATCCTTTCGAGAACAAATCCATCAAAGACATCAGGAATGAGGTCTGGAAAGACATTCCCGGCTTTGAAGGTATTTACCAGGCCTCCAGCTACGGCCGTATCAAATCATTGGACCGCACTATTATTCATGCCCGCCTCGGACAACAATTCGTCGCCGGACGCATCCTGAGCCAGTCCATAGCTGAAAACAACAATATAAAAACAGGTGAGCCTATGATCGATCTGCGGGTTTCGCTGAGTATGGATGGTGTTCAGCATTACTTCAATACGCGCCGCCTGATCTATATGACTTTTGTCAATAAAAAGATCAACTACCAAAAGGACGGGCTTTATGTGATCAATAAGGATGGGAATGGATATAATAATAAGGTGGCCAACCTTCAACTGGCTACCAAAAGCGAAAAGCAAAAGCGGGTTTTTACGCGCAACCGCCAGGACAGCTATCTCAAAATAGCCGACCGCTCCAAATGGCCCAAGACTTATGGCGGCTATACCCGGCGCAAGCCCATCAAGCAGTACCACCGGGGCAAACTCGTTGCCAAGTATGAAAGTGTAAGTGAAGCTTCCCGCCAAACCGGTATCGGAGAAAAGGAGATCATACAGGTGGCGAAAGGTATTTACTCTCAATGGAATGGGTACAAGTGGAAATATGTAAATCCTTAATAAAGTCAAGGGTGAGCCGCCCTTTGAGGGCGACCCACCCTTGACTTATACACCCTTCGACAAGCTCTGGGTGACAACCTTCACTACTTCATCAGGTCTTCCCAGCGATAATAATGGAATGTTTTGTCGGTGCTCATGGCTACAAACAGCCCTTTGGGGAATGTAGCGTTCAGGGGCGTGGCCACCACGTCTGAACCATCGCTCTCCAATGTAGACAGGTGTACCGACTTTAACAATATGTGATCGTGGGGGTTGCCTTTGCTGCCTTCGCGCGAAAAGATGTGGAAGTAGTTGGTTTGCTGATCCGACACCAGTATATAGCCTGTGCTATCTGTGACCGGGTAAATGGAGATGCCTTCATGGTCCTGTTTAAACCCTTTTCTTCCAAAAACTCCCAATTCTTCATTGCCTTTATCCGGGCTTGCGTAATATTTCCGAACGCCATAGGCTTCATCCGAATAATAAACATAACCAAGTGCATCATCCACCGCAATTGCTTCGATCTCTTTCTTACCGCTGAACTTACCAAACTTCCGCACGAGTGTTCCTTTCACGATGCCCTGGCCGTTGTCTTCCAGCAGGTATTGCCAGAGGTATTCACCGTATTTGGGGCCAGTCTTCCTGCCCACTATTGCGTAAATCTTACCAGCGGGATCTTTATACATAGCTATTCCCATTAAATCCCTGTACTCTGCGCCCGTCTCGCCAATAAACACTTCGATACCACCTCCATCGACAGGTTTCATATCAGGCAGTGAAAAGATGCGCAGCTTGTGTGTGAAACGTTCTGTTACTACCGCAATATCTGTTGGCTTTCCTTGCAGGCTGAGGCCATATTCAATGTCCACATTGTTGGGACGTTGCAGGTTGCGCACCACTTTGTCCTGCACTATTTTTCCCTGCAGATCGAATACGTACAGGGTGCCGTCCTGGTCTTTGTCTGTGCCCAACACAAGGCTGGCGGCAGGATTGGCCCGGTTAATCCAAATAGCCGGATCATCTGTATCATGGCGTACCGTATCGGTGATAATGACCGGCTTGATAATATCAGGGGTGTTTTTCCCATTGAGGGCCGCCGTTGGCCGGCAGGCAGCATATACTATCAAGAGTACTATAATTATAATCGCAGTAGGGTTTCGCATGTGTGTAATTAATTGCTTTATCATTATTTTTCGAGGGTAAGTATGATGGCGTCGGTTTCGTCATCATCGAATTCGCCTTCCAGCTCGATGGTGAGTTTACCACCAACGATCTTGAAAGAACCAGCATATACAAACTCCCTGAAGGAACCATTGTCCAGTTCCAGGGTTTCGCCAAATTCAATGTCGCCTTCCAGCTCATCGTCTGTAAGGTCTTCAATCTCTGCTTCAATCTCTATTACCTTGTTCTCCGTTTTGGGAGAGCCGCAATCATCGATCACTTCGGTTTCTTTCAACACTACAATTGCTTTTACTTCCTCAAATTCAAACTCCAAAATAATCTCTTTCACGTCAGCAGCTTTGAGGTCTTTGATATCTTCATTGATAAGGCCAAAGAGTTGTTTAAAGCTTGCAAACTCCGTTGGGTTTGCAATATCCAGCTCCCACTCACCATAGATACCTTCATCATCCTGTACCTGGTAAGTGAATTCAGCTGTTTTATTTACCTGTACGTTGCTGTTATTGGCACTGATACCCGTAAGCTGAATGGTAAGTTCTCTTTTACCGGTATTGAATACATTGTCATCGAACAGGTCTTCATCTACTTCAAATTCAATTTCCACCTCTTCCACGCCCGCCGGGAAAGTAACAGTGCCTGTTCCTGTATTTACGTCAAAGGTCATCGGAACATCGATTCCTTCATCTGCAGAAGTGGTGCAATCGTCTATTTCGTAGAAGGCTTCCGCATCTTTAATATAATCGGACAGTTTTGAGAAGCCTTCAAAATCTGTCACCTTAAAATTAACTGTTACCGCCGTTTTGAGTGGCTCAACTTTACCTCCCAATTCTTTACCGGAGGAGTCGACCCTGTCGGCCAGGGTGATCTTGAAGCTAAATGCATCTTCGTCTTCCAGGCCACCGTCGCCTTCATCGGACAGTACTACTATTTGAGGGAATTGACTTGCAGACAAGGGTGTCAGCAGGTCGTCGTTTTCTTTATCGCAGGCTGTTGTACTCAACAGGGCAGCCAGTACAGATAATTTTATCCATGACTTGTTCATAATGAGTTCAAAAGTTGAAAGGTTAATAAGTTGAAAAGGAATAAAGCAAGTCCTTCTTCGAGGGTGAGCCGCCCTTGGAGGGCGACCCACCCTCTGTGGGAAAGGCTTCGACAGGCTCAGTCTGACATCGACTACCAATCGAATTTTACACCGAAGCGGCCCCATTGCTGGTAGTATTCGCGCTGGATCAGCTGATCCTTCGTGGCCATGTATCTTTCGAATGGCTGGTTGGTAATGTTGAGGACCTCGGCAAACAGGCGCCAATGTTTGTTGAAGGCGTAGCCTGCACTGAAGTCAACTTGTACCCTGTCTTTCACGAAGATGTCTTCTTCTTTGGTGCCGCCTACTTCGCTGAGGTACTCACCGTTGAAGTTGAAGGAAACGCGGGCGTTGAACTTCTTACGCTCGAAAGCCAGCGATAGGTTACCTACGTGCGTAGCTTGTCCGGGCAGGCGCAGCTTTTCTTTTGCGTTGGGATCGGCCGCATCAGCTGTGCGGCTTTGCAGGGTAGCTGCAGAGTGTGCGTATGTGTAGTTGAGGTATAAGCTAAAGTATTTCAGTGCGCCGGGCAGGAAGCTCAGGTTGTTCTGGAAAGCTACTTCAAAGCCCGTTACATTGGCTGTATTGCCGTTCTGTGCCTGGATCACATCGATGCTGTTGATATATGGTGTGCCCGTCAGGGGATATGGGCTGTTGAACAATACGCGGCGATAGATGAAATCATTCAACCGTTTGTAGAAGAAGCCGCCTGATAGTACACCTACGTTTCCAAAGTAATGTTCGCCTAACAGGTCGAGGTTGAAGGCACTAACTGGCTTCAGTGCTGCGTTGCCCGCTGTAGCGACTTCATCTTCGCGGTTGATCTCCTGTGCAGGAATGATTTCACTGAAGTTTGGTCTTGCATAGGAGAAGGTAGCTGCAGCACGCAGGTTCGTAAAACGGCTCAATTGATAGCGTACGTTGGCCTGTGGTAGCAGATAGTCGTAATTGCTGCTGCCAGATACCGGCACGATCTCCTGCAGATCTCCCGCGCCATCGATCACTACATCTTTGGAATTGTAACTAACTTTCGTTCTCTCATAACGCAATCCTGCTACTACGGTCAGCTTTTTAAATTGCTGCTTTGCCATCAGGTATGCAGCGATCACATCTTCTTTGGCATCGTAGGCTTCCAACGCCTCGTCGATCGCTTTGTCTTCAAGTGATGCTTCAAATTCTGAAGGGTTTGCGTTGAAGTAGCGAATGAAGGATGTAACATTCAGGGGCCTTCCCAGTGTATAGTTGCCATCGAGGAATTTCTTCTTTATGTTGTCTTCGTCAAATTCGTCGAGGGTGGGCACATCGGCAATTGCGCCATAATAATCCTGGGTAATGGCATAGCTCTTCTTCTTGCTGCGGAACTTGGCTCCTACTTTAATAAGGCCATTGTTGTTGTTGAGCTTGTAGGGTATGCCCAGGTCGAATTTGGCAGTCAGGTTGCGGTCTTTGGCAAGTGTGTGCCCAAAGCCTGCTTCGTCAAATTCGTATGCGAAATTGTCTGTGTAGCCATCGGCAATGATGGAAGGATATTTCGGATTTCCGTACGTGAGCGTAGAAGGAATGCCACCAATGAAAACTACTTCATTGTCGTAGGGTGTATTCTGGCGGCCCATGGAATACTGTGCTTCATAGTTCAGGAAGAACTTACTGAAGGTGTGTTTGGCACCCAGGTTAATCGTGGTGATCGATTGGGCTTCAAAGCGGTCTTTGGTAGCTTTTTCTATTTCGTCATCTTCCGGAACGAATTTGGTGGCTCTTCTCCATTCGCGATCGGTAAAGCGGCTGTACAAAGCACGTAAATACACTTCATGACGTGGGTTGAATTTGTAATCGAATGTACCGCTTAAGCCGAGGCGCGTGCGGGTAAGTTCATAATCACGGAGTTCTACTTCATTGTCCTGTGGGGACCTTTCTACGTTGTCGGAGCCGAGGTCGTTGTGGTAATAGCTGCTGTTGAGCATCACGCCCAACTTTTCCTGTTTACCCAGTCGCTGTGCATATTGTAATTGTCCCTGGATATTACCACGGCGCATCAGTTGGTTGTATCCTCCGGCTACGGAAGCGTTGATGCGGGGTACTTTGGATTGTGCAGTACGGGTGATCAGGTTTACAGAGCCGCCTACTGCATCTCCATCCATATCAGGCGTTAGGGATTTACTTACTTCAATGGAAGCAAGCTGGTCTGCAGGGATCGCGTCGAGTGCTACAAAACGTACGTCGGCTTCCGGGGAAGGTATTTGTTCGCCATTAACGCTCACGTTGGTGAACTGTGGCGCGAGGCCACGTACAAACACGTAGCGGCCTTCGCCCTGGTCGCGCTCAATGTTTACGCCGGGCACACGCTGTAATGCTTCTGCGGCATTGGGATCGGGAAAACGGCCTATCTGGTCGGCGGCTACTACGTTCTTAATGTTATCGGCATTCTTTTGCTGGTTGAGTGCTTTGGCCTGGCCCTGGAGCAAACCCATCACAACAACACTGCTTAAGCGGGAGTAAGTGCTCGACAAGCCAATGTTCAAGGAACGGGTCTCATGGCTCTTTATGTTTAAAGCGATCGTCGTGTCGCGGTAGCCAAGGTAACGAACAACCAGCTGGCGATCGCCGGGCTGGGCATACAGGAGAAACTCTCCGTTGACATCTGTAACGGTGGTATTATTTGCGCCCGACAAAGTGATGGTTGCCCCGGTGAGGACTTCCTTATTCACCGCGTCGGTGATCTTTCCTTTAATAATTGCCTGCTGTGCCCATGCTCCCGTACCAAGGGTAAGCAGTATACAGCAGGTGATCCATTTAGTTAGCATAATTTGGTTTTTGTTCATGGCGCAAATTTGATCGCTGCGCCCCGGGAACAGTAAAAACCGGCGTGAACAAAAGGGCTACAGGCGTTTCTACAGCGTGAACAAAGGGGCAACAAAGCCGTTACAAAATGCAGTAAGCAATTTGTGCTCAATTAGTTGAGTAACGCAAAAACAGCCATTAAGTAATTGTTACGGGAATATTAAGGCAATGTTGTGTGATCGTTTGTTACGTTACAGTTGGCAGAAGCGACACTTTCTTTTTGCATTGAAAGTGAAAGGTGTCACCTCTTTTGGAATAGTTTTTTTAGACCTTACAGGTTGGCCAGGCTGGAGCCTTCACACAAACCTGTCAGGTCTTGAAGGGCGGGGTGAGGTGTCTCCTCTTGTGAATGCCTTCAGGGTGAGCCGCCTTTTGAGGGCGATCCACTCTGCGATGCTTCGACAGGCTCAGCCTGACACTATAATCCTTGAATAAATGTGGTGAGGGATTCGCCTTCGGCGAGGTTGAGTTTTTTGCGGAGGCGGTAGCGGGCAACGCGGAGGCTATCCTGGGAGATGCCGAGCAGGGTGGCCATGTCGCCTGAACTCAGGTTCATACGCAGCAGGGCAACAAGGCGCAGTTCGGCAGGCGTGAGGCTATCGGCGTGGTGTTTCAGGTTGGTAAAGAATGTCTGGTGTACCTGATCGAAGATCGCCCTGAAATCATCCCAATAATTATCCTGGCTAAAGCTGAGGCTGATCTTTTGTACCAACTGGCGTAGCTGCTTTTTCTGGTCGCGCTTATCGTCTTCGGCAATCTCATGGAGTTTGCTTCGCAGTTCTTCCAGCAGCTGGTTCTTTTGGATCAGGTGAAGGGTGTGGGCAGAGAGTTCCTTACTGCGCACTTCCAACTCTGTTTTCAGCTTTTCTTCTTCGAGTTGTTTGTTCCGGATCTCCGCCTGCATGAGGTCCTTGCCTTTTTCATAGATATCCTTGTTCTGCTCATTGAGTGCTTTTTCATTCCTGATCCTGAGCCGCTGGCGGCTGATGACCACGCTTCCCAAGACGATCAACAGCCCTACCACCAACGCAATGGCCACTATGATAATTATGTTTTGTCTTCGCTGGATGGTGAGCCGGGCCAGCTCGTTGTTTTTCTTTTCTACTTCATATACTGTCTCCAGGAAAGCGATCTGCTGGTTGTTGGTGGCCGCATAGATCGTTTCTACCAAACTCCGGGATAATTCATTGTAATGGTAGGCGCTGTCATATTTTCTCATCAGCTCAAAGCCTCTTGCCATATCGCGGCAGGCGCTGGCCAGCTGGTATTGGGTTTGGGTGTTTTGGGCCAATTGCAAAGCCTGCCGGGTATACACCAGTCCTTCTTCGTAATGTCCCGTTTTGCGGTACACATCTCCAAGGTTGTTCAATATTTCGATCTGGGCAATGGCATCATCGTTCTGCCGGTTGATGGCCAATGCTTTCTCAAAGCAAAGACGGGCGGAATCAAACCGGGAATAGTCCTCGAGGATGCTACCCATGTTCTCGAATATTTTGGCCATGCCGACACTGTCACGCAGTTCATGATAAAGGGCCAGGGCTTTTTGCTGGTATTGATAGGCTGTGTCGTACATCAGCTTTTTTTCATACCAGTGTCCCATGTTGCCGTAGGTAAGTGCCTGTCCTTTTTTGTCTCTGCGGTCAACATTGATCTGCAGGGCAGCTGCAAACTGATGGCCCGCCAGCTCAATCTGCTTGTTGGAATGATATACCGTACCCAGGTAGTTGAGGGTGGCTGCCAGCCTGTCGGATTGATTCAGTGACCGGAAAAGTTTCTCGGCTTGCAGGAGGTGATCAATGGATTGGGTGAAGTTGCTGTAATTATAGAATACGTGTCCTATTTGTTGCAGGCAGATGGCTTCTACCAGCAGGTCGTTCTTTTCCCTGGCTGTGGACATCAGCTCTTTCAATATAATATAGGCAGAGTCGGGCTGGCGCTTGGCCAGCAGTTCCGTTTGTTCTAAAGTAAACAGCCATTGTTTTTGCTGTGCTGCAGCAGTTCCGGTTAACAATAGCAATAGTAAACGCAATAGCAGGGAGGGTGTACGCATTCGGCTGCTAAAGTAAGCTGCTACCGGGGTGTTTATAATTCCTTAACGCAAACTTAATAAAGGGCTGAAGCCGTCTTGCATGACGGATTAAAATATACGTGGATAAGGCCGGGGATTTTCGGTATATTAGGTTATGAGAAAATTCTACCAACACTGCACGCTGCTGCTGTTATTCATGCTATTGTATCACCTGCCCGGTATTTCCCAAAATCAAATGACCTTAGCTGACCGCGAAGGCTCCAATCTTTCTCAATTTGAAAGGACGCTCAGTGGCCGCCCGGTAATGGAGTTTGGCGCAGACATCAAGGGTACTGCGTTTTACAGCAATGACTGGACTCCCGGAATCGTGCTGTTCCAACAAGGTCAGGCTGCCAATGGTTTACCGCTGCGTTTCAATGTGTATAATAACAAGGTATACTTCCAGCGGGAAGGGGCTCAGCTGGAATTTACTGCTCCGGTGAAAGCTTTCTGGCTGGGTACAGATACCAACACGGCTGTGCTGTTCCGTAACGGGTATACTCCCATCGATAAAAACACCACTGAGACATTTTATGAAGTGCTGGCCAAAGGTCCTGTGCAGTTGCTGAAGCTGCGGCAAAAGGAGGTACGCGAATTCTCTCAGCTGAATGCTCCTAAAGAAAAGCAGTTTGAGGATATTGAAACGTTGTATGTGTTCCTGCCTAATTACCGCATTGAAAGGATCAAAAGGAATAAGAATGATATTTTGAAGGCGCTGCCGGAGCATGCTGAGGCGATCAATAAGATACTGGAAGGGAAGAAGGTTAATCTAAAGAGTGAAGAGGGGTTGGTTATGTTGTTTAATGAGTTGAATAAACTTTAAAACAGCGTCAGGGTGAGCCGCCCTGGAGGGCGACCCACCCTGACGTTAAACTATCGTATCAAGGCGGCGTAGATATTGTTATTGTTGTAGCGGGATGGGGTTTCTCCGATCTTTTCGATGGTTGTGAATTGAAGTTTTTCGAATAGTTGTTTCAATCTTATAAAGCTCAATGGCCAGGGCACCCATTGATTGGCTCTGTCCGTATCGTATTCTACGATAAGGAAAGCTCCTCCTTCTTTCATCGTGTGTTGCATCTTATCAAGAAAGTTATACTGGTCTTTTACGTAGTGTAAGGAATTGGCCATCAGTATGCCGTTCAGCTCCGGAAGCTGTAGTTCATCGTTTATAAAATCGGCTTGTATTGTTTTAAGGGATATGTCTACTCTCGTTTTAATCTGTTGCAGGCCGGTGGCGCTTTTGTCGATTGCATAGATCGTGCTTTGCTTTCCGATGAGGTGTGAGAGTGCCGTTGTAAAAAGGCCTGTACCCGCACCGAGATCGGCCCAGGATTGTGGTGTTGTGGCATCGAGGTGTGGTGTACTGATGAGTTGGATTGCCTGCTTAAGTTCCATGCTACAAAACTATTGCTTCGATAGCAGATTTCTCACTTCGCTATCGCTCCGTTCGAAATGACAAAAAAGGGTGAAACTCCTTCAGAAGGACAACGTGAGATAAAAGGGTTAGTTACGGTAACGAAATACGTTTGCTTCCATAGCAGATTTCTCACTCCGCTATCGCTGCGTTCGAAATGACAAAAGAGGGGCAGGGTGCGATATTGTGTCATGAGGTGTTAACTTATCATTAAGCCGGGAATCCATGTTAGAATCTAACCTAAGCCGCTTTTAGACTGGAATACTTTTGAAAAAAAATCAACAGTATGATAGCTTCTAACCGGCTCAAACAGGGCTACAGGCTTCTTTTTGCCCTATTTGTTTCCGCTTTTCTTTTCCGCCCCCTTTACTCAACTGCTCAGGGAACCGACGCTGCAGTACGTGGTATCGTTACTGCCGCCAACAAGAAACCAATAGAAGGTGCTACCGTAATTCTTAAGAACTCTTCTACAGGTTTTCAGGCAACAACCGTTACTGCCAAAGATGGTAAGTATTTTTTCCGGCAGCTGCCGCTTGGTTCTCCTTACTCCATCGAGGTATCGTATGTAGGGTATGCCAAGGAAATCAAAGAGAACTTTGCGCTGAACCTTGGTGATCAGCTGATCGTTGACTTTGAACTAAAGGACAAAGCAACTTCCTTACAGGAAGTCGTGGTAAGGGGTAATACAGTGACCAGCCGTATCGACCGATATGGTGCTTCTACTGCTATCTCTGCCCGCATGATCCAACAGCTGCCTACGCAGAACAGGAACTTCAACAACCTGTCGGCGCTGGCTCCTACTACCAATGGTGGCAGTGTGAGTGGTCAGCTTCCTTCATCTACCAACTACCAGATAGATGGTGTGAGCGCCCGTAATAACCTTACCAGTGGTGCTGTGGGTAGTGGTCCTTACTCCCTGTCTATGGAATCCATCCGTGAGTTTGAGGTGGTTACAAATGTGTATGATGTTACTCAAGGCCGTTCCGGTGGTGGCACCATCAGTGCTGTAACTAAATCCGGTACCAATACATTCTCCGGTAGTGTGTTTGACTATTTCCGTGCCGATTTCCTGGCCAGCCCGTATGATATCCGTGGTAACAAGAGAACGCAGGATTTCACTACCAACCAATATGGCTTCAGCCTCGGTGGCCCTATCATCAAGGACAAGCTGCATTTCTTTACCGCTTTCGACAGGCAGGATGAATCTCAACCTTTCTTCATTGCCGATATCCAGGATGATGACGATGCCAACTCTCTGCGCATCAGCAAAGCTGCACTGGATAATGTAATCGATATTGCGCGCCGTAAATATGGTTTATCCAGCAATAAGCAGGTCGGTGAGTTTGGCAGAAAGACCGTTGCCAATACCTTCTTCGGTCGTCTCGACTGGCAGCTTAGCAAAAGGCACCGTCTTACCTTACGTAACAACTACAGTGACTGGAAGAATCCCGTGAGCAACAGTGATAACAGCAACATTAACCTGTATGAAGTATATGGTGATTTCAAGTCAAGGGAGAACAGTTTGTTGCTGTCATTGCGCAGCCAGTTCAACCGCGATGTGCTTAACGAATTGAAAGTACAGTATCAGGTAACTACGCGTAACTATGTGCCTAATAGTGAACTCCCCGCTGCCAATATCCCCCGCGCCATTGTAACTGTACGTTCTCAACTGCCTAATGGAACAATGGGTAACACTACTGTTCAATTGGGTGGCCAACGTTTCAACCCAGAGGACAACCTGGAGAAACAAATACAGCTGGTGAACACTACTTATATTACCAAAGGCAAGTACAACTTTACTTTTGGAACGGATAATACGCTCACTTATCTGGATACGTATATTTCAAACGAGCAGAATGGCCGTTTCATCTTCAACAGTGTTGAAGAATTCGACAACCTGAATCCTTCGCGCTATGCCCGTGAAGTACCCATCAACGGAAAGCCTTCTGTGCAGCAGTGGGTGTTGAATGCCGCCTTGTTTGGCCAGGTACAGTTTGAACTGCTGAAGGATGTAGATGCAGCGTTTGGCGTACGCTACGATGTGACCAGCTATCTTACCAAAGGTGATTACAATGCCGTAGTAGAACAAGCGTTGGGATTGCGCACTGATAACAATGCCAGCGACTGGAACAATATCCAACCTCGTATGCAACTGACCTGGGATGTAAAGGGTAACAAGAAAGATATCATCCGCTTTGGCGCGGGTATCTTCTCTGCCAATCCCATTACCTACGCTCAGGTAAACAATATCCAAAACAGTGGTACCAAGGTAGCGGCCATCGACGTAACCCGTCCTTCCGCCGGCACTAACCTGGTACCCGTACCCAACTTCCCCGCTTACCGGAGAGACCCATCTACCGCTCCCGGTGTGATTGCCGGTGCCCCTACCGTATCCACGATCAACCTGAATGACCCCAACTTACAAGTGCCCAGTATTTTCAAAGCAAATATCAGCTACAACAAGATATTCGGCAACCGTTTCCGTCTCGGCTTCAATGTGCAGTATAGCTACACCTGGAACAACTATGTGTATCTCGACCGCAACCTCGTTGACCAGCCTTATTTCACACTGGCCAATGAGAATGGACGTGGTGTATTTGTTCCTGCCAATACCATCACTACTGCCGGTATCACCGATAATGTGAAGGGCAGAAAGACCCAACTCGTAGGCCGCACACTGGAATTTACCAATGGCGCCAAGATCAGGCAGCTGGCTGCTTTTATCGATGGTGAATACCGCTACTGGCGCGATGGCTATATCAACTTCAGCTACACGCATAATGTTACCAAAGACAACACTTCTTATAATGGTAACGTGGCCAACACTTCCACCTTCCGTCCTGTAAAGAGTGATCCTCGCAGCCTGAGCGAGATGGACTTCTCTGATAATCAGTTCCGTCATAAGGTGGTTATTTATGGTGCTACGCCTACTTTCAAAGGCTTCTCTCTGAGCGGACGTTTCACCGGTATTGCCGGCACACGTTATTCTTTGACTGTGGATGCCGACATCAACGGTGACTTTGTAGGTGGTCCCGGTAACGATAACGATCTTGCTTTTGTATTCAACCCTAATGACGTCAAGACAGCTCAAGCTATTCGCGAGTCGATGCTGAAGGTGCTGGCTAACCCCAACAACCGCGCAAAGAAGCATATTGAAGAATCGCTTAGCACTATTGCCAACAGGAACGGTGGTGAGAATCCTTTCTCCGGAACGATCGATGTACGGTTGTCTAAAGATTTCAAGTTGTACAAAACCCATAAGCTGAGCCTAAGTGTGGACGTATTCAACTTTGCCAACCTGCTGAATAAGGGCTGGGGTGGAAACTATAACCTTGGTGCTCAAACCCTGCTGACTGTAAGTGGCTTCAACCAGACTACGAAAGAGTACCAGTACCGTGTGAATGAGAATGTGGGTACTACTACGAGGAGTGGAACTCCTTACCAGGTGCAGCTTGGTGCGAGGTATAGTTTCTAAGCGGGTTATTAATACATAAACTGTATAATGTGTAAAAGTGCTCCTGCGTGCAGGGGCACTTTTCATATTCCGGTAACATTGCCGGCGTATTTTCGTTAATGAATTGTTACCTGCATGATACACCCTCGTGATAATGGTTTGCATGCTTATTTGCTCGCAAAGCATGACAGCCGCATCAAGCAGCATATACTTGTGAAGAAGTATAAGAAGGGGCAATATATCTACGCTCCTCCCACCCGCATGAATTATATCTGTGAAGTTGTTTCCGGCGCCGTAAAGCTTGGCTGTTTTTCCGACAAAGAGGATGTGATCCACGAGATCATGGAACCTGGTGAATTCTTTGGCAACTTCCGGTACCTGCCGGGCAAATTGTTTGCAGAACACAGCCGGGCTATGGTGGCCAGTGAAATCCGGTTGTATGAGATCGACTTTTTTAAGGATGTGATAAACAGGGACCCGATTACTTCCGACTGGTTTATGGCTCAGCTTACCTCCCGGTGGTGGAAAACAGAGAACCGGCTGCTGGAGATCACTTCTTATGACCCCCGCCTCCGCATACGCCGGTTGCATGAGCAATTGTCCAGAACAGTTGTGGATGCTCATCAACATGCTTATTGTCTCAATGAATTGGTGACTTTCAAAGAGATGGCCGACCTCACCGGCACCACCCGCCAACTCGTAGCCCAGGAGTTGAAAACGCATGTGCTTCCTGAGAAAATAAGTAATGCGGTATAAAGCTTAGTGTATTTTCTTTTTAAACAGGCCCCAGAGCTGATCGTGCCAGGAGATCAGGTTGCCGATCAGGAAGGATTCTTTCAGGTTGTTTTTTATGCTGCTGCGCATAATACGTACTACCACATCTTTTTCCACCTCTCCCACTTCTTTAACCCGGATCAGGAACTCCAGAGAGATAAATGCCAGCCCAGCTCCTATCAGGAAAAGAAAGTTCATATCATGTAGTGATACAAGGTGCAAGACCTTATTCACCTTTGGCCCTGCATAAGCGGCATTGATAGACAAGGAGCGATTGGCAAAATAGTCGGCCAATATACCTCCAATCAATGGCGCCACGGAAGAAAAGATAGCTGTTATAATATTCTTGGTAGACAGGTAAACGATCGCGTGTTCATTGGGCGCCAGCTTCAATCCGATGTTGGTAAGCGAGAGATTGATACCTGCTGTAGCGATGCCTGTAAAGATGTGAATGAATACCAGTAGTGCAATATTGGTGGTGAAGCGGGAATACATGCCTACAAAGCACCAGGCAATAATGCATAGTATGTATACCGGTGCAGCAATGGCCAGGATCGTCTTGTTGCTATACCTGTCGGAAAAGCGGCCCCACATGCGTATGGTGAAAATGCTACACAGCTGACTGACTACCGTGAGCCCAATAACATAGGTCATGGACAGTCCAAGGTTTTTGAGCATGTATACCGTAAAGAAAGGGATGGCAATATTTAATGCAAAGACCCATGATGAGTTGAAGATCAGCAAGCGCCTAAAGTTGTGGTCTTTGAGTGGACGTTTAAAGAGCTGGAAAATATTTTCTCTTGCAAGGAATGATTGTGGCTCGGGTACTTTTGAAAGCACGCAAGCGCCTATAACGCCAATGGTACCCGCTACCATAAACATGATGGAGTAGGTGTTAAGCTCCCATGCCGGATAATTGTCTTTGATGTAATCAATCAGAAAGGCGAGGCAAAGGCTCAATACTACATTGAGTGTTTGCATGAAGCTGCTGCGCCGGGAAAAATAAGTACCTAACTGATTGCCTGGTACGAGGTCTTTCATCCAGGCATTCCAGCTTAATCCGGCAATGGAAGCAAAGACGTTGTAAAAGAAAACAAAAAAGATCAGGAGTTGAATGGAACCTGATGCAAAGAAGGATAATATGCCTACTCCTATCAGGGGTATCCTTGCTGTGAGGGCACAAACGACACTGATAGCCCGCCTGTTGTTATATCGTCGCACCAACCAGATAGACAGCAACTGGAATATATTGGTAAAAGTGGGCAGGGCCGCGAGTATTCCGATCTGCAAGTTGGACGCGCCCAACAGCAATGCCATGGCTACCAGAAAAGCGCCGGTTGTGAGCGTCGTCATTGCTTCCGTTGTCAATCCCTCGGTAACGACCAACCTTAAGCCAGTCTGTACTTCCTGCTCCGAAAGCAATTTTTTCGGTCTTAAATTCATAAGTTAACACCATTCATCTTTGCCCAAAATTCAACTACGACAAGCATCGTTCTTCTTCAATTGTTCAAGATCATACGAACTCAGTAACAATGTTCTGCATCTTATCCGCCCTTTCATTGCAAATCGAATGCCTGCTTTTGACTGATGAGAAAGGACAGGGGTTTCAACAAATTTATGCAATCGTATGTCTAAGGGGATCGTCTGTTGTCCATTTTATTTACTCAGGAAGCTCTTTGTGTTATTCTATTTTTTGTTTTAATTTGTTTAAGGATTCCAACTTCATTGCATTGCCCAACCATATGGATTACAAAGTATTTGACGACGAGATACTGCTTAAGCTGCTGAAATCGGGTGACGGAGCTGCCCTGGAGGAGATCTATAAGCGGTATAGTGAGACGGTTTTCCTCGCTGCTTTCCGGAAAGTGCGTTCCAAAGAGGTAGCGGAAGAGCTTGTGCAAAACTTATTCATCAGCCTGTGGGCCAAAAGGGAACAGGCACAGATAGAAAAACTGGATGCCTACCTGCATACGGCTGTCCGTTATCAAGTGATAGATTATATCAGGTCAAAAATTCTCCGCGAACGTTATAACCAATTTGCCCGCGAACAGGTCAATGTTGACGAAAATGCTTCTGAATCAAAGCTTTTACTACAGGAGTTGAGCATTGCAATTGATAATACCATCAAAAAGCTTCCCCAAAAAACACAGGAGATATTCCGCCTTAGCCGTTATGAACATCGTTCAGTAAAGGAGATCGCCCAATACATGAATCTCTCCGAGAAAGCTGTTCAATATCATGTTACTCAGTCACTTAAATTTATGCGCCTTCACCTCCGGGATTTTATTCTCTTAAATTGCCTGGTTGGCGCCTTCGTACGATCATTTCTGGAATAGCTATTAGTTTTTAGGCATTAGCAGTTAGCGCTTTTGCTTCGTCAATGGCTAACCCTAAGACCTAAAAGCTTTTTTACTTCCCTTTAGGGTATTGCCCCACTTAACCGACAGGTAGTTAAGTCCTTTCACCTGAAGAACGGATTTAACTATCGCCCATGAACCGAAGCGCTTTTTATCATTTACTACAGCGGTACGCTGATGGCACCTGCACCGACCAGGAAAAGAAGTTGGTAGAGCAGTGGTATGAATTATTGGATGACGACCATGAGCCTGCTGTGAGTAGTGAGGAAATCAAAACGACGGTTGAGCAATTATGGCCCGTTATCAGGGAGAAAACATTACCTGATACAGCTACTGAGCTTCCTAAACGACCTGTTAGAAGAATACCGGCTTATGTGCGCCGGGCAAGTATTGCTGCCCTTGTGGCAGCCGTAGCGCTCGGGATTTATTGGTTCACCAATAACCCTGGCTACTTTCAGTCGCACAAAGGTGATGCTATTGCAGCAGATCTGAACAGCATCGTGAACCAGGCGGCGGTTGCCGACACGATTTACCTGCCTGATAAAAGTATGGTAATCCTGGAACCGCATGCCGTCCTGCACTATCCTGACAGCTTTGCGCGTTCGAAAAGGGAAGTATACCTGGAGGGCAACGCTTTTTTTAAGGTGACCAAAAACCCGAAGTCGCCTTTTTACGTGTATAGCAACAACATCGTTACGCAGGTATTGGGCACCAGTTTCTTTGTAAAGACAGATAAAGTCACAGATGATATTGAAGTTTCCGTGCGTACCGGCAAGGTGGCCGTGTATGAAAATGAAGCGCAAGCAAAAAGCCGTAAGCGTACAGAGGAATCTACCGGTGTGATCCTGAAGCCTAATCAAAGGGTGATCTATAACCGGCTGGATGGTCACTTCAGGACTACACTGGTGGATGCACCGTTGCCGCTTGTTCCGGATAGCCAACAGGAAGAAACAGTAACTGCCCTAAATTTCGTGTTTGAGGAAACGCCGCTTTCGAAAGTATTGTCTGTTTTGGAAAGGGCTTATCATATCGAGATCATCATGGAGCATGAGAGCCTTGCCAAGCTGCTTTTTTCGGGCGATATAAAAGGGCAAAACCTGTATGATCAACTGGAGATCATCTGTCAATCGGTACAAGCCACTTATGAAATTCGCGGCACGCGGATATTAATCAAGGGAGACTCGGACAACTAACGACCAAAACAATCTATCGATAACCAAAACAAATGCTAATATGAAAAAACTCCAAATCTACATTACCTAAACCAGCACTACTTAAAAACAAAAGCTGACAATGCTACCAACATTGCCAGCCGGACATCCACCTCCTTGCGGGGGGCGGACCATTATTGTCGTGTCTTGAAATTCAGCGAACAATAACAATCAAATTTATGAAAAAACAACGACTTGTTGCTTTAACTGCCTTTGCAATGAGAATAGCGTTAATACAGTTTTTCCTCGTCCTTTTCCTAAGCTCCATGGCGTATGACCACCATGCGGATGCTCAGGGAATATTGGACAAAGTAGTGTCCCTCTCGGTAGAGAAAGGGCAATTAAAGGAAGTATTCTTCTCGCTTCAAAATCAAACAGGGGCCAGAATCGTATTCAGTTCCAAAACGATAGAGGCAAGCCGCAAGGTGACCATCAATGCCAGGGATAAAAAGCTGAGCAAAGTACTGGAAGAGCTGCTGGCGCCTTTCGGCATCAATTACAAGATCATCAAGGACCGTATTGTTTTGTATAAGCCCCGGTCTACCAGTTTCAATTACGATAGCGGTATTCCTGATCAGGAGATCTTTGTGAGTATCGACGCTGTTGTCGATAAAGAGATCAGGGGAACTGTAACCGATGATAAGGGTGCTCCCCTGGCAGGTGTGAGCGTAGTGGTAAAAGGCACCAGCAAAGGGGTGAATACCGATGCTGGAGGTTCATTTACCATTACTGTTCCTGATGACCAGAATATACTGGTGCTTTCGTCTGTGGGTTTCCTGCAGCAGGAAGTAGATATCAGCGGTAAAGCCACCGTGTCCATCATCATGGCACCTCTTGCCGGCCAACTCAGTGATGTAGTGGTGGTAGGTTATGGCACTCAAAAGAAGGTGACCGTGACTGGTGCGGTAGCACAGATAAAGGGTAGCGAGCTCGCCAAATCTCCTACTGTGAATCTTTCGAATGCACTGGCAGGACGACTGCCGGGTGTGACTACCATACAGGCTACGGGCGAACCGGGCTATGACGGGTCAACGATCCGGATCAGGGGCTCCAATACGCCGAATAACAGTGGTGCGCTGATAGTAATCGATGGAGTACCTGACCGCGCCGGCGGTCTTGAGCGTTTAAATCCGTCCGATATCGAGAGTATGTCGGTATTGAAAGATGCGGCAGCTGCCATCTATGGTGCGCGTGCTGCCAACGGTGTTATCCTCATTACTACCAAGCGAGGTAAGTCTGGCAAGCCTATACTGTCTTACGATTTCAACCAGGGCTGGGCTCAGCCAACACGTATTCCCAAAATGGCCAATGCTGTGGAATATGCTACGCTCGTCAATGAGCTAACCTTGTTCGATGCACAGCTTCCTTCCAACCAGTGGAGCGCTGCGTGGAAAGCGCTCAAAGAAACCGGTACTTATACAAGGCCTGATAATGGCAGTAAAATCACAGCGCCTTTTTCTCCTGATGTGATCAAGAAGCATGGTGACGGTTCCGACATCTGGAGGTATCCCAATACCGACTGGTTCGATATCGCTTTAAAGAACTGGTCGCCTCAATCACGGCATAATCTTCAATTA
Source organism: Niastella sp. (assembly GCA_017744515.1). Classification (GTDB taxonomy): domain Bacteria; phylum Bacteroidota; class Bacteroidia; order Chitinophagales; family Chitinophagaceae; genus Paraflavitalea. Next base: position 59,765 of record JAGIBF010000020.1, read on the forward strand.
TCAGGTGGTTCTGAAACAGTGAAGTATCTCGCCTCTATAGGTTATAGCAACCAGGATGGTTATTATAAGAATTCTGCTACCGGCTATAAGCAATATGACCTTCGCTTCAACATGGACGCCAAGATCAATAAATACCTCAGCACGAACCTTGGCGTAACGGCCCGGGAAGAATCCCGGTTCTTTCCTACCAAGGGGGCACAACCTATCTTCAGGATGCTGATGCGTGGTAAGCCTACCGAGCAGGAAGTGTGGCCTAACGGATTGCCCGGACCAGATATCGAGAATGGTGAGAACCCTATTGTGATCACCACCAATGCTACCGGGTATGACAGGGACAAGCGTGATTATTTCCAAACGAATGGTCGGGTAGAATTGCAAATCCCGGGTGTAACTGGTCTTAAACTGAGTGGTTTTGCTTCTTTGGATAAATACATTCGCCGTACCAAGAAGTGGGAAACTCCGTGGTCGCTTTACTTCTGGGATTTCAAGACTTATGAGGCTGATGGTGTGACGCCAGTGTTGACCAAGTCTGTCCGTTCCACCTTTACCGATCCACGCCTGACAGAGTCGCAAGAAGACCAGTTAAACATTAACCTCAGTGCCTTCGCAAATTATGACCGCACCTTTGGCGCTCACACCGTTAACCTGCTGGCTGCCGTGACACGCGAAACGATCGAGAATAACAATTTCAATGCTTTCCGCAGGAATTATATATCTCCATCGATCGACCAGCTGTTTGCGGGTGGCGACTTGCAGAAGGATAACAACGGCGGCGCTTTCAAACGTGCGCGTCTTAGCTACTTTGGCCGTGTGAATTATAATTATGATGAAAAGTACCTGGCGGAATTCCTGTGGCGTTATGATGGCTCCTATATATTCCCCGAGAGTGATCGTTATGGTTTCTTCCCGGGTGTACTCGTGGGCTGGCGTTTATCGGAAGAGAAGTTCATGAAGCCGCTCTCTTTTATCGATAACCTGAAACTGCGGGCTTCCTGGGGCCAGATGGGTAATGACAATATCATCTTTAATGGTGTGCTGCAAGAGTACAGGTATCTTTCTACTTATGGCTTCAACACTTACATCATTGGTAACAACGTAGTGAAAATGCTCACAGAGAGTGGCGTACCTAATCCTGGCTATACCTGGGAAGTGGCTAACAACTCCAACGTGGGTCTTGAAGGTTCCGTGCTGCAAAGCAGGTTGTCATTTGAACTGGATTATTTCTACAACATACGGAGTAAGATCCTGATGGCGAATGAAGCTGTAGTACCCGCCTCTGCCGGTATGACCCTGCCCCCCGAAAACCTGGGTAAAGTAAAAAACAAGGGTTGGGAATTCTCCATCACTTATAGTGATAAGCTCGGCAAAGATTTCAAGTACAGCATCAATGTCAATGGCGGATACGCGAAGAATGAAGTCGTAAAACTTCCTGAAAGTCCGGGCCTGAAACCTCACCAGTTTTCCAAAGGGCATACTTTCGGTACCAATGGCGCCGCTTTCCTTGTATATGAATATGCAGGCGTGTTTCTGAACCAGGATGAGATCGATAAGAATACGATCGACTACAGTGCAGCTACCAACACGTTGCGTCCCGGCGATATGAAGCTCAGGGATGTGGATGGTAATGGCAAGATCGATGGTGATGACCGCGTACGTCTGGATAAGAACCGTGATCCGCTGTTCACCGGTGGCCTGAACATCAACCTTCAATACAAGGGTTTTGATTGTACCATCCTGTTTCAGGGTGCCGCCGGCGGATTGTTGTTCTTCGGCACCGAGTCGGGCACCATTGGCAACTACCTGAAATATTCTTACGATCACCGCTGGACAGTAGAAAATCCCAGCAGCACCGATCCACGCGTGGCCAACCGGGGTAATACTTATTATTCAAGTGGCAACTTCGGCACTAATACTTACTGGCTGCGGAGCAGCAACTACCTGCGGTTGAAGAACTTTGAAGTGGGTTATAATTTCTCCAGCAATATTTGTCAGAAAGTTGGTATGGGTAGTGCCCGTCTGTACGCCAATGGCATCAACCTCTTTACTATTGACAAGATGAAGATCTGGGACCCGGAATCAACGAGTGGCAATGGCCAGTATTATCCGCAGTCGAGAATATTGAATGTTGGCGTAAGAGTAACTTTTTAAAACCTGAACATCATGAAGAAATTTGTCTTATACATAACAATCCTGCTGTTCATCGTAACTGTGATCACTGCCTGTAAGCGCGATTTTCTCAATACGAAACCGCTTGACAGGGTTTCTTCTGCCGATGCCTGGAAAGACGGACCGCTGGCGGAAGCATTTGTCACCGGCATCTACGCCGGTCTCGGGCAGGGTGGTTTCGATGAACAGATGCTGGCTTCTTTATCTGATGAGGCTGTATTTACGCATCCCGGCCGTGGCATCAATGTGGTTACCGAGGGAACGCTCAATCCCTCTAACGTAGGTTGGGTAAACGTGAATTATCGCTGGGGCAAGGATGGCGGCAATAATGATATGTATTCCAAGATCCGGGCTACCAACCTGGCTATTGAAAACCTGCGCACCGCCACCTTCGAAAATGTAGATGGCCTGAAGGATCGCCTGAAGGGTGAAGCGCATTTTCTGCGTGCTTTCTTTTATCATCAACTGGTGCGCTACTATGGCGCCGTGCCCATCGTGAGCAGGTCTTATGGTCTGGGCGAAGATTATTCTATTGCGCGCAACACCTGGGACGAATGCGTCACCTTTATTCTTAAGGATTGCGATACGGCTGTGAACTTACTGAAGGGCAAGGATGGCAAATTGCCAGCGGGCAGGGCCAACGAACTGGCTGCGCTTTCGCTCAAATCGCGTATGTTGTTGTATGCAGCCAGTGACTTGCATGATATTCCTACTGCTAAAGCAAAGTCGACTGTGATCAACGCTTATACAAAGCCTGAATTGATCGGGTATGTCAGTGGTGATCGTATTGCGCGGTGGACTGCTGCCAAGAATGCAGCCAAGGATATACTGGATAAGGCAGCAAGCCGTGGTTATAAAATGAACCTTGCCGCGCCTGTTTCTGCAGCAGAAGGCAAGAAGAATTATGTTTCGCTCTCCATGGGCGGCGGCAGCAAAAGTTCCGAAGCCGACAAGAGTGCTGAAACTGAGATCTTCTTTGGCCGCTACTGGACGCTTGCCAAGGAAGAGGGTGGCATGCAGGTGGGCTTGTACAATGGACCCAACGGTTATCACAACTGGGCGGGTAATGCGCCGATTCAGCAACTGGTGGATGATTATGAGATGATGGATGGCAGCAAGTTCGACTGGAACAATCCAACGCATAAAGCATCGCCTTATGTAAACCGTGACCCACGTCTTTATGCTTCGATCTTATTTGATGGGGCCGACTGGAAACCGCGCAGCATCGTATCGGGCAATGTGGACCCTGCTAACCAGATACAAACCGGCCGCTATGATATGGGTGGCACCTCATTGACTTCCGGACTGGATACCAGGGCCAGCAGTATCGAAAACTGGAATGGCAGCTGGACTGGTTATTATATGCGCAAGTTCATCGATCCCGATCCGGCTGTTGCCGATAACTATGTTCGTCAAACTATTCCCTGGCCTTTCTTCCGCTACACAGAAATTGCGTTCAATTATATAGAGGCTTGTATAGAACTTGGAGAAGACATTGAAGCACGGAACTGGCTCAATAAAATCCGTTTCCGTGCGGGTATGCCTGCCGTTACAGAAAGTGGCGCCGCTTTGAAGACGCGCTATCGTAATGAGCGACGCGTGGAGCTGGCTTATGAGGACCATCGCTACCACGATGCCCGCCGCTGGATGATAGCGCCCACTACGCTCGGCAGGAAGCTGGTGTATATGGATATAGTGGCTACGCTGAAGCCAGGCGCTACTGCTCCTTCGCCGTACAAACGTGATGAAACAAAGTATAATTATGTCTATACGCCTACTGAAGTGAATTCGCTGGAGAACAGGAAGTGGGATGATAAGATGTACTTCAGGCCAATTCCATTGGATGAGATGAATACGAACCTCAAGCTGTTTCAGAATCCGGGGTATTAGGAAAGAATACAGCATTCAGAATACAGGATACAGAATGGTCGATGAGATTTGGAAAACTTGACAGAAAGACCATTCGTTTAAAAAAAATAATACCAGAGCCTTAGCCTATCGTAGCAGTTTTTTTTTCGTTTGGTGTTTAGTTTTCGTTTGTAAAGTCAGGTCGCTCCGGGGCGACCTGACTTATTTTTAGTAAATTGTTGTAACGCTGAATCAAACTACCCTGGGCTTGCCGAATCACTGGTATCGTCTCCTACAGGCTTCGACAAGCTCAGCCTGACAATTCTGTAATTTTAAATTTAACGTCTTGTACTTAACCAACTCTAACAGGGCTTGCCTGCTTGCCGCCCTGCTGACCGTAGTAACCATCAGTTGCCGCGAAAAGGCAGCTTCAACAGATGATGTTGCCAAAACAGCTCCTCCCCTCTTCACATTGTTAGCGCCCGAACAAACGCATGTGGACTTCAGCAATACGCTTACTGAGGGACTCAACACCAACATCCTGTTGTACGAATATTTTTATAATGGCGCCGGTGTGGCTGCCGGTGACCTGAATGGTGACGGGTTGACCGATCTTTATTTCACCGGCAACATGACGAACAACAGGCTGTACCTGAACAAGGGCAAGCTACAATTTGAAGATATTACGACCGGCGCTGGTGTAGCGGGCAGACCGGGGCCGTGGAAAACCGGAGTCACTACTGCCGATGTGAATGGCGATGGCAAGCTTGACATTTATGTATGTTACTCCGGCAAGCTGCGCAGTGAGAGCAGGAGGAATGAATTGTATATCAATGAAGGGAACGATGCGCAGGGCAATCCACGCTTCAGTGAACAGGCTCAACAGTATGGCCTCGCCGATACTGGTTATAGCACACAGGGTTACTTTTTCGACTATGACCGGGATGGTGATCTCGACATGTTCCTGCTGAATCATAACCCTGACAACCTGCCCGTGTTGGATGAAGTTCGTACAAGGGCCATATTGCAGCAGGAGAATGCTGCCGATGGTGTGCGCCTGTACCAAAATGACAAGAACCATTTCAAGGATGTAACCCGCCAGGCTGGTATCAGCAGTTCTCCCTTAACGTATGGACTTGGCGCCGGCATCGCCGATATCAATGGTGATGGCTGGGAAGATATTTATGTATCGAATGATTATGCCGTGCCTGACTATCTGTATATCAATAATGGCAATGGCTCTTTTACCGACAGGCTGGCCAACAGCGTGGGCCACAATAGTCAGTTCTCCATGGGCAATGATGTGGCGGATGTAAATAATGATGGGTTGCCGGATATTTATACGCTCGATATGTTGCCGGAAGATAATCGCCGGCAGAAGTTGTTATTTGCACCAGATAATTATGAGAAGTTTGATCTAAATGTAAGATCGGGGTTTCATTATCAGTATATGCGGAATATGTTGCAGCTGAATAATGGAAGAAGTCCGGAAGTCCGGAAGTCTGGAAGTCCGAAAGACGGAACGGGAAGCCGGAAATCAGGAATTGGTGGGAATGTTAGCTTCAGCGAAGTGGGGCAGTTGGCGGGGGTGTCGAATACCGATTGGAGCTGGGCGCCGTTGTTGGCGGATTTTGATAATGATGGATGGAAGGATTTGTTTGTAACCAATGGCTACACGCGGGATTTTACGAACATGGATTTCATCAAGTACATGAATGATTATGTTCAAAGTAAGGGAAGGTTGCAACGGGAGGACGTGCTGAATCTTGTGCAGCAGATGCCGGCGTCCAATATTATGAGTTACCTGTTTGCCAATAATGGGGATGGTACTTTTAGTAATAAGTCGCGGGCCTGGGGAATTACCAAGACATCCAACAGTAATGGCGCGTTGTATGCCGATCTCGATAATGATGGCGATCTTGATCTCGTTACTAACAACATCAATCAGCCTGCCTTTATTTACCGCAATGAAAGTAATAATCAGACTCAATATCACTACCTGCAGATAAAGCTGCAAGGAGCCGGAGGAAATACACAGGGTATTGGCGCTAAAGTGATGCTTTATTACAATGGTCAACTGCAATACCTGGAGCAAATGCCTTCGCGTGGTTATCTCTCTACTGTTTCTTCGCTACTGCATGTGGGATTAGGTAAGGTAAACAGCATCGACTCTTTGCGCATCGTGTGGCTCAGTGGAAAGGAGCAGTTGCTCACCAATGTGAAGGTCAACCAGGTATTAACGGTAGCTGAAAATGATGCCACCGGTACTTATCGTCGTTCTGCGGCCCCTGCACCTTTTTTTACAGAAGGGCCTTCGCTTATCAAATACGCCAATGCTGCTAATAGCGTCAATGATTTCAAGCGGCAGCCGTTGTTATTGAATCCGTTATCATTCAGTGGTCCCTGCCTTGTGAAGGGTGATGTAAATGGTGATGGGCTGGAGGATATTTATGCCGGTGGTGGCAGTGGACAGGCTGGTGCCTTGTTTCTTCAGCAACGTGATGGCCGTTTTACAGCAAGTCCACAGCCCGCCTTTGAATCCGATAAAGCTTGCGAGGATGCAGATGCTGTTTTCTTTGACGCCAATGGTGATGGGGCAATGGATATTTATGTAGTCAGTGGTGGCTATCATAGTTACATGCCGGATGACATGTTGCTGCAGGACCGGCTGTATATTAATAATGGTAAGGGAGGCTTTACCAGGAGTCCTGATGCTTTGCCTGTGATGCGGGTCAGCAAAAGCTGTGTGCGGGTATATGACATGAACGGGGACGGCAAGCCTGACCTGTTTGTAGGTGGTCGTGTGATTCCCGGCCGTTACCCGGAGGTGCCCGCCAGTTATTTGTTGGTCAATGATGGCAAAGGTCATTTCACGGACCAGGCTGCGACGCTTGCTCCAGAGCTACAACATGCAGGAATGGTAACTGATGCAGCGTGGGCGGACCTGAACGGGGATAAAAAAAACGAGTTAATTATAGCCGGCGAGTGGATGCCTGTGCAGGTATTTACGTTGGACAATGGTAAGCTGAGGTTGTCAACTGCTCAGTTCTTTGACAAGGGATATAGTGGCTGGTGGAACAGGCTTCTTGTTGGCGACTTCAATAATGATGGCAAGCCTGACCTTGTGGTGGGTAACAATGGGCTCAATACGCAATGCAAGGCCAGCGAAAAGGAGCCTGCCACACTTTATTATAAGGACTTCGATGACAATGGCGCTATCGATCCTATTTTCTGTTTTTATATTCAGGGGAAGAGTTATCCTTACGTGACCCGGGATGAGCTGCTGGACCAGCTGAGCATCATGCGCACCAGGTTTACGGATTACAAGGGTTATGCAGACGCCACCATGGAAACCATCTTTACGAAGGAAGAGCTGGCAGGTGTAAAAAGCCTACAGGCCAACCATCTCGCTACTTCTTATTTTGAAAGTGGAGCTGATGGAAAGTTCCATTTACGAGGATTGCCTTTACAGGCTCAACTATCTCCCGTGTTCACGATCACACCGCTGGATTATAACAAGGATGGCGTTACTGATCTGTTGTTGTGTGGCAATATCGATCGCGCGCGCTTACGTTTTGGTAAATACGATGCTAATTATGGCGTATTGCTGCGAGGTGATGGGAAGGGGCAGTTCACGTATGTGCCGCAACAGGTATCGGGATTTCATATTACCGGCGATGTGCGGGCTGTGCTGCCAACAGGAAAGCATCTTTTATTCGGAATCAATCAACAACCTATCAAAGCCTACACAACGAAATAACATGCGTATTCTCTTTATACTTATCATTATTGCTTCTGTGGCTTTTGCCTCCTGTAAGGAAAAAACCATGCCTGCATCGACATTCAAGACGGAGGATATCAGTCATGTGATCACGCAGATGACGGAGGTCATGATCCATGATATTACCAATCCGCCGCTGGCGGCGCGTTTCTTCTCGTATGCCTGCCTGTCGGGTTATGAAGTGATCGCAGAGAACGACTCTGCTTTTAAAGGCATGTATGGGATGGTGAATGGCTATCCCCGCATTCAAAAACCAGATTCTTTACAGGGTTATCATGTTCAGCTGAGTGCTTTGCTGGCCATGATGGAGACAGCGAAGAAGATGCAGCCTTCCGGCAAGATGATAGATGCATATGAACAGCGTTTTCTTGATTCCTGTAAGCAGCTTGGTTTCTCTGAAGAGACGCTGCAAAGCTCGTTGAGTTATGCAACATGGGTTAGCAAGCAAATACTGCCTTACGCAAAGGCCGACCGGTATAACCGTATCAGTAATTTTCCGCGTTATACACCTATCAATAAGGAAGGTTGCTGGTTTCCTACTGCGTCGGCTTATATGGCAGCGGTGGAGCCTTATTTCAATACGGTGCGCCCTTTTACGCTTGATTCAGCTGCGCAGTTCATGCCGCCTCCGCCGATAGCTTATGCTGCCGACAAGGGTTCTGCCTTTTATAAGCTCATGCTGCGGAATTATACCGTAACGCAGAACATGCCGATGGAGTACCGGGTTATTGCAGCGTTCTGGGATTGCAATCCTTTTGCTGTGCAGGATAAAGGGCACCTTACTTTGGGATTGAAGAAGATATCTCCCGGGGCGCACTGGCTGGGTATTACCGGTATTGCGTGTAAGCAGGGGAATAAAAGTTTCTCTGAAAGCATGCAAATCCATTCGATGGTGTCCATGGGCCTGATGGACGCGTTCATGGCCTGCTGGGATGAGAAGTTCCGAAGTAACCGCGTGCGTCCTGAAACAGCCATCCGGCAGCTGATCGATCCAAACTGGCAGCCATTGCTGCAAACGCCTCCTTTCCCGGAATACCTCAGCGGGCATTCTGTGATCTCTTCTGCTTCGGCTACAATTCTATCGCATTATTTTGGAGATCAATTTGCCTATACCGATAGTGTCGAGGTTTCTTATGGCTTACCAGCGCGCAGCTTCTCCTCTTTTAAACAAGCCGCTGAAGAGGCGGCTATCAGCCGGTTTTATGGTGGTATTCATTTTATGGATGCGATCGAGAATGGGGTTAAGCAGGGGGAACTGGTGGGTAATCAACTCGTAAAGAAAATACTAAAGGCAAAATAAACAGGTCTTTACTGCAGGGCTATGTTAACTGCTTTTTGCATGGGTGCATCAATGCCCCGCAATATATCGCCAGGTCTTGTTGGTACCGGGTAACCGGGCCGGATACCACGACCTTTAGGGGCAGGCGTTACGGCATTAAAGTATTCATACAGGTGTATCTTTACTTTGAATTTTGAATAGGGCAGGGTCAATTCTGCTGCTGCTCCTGAAGTGTTTCCTTCGTAGGTACCTCCGCTTTCTTCGCCAACAAATGGTGGATTGTTTAAAGATCGCAGTAGTGCTGCTGCATCTGTTGCGGTGGACATGGTGCCGCCGTTTACTACAACTACTAACTTCCCATCGAAGGGCTGTCGGGCGGGCGCCTGTTCTGCAACTCCCGGGTGTAATTGAGGGCCGACAAAATAGCCACCGGTTGGATTAGCCGTAACCATCTTCATCAATGTATCTTCCGGCACCTCGTTTTTCCAGGGAGCAAAGGATGGCACCAATTTTTTAATCCAGATGTGATCGAAATAGCGGAAGGGCTTGCTCTGAAACTGCGCTACCAGGCAGGCTCCATACATGTCTTCTCCGCCTCCGTTGCCTCTCATATCCAGGATCATGGCTTTGGGCTGTTTCTTTCCGATCAACGTAAATATCGAATCAACTTCTTCGGTAAATCGGTCCCCCATAAAGGATTTTATTCGCAGAACGGCTATTGAATCGTGATGGATGAAATCCAGGAAAAGGTTGTCTTTTGGCCCGTCGAATATGGCAAGCGCCGGGAGTATGGCTGTATTAACCGGGTTGCTATTGCGGTTGATCAGTCGCTCTTTCTCAGTAACGCCTGACAGTTTTATAGTAAAGGGTTTACCGGATGTATTGCGGGCTGTTATTGTGAATGCTCCTGACTGGTCTACCAACAACCAGTAATAGTAACTAAAGCTGCGTTGGCTCTTTATTCTTTTTCCGGTTGTTATAAATCCATCGCCCGGCAGCGAGGTCATGATCAACTGCTGAAGGGTGGATACTTTTTGTCCATTGATCGTCAGTATTTCTGTGCCGGGTTTAATGGTTGTATCTGTTTTGGTGTCATTGGATAAAACAATCATCTTATTTTCTTCCATCCATACGCGAAAGGGAAACAGGGCAGGATCTTTTGTTACAGCATCTCCATAATCCATGCGCATATGGCCATCTTTTAGTTCTGCCAACATTTGATAAAGAAAGGTAAAAAATGCCTGTTGGCTCATGGGCTTCTCCAACCGTTTGCGATAATTCTTAAAGAGTTGATCTATTGCAGGCTTTTCAGCATACCGGTATAAACCGCTATGTGCTTCCATCAATGCACTTTGCAAACTATCAAAATCTGCCTGCATGCCTGCAAGGGTCAATGTTTGGGCTTGTATTTGAAATGTGAATACCAACGTAAACAGTGATAGCAGGGCTAGCCTCATGAAATAGCGTGTGAGTGTACCATTAATATAGGACATCTATTCAAGATTGCCAATAATAATAAAGGACTGCCATTGCAGCCCTTTATTATTAAAACTGTGAATATGAATTACTGTTTAATCAAACGGAGGGTTTCTGATTTGTGGTTTCCTTCCAGTTGTAGCAGGTATACACCGTTTTGCAGGAAGTGTACATCTTTGCTGATGTGTGTATCGCCTGGCCTGATGTTCCATTGTTGTATCAACCGGCCTTTGATGTCCAGCAGTTTTAATAAACGCCAGTCATTACGGGAAAGGTTGATCACCAACGGCCCGCTGGTAGGATTGGGATACAGGATCGCTTTTATTGATGCTTTCTCCTCTTTTTCAATAGCGACTGTGAAAGGCGTGGTGCCAGCCGCACCACCTTCCAGCATCTTCACACAATCGTCGATACTGAACCAGTTGAACTTAAAGGTGCCTGCTTTTACGTGAATGCCGGTGTAGGTTAAAGCCGGAAGTGTCATCGTATCGCTGATCGTTTGCCAGGCGCCGCCTGTGTTGGGAATATCGATCAGGCCAAAGATCACACCGCTATGTCCTACGCCAGCCTGTGCCGGGGCTGTGGTGGAAACGCGGAGGCTTACGGTGTACACTCCCGCCGTGGGCACATTGAGTGTATTGTAGGCAAAGAAATTGTTGAGCGCGAGCCCTGCAAAGTTTTGTCCGCCTCCCACGTCCGTACAGGTTTGCAGGAAAGGGCCGGGTGAACGATTGGAAGCTGTTTCTGCTTCGTATTTATTGTTCACCGTACAGGTAAGGTTATATACAGTAACCTGTGCAGCAGCCGTAATCGTGTCGGCATTTACTGTAACTGTATAGGTGCCGGGTGTTGTGCCTGTTGTTAATAATCCTGTTGTGGTAATGGTGTTGCCTGTACCTGTTACTGTCCAATTGAGATTATTTACCGGCATCGTATTGTTATTGGCATCGTAGCCGGTAGCGATGAATTGTTGCGCTTGCCCGCCTTGTAATTGTAGCGTATCAGGTGTAAGTTCAATGCGTGTCAATACCGGTGGCGGTTCGGCACAGTTGTCGATGCTGAACCAGTTGAATTTGAAGGTGCCTGATACTACGTGGATGCCTGTGTAGCTCAATGCAGGGAGCGTGATGACACTTTTGATCGTTTGCCAGGCACCTCCTGTATTGGGCAGGTTGATGACACCAAAGGTGAGGCCACTGTGACCTACTTTTAATTGCGCAGGAGCTGTAGTAGATATCCGCACGCTAACGGTGTATTTTCCTGCTACCGGTACATTGAGGGTGTTGTAGGCAAAATAATGGCCAACGGCCAGCCCTGCAAAGTTTTGTCCACCTCCAACATCAGTGCAAGGCTGCAGGTAAGGTCCAGATGCATAATTGGAACTGGTTTCTGCTTCATATTTACCGTTGACCGTGCAGCCATATTCCACTTTTACGTTGGCTGTTTTACTTATTGCACCAGCTGTTGCGGTGAGTAAATAACTGCCGGTTGTATTTCCTGCTGTTACGATGCCGGTGGTATCTACCGTGTTGCCTGCACCGGTAACTGTCCATACGGGACGGAACGTCATTACGCTATCGAATTGATCGTAGCCAGTAGCTTTGAATTGATGGGAAGCTCCGGGTGGCACTGTTGCTGAATCTGGTGTGATGGCGATACGTGTCAAAACAGGTACCGGAACAATTTTCACGATTGCTTTTCCGATAGCTTGCGGCATGATGGCGCGTACAGTATAAGTTCCGGTGGAATTGCCGGCAGTCAACAACCCGTTTGCATTTATGCTATTGTTGCTTCCTGTAACGTGCCAGAGAGGGCCTATTAACAGGTTCATGTAATTGTTGTCCTGGTCGTAAGCAGCGGCGGTGAATTGTTTTGTTTGTCCTGCCATAACGGTACTGCTGTCGGGCGTGACGATGATCTTTGTAAGGTTTACTGTAGTTGCAGGGACAAATTTCAACCAATTGAAGTTCCAACCGGAAGCATTGGATTGTATACGGATGGTTTTCTGTCCAGGCGGTAGCAAGAAGGGTGCAGAGTTTACGGTTACCCAGCTTTGCCATCCACCGCTGGCAGGCAGGTCAACCATACCCAGTGTATTGGTATCGAGCAATATTTTCAGGCTGGTGGCGTAGCTCGCTGCTACCCGGAACTGTATCCTGTATAATTTCCAGGAAGGGTTTTGTATATCGTATTCAAACCAGGTATTGGCACCGATATAACTAACATTAACAACACCACTGGTATCGGCCGTGGGCTCTGTGCAGCAGGAGTTGGAGTTGTCGAAGCTTTCTGCTTCTATGCGTGCCGGTATAGGCTTATAGTTAGTGGGCCGCACGTTGACGTTGACTTGTCCGCTTACCGTAACCGTATCAACTGTAGCGGTGGCAGTAACTATTCCTGCAGATTGAACGGTGGCCAACCCACCAGTTGTGATGCTATTGCCCGTGCCGGTAATACTCCACACAGGGGAAATGTTCATGGCATGTCCGTTCTGATCGAATGCCTTCACTGCATATTGTTGTGTTTTGCCTGCGAGGATCAACATGTCGGCGGGTGTTACCACAACGGAGTCCAGTACTGGTGTACCCAATCCTTTCTGGTATACACGCACATAATCCACCAGCATGCTATCGGGCCAATCGGCTTCCACGATGTTTCCTCCCATACCGCCTCCAATAGCTACATTGAGAATGATGTGGAACTTCTGATCGAAGGGCCAGTCTTTCCAATCTGTATGCGGATTGACATAGGTGTAGCAATGTGTGCTATCGTATACAAACCGCAAAGAATCTGGCGACCATTCCAGTTGGTACACGTGCCAGGCAGTATCGGCGTCGGGAATAGAACGTGAGGCGGAGAGGTGGCCGCCGTTCGTCCAGTTATTATTCTGTGTATGCACCGTGGAGAGTACTGTACCAAAGTTGTTGCCCACATGTTCCATGATGTCTATTTCTCCACTTCTTGGCCAGGCGCCATAAGCGCTGGTGGTTGGCATGAGCCAGATGGCCGGCCAGGAGCCGCGTGCACGGGCCAGCTTCGCCCGTACTGCTACTTTGCCATACTGGAAATCCATCTTACCCTGAGAAATCACGCGGGCTGATGACCAAGGTTCTGTCGTATTTCCATTGGGGAAGTCTTTCTTACCTGTGATGACGAGGTGGCCGTTTTTGATGCGGGCATTGTCGTGGGTGCTGTCGGTGTATACCTGTTGTTCGCCATTGATCCAGCCTTTGGGTTTCGCATCGACTGTCCATTTCGTTTTGTCGGGCACACCGTCTATGTTGAACTCATCGTTGTAGATCATCGTCCAATTGGGGTTGCCTTCAAATGTCACCGTTCCTTTAGCTGTGTAAGTGCTGGTATTAGGGTTTTGTAGTTCTGGTGCTGCGATGAACAATTTCAATGTGGTGCGTGAATAGTTGGCGGGGGAGTTTCCACTTAAGGTAATGTTGGCGACTGTATCATTGATACGTTGTACGCTGCCAATGGTAACGCCGGGTGGCAGGTTAGGCGATGTCCAGTTGGCAGCTGATAAAGAGGTGCTGAACAGATCGCCGTAGAGCTTAGCCTGCAATACCACACCGTTCTCCTGTCCCATATGGACGGTTGTATTGGTCAGCGTGATGCTTTTAGGATTCGGCGCCTGTACCAGATCGAAGTAGAGGATGCCATTGGCTTTTTTACCATCGATGTAGTGTACTTCGATGCGATTGAAATCTGTGCGGGTGTTAACGGATTGAAAGTTGAAGGTTGCTTCCTCCCAACGGTTCACCTGACTCACCTTGTAGGTAAAGTATACTGCTTTGGTGTAATCTGTGCCGGGTTGCAGCTTGAACATAATCGGTTCGGTAGTGGTGCTGTACACCATCATTTTAAACGTACTGTTGGAGAGCAGATCGAAAGGGGTCGTCATGTTGACCCCGGCGCTCATGTACTCGAAGCAGGTAGTGTCTTTGGTGAATTTAGCCACCAGCGGGCTGGGGTTTAGTGTTGAAGGCGCCGGGTTGGGCACGCCAAATTCTACTTTACCCGTAGCGCCGGGGCCGGCGTAGTAAGTCCAACGACCGGAGCAGGGTCCATTGCCCTCCATGTCGTCCAACATGATAAACTGTGCGTTCACGGTACTGCATAGCAGTAGCAGGAACAACACGAGGAGTGTTGAGCTCTTTTTCATATGACAGCGGTTTGATTTCGAATTTCGAGTTTAGAATTTCGAGTTAGTTCAGCTTTGTAATTGCTGATTAATACTTAGCTGGCTTCTTTTCGAAAATCCCTTGCGTTCATTGTTGTTAGTTTTTAACAGGAATAAAGAGTACAGCGTCGGCGATAACTACTCCATCGGCGCCATCTGCGATGATCTCTACTGTTGATTTTTTACCGGCAGGTAGTTGATAAGCGCCAATGCTTACCCATTCGCCGGAGGTTTGTCCTGCTACCTGTACAGTGGCAGGATGAATAGTGGCTGGTGTTTTCTTTTTGCCATCGAATACCTGCATGGTGATCTCTTTGGCCATTTTGTCGGTCTTGGGCAGGTAGACATATACTTCGTATTTGCCGCTTTTGGTAACGGCAGGTGTAAAGGTGATGGTTCTCTTTTCTTTGGTGGCCGGGTCTGCAACGAGATAAGAAGGTCCGTAACCACCTTTCCTGGGCGACCACTGGCCGGTAGTGCTTACCTTTTCTTTGTCGTCATTGTCTACTACAATCTCCGGCGTTGATCCATTTGCCAGGGGATTGGCTTTTAAAGCGGCTTGCAGTTTGGCAATGTTCACCTCCTGCACCGCCTGCTTGTTGTCGATCGCCATTGCCGCCGCTACTGCTGCAGACTGACCCAGCACCATGAACACCGGTTCCATCCGGATAGAACCATAGGCAATATGTGTAGCCGAAAGGCAAACGGGTACAAAGAGGTTTTTGCAATCGCTGGTTTTGGGAATGATACTGCGATAGGCAATAGGGTACGGACCAAAACCGCCGATCTGCACATCGCCTTCATTTTTCACCATGCCATTTACTACCAACCGCTGGCAGTTGTGGGAGTCCATCGTATAGGCCGCCATGCCTACGCCATCCTGCACCACTTCTTTGCCTTCGCAGTTGGCCTGTGTCATTACGTATTGCCCTACCATGCGGCGTGCTTCGCGCACATACATTTGTGGCGACCAGTGATCGTTCTTCGTGTATTCGTCTTTGGGATAGCCCCATTTCAGCATCTGGTTGCGCAGGTGTTCGGGCATACGGGGATCGTGACCGATGAAGTATAGCAATCCTTTGATGTAGTCGGTATGTTCGTCGGTGATCTTCTTGCGGGTAGTATAATCTGCTTCTGCGTAATCGTAGTTCATGCCGATCATATCGGTAGAGAAAGGACCGTTGTTGTTGATGTCTGTTTTGTTATTGGGCATGAGGTCGAACTTGAGAAAGCCCCAGAGGTCGCCCGGGACTTTCTTTTGGAGGTAACGGATCAGGAGCTCATATTTGGCTGGATCGTAGTTGGCCGGCTGTGTAATAGGAATCATGTTGTCGGGCTGATTGCTCAGGCATATCCGAAAGTTGTAGGCCTGCACTTTCTTATCGCCCTGTCCCTGCGGATCGAGGGGTGCGGGGCTAACGCCCCATACCAGGCCGCTTTCGGGCTTGCCGGGTATTTTGTAAGGATCGATGCCATCGGGGAACTGGTGCTTCTCACGCAGCTGTACGCCGTTGTAGGTTTCGTTGTACTGGCTATTGGCTTCGCGGCCTACTGTGTAGCTTACTCCTGCTTTCGCCATCAGGTCGCCTTCGTAAGTGCAATCCATGAACACCTTTGCCTGTATCCTTTTGGACTTCTGTGGTGTTGGTGCATATGGATCGTTGACCTCTATTTCCTTGATGTATCCCTGTTCTTTCTTTACATTGTACAGGGCTGCATTGTACAGGACTTCTACTTTGGCCGCCTGTATGTATTGCAGGAATGTTTGCTCTGCGATACCCGGCTCAAATATCCAGGATTCGAATTTGCCATAGTGTTTGCCCAGCCTGCGGTAGAAGTCAAGAGCAAGACCTGTTACGGCATATTTGTTACCAATATCTGTGTAACCCAATCCGCCGGAACTCAATCCGCCCAGGCGCTGGCCGGGTTCGATGAGGATAACGCTTTTACCGGATTGTTTTGCGGTATAGGCTGCGATGACACCGGCGGATGAACCACCGTAGATGCAGATGTCGACTTTGGTTTGCGCCATTGCATTGGCGCTTATAAGGAGGGCAACTGTCCAACTTAAGAATTTCATAGTGCGTTTATCGTTTATTTGTTCTTTGTTCAATGCTGGCGAGTGAATAGAGGGCTTCGACAAGCTCAGCCTGACAGTTATTAATATCCAGGATTCTGATCTTTGATAGGGTCGATGGCTTTGTTATAGTTTGTTTCTATAACTGGTATTGGCCACAGCAGGTGTTTGTCGGATACTGTTTTTCCTTTGGAGGCCAATACTGTTTGTTTTACAATACCGAGGCGTTTCAGGTCGAGCCAGCGTTTGCCTTCGTAGCAGGTTTCATACATGCGTTCACGGACCACCAGGTCGAGGAAGACTTGCATCGTATTGTAATCTGCGAGTTTAAAGTCGATGGCTGCATTGGCAACTGTTGGGTTCGCACCATAGGCACGGCGACGGATCATGTTCAGTTTTTCCATTGCATCGGCCGTAGGTCCATTGCTTGCCCTGTTTTCTGCTTCTGCGTAAATGAGCAACAGGTCGGCATAACGGTACATTGGGTAGTCATTGCCTGCGTTGTTCTGGCCAGCCGCTTTGAGGTCCCTGAACTTTCGGTTGAGCACCGTGTTGGCGCCCAAGCCAAATGTCTGGGGATACCAGTTGTAAATATACCGCAGATCGTTGCGATCCCAGTTTTTCATAATGGGTATTGCCTGTGCATCGCTGTAGTTGGTATAGAAGCCACCGGGCGGGAAATAACCTGAGCCGGGATAGTGGGCGTACATAACGTATTGAAATCCCTGGTTGCTGCCCTGGCGTGAGAACTTCAGGTAGAATATTTCTTCGGGGGTGTTGACTACTTCGGCGCCGTAGAGTTTTTCAAAGTCATCGGCTACTGTAACGTTTACCAATGAGTATTTGCCCGACTGTATCACTTCTCTGGCCTTGTCGCGCGCTTCTGTCCACTTGCCGAGGTTCAGGTATACATCTGCCAACAACGTTTTGGCAGACCATTTGGAGGGTGTACCTATCAGTCTTGGAGCATCGGGCAAATTGGTTTCTGCATAGAGCAGGTCTTCCAATATCAAGGCATATACTTCTTCTGCCGTGTTGCGTTTTACATCTACTGCATCCATGTTGTTTTCTGTGCGCAGGGGCACGCCGGACCAGTTGCGTACCATATGGAAGTAATCGAGGGCACGCATGAACTTTGCTTCTCCTACAAATTTTGCGACGTCCTGCTGGGTTATTTTGGTGCCTTGTGGCGCGCGCTTGATGATGATGTTGGCATTGCGGATAGACTCGTAAAATGTGCGCCACATATCTCCGATACGGGTAGTGTTGGTATTATCGAGCCCGTTATAATCATTCAACGGGGCATGACTTCCGCGTCCGTACATATAATCGGCATAGCATTCCAACTGTACCGTGTAAAGGGCTCCCATGCTGCTTACGCCGCGCAGGGGTGTATAGATCGCATTGGCGCCTGTTGCTACTTCGGCGGGCGTATTGTAGAATGTTTCTTCTGCTATGGAGTATGGATCTTCCTGCAATGTTTTTGAGCAGGCGCCCAGTAAGAGGGGAAAACTTATGAGTTGAAAAAAGCGTTTCATATAATGAGTTGTAATCGTTAAAAAGAGGGTGATCAGAATCCACAACGAATGCCAAATGTGATGGACTTAGCGGTGGGGTATGAGAAATAATCTATCCCCTGGTTGATAGAATTGCCGCCGCCATACACATTCATTTCGGGATCGATCCATGAATAACTGGTAATGGTGATCATGTTCTGGGCACTAACATATACCTGTGCATTCCTCAACCATTTTGCCCTGATGGCCGTGCCGGGCAGGTTGTAGGCCAGCTGTATATTCTTGAACCGCAGGTATGATCCATCTTCCACGAACCTGCTCGACATGTTGCCTGGCAGGGTACGTGTGAGTTTGGGATACTTCGCATTGGTATTGGTGGGCGTCCAGTGGTCGGTCCATACTTCAGCGGGCATGTTGAGGCCCATGCCTTGATCGAGGGTAACCGCTTTGTTGAGGTTGAAGATATCATTGCCTTGTGATCCCTGGATGAATAAGGAGAACTCAAATCCTTTCCAGCCAAGGGTGGAATTGAATCCGTAGAGGAAATCAGGATTGGGGTTGCCGATGTATGTTTTATCTACTGCACTTATCGAGTTGCTCTTATCCCTGTCTTCAAAAACTGGTATGCCTTTATCGTTGTAGCCTATTTCTTTATAGCCATAGAAAATGCCCATGGGTTGTCCTTCTCTCAACAGGTTGACCACATCGTTCAGGTTGCCAGTATATATGCTGGAACCGAGAATGTCCTGTCCGCCGTATAGCTTCAGCACTTTATTTCTGCTGCGGGTGAAGTTGGCTGAAACATTCCATTGTACAGGTCCGTTCAATACGTTGGCATCGACACCTATCTCAAATCCTTTGTTTTCCACCTTGCCTACGTTGCGCAGCACTTCCCGGTATCCCATGGATGAGGGCAACTGTACTTTATTGAGGAGGTCGCTGGTTTCTTTTCGGTAATAGTCGAAGGTAACCCTGATGCGGTTATCGAGCAGGGCGGCATCAAAACCTACATCAACCTGGCTGGTAGTTTCCCATTTGAGTTTGCCGGGCAAGGTGGCGCCGGGGGCAAGGGCATTGTATAGGGCATCACCAAAAATTGTTTTAGATCCTGACAACTGGTTGAGCGTAGCATAGGGATTGATAGACGGGTTGCCTACTGAGCCGTAGCTGGCGCGCAGTTTGAGATCGGAAATGAACTTTACTGATTCAAAGAATTTCTCATCGGAAATGCGCCATGCCAATGCAGCCGAAGGGAAGTATCCCCACTTATCTGTAAACCTTGATGAGCCGTCTGCGCGGAAGCTAACAGTGAGCAAATATTTATCGAGCAGGCTATAGTTTACCCGGCCGAGGTAAGAAAGCATGCTCCATTTTTCATAGTAAGAGCCGGGAATGCCGGGTGTTTCCGCCAGACCGAGGTTATAGGATTCTGTTACATCGCTGATGAAACCTGTGCCTTCACCATTTAGAGTAGTGTATACATTGTCCTGGTAGGTGAAGCCCGCAGTAGCTGTAAGGCCATGAATACCAAACTTGCCCGTCCAGGTTGCGACGTTCTCACTCAGGTAGCTCGTACGTTGGTTAGAAGTAGCACGTGCATAACCCGTATAGCTCGTAGTCGTATCTATGCGTGCATAGAAATCCTCTCTATCGGTTGAGCGCTCTACCCCACCTGATATCTTTATAGAAAATCCTTTAAAGGGTTTGATCGTGAAGCCAACATTACCAAGGATGCGGTCTGCATCGATCTTATCGGTTACATTATCTATGGTAGTAAGCGGATTGTTGATGGCATTGGAGATAAAAGGATAGGCTGTATTCAGCCGGCGGTAGGCACCAGTTTGTGTATAAGGTGACAGTGTGGGCGGTGCACCAAGCATGGCGGAGATAAGATCGTTACCACGGTTGCCTCTGCCTGAGTTCTGGCGGTTGCTTTTGATCTTTACCATCGACAGGTTGGAGGATACGCTGAATATTTTGCTGATCTCATGGCTGAGGTTGGTGCGTACGGAATAGCGATCGAAGTCACTGTTGCGCACGATGCCATCCTGCAGGAATGCTCCTGTAGAAAAGGAGAATTGTGTTTTTTCATTACCTCCGCTTACGTTCAGGTTGGTTGAGTAGATGGGTGCATTGTGCAATACCAAATCCTGCCAGTCGGTGCCGGGGTTCTTGCCAAACTCTTCTATTTGTTGCTGGGTGAAATAAGGGGCCTGGTTGTCGTTTGTCATCTGCTCATTGTAGAAGAGTGCATATTGCTGCGCATTCATGAGCTTCAGTTTTTTGGTAGGCATTTGAACTGTGTAGCCTGTTTCAAAGTCTACATATGTCCTGCCGCCTTTCTTACCGCTTTTGGTAGTGATCATCACTACTCCATTGGCGCCTCTTGCTCCGTAGATGGCAATGGAGGAAGCGTCTTTGAGGATGTCGATGGATTCGATATCGGCGTTTTGCAAAAAGGTGGGGTTGCCGGAAACCGGGAATCCATCTACCACATACAAGGGTTCGTTGCCTCCATAGATGGAGTTGGTACCCCTGATGCGCACGCTGATGCTGCCACCGGGTGAACCTGTATTCTGTAATACCTGCACACCAGGCGCCCGGCCCTGCATGGCCTGGATGACGTTGGTGGTAGGGAACGTATTTACTTCTTTGCCGCTTACCTGTGCTACCGAGCCTGTGAGGTCTCTTTTTCTAACGGTACCATAACCTACCACTACTACTTCATTGAGGTTGCGCACTTCTTCCTGCAACTGGATGGTGATGGTAGTTCTGTTATTGACTGGCTCTTCATGCACTTTATACCCTACGTAGCTAAATACCAGCGTGGCGTCTTCTGCCACCCGAATGCTGAAGGAGCCATCGGCACCGGAGGTAACACCTTTGTCTGTTCCTTTCTCCGTGACGCTAACGCCTGCCAGTGGTTGCTTTTTGTTATCTGTTACAATGCCGTTGACTTTGATCTCGGCATCGCGTACAGGGGGCTCTGCCTGCCAATTGAATGACATGTGCAGGCCGTCTGCACTGGTATCGCCGGTTACTTTTTCGACCACCACAATGGTGTTGTTCCTGACGGAATATTCCAGCAGGGTATTGTCGAATAATATTTCCAGCGTGGAGAGCAGTGAACGGCTGCGCAGCGGGAGGGTTATTTTTTTATAGGGGGTGATCTGCGATTCGACATAAGCAAAGCGGAAGCTTGTTTGCTTCTCTATTTGTGCAAAGGCATTTTTGAGTGACTCATCGCGGAGGCCTACCGTAACTTTTGTTTCTTTGAGTATCTGTGCATTGCCCGGGCTGGCTACCAACAGGTTGGCAGTGCAGAGTAAGGATGCAATGATCAGGCAGTTTAGTTTCATAATGAATAGCCATTTTTGTGAAACTGTCGTTGTGTAATGGACACAAAAATTCCCATTCCTGGCAAGAAATCTCATACCTTTAATAAGTTTTAAATGTTTACGCGATATTTAAGACCCGGCTATCCAAACTTCCACTTTGGATAGCCATTTTTATCAATAGACGAACTATTTACTGGTTTTTACATCCTTCTCCTTTGATCAATATTGTTGTATCGTTTTCTCTATACCATGTCGAGCGTGTAAGATCGCCCAGGATATCGAGTATATCATCTAATGTTTTTCCTGACAGATCAACTGTGAAGCGGCAATTGTGCAAGGCTTCATTGCTGAACTTCAATTCTACATTGTAGCGACTACCAATCAGCAGCGCTGCTTCTTCAAAGCGGATATCATCGAACTGCAGGTCACTATCTTTCCATTGTATTATTTTCTTAGCATCTACTTTGGCCAGGTGTGGTGTGGCTGTTTGTTTTTCAATGACCAGTTGATCTCCTGCCTGCAAAATGCTCAGGGCCTTTTTACTGTTCTGCCGCTGTACCTGTACTTTTCCGCGCTCTACCGTCACTGCCAGCATGCTGTCTTTGGAGTATGCTCGAATGTTGAAGGCTGTACCTAATACGCGGGTAACGAATGCACCTGTATGCACCATAAATGGTTTGCCGGGATCATGTTTTACATCGAAGAAGGCTTCGCCGGTGAGGGTTACCTCGCGGGTTGAATCACTGAAGGTGGCGGGATAATCGAGGTGGCTGTCTTTATTGAGGGTAACCGTTGTGCCATCAGGTAAGGTGATCACTTTTACGGTTACCGCTTTTGCCAATGCTGCCGGTGTTATTTTTTCTATGGGCGTTCGCGTGAAGAGCCACCAGCCCAATGCCACACACAACAACAGGGATGCGGCCACCATGATGTAGCTGTTCCTATTACCGATGGTGCGCACCTTACGGTTGTAACCTGTTTCGTATTTGCCGATCTTTTGTTGTACACGGTTGAAGACTTTGTCCAGCTCGTCATGGCTGGTGGGATGGGTATCTTCTTCTTTTTGCCACTGCTCCTGTAACTCCTGCAGGACGAAGTCATTTTCGGAGAGTTCCGACATGAGTTGCCAAAATTCTTCCAGTTCCTGCCGGGAGACGGTATTGTCCAGGTATTTCTTAAAGAGGTATTTTAACCGGATGGGGTTTGAAGACATATGGCATCGTTGTTAACCATATAAGACGACGGCCGAAAGGGGGTAGTACTATTGGGGGCAAAGTTTTTTTAATTATTCATCAGGATGCCGAGGATGATTGCGCCGGAAACGTCGTGGTTGTGGAGGAACTGCCGGATGGATTTGAGGGATTCGGCAATGGTATTGCGCACCGTGTTGCGGGAGAGCTGGAGGCGGTTGGCTATTTCATCGTGGGTAAGGCCCTCTACCCTGCTCATGGTGAAGACCATTTTGCGCTGTGGGGAGAGCTGGTCGATAGCCTGGGTGACCAGGTGCTGGTACTCATTGTCGAGCAGCCTATGGTCGGCTTCCTGCTCGCGGGTGGCTTCCATTTCCTTGCGGATGAGCTTGTGGAGGCGGGCATTGCGGGCAGCCATTTTAAAGAAGTCGAGGGCTTTGTTGTGGGCTACTTTCTGGAGAAAGGCGTCGAGGTGGCGGATATCCTGGAGGAATTCCCGGCCTACCCATAGCTTGACGAAGATGTCGATGGCTATTTCTTCTGCTATTTCTTTTGTCTTGGTAACGCGCAACAGGTAGTTGTAGAGCTTACTGTAGTGCAATTCGAAAAGCTGTTTGAATGCTTTTTCGTTGCCAGCCGAAACCTGCTGCAATAAGTTTGTTTCTTCTGTCATGTGTTGCAATCGTTGGGGTGCTCTAATCAGGCATTGAAATTAGGAAAGTTTTTCGATGTGCGCCAAATTGCCGATCGGGGTAATTGTGCAACTTGTGCAGGCGGCAGGGCGGTCATGATGACAGGAAGAGACCGGGAGGAGGTTGGGGGATGATTCGGGGGAGGTATTGAGGCGATGGGGAGCAGGGTCCGGGTAAAGTCCGGATAAGGTCCGGATAACCTCCGGATAAGGTCCGGATAAGGGTGCCTGAATCACCGGGCGGCTTGGGTTGGAGCCAAGAAGGGAGAAGGGTGACCAGAGACAGCTGAATGATTGATAATCATATATTTATTACAAATCATCGTGTTTTTGTTGTGATCAGGGTCGGCATTTGATTCGATGTTGCCACATTTAAGTCCGGTCTTTGGGTCTGGCTTGGATATCCGACTCCTTGCCATGTTGGCAGGAAAGCTTTTGGCTTTAGTCCCCAGGTCGACGTCCCTTTTCTTCGCAAGCAGATTTCTCACTACGCCGCTACTCGTTCATTTTTTAAGCTCCTGAATGGCTTCGTTCGAAATGACAAACTCCGATGGTGTGCCGTTTGAACTGACTGCTTAAATACAAGAGAGCTCCGTTTGAAATGACAACATTCCCTACATGCCGTGCTCCTATCTATTTGTAATATAAGACAAAAAGAGGGTTTTGGATTCCAGGTTTTCGATTTTTATTTGGAAGCGACAAGGCAGGCTGTTATCTTTGCCGTCCGAAAAATTGCTGGGGGATTAGCTCAGTTGGCTAGAGCGCTAGCATGGCATGTTAGAGGTCATCGGTTCGACCCCGATATCCTCCACAGGACACAAAAATGTACAATGGATAGTCTGATAGGCTATCCATTTTTTTATTGCCTATTGTAGTGAGGCGTGGTACTTCTAAGATACTGATATGTTAGCGTTTATATATTTAGTGCTTTCCTTCTGGTTTCGTTTTTATAATTCCTAAGCTATCCAAATAACCGCGGTATACCATTACTGGTGACAACTTTTGGATGCTATTGAGTAATTCAATAGCAAAGTCGAACCATTTTTAGGCATTATCGAACCGGATAGCCAACAATGTTGAACCGGTAATGACTTTTTTCACGAGGTGATCATTCCTCCTTCACAAAAGTATTACTACCAATCCGGTCAAACTATCACTTATTATCAGGTGATAGAAATAAAACCGAAATCTACTCTAGGCTATGCTCCATAACCTGCAACGTACTAAAGTTGATGATCTTTCTAAAATAACGTGCAATGTCAATAGCCTGTTTGGACGTGATAAAGGTATAGTTAGTCATAATCTCGGCAATAAGCTGCTTAATGAATGGCGGCTCATATAATTGATCAATTTGAACGGAGTCGTTGGCTGGATGGTCGTGGAGTGAAGTTAAGTGTCCTAAATGGCTCTTTTCTCGGTAAATTACCTGTAAGCTGGGAGAAATGCTTTCGACAATAAAGCAAGAGGGGGTAAGTGTTAATCCATAAGGAAATAGTAAAGCAATGAATTCTTTTTTCTCCTTTGTAGGGAGTAACTGATAAAGTTGATCTATATGATGGATAAAATCCCTTTTCTCAATAATTAAATTATTCTTCCTGTTAATATCGCTTATACTATTAGCTATTAACTCTTCCAACACTTCAATCTTTTGTCGACAGTCTTGTTTTAAAGATTTATATTCTACGGGGTCTATGGTTTCAGAGAGTAGTAAAGATTGGGCCTTGGTAATCTTAGCCTCCTGTTCGGTGATCCTGTTTTGTAAGATTGTCTGTTGAACCAAGTCTTCATTTAAGGACTTACTTGTGAAAAAATTGAAAGTTGCAATATATCGGTCCGCAAAATATCGATTTGGAGTTAGTGATTGTAAAAAACGCAGGAAGTCTTTGTGAACAAGATCAACATTGAAACGCTTTCCGCAAGAACTAAGGCAATGGTAGTAGTAATAAACCTTGTGACGTCCTTTTGAACCACTGCCTGTTAGGATACGTTTACAGGAAGGACAGATTAATTGGCCACGCATAGGTAAATTGGAATTAGCTATTGTCCTTCGAGGATAGACCCGTCGGCGATCCATGTTTTGTTGAGCTTTATCAAAGATGGCCACGGTAATAATAGGCTGGTGAAGTCCCTGCGCATAAGATAGCTGGCATTCGGCCATTCCCACTACGTGTACTTTGCCACAGTAAGTTGGATTACGGAGAGCATCTCGCAAGCAGCTTTCGCTCTTGTCAAACCCAAGTGTCACAATATAGCGATAAACTTCACTGGTATTGTGTACACCTTCAGCTAATTCTTCAAATGCGATTTTTATCAGGTGAGCGTATGGCTGGACGGGTTCAATAGTTTTTATTCCGGCAGCATTCACTTTGCTTTTGTAGCCGATAGGAGGTTTCCCCATATATCTGCCTTCCCTGGAACCTCGATAGAGGCCCTGACGAATATTTATGCCCCTCCGTTCATTCTCAACTTCGGGAACTGCCAGATAAAAGGCCATCATCATTTTTGTTTCGGGAATGGAAAGGTCAAGAGGCTGCTCAACAGCCATCGCTTTGATACCTAACGAGGAAAGTTGATTAATCATGAAATAGGCATCGCCGGTGTTTCGGCTGAAACGGTCCCACTTAGTGAAAAGTAAAATCCGAGGTGTAAGAAGTTTTTTAGACTTATAGAGAAAGAAGAGCTTGTTCCATTCAGGGCGGTTGAAGTTGCGGGCGGAACATTCTTCGTATACTACTCGGCCAATTTCCAGTAGGTTAGTGTTGCAGTAAAATCTTAGAACTTCCATCTGGTAGCGTTGGGAATACCCATACTGCCGTTGCTCTTCAGTACTGACCCGTATGTATAAGTCTGCAAACATACCGACAGATTCATAACAAGACAAAGTTACTAATATAGCGGAAAAAATAAGATTCTTAGTTGTCATGAGGCTTTTGTAAGATTATCTTGATCAACATCAAAGTCATGAGAGCCTAACCAGCCCGAACACCGTATATTTAGTTAAACCGTTATGATGCCTCAAACATTCCATTTGTATATTGAAAAATATTTATTACTTTGACACATAGTTGTTTGGGCTATTCTTGACTGATACGAATAAGTTTTATACTAAGTTTATTTTCCCTAATGAAAGAAAATAATATAGACGAAAAGGTAAACTCCGAAAAAAATATTCCTCAACTTGACGCGCCAGTGCTAAGTAGTCCAGATTCCACGCTTAGTCCCAATGATCCTGGTGACGAAGTGCTTCATCGATTCCGGTATCAAATATCATATGCGGCAATTCTATCGCTTATGATGGCAGATGGGAGAAGCGACATAATAGAAGTGTTTTGCGAGCATCATGAAGATATTCTTGTCAAATCTGCAGATGGCAGCTTTACTGGAATCCAGATAAAAACTAGAAATATTAATCTACACCCTTTCAATCTGGATGATGAAGCAGTTTTCAACACCTTTAAACGGTTTGTGGTTTTAAATGAAAAATTTCCCGATAAATTTAAAGCGTTTTCAATAGTAAGTAATCATGGATTCGATACGACAAAACCAGCTGTTTGTATTGAAACTCTGATAAGACTTATTAAGGAAGGGGCAACTCTTACCGGGAGAAAAAATAAAGGATTTATAAATAAACTGGTAAAAGAATGTGATTGTACTCAAGATCGTGTGTTTAATACTATTTCAAAAATTAGAACTCGTAGTTATTGCGCTTTAAATGATATTCATTCTAAGTTAGTTAATCAAGTAAAGATATGTTCAGACCTAAAGGGACTTACTGAAAGTAAAATTGAGGAGTTGGCAGACTCAATCATAGGGAAACATTTCAAAGCATCATCATTAGAGTTTGATAGCGAAAAGATTCATCATGCTTACATACTTGGGGAGTTGGATGAAAACGGTGAGATAGAAGCAATAGTTAGTTCAAAGTGTTTTACGAAAGATAACTTTTCATCCTGGTTGAGGAGAGAAAAGGGGCAACCTGTTAAATTATTACTGAAGGATCGAATGGCTATCGCGGCAGGGATAGATACACATAGGCGTCTGGAAATTAAAATGGATGCAGGCGGGATAGACTCAGATAATATTGAATTGATACGAACATTGAAGTTTGCCTTTGAGCAACACGCTGCTTCCTGGCTTTATAGAGATTCGGCTGAGGTAGCCGATGGAAGGTATAGCCAAATTCTCTTAATTATTCAGAATATGTGTAAAGAGATTTATGATGAACTTCAACTAAATGCAAACAATGAAAAAGGAACTGAGATGCTTGTCACTGTTCGAGCTAAAATTAAAGCCAGACAGGAAAATGACCCAGCACTATTTCATGATTGCTTATATGAGCATGTACTAGGAGTAGTAGGTGTCTTAACTGAAAGTTGCAAAATATGGTGGAGCCCTAAATTTAATATCTCGGAATGAAAGATCTATTTACTATTCTTTCCAGCTTAGAGAAAGATGAGGATATACATTTA
>JAGIBF010000020.1:87798-88100 GCA_017744515.1 Niastella sp.
CAAATAATGCTGAAATCGAAGGGTTGACTAAATTGGCAAAGCTGGATTTTCTTCTTCGCTACCCCACATATTTAGAAAAAGCTTTAGCAACAACAAACAAGCATATGGGCAAAGCCTCTCCTAAAGATTTTGAGAAGCAGAGTGTAGAAGCTAAGATGGTAAGATTTAAATACGGTCCTTGGGACTTTAGGTACAGACGATTTATTAATACACTCGTTGGGATGGGGTTAGTTTATATGAGAAAGCAAGGACGAGCTTATTACCTAGGGGTAACAACTGATGGGGCTGGGAAAGCCCAACAG